>NZ_JBMOUF010000002.1:0-686480 GCF_049319705.1 Janthinobacterium sp. Mn2066 | reverse complement strand
CAGACGTTGATGCCGAGAAAGCTCAGCGAACTGTGCGAGCCATGCCTGCCATTGCGCTTGTTGCATGCTGATCTCCCTGTTTGACTGGTCTGATGAGTCAGACCTCAGCCTTGCAGGAAGATTCCCCTATTTATCGAGGACAGAGCCTTTTTTCATGCCGGCAGGCCATACCTATTTTTTGGCCGCCGTAACTTCATGCCGGCCAGCATGCTGGTGGTCGTCATGCGCATGGGCCTTGTCGGGCGCCACCTCGATGCGCGTGATGCCGGCGTCGACGGAAATCGGATCGCTGGCGGGGAACGTCATTTCAACGGCATCATCGAGCAAGGCATCCTTGGCCCTTTCCTCGCCGCTCATGCCTTCCTCGTCCGCCAGGATGGCCAGCGCACTGGCCCATTTGACGAAGTTCAGGTTCGATAATTCACGCACGGTGCTGACGCCAAATGCCTGCTGCAAAGCCTTGGCGTCCTTCGCGCTGACGCCGCGCAAGGCGCTGATGGGCGCATTGACGATGTCGCGAAAACTTTTATCGGCATATTCCTGGTCAACGATGGTATCGATATTCATGGTATTTCCTTTCAACTCGGTGGTAGGGCCGTGGGCGCGTGTGATCGCCACGACAGGACAGCCCCACTATGGCAGGGACATGCGCGGCGGTATGTGCGCAGCCGTACGTAGAAACCGAGGCTTGCGATACCCACCCGGCAGGGATTAAATGATCCGGACACACGATAATTGCCCAAAAGACATATTTTTTCCATACATGCGCCTTGCGGCGAAATCCTCATGTATGATCCTCACCTTCCATCCTGTCATATTCTTTTATTATTTACGGGGCGCCATGTCCGCACAAAAAAATCCGAACCAGGAAGCTTTCAGGGCCGATGCGGAACGCGCTGCCGATCTCAGCGAGTTGCTGGGGCATGTCAATACCAGTTGGGACAATGAACGGCGCGCCCTGTCGCGCCAGTTGCACGACAGCCTGGGCTCCTCGCTGACGGCGCTGACCATGCATCTGTCGCTGCTGACGCAAAAGATGCCACAGGAAGCGCCGCTGCTGGACCGTGCGGCAACCATGAAGCAATTGCTGCTGAACGTGATTGAAACCAATCGCCAGATGCAGATGAAATTGTGGAACGACAAGCTGGAATTTTTGGGCGTGAATGTGGCGCTCAGCGAACTGGCCGCGCAATTTGCCGAGCAGCATAAAATCACCGTACGCTGCAGCCTGCCCGAAGATGAACTGATTTGCCCGCGCAACGTGGGCGTGGCCCTGCTGCGCACCCTGGAAGAAGCGCTGGGCAACATCGCCGCACACGCGCACGCAACCGAAGTGGACATCATCGTCGATGATAATGACGATGGGCTGATGCTGACCATCAAGGATGACGGCGTGGGCCTGCCTGTCAACAAGCCCGTTGAAATGAGCAAGCATGGCTTGCGCGCCGTGCGCGAGCGCGTGCACTACCTGGGCGGCAGCTTGAGCCTGTCGGCCAATCCACAGGGCGGAACGATCCTGCAAGCAGTCTTGCCACGCATTTTACCGAAAGAATAAATCAGACAAAGGGGACGACATGCACAGATACACCACCGCTATTTTGCTGGTAGCGCTTATCGGTATTGGAAATGTGCAGGCGGCCGAAAAAATCGTGCCGCCGCCGGAGACGGTCGACAAGCTGGCCTGGCTGTCCGGCTGCTGGCTGGTCGATGGCGCCGAACCGGGCACGGGCGAGCAATGGAGTACGGCGGCGGGCGGCACCATCCTGGGCCTGAGCCGCACCGTCAAGGGTGGCAAGACCACCGAGTTTGAATTCGTGCAGATCCGCATCACCGAGCCGGGCCAGCTCGCCTACATCGTGCAACCGTCGGGCAAGGCGCCCGTGGTCTTCAACCTGCTGCGCCAGGACAAGCCGAACGAATTTATTTTCGCCAACCTGGACAACGATTTCCCTAGCCGCATCATCTACCGCCACGACAGCGAGCGCATCTTGCACGCCAGCATCACCGGTACCCTGAAGGGGAAATTCACCACCATCAATTTCCCGATGACGCGGGCGCGCTGCGATACTGTCACCGGCGAGCGCTCCCGCTAAGGCCAGGCAAGCCCGCACACCTCGTCAGTGCAGCTTGACCTGCGGCGTGCTGCGCTTGATCAGGAAACGGCCCATCGCCATCACGCCCGTGCGCACGCTGCCCAGCACGGCCTTGTGGTGCATCAGGTGCAGGCTGACATACATCATGCGCGCAATAAAACCTTCGACGAACCAGCTCAGGCCTTTGAGCGAGCCCATCAGGGTGCCCACCGAAGTGGTGCGGCCGAAGGACACCAGCGAACCGTAATCGAGATATTCATACGGCCTGGTTTGCGGCGGCTTGCCTTTCACCTGCAACAGGAAGGTCTTCAGCAGGTAATCGGCCTGCTGATGCGCCGCCTGGGCGCGTGGCGGCACCAGCTTGCCATCGGCGCCGGCGCACGCGGCACAGTCGCCCAGCGCAAAGATATTCGCATGGCCCTGCACATTGAGCATGCCCGTCACTTCCAGCTGGCCGGCGCGGTTGGTCGGCAAGCCTAAAGTCGACAGGAATTCGGGCGCGCGGATGCCGGCCGCCCAGACGCAGATATCGGCCGCATAGGTGGTGCCGCTGGCGATGGTGACCTTGTCCGCTTCGATCGAGGTGACGCGCGTATCGGTGGCCACCGAGATGCCATGCTGGTTGAGCAGCTTCAAGGCCGCCCGCGAAACACGCTCGGGCAGCGGCGCCAGGATGCGCGGCGCCCCTTCCAGCAGGGTGATGCGCACATCCTTGATGGCGTTCAGGTTCTGGAAACCGTACGCCGCATACACGCCGCTCGCTTCGCGCAATTCGGCCGCCAGTTCCACGCCCGTGGCGCCGCCACCGATGATGACGATGTCGACGCCGGGATGGCCCAGGTCACCCTGGCGCTGCTCGGCCATGGCCAGCAGTTTGAGCAGGGTCAAACGGAAACGTTCGGCGTCTTCCGTGGCGTTGAGGGAAATCGTGTGCTCCTGGGCGCCGGGCACGCCGAAATAATTCGAGGTGCTGCCTACGGCCAGCACCAGCTGGTCGTAGCCGATCTGGCGCTCTGGCAACAGTTGCTCGCCTTTATCGGAAGCGATAGCGCCCACCGTCACGCGGTTGGCCGCCGCATCGAGTCCGGTCAAGGGGCCGTACACATAGGTAAAGCCGTTATCGTGGGCCAGCATCTGGTAGGACAGGCCTTCCTGGTGGATGTCCAGGGTGCCCGCCGCCACTTCATGCAGCGACGGTTTCCAGATATGGTAAAGACGGCTGTCGACCAGGGTGACCTGGCCGGGGCCGAGTTTGCGGCTAAGTTTGCAGGCCAGCTCCAGGCCGCCTGCCCCACCGCCTACGATGAGTATTTTACTGTGCAAAGATCCTCCGTACGATTGCTATGATGAATTCTGTTACTGCCTGGTTTTTGCTTAGTTCCTGCGGTCGCCGCCGCGGTCGCCGCCACGGTCGCCGCCACGATCATTGCCCGGGCCACGGTCTCCTGGCCCACGGCCATTGCCGGGCCGGTCGCCGCGATGGTCGTCGCGGCGGTCATCGGGCCGGTTGGGCCTGGCCTGCGGTGGAGGTGGCGGACGATAGCCTGGACGGCCATGGTAGCGGTCCGGATGCTGCTGGCGATAGCGCGGTATAAACTGGTTGGTATACCAACGGTCCTGGACAAAGTATACCTCTTGGTTACAGGCATTGTACACGCGGCAGTAGCGGGGCCAGTTTTGCGCGTAGCCGGGCGGCACGCGCAGGTAGATAGGACGGCCAGCATAATGGCTGGGGCGCTGGACGATGATCGGTTGCGGATAGATCAGTTCGGGGGCGGGATAGTCTCCCACGTCGATACGGCCGAAGAAGCCGGGCTGGCCGATACTGATCGATACACCTGTTTGCGCCTGGGCGCCGGCGGTGATCGCCAGCAAGGCAGCGGCAAGGGTCAGGGTTTTCATTGAGAACTCCTGTAGATGGCAGTACGTCAATTGTAGTCCTTGTTTGAAAACAAGTCGGTACGCATGAACACTTAGAGCCTCCAAGGCGCGCGGCGCACGCCATCCACGGAGAAATGCGCCGGAATCAGGCCAGGCGGCGCACCTGTGCCACAGGCGACGGACGGCGCAGCGGCGTCACATTGCTGGCTGGCGCCGCGGCCGGGCCTTGCTGCTGGGAATGCAGGCGAAACACGCCCACCAGGTCGGTCAAGGCATGCGCCTGCTCCTGCAAGGATTCGGCCGCAGCGGCCGCCTCTTCCACCAGCGCCGCGTTTTGCTGCGTCACCTGGTCCATCTGCACCACTGCCTGGTTGACCTGTTCGATGCCCGCGCTCTGCTCGGCACTGGCGGCCGTGATTTCCTGCATGATATCGGCGACCCGGCGCACGCTAGTGACGACTTCATCCATAGTCAGTCCCGCATCGTGCACCAGCCTGGCGCCGATTTCCACCTGCTCGACCGAATCGCCGATCAGGGTCTTGATTTCCTTGGCCGCCGCCGCGCTGCGGTGCGCCAGGTTG
Source organism: Janthinobacterium sp. Mn2066 (assembly GCF_049319705.1). NCBI lineage: Bacteria > Pseudomonadati > Pseudomonadota > Betaproteobacteria > Burkholderiales > Oxalobacteraceae > Janthinobacterium > Janthinobacterium sp. Mn2066. Next base: position 681,925 of record NZ_JBMOUF010000002.1, on the reverse strand, counting down.
CGCACCTCGGTCGCCACCACCGCAAAGCCACGCCCCTGCTCGCCCGCCCGCGCCGCTTCCACGGCCGCGTTCAAGGCCAGGATATTGGTCTGGAAGGCGATGCCGTCGATCACGCTGATGATATCGACGATCTTGCGCGAGGAAGCGTTGATCGATTCCATGGTCTGCACCACCTGCCCGACCACCGCGCCCCCCTTGCCGGCCACTTCGGAAGCGGCGCCGGCCAGCACATTGGCCTGGCGCGCATTGTCCGCATTCTGGCGCACGGTGGAGGTCAGCTCTTCCATCGACGAGGCGGTTTCTTCCAGCGAACTGGCCTGCTCTTCCGTGCGGGACGACAGATCCAGGTTGCCCTGGGCGATTTCACCCGATGCCGTATGAATGGTGTCCGTGCCGGCGCGCACCTGGCTGACGATGCCAACCAGTTTGTCGCGCATGCCTTTCATGGCATACAGCAAGCTGCTCTCGTCATGGCGGGCCGTGCGGATCTCGATCGTCAGGTCGCCCTCGGCAATCGCGCCCGCAATTTTGACGGCATAGTCCGGTTCGCCACCGAGCTGGCGCGTCAGGCTGCGGGTGATCAGCGCACCGAGCGCCAGCCCGGCCACCAGGCTTCCCAGCACCAGCGCGATCATGAAGCTGCGGCTGGCCTCGTAGACACGATTGGCCTGCTCGGCGGCAACCTTGGCCCGCTCTTCCTTTTGCTGCGACAAGGTATCGAGCACGCTGTCGAGCTCATTGGCGTGCGCGCGCGTCTTGTTCAACAGCGCATCGAGCTCCGCGCTGTGCTGCGACAGCGGTTCGGCAGTGGCCAGCGCCAGTGCCTGTTGCATGGTGCTGCGGTATTCGGCGTCCACCGTGGCAAAACGGGCAAACAATTGCCTGGCCGCCGGCGTGACGAACAGCGGTTCCGCCTTGGCCAGGTTGGTCTTGTTGATGTCGAGGTATTTGGCGATATCGGCCTGGCGCGTGCTGCGTTCTTCCGGGGTCGTGGCCAGCAAGAAATTGCTGCGCGCCCGGCCCACCTTGGTCAGCGCAATATTGGCTTCCTTGATGTAGGACAGTCCCAGCAACTCATTGTGGTACATCTGTCCAGCCATGGTATCGATCTTGCCCATATTGAAGATACCGATGCCCGCCACGATGGCGCCCAACAGCGCGACGCAAAAGAATGCTGCGATCAAACGTGTTCCGACCTTCATCCGATTCAACATGTTTCCTCCTTTTCTAGTCGTCCGACACATTGGCTATATAGCTAATCCATTGATTATAAAGAAAAAAAGGCAGAACATATGCTCGGATTGTCACTAAGCAATAATTCCTTGATTCAAAGCAACATGTAAAACGGCTTGCCATGCTAGGCAAGCCGTTTGTTGCACTGCGGCATGATCCGCTATATTAATGGTCCATCGGTCCAGCAGGTTTGCGCACCGTCATCTCAAGGCCATGTTGACCGGGCGCCAGGTGCTTGCCCACGCCCTGCCCCCTTACCGGTTCCGGCAAGGCGCCCGTCCATTCATAGGCCAGGGTGCCGGCCGGGTGCTTATACCAGCCCGGATCGCGGTAGTCGCCCGGTTTCTGGTCCTTGCGCACCTTCACCGTGGTAAACATGCCGCCCATGCCGATCGCGCCAAACGGACCATCGCCTGCCATCATGGGCAGGGTATTGTCGGGCACCGGCATCTGCATCTCGCCCATGTCGGCCATGCCCCGCTCGCCCATCACCATATAGCCGGGCACCAGTTGGTTGATCTTGGCGGCGATGCCCTTGTGGTCGACGCCGATCATGGTGGGCACGTCATGGCCCATGGCATTCATGGTGTGGTGCGACTTGTGGCAATGAAAAGCCCAGTCGCCCAGTTCGGTAGCCGTAAATTCCATGGCGCGCATCTGTCCCACGGCCACGTCCACCGTCACTTCGGGCCAGCGCGATTCGGGCCGCGTCCAGCCGCCATCGGTGCCCGTTACCTCGAATTCATGGCCATGCATGTGGATCGGGTGATTGGTCATGGTCAGATTGCCGACACGCACCCGGACCTTGTCCCCCTGGCGCACCACCATCGGATCGATGCCGGGGAACACGCGGCTGTTAAAGGTGTACAGGTTAAAGTCGTTCATGGTCATGATCTTCGGCGTGTAGCTGCCGGGATCGATATCGTAATTGCTGAGCAGGAAGACGAAATCGCGGTCGACCTTCATGAAATTCGGGTCTTTCGGGTGGGTGACCCAGAAACCCATCATGCCCATCGCCATCTGCGTCATTTCGTCGGCATGCGGGTGATACATGAAGGTGCCGGGGCGCTTGGCGATGAACTCGTACACAAAGGTCTTGCCGGGAGCGATGCCGGGCTGGGTCACGCCCGTGACGCCATCCATGCCATTGGGCAAGCGCTGCCCATGCCAATGCACGCTGGTGTGTTCCGGCAATTTGTTGGTGACGAAAATACGCACGCGGTCGCCCTCCACCACTTCGATGGTCGGCCCCGGCGACTGGCCGTTGTAGCCCCACAGATTGGCCACCATGCCGGGCGCCAGTTCGCGCACCACGGGTTCGGCCACCAGGTGGAATTCCTTGACGTTGTTATTCATGCGCCAGGGCAAGGACCAGCCATTCAGGGTGACCACCGGATTAAACGGCCGGCCATTCGGCGGCGGTGGCGGCGTTTTGGTGTCGGCCGTGGCCATCGTCACCGCTTCCGGCAGGGAGGCAGCGCCCACGCGGCTGACGGCGGCCGCGCTCAAGGCGACGGCGCCCGCATTCATGAAGAAATTTCTACGTGTGATCATCATTATTCCTTATGCGCAGAGCCAGAGCCATTGATGGCGGCCTGCAAGTCGGTTTGGGCGATCCAGAAGTCGCGCTGGGCTTCGATGGCGCCATTCACGCTCATCACCTGTTCGCGCGCATCGGCCAGCAGCTCGAACACGCTGGCCAGCATGCCGTTGTAGCGCAGCAGCACTTCATGCGAAATCGTCTTGCGCAAAGGCACGACTTCATCGCGGTAATGGCGCGCCAGGTCATACGCCGTGCGGTAGCCGGAATACGCCTCGCGCACTTCCGAGCGGGCGCGGATGGCGGTGTCGGCCGTGCGGTGCATGGACTGCTCGTACAGCGCTTGCGCCCTGGCGTTGCGGGCCGTGCCCCAGTCGAACAGCGGCAGTTCCAGCGACACTGCATAGCCGTTTTCACGCGGCGCGCCATTCACGCTCTTGTTGGTGTAGCCGGCGTCGAGCACGTTGACCAGGCTGGTCACTTTCGACAGCCCCAGCGCATCGGCCGTGGCGTGCGTTGCAATCTTCGCGCTTTGCACGTCCAGCCGCTGCTCCATCGCCTGCGCCTCGATATTGCCCGCTTCGGGCAAGGTGGCCGGCAAGTCCGGCAAGCGGTCCGGCAGCTTGATGTCGGCCTGCGTGCCCCACAATCCCAGCAAGCGCGTCAGGCGCTCGCGCGCCACCGTCGCCTGGTGCTGCGCACGGGCCTGTTCGCTGACGGCGTCCGCATAAAACACTTGCTGGCGCGCCTGGTCGAGCCGGCTCCAGTTGCCCACCTGCTGCATGCGGCCCGCCAGTTCGGCGCCCGCTTCGGCGGACACCCTCGCCTGCTGCATGAATTTTTCCGTCTGCACGCTGGCCACGGCAGTGAAATAGGCGCGGCGCGTCTCGGCCGCCAGTTGCACGGCGCTGCTGGCCGCTTGCAGCTTGGCCTGCTCGAAGCGGTTCCGCTCGATCTTGACGCGCATCGGCATGGTCAGCAGGCCGGCCAGGTCGAAACTGACGCTGCGGTCGATTTCGTTACCATCGCCGCCATGCACCCGGCCAAACGACAGGCCGGGATTGCGCAGGCGCCCCGCTTGCACCAGGTCCGCTTCGGAAGCGCCCAGCTCGGCCAGGGCGATTTTCAGGCTGCGATTGTTCAGCAAGGCAATCTGTACGGCGCTGTCGGCGCTCAAGGGCTGGGACAGTAATTGCGCCAGTTGCGCATCATCGCCGTCTTTCGCCAGGCTGGCGGGCTGGCCGACGCGGGCCGAGGTCAGCGCCGACACATCGTGCAAGCCGCCATCCTGGCTGAAACTGGCGCATCCGCCCAGCAGCAAGGCCAGCGCCAGGGCGCTCAATTTTGGATACGCCATGTCAGTGCCCCTCATGCCGGTGTTCAGCTGGCTTGGCAGGCGCCACGGCTGGCATCTTCATGCCGTCCATCTTGTCCATTTTCATGCCATCCATCTTCATGTGGTCCATCTTGCCCATGCCACCCATGTGGCCCATATGGCCGCCGGCATCGCCGACGGTCTTGTTGGCGGCCACCCAGGCTGCATCGGGCGTGCTGTCGGCTTCCTCGAACGCCTGGTAATTGTCCAGGGCGGAGTGGAATCGGGTGGCGGGAACGGATGCGGCGGCATCCTGCGGCTGTGGCGCCACCGGAGATGCGGCGGCCAGCAGCGGCCAGGCGACGAACGCCAGGCAGAGTAATTGCTTCATGTTATTTCCTGATGGTAAAGAATCGCGCACGGGGCGCGCCAAGACAATGGCATAGCGGCAGGCGCAACAAGACAGCGCCGCCGGCTCAAGGGCGGTCAGGCGGAGCGGACCAGTCTCGGGGGGCGTTCCAGGCCGGCAGGGATATGCCCGCTGAACAGCAGGCTGCCGGCGATGGGCATGGGCACGCCCGACAAGCTCAAAGGCTGCAGCAGCGGCATGCCAGGCGGGGCCGTGGCGCCCACGGTGCACGCGCCATGGTTGCTGCAATCGTGACCGTGGTGCATGCCCATGTCGGCATGCTCAACATCATCGGCAGTGTGCACCATCGGCTCGGCCATGTCGTGGCAATGGGGCGTCTGCGCCGTCATCACCGGCCTTGCCGGCGTTACCGTCGCGTCCTCCACGCAACAGGCGCGCATGGACGACGCAAACCCTTGCAGGGGGAGCGCGGCGATCAGCAGCCAGAGCAGGAAGCGGAAAAAAACGCGGTGCATGGAGTCAGGTATTTTTTATAATAAACTTCATCAATGAGATTACTATAAACCTTCCCATGCAAGGAAGGTCAAGCATTATCGCTCAGCAAATGTGCATGCGCATCGGCCACGCCCACGCAGTTGCGGCCCTTTTTCTTGGCTTCATACAGCGCTTCATCGGCGGCGTGCAGGATCGCGGCGACGTCCCCGGCCTCTTGCGCCGAGGCCACCACGCCCAGCGACACCGTGACGGCGCCGGCGCCTGGAATATCGGCTTCGGCCACCCGCGCGCGCAGGCGCTCGGCCACCCGCACGGCCGCGTCCAGGCCGGCGTCCGGCAGCAGCATCAGGAATTCATCGCCGCCATTGCGGCACAGCACGTCGGCATCGCGCGAACAGGCCCGCATCAGCTGGGCCAGGCGCAAGATCACTTCATCGCCGACGGCATGGCCGCGCTGGTCGTTGACCTGCTTGAAGTGGTCGATATCGATGGCCACCACCGAGAATGGCCGCGCCTGCGCCTGCCACGCTTCCAGCGCCGCCGCCATGCCGCGCCGGTTGGACAGCCCTGTCAGCGGATCGGTCTGCACGTCGAACTTCAGTTTGCCTATCTTGTGCTGCAACAAGGACAGGCCCTGCAGCAGCGCTCTCTTGATCTGCGACGCTTCCAGATACCACGAACGGATGGCGGCGATATGCTCGGCCGTGCCCGGCTTGTCCATGCGGCTGGCGTTTTCCGCCAATTGCCCCAGCGGCCGTGAAATCAGCCTGGCCAGCCACCAGATGAAGGGCAGGCTCAGCAAGGCGATCGGCAGCGAATGCCAGACGGTATCGGCCATCAGCTGGTTCAGCGGGGCCAGGGTCATCGCCGTGGGCCGCTGGGCCACGATGCCCCAGCCCGTCGACGGCATCACGGCGTAGCCGGCCAGCATGTCGACACCGACGCTGTTGACCATGCGGGTGCTGCCCGCCTCGCGCTGCGCGATGATGGCATCGATCATGCTGTTGGCGCCGACCTGCTCGCCCAGCCGTTCAGGGTCCGGGTGGTACAGCAGGCGCCGGCTCTGGTCCACCACATATAAATAGGAGCCATCGCGGTAGTAGTGATGGCCGAGCATGCTGAACAGGATGCTCTTTTGCTTCAAATAAATGCTGCCGCCCACGTAACCAAGATAACGGCCGCCCTTGTCGATGATGGGGTGCGAGATAAAGACCACCAGATTGCCTGCCGAGGAGACATACGGATCGCTGATGACGGGGCGGCGCTCCTGCAGCGCATGTCTGGCGCCCGGCGAATCGAGCTGGCGGTTTATCAAGCCCAGGGTTTCCGGCGACACGCCCAGCACCTTGCCCTGGGCGTTGACGATCAATACGGAATTAAAACTGTTGGTTTGCAGGCGCAAACGTTGCGCCTCGTCGGCCAGCATATCGCCATTGGCCATGTGCCCCGGCAAGCGGTCGGCGCTGTAGGCCAGTTGCTGGCGGGCCGATTGCAGGAAGTCCTCGGCCGTGCTGGCCAGCTTGCTCGCGTACGCGTGGTTGGCTTCCAGTGTGGTGTCGATCAGCAGCTGGCGCTGCACCTTGTAGCTGGCATAGAAGGTATTGACCAGGGAAATCAAGGCGCTGGCGAAGGCGACCAGCACGATCAAACGGCGCAAGTTCATGCGCAGAACAGGTTTAGTCCACATGGAGTCGGCAACGATGCGCACGATTGCGCGTAGCAAAAGTGCACATTATACGAGCAGAAAAGTGGGCCTAAGCTGTAAAAAAACAAATACACGCCATAAAGGACTGTTTTCAGGCGGCAATGATCACCTTGCCGCCCGAGCCAGCTACTGCCTTGATCAGGCGTGAATCGCGTGCTTTTTCACCCAGTCCACATAGCGCTGCATCCAGCCCTGGAAAAAGCCCAGGCTGGCCGCTCCGATGGCGCCATGCTCGTCAAACAAGCCTTCTTTGGCCTGGATAAACATTTCCGGCTGCCCCAGCAGCGGCACGTCCAGGTAGGCCAGCACATTGCGCAAATGCTGCTGCGCCAGGGCCGTGCCGATGGCGCCCACGGAGACGCCCAGCACGGCGCCCGGCTTGCCTGCCCACACGCTCTGGCCATACGGGCGCGAAGCGTGGTCGATGGCGTTTTTCAGCACGCCGGGGATGGAGCGGTTGTATTCGGGGGTAATGAAGAGCACGGCTTGCGAATCGGCAATCTCCGTCTTCAGGCGCCGCACCTGCCCGGCCTGGGCGCCGTCGTCGTCCTGGTTATACAGGGGCAAGTCGCCGATTTCGATGTGTTTAAAGGAAAATTCAGGGGGCGCCAGCTTGATGATGGCGTCGGCCAGTTTGCGGTTGAAGGAATCCTTGCGCAGGCTGCCAACGATGATTGCCACTTGGTATTGACTCATGGGAACTCCTGATATGGTTGAAAAAAAGCCCTGGAGCAGAACATCACGCCAGGGCCATCTTGCCACAAAAATCAGGAATGCTTCCTGCTACCGTGCCGCCCCTGCCAGGCCTTGATATTCGCGGTAATAACGCCCGCCCAGGTTCGTCAGCACCTCGTAGCCGATGGTATTGGCCATGGCCGCCACGGCGTCGACCGGATGTTCGGCGCAGATCAGGTCGACCAGGCTGCCAGGCGCCAGGCGTTCCGGCGCGATCGCGCTGACGTCGAGCGTGATCGAATCCATCGATATATTGCCGATTTGCGGCACCTTGACGCCATCGACGATCGCCAGGCCCTGGTTGCTCATGCTGCGCAGCCAGCCATCGGCATAACCGACGGACACCGTCGCCACCTGGCGCGGCTCGCTGGCCGTGTAGCGGCGGCTGTAGCCCACATGGTCGCCAGCGGCAATCGTGCGTGTCTGTAACACCTTGCCTTGCAAGCGCACCACCGGACGCAGCGGATTCGGCGCATCGGCGTGCGGCGCAATGCCGTACAGGGCGGCGCCGGGACGCACCAGGTCGAAATGATAGTCGGGCGACAGGAATACGCCCGATGAATTGGCCAGGCTGGCGCGGTATTGCGGCAGGCGCGCGCGGATGGCCGTGAAGCGGGCCAGCTGCTCGGCATTCATCGGGTGGCTGCGTTCGTCGGCGCAGGCCAGGTGGCTCATGATGTAGCGCACGTTGATGCCATCGAGAAAGTGCGCATCGCCCAGCCAGGCGTCCACTTCCTGCGGCGACAAGCCCATGCGCGACATGCCGCTATCGACTTGCACGATGGCGTCCAGCGGCTTGCCCAGGGCGGCCGCGTGCGCGCGCCAGCCGGCCACCTGCTGCGTGCTGTTGAGCACGGGGATCAGGCCATGGGCCAGGAAGGCGCCTTCCGTGCCGACCGGCGGGCCATGCAGCACAAAAATGGCGGCATCGATCGCCACGTGCGGGCGCAGGCTGATGCCCTCTTCCAGGTGGGCCACGAAAAAGTGGCGGCACCCCTCTTCATACAGGGCCGCGCCCACTTGCGCAGCGCCCAGGCCATACGCGTCGGACTTCACCACGGCCGAGCAGACGGCCGGGTGGGCAGTGTCACGCAATAAACGGTAGTTGGCGCGCACGGCGCCCAGGTCCACCGTCAGGATGGCGCCGCTACGCTCTTTCGGAGGCATCGTCATCTCAGGCACCCGCGTATTGCAGCTTGCCACCACGCTGTGCGCCGCTGTAACGGCTAACGGACAGGTCGTCGGCCAGGATGGCGGGCTTTTTCGACGACATCAGGTCCGACAGCAACTGTGCCGAACCGCAAGACATGGTCCAGCCCAGGGTGCCGTGGCCCGTATTCAGGAACAGGTTGCGCAGCGGCGTGCGGCCCACGATCGGCGTGCCGTCCGGCGTCATCGGACGCAAGCCCGTCCAGAAGGTGGCTTCGGCCGTATTGCCGCCACCGGGGAACAGGTCGTTGACGACCATTTCCAGGGTTTCGCGGCGGCGTGGATTCAAACGCAGGTTGTAGCCGGCGATCTCGGCCATGCCGCCGGCGCGGATGCGGTCGTCAAAACGGGTAACGGCGATCTTGTAGGTTTCATCGAGGATGGTCGAGGCCGGTGCTTTGCTGCCATCGACGATGGGCACGGTGATCGAATAACCTTTCAGCGGATACACGGGAATGTCCAGCAGCGGCTGCATGAAGCCGGTCGAATACGAACCCAGCGCCACCACATAGGAATCGGCCTTGACCACTTCCGCGCCACACTGCACGCCGGCAATGCTGTCGCCTTCCGTCAACAGGGCGTCGATCGCCACGCCGTAGCGGAATTTCACGCCCAGCGCCACGGCCATTTCCGCCAGGCGGGTGGTAAACAACTGGCAGTCGCCCGTTTCATCGTTGGGCAAGCGCAGGCCGCCAAACAATTTGTCTTTCACCGCTTCCAGCGCCGGTTCGGCGCGCGACAATTGATCGCGCTGCAGCACTTCGAACGGCACGCCCGCGTCTTTCAGCACTTCGATATCCTTGGCGGCATCGTTGTATTGTTTTTCGGTGCGGAACAATTGCATGGTGCCTTGCTGGCGGCCTTCATAGGTGATGCCCGCTTCGGCGCGCAAGACTTTAAAGCAGTCGCGGCTGTACTCGGCCAGACGCACCATGCGCTCCTTGTTGACGGCATACGCTTCCGGCGTGCAGTTCTGCAGCATTTGCCACATCCATTTCAGCTGCGACAGGCTGCCATCGAGCGAAATCGACAATGGCGCGTGGCGCTGCATCATCCATTTCACGGCTTTTAAAGGAATGCCAGGCGCGGCCCACGGCGAGGCGTAGCCGGGAGAAATCTGACCCGCATTGGCGAAGCTGGTTTCCAGTGCCGGGCCGGGCTGGCGGTCGATCACGGTCACTTCATGTCCCGCCTTGGCCAGATAGTAGGCACTGGTGACGCCGATGACGCCGCTACCCAGAATCACGATACGCATAATTTCCTCAATTAAATTTAGGGCACATTGCCAGATTTACCGCTATCATATTGGGAATGATCCAGTATTTGTTCACGTATAAATCGAGAAATTCAGCAATAAATCATGAGAATTCTTAAAGAATCGGCGCGGGGACTCGATAAGCTGGACCGGCACATCCTGCGCATCCTGCAACAGGATGGCCGCGTGTCGATGAAAGAGCTCGGTGAACAGGTAGGTTTGTCGATCACGCCCTGCATCGAAAGAGTCAAGCGCATGGAGCGCGACGGCGTCATTACCGGCTATCACGCCAAGGTCAATCCGGCTGCGCTGGGCGCCAAATTGCTGGTGTTTGTCGAGATTACCCTGAATCAAAAGTCGGCGCTGGCCTTCGAGCAATTCCGCCGCGAAGTGCTGCAAATCCCCGAGGTGCAGGAATGCCATCTGGTGTCGGGCGACTTCGATTACCTGATCAAGGCGCGCATCCACGAAATGGCCGAGTACCGCAAATTGCTGGGCGACATGCTGCTGCAGCTGCCCGGCGCCGCGCAATCGAAAAGCTATGTGGTCATGGAAGAGATCAAGGAAACCCTGGCGCTGTCCACCGAGGTACTGCAAAACCGCTAAAAGTACCGGCATACGGTACTGGCGGCATCATTATTTGCACCTTTGTATAATCATGTAGCCTGTTTGACGAAACGCCAGCACACTGCAGTCCTGACATCACGCCCCGCCCCCAGGATGGGCAGTGTGATGCACACAGGGAGCATGTTATGAATACAATCATGAAACTGGCGTTTTGCTGCCTCGCGGGCCTGGCCGTTGCCATGTGCACCGCCAGCGAATACAAGGTCAACCGCGCCCCGGTGAATGGCGCCATTTATCAGAACATTACCGTCGGCAAAACCACCCGCGTCGACCTCGACGCTGCCCTGGGCAACGCCACCGTCGTCAGCTTCGATCCCGGCTATGAAGTCTGGGTGTATAAAAACCAGCTGCAATCGCCGGCCGTCAGCCGCTACATCCCCCTGCTGGAACCGAAAGGCACGCGCGAAGTAGCCGTCATGTTCGACCAGGCCGGGGTTGTGAAGAAATACCGGATCCATGAACCAAGGCGATAACAGTCGCCCAGATCACCAGTCACCCCGCTCAGCCTGATGGCATGCCATCGGGCTGAGTCCTTTTCAGCGCCACCTGCGGCGATGGCCGGTGGTGGGCCATGGCGCAGGCCACCACGCCCGCCACCAGCAAGCTCATCGCGGCGCACTCGGCAGCCGTCGGCCAGCGCTGCTCCCAGAGATAGCCATATAACAGGGCGAACAGGAATTCAAACACGATCATTTGCCCCATCATGGCCAGGGGCAAGACGCGGCTGGCGTAATTCCACAAGCCATTGCCCACCACCGAACATAAAATCGCCACGCCGCTGACCACGCCGGCAAATACCAGCCATTGCGATGGCGTACGCCCGGCCGTCGCCAAGCCCAGCGCGGGGATCACCAGCAATAACGCGCCAACGCCCGTCACCAGCCCCGTCAGCAAGTTCCATTCATGCGCCGACACGCCGCGCAGCCGGCCCAGCCATCGGCTATTGCTGACGGCATACATCGTCCACGACAGCAGCGCCGCCATCGCACACAGCAAGCCGATCAGCGAGGCATGGCCCGGATGCGACAGCGATTGCCAGCTGATGCACAGCAAGCCGCCAGCGCTCAACAGCAGCGAAGGCAGCAGGCGCCGCAGCGGCACGGCGTGCCGGTCGCGGCTGCCGACCAGCGTGACGACCACGGGCAGCAAGCCGATCACCATCGAGGTCAGCGCCACGCCGCCCGTTTGCACGGCGCTGGCCAGCAAGATGTAATACACGATATTGCCTGTCAGGCTGAGCCAGATCAACGCGCGCCAGTCCTGCCAAGTCAGGGTGCGCAACAAACGCTTCCAGGCAGGTGCGATCAGCATGGCGGCAATCAGGCCATAGGCCAGGTAGCGCCTGGCCGCCAGTTCCAGAGGGTGAAACGCGGGGATCAGGGCCGGCGCCAGGAATACCAGTCCCCACAGCGCCCCCGCGACTATGCCCGCGGCCATCCCCGGACGGGTCTTGTTCACTTCCATACACAATCTCCTGAAAAGAAGACAGTGTGGCCGGAGTAAGCCCGCCATTCTTGACGTGCTCTACTGCACTTTTGACCTGGTCTCGCGAGATTGCCGGCGATATGCGGACGGCGTCACATCGATGCTGTCGCGCATGGCCCGCGTCAATGCGCTCTGGTCGGAAAAACCGGCCGCCAGTGCAATCTGCGCAATCGTGGTCTTGCTGGACGCCAATAGCTCGCATGCGCGGCTGAGGCGCTGCTGCAACAGCCAGGCATGCGGCGTGGTCTGCAGCTCCGAACGGAACAAGGCGTGCAGGCGGCTCACGCTGAGGTTGGCGCAACGGGCCATGGTGTCGGTCGACCACGGCTGGCCCGGATCGCCTTCCACGCGCACCAGCAGTGCACTCAGGCGTGACGTAGCCTGCGGCTGCGCCTCATCGAGCGCCAGCGTGTCGAGCAGCAACGGTGTCCAGCCCTGCGCCAGGGCCGGCGTCAGCCTGTGTTGCTGCGCCATCAGGCCCATGTATTCAATCAGTTTCCGCGCCCCCTGGCCGAGCGCCATATACGGCTGGTCCAGCAGCCGCTGCCACCGGCCAGCGGTCACGGCACTTTCCGCCACGTCGAGAATGATGGAACTGTTCGCCACCCGGCTATGCTGGGCATGCCAGGCGCCCGAGGGAATGATCGCGCCCTGCTGCGTATCGACCCGCCCTGTCCTGCCCTCTATTTCCAGCAGCAGCTGCCCATGCATGGGCAACACCAGCTGCACGTAGTCATGCCGGTTCGACGCGCGCAGTTCCGCATAACTGCGCAGGCTGAGGTCGATGAGAGTGGATGAGGTGCTGGACATGGCATGGCCGTGTGGTACGGTGAAGTGTTTATTTTAGCAGTTCAGCTTGCTGCCGGAACAGCTTGCGGTAGGCCGACGGTGACGTCTGCAGGCTGGCGCGGAAATGCTGGCGCAGCGACAGGGCCGTGCCGAAACCGGCTTCCTGCGCCACGACATCGATCGAAGCTGCGCTTTTCTCCAGCATACCTTGTGCGTGGGCCAGGCGCTGGCTCAGCAGCCATTGCTTGAAGGAGGTACCCGTGGCCTGGCGGAAATGCCGGGTGAAGTTACGCCGGCTCATGGCGGCCCGCTCGGCCAGGGCATCGATGTTGTGGTCCATACCCAGGTTGGCCGTCACGCAGGCCAGCACCTCGGCAAACCGGCCGTCACTGCCAGACACGGGCAATGGCCGTTCGATGAATTGCGCCTGTCCGCCCTGGCGATGGGGCGCCACCAGCAGGCGCCGCGCCACCCGGTTGGCCACCTCGGCGCCCGCCAGCTGGCGCAGCAGAAACAAACAGCAGTCCAGACCCGCCGCCACGCCGGCCGAGGTCAGCACGCCGCCGTCATCGACATACAGCACTTCGCGGTCGACTTTGACTTTGGGAAAGCGGGCCGACAGCACGTCCGCCATGCTCCAGTGCGTGGCGGCGATCTTGCCATCCAGCAATCCGGCCTGGGCCAGCGGAAACGCGCCCAGGCACAGGCCCACCATCCGGGCGCCGCGTGCACTGGCGGCGCGCAAGGCATCGAGCAAGAGCGTAGTTGCGTCGCGGCCATCGTCATGCCAGGCCGGCATGATGACGATGTCGGCGCCGTCCAGGCCATCGAGCCCGAACTCGGGCGTGATGGCAAAGCCGGCTGCCGTGCTCAGAGGCACAGGATCGGCGGCGCAGACGCGTACGTGGAACTGCGGTAGTCCAGGCTCGTTCATCAGGCGGCCGAACACCAGGCAAGGCACGGACAGGTGAAACGGCGTCATGCCATCAAAGGCCAGCACGGCCACGGTCAGGGGAGTGTTTATATTCAGCATGGCCTGATTCTATCGCATAATGGCCTTCAGGCCACTCGCCGGGCAAAGCGCAGCAATTCAGAATGCGGATATCAGCTTTTCAACCACCGGACTTTTCAAGGAGAACTCCATGTCCCCAGCTCCACGCCGCGCCCTGCTCGTCATCGATGTGCAAAATGAATACTTTACGGGCAATCTGCCGATCGCATTTCCGTCGGTGGATATTTCATTGCCGAATATCAGCAAGGCGATGGATGCCGCCCGCGCCGCCGGCATACCTGTCATCGTGGTCCAGCACGACGCGCCGGAAAACTCGCCCGTGTTTGCCAAGGGCAGCGACAACTGGCAATTGCACCCGGCCGTCGCCAGCTTCCCGGCGGACCACCGCATCAACAAGAGCATGAGTAACTCTTTTGTCGGCACCGACCTGGCCGCGTGGCTGGCCCAGCACGCTATCGACACCCTGACCATCGTCGGCTACATGACGCACAACTGTAACGCAACGGCTATTTTCCACGCCGCCCAAAACGGCTTGCAAGTGGAAACCCTCAGCGATGCAAGCGGCTCCCTGCCTTACGCCAATGCGGCAGGCCAGGCCAGCGCCGAAGAAATCCACCGCGTCTTCAGCACAGTCTTCCATTCCAACTTTGCCCCCGTGGTCAGTACGCAAGAATGGATTGCGGCCGTGCAGCAAGGCAAGCCTTTTGAAAGGGACAATATTTACCTGTCGAACCAGCGTGCCCGAAAAGGACAGGTATGATGTTGCCATTCCCTGTTTTCCGATAAAAGATGCACAAACTCATACTGCTGACCTTGGCCGCTGCCGGCGCCTTCCTGCTGGCCACCGGCGCCCTGGTTGCCGCTGGTCTGCATGATCAGGAAGCGCAAGCCGACCTGATCGTCGTTCCCGGCAATACCATCGCGCCCGATGGCAGACCCAGTCCCCGCTTGCAGGCGCGGCTCGACGTTGCCTTGAAGCAGTTCCGGGAACGGCGCGCGCCGCGCCTGTTTGTCAGTGGCGGCACGGGCAAGGAAGGTTTTGATGAGGCCGCTTCAATGGCCAGCTACCTGCGCCAGCAGGGCGTGCCGGACAGCGCCATCATCGAGGATAACCAGGGCTGGACCACCGAAGCCACCGCCCGCAACGCAGCCGCCTATCTGCGCGGCCATGGCTTGAAGACCGCCATGGTGGCAACCCAGTATTTTCACGTGCCGCGCTTCCGGCTGGCGCTGGAACGCGCCGGCATCGCCGTCAGCGGCAATGTGCACGCGCCCTATTTCGAGCTGCGCGACCTGTATTCGATACCGCGCGAAACGGTGGGCTACGCCGTGTATTACGCCAGAAACTAGGCGCCGACCGGTCCCCTACTCGCTCCAGTCGCGCGAGCGGTCCACGGCGCGCTGCCATTTATGCAGGCGGGCCAGGCGTTCATCGGCCCCCATGGCGGGCTCGAAGCGCCGCGCCACCTGCCATTGGGCGGCAATTTCCTGTTCCGACTTCCAGAAACCCACGGCCAGGCCTGCCAGGTAGGCGGCGCCCAGAGCCGTCGTTTCCGTCACCACCGGGCGCACCACGGGCACGTTTAAGATGTCGGCCTGGAATTGCATCAGCATATCGTTGCGGGCCGCACCGCCATCGACGCGCAATTCGCGCAGCGCAATGCCGGCGTCATCCTGCATGGCGGACAGCACGTCCACGTTTTGATACGCCACCCCTTCCAGCGCGGCGCGCGCGATATGCGCCTTGCCCGTGCCGCGCGTGATGCCGATCAGGGTGCCGCGCGCATACGGGTCCCAGTACGGCGCGCCCAGGCCGGCAAACGCGGGCACGAACACCAGGCCGCCGGATTCGGGCACGCTGGTGGCCAGCGCTTCGACTTCCGATGAATCGCGGATGATGCCCAGGCCGTCGCGCATCCATTGCACGGCCGCGCCGGCGATAAAGGCGCTGCCTTCCAGCAGATAGTCGGTGCTGTTTCGCGCTGCGCCCAGGCTCCAGCCCACCGTCGTCAACAGCCGGTTTTTCGAGGGCAGCGGCTGCTTGCCCACGTTCATCAGCATGAAGCAGCCCGTGCCATAGGTATTTTTCGCCATGCCCGGCTGCAAACAAGCCTGGCCGAAGGTAGCGGCCTGCTGGTCGCCCGCGATGCCGGCAATCGGCACGGGCTTGCCCAGCAGCGCCGCATGCGTGTGCGCGGCCACGCCGCTCGACGGCACGATGGCGGGCAGCAGCGCAGCGGGAATATCGAGCAGCGCCAGCAAGTCCGTATCCCATTGCAGGGTGTGGATATTGAACAGCATGGTGCGCGAGGCATTGCTGGTGTCCGTGATGTGCGCGCCGCTCAGTTGATAAATCAGCCAGCTATCGATGGTGCCGAAAGCCAGTTCGCCCCGTTCGGCGCGCGCGCGGGCGCCCGGCACGTGATCGAGCAGCCATTTCAGCTTGGTGGCGGAAAAGTAGGCGTCCAGCACCAGGCCCGTCTTTTGCTGTATCGATTCCGCCTTGCCCTGCGCCACCAGCTGCTCGCAAAACGCGGCATTGCGCCGGTCTTGCCAGACGATCGCGTTCGCGATGGGCTCGCCCGTGGCCCGGTCCCACAGCACGGTGGTTTCGCGCTGGTTGGTCACGCCAATGGCGGCCAGCTCGCTCGCTTGCACGCCGCTGTCGCGCATCACCTGCTGCAGCACCGCCAGTTGCGAGGCCCAGATTTCATTGGCGTCGTGCTCCACCCAGCCTGGTTGCGGGAATAACTGGCGAAATTCCTGCTGTGCGCTGGCGTGCGGACGGCCCGCGTGGTCGAACAGGATGGCGCGCGAACTGGTGGTGCCTTGATCCAGGGCAAGTATGTATCGTTTCATGGTTGTTAAAGGTCTTATATGGGATGGTCTTGCAGCCAGCTTTCCAGCCTGGCAGCCGTCTCGGGCGGCAAATGCAGGCCCAGCTTGGAGCGCCGCCACAGTATATCGCCGGCGCTCATCGCCCATTCGTAGCGCCGCAAATAGTCTACTTCAGCCGCATACAGGCTGGCGGCAATTTCCTCGCCCATCTCGGGCACACTGCTGCGGCCGGCAAGCAACACGTGGATGCGGGTGCCGTAAGCACGTGCATAACGGGCCACCAGCGCAGGCGGCAGCCAGCCATATTGCTGCTGCAGCGCCAGCACGAACTGGCCAAATTCGCGCACGGAACGATTATCCGGCACGCTGCCAAACAGGTCGCCGCCGGGCAGGCAGGCGTGTTTCGTCCAGGCGCCGCGGGTATTGCCCAAGAGCGGCGCCAGCAAGTCCAGCGCCTCTTCGGCCAGCTTGCGGAAGGTGGTGATCTTGCCGCCGAAAATGCTCAACAGCGGCGGCCCTTGCTGCTCCAGCTCGAAACGGTAATCGCGCGTGACGGCTTTCGCATCTTCCTGGCTACCTGCCTGCGTCTCTTCCACCAGCGGACGCAGGCCCGCATAGGTCCAGACCACGTCGGCAGGCAGGATGGGCTGGCTGAAATACTCGCTGGACAATGCGCACAAATACGCAATTTCCTCCGCCTCGATTTCCACCTTGCCACTGTCGCCGTGGTAATCGAGATCGGTGGTGCCGATCAGGGTAAAGTCGTGCTCATACGGAATCGCAAACACGATGCGGCCGTCGTGGTGCTGGAAGATATACGCATGATCATGCGCGTACAGGCGCTTGACGACAATATGGCTGCCCTTGATCAGCCGCACATGCTGGCGGTGGCTGCCAGGCGCCGCCAGCTGCAAGAAATCGGAAGTCCAGGGACCGGCCGCATTGACTACGGCGCGGGCCCGCACGGCGAACTGCCTGCCATCGGCATGCTGCAAGCTCGCCCGCCAATGCTCGCCGTCGCGCGCCAGGCCCGTGCAGCGCGTGCGGGTATGGATGCGCGCCCCCTTTTCCCTGGCATCGAGGGCGTTGAGCACCACCAGGCGCGCATCGTCGACCCAGCCATCGGAATACACGAAACCGCGCGTGAACTCCGGTTTCAGCGGCTGGCCCGCCACATGCCTGCGCAAGTCGACGCCATGCGAGGCAGGCAGCAATTCGCGTCTGGCCAGCCGGTCGTACAAAAACAGGCCGGCCCGTATCAGCCAGGCCGGGCGCTGTCCCCGGGCGTGCGGCATGACGAAGCGCAAGGGCCACATGATGTGGGGCGCCGAGCGCAGCAGCACTTCGCGCTCGGCCAGCGCCTTGCGCACCAGGCCAAATTCGTAATATTCCAGGTAGCGCAAGCCGCCGTGTATCAGCTTGGTGGACGCGGACGAGGTATGCGCGGCCAGGTCATGCTGTTCGCATAACAGCACCGACAGGCCGCGGCCGGCCGCGTCGCGCGCGATGCCGGCGCCATTGATGCCGCCGCCGACGACCAGCAGGTCGCATTCGGCATGCATGGAAGCTGGCGCTGAAACGGGTACGGCAGCTGATTCATCGTACGGTGTTGCGGCCATCTGGACTCCATGATTGCCTGCGCCGGGCAGAAACAGGAAGGTTACGCCAGAATATGGACACTGGGCAACCGATGCTCGCCCGGTCGCTGCTAACCATCTGTTTGTTTTTATGGCTTTCAAGTGGTCTATCGCGATCGGCAGAGGCGAGGCCCCACGCGGCCACTATCAGAAAGTCCAATCAAAGGTTGATCGATGCACCAAAATGGTGTTACCATAGATACAACATGCATTATTTTTTTAATCTTGCTATCTAGCAATACAGTTACACAAAAGACATTGCCTTAAGTGCATCTTAAGCAAAGAAAATAAAGATCTGCATGGAACGTTGTAATTCTTGTCAAATCAGTGAGAAATAATTTCGCAATATGACTGTTCCCCAACAAACCACTCGACAGCAAAAGCGCGAAGGCCTCAACCCCGCCGGTTGCGCAGCGAAGTGAAGGAAAAAAAATGAGCCATAATTTTGAAGCGGCCGTCATGCCGCCTGTGTCCCACCCGAATACGGCCCCTGTCAGCGAACTTGAAGCGCACCTGGGCTACTGGCTACGCTTTGTTTCCAATCACGTCTCGCACAGCTTCCAAAAGAAAGCCGAAGCCAATGGCGTGACCGTTTCCGAATGGGTGGTTTTGCGGGAAATGTTCCGCCTGGGCTGCACTTCGCCCTCGGTGCTGGCGCAAGTGGCCGGCATGAGCAAGGGCGCCGTCTCGAAACTGATCGATCGCCTGGAAAGCAAGGGCATGGTCAGCAAGTCCATCTTGCTGGCCGACCGCCGCCAGCACTCGATCGAACTGACCAGCGAAGGCGAGGCGCTGGTGCCGGTACTGGCCGACATGGCCGACCAGAACGACGAGGAATTCTTTGGCAAGCTGCCGCAGCAATTGCGTGAGGACTTGCTCGAAGCGATGAAGGAAGTGGCGCGCACCCACCAATTGAAGAGCGTCCCGCTGAATTAAAAGCGGAACAGGCGCGCCGGCGTATCGCGCAGCACCACCTGGCGCTGCGCCAGGTCGGGCAGCCAGCTTTCCATCAACTTGAATTCGGCGTCGTAATACGCGGTTTTCTCGAACAGCGTGTGCGGCCAGTCGCTCCCCCACAACAGCCGTTCCGGACCAAATTCGCGCAATAGCAAGGGCATTGCGGCCAGCGCCGTTTCCTCGCCGCGGCCACCAGGGCCATTGCGGTAGGCGCCGGACAGCTTGACCCAGACGCGCCGCGTCTGTCCCTGCGACAGCAGATAGCGAAAACCGGGATCATTCACCCCCAGCATGGCGCTGGGGCGGCCAAAATGGTCCACCACCACCTTGACACCGGCGGCCAGCAAGGGCGCCAGCACCGGCTGCAGTTCCTGCGCAACCTGGTGCACCTCGACTTGCCAATCGCGCAAGCGCACCTGCTCCAGCAACTCCGGCCAGCCAGGACTGGAAAAATCGGGCGCCGGCAAGCCGACCAGGTTCAGGCGGATACCCACCACACCAGCCTGCTGCAAGGCGTCCAGCTCTTGCAGCGAGACGCCGGGCGCCACCACGGCGATGCCGCGCAAGCGCTGCGGATGGGCGCGCAATACACTGAGCAGGTAGCTATTGTCGAGGCCGAGAAAACTGGGCTGCACCAGCACGCCGTGCGACATGCCGTGGGCGTCCAGCAAGCCCAGATAGGTGGCCGGCGCCGCATCATAACCGGCCGGTGCGCGGCGCGGGTCCGGCATCGGCAAGCTGTGCAGGAATACGTGGGCATGGCAATCGATAGCGGTCATGGAAGTCATTCTTTGCGTGGTCGCGCATCCGGCCAGCGGCGCAAGCGCCATCCCCGCAGCCGAACACATCAGGGTAAAAGTAAAATCGCGGCGCGTCGTCATCGTGGTCATCCGATTCGTGCATCAATGGGCAACTGCAGCATCGGGCGTGCCGTCAAGTTTCTTGCCCATCGTTTCAGGCAGCAGCAACACGGTGATCACCACCAGGCCATAGGCGATGGCGGCGTCGATGCCGATCGCCTCGCCCAGCGGCATGGAGCGGCTCATATAGCCGACCAGCAGCGGAAATCCGGCCGAGGCGATACGGCCGAAGTTGTAGCAAAAGCCGACGCCAGCGCCCCGTATCGCGGCCGGATACAGTTCATTGAACAGCGCTCCCAGGCTGGCCGGAATGCCGGCGGCAAAAAAGCCCAGCGGAAAACCGAGAAACAGCATGGCCGTATTGCCCATCGGAATCAGCAGATACACCAGCACGGTAATCGTCGAACAGATGGCGAACAGGGCCACGTTGCGGCGCCGCCCTATGCGGTCCAGCAATTGCGCGCTGGCGATGCAGCCGAGCCAGAACGCCACGATAATGACCGCCAGGTAGCCGCCCGTGCCGAGCACCGACAGATGGCGCTCCGTGCCCAGGTAAGTCGGCAGCCAGGTCATCAGCGCGTATAGCCGCCGTGCGCGCCCATGCCCAGCAGGCTGCCGATCACGGTGGTTTTCAGCAAAGCGGGGGAAAAGATGCCGACCAGCGCCACCTTGTCGCTGGATGGGGCAATCACGGCCCTGGCCGGTTCGGGGATCGAGCGCCGCACATACACCACCAGCAAGGCTGGCAGCAAGCCCAGCATGAACATGGCGCGCCAGGCCAGGTCCGGCGACAGCCAGGAAAACAGTACCGTGTACAGGATCACCGCGGCAGCCCAGCCCACCGCCCACGCGCTTTGCACGGTGCCCATGGCCTTGCCGCGGTGCTCGCTGCGCACCGATTCGGCCATCAGCACGGCGCCGGCCGCCCACTCGCCGCCAAAACCAAAGCCCTGCAAGGCTTTGAGCACGATCAATTGCGGGAAGGTTTGCGCAAACGAGCATAAAAACGTGAACAGGGAAAACCACACGATGGTCAGTTGCAGGGTACGCACGCGGCCCAGGCGGTCCGATACGGCGCCGATGAGCCAGCCGCCCAGCGCCGACGAGACCAGGGTGGCCGCGCTGATCATGCCGGCCTGCCCCTTGTCCAGGCCGAAGGCGGCGATCAGCGCGGGAATCGCGAGCGTAAAAATCTGTACATCGAGCGCATCGAGCGCCCAGCCGCTGAAGCAGGCCCAGAACGTCTTGCGTTCCAGCGCGGATACCTGCCGATACCAGTTAAACATTGTGTCTCCTCACATTGCGTCTCATGAATTGCATGCCGACCGATGGCCTGTCTGTTTTTATCAAATCATCCAAACATATATATGTTTGAATGAATCTTAGGCGCAGAGACTGGCTTTGTCAATCGACTTTGGCCACCGCCGCAGGATGGACTGGCAGCCCATATCCAGATACAGTGCTGTGCATTCCCCTTATTCTCGTCCAGTCCATGATGAAACACACCGTTCCCGCCCTCGATGACCGTTTGCCCCTGTACCAGCGTCTGCGCGACGACATGCTGGCCAGGATCGCTGGCGGCGAGTGGCAAACGGGGGTGGCGATTCCCACGGAAATTGAATTGACCAGGCTGTATGGCGTGGCGATCGGCACGGTGCGCAAGGCGGTCGAAACGCTGGTGGCGGACGGCATGCTGGAACGCAACCAGGGACGCGGCACCTTTATCCGCCGGCCCAGCTTCGACAGTTCCCTGTTCCGTTTTTTCCGTCATCAGGTCAGGCAAGGCCAGCCCGTCGTGCCGCAAAGCCGCATCCTGGAACGCAGTTTGACGACGCCGCCGGCAGCCGTAGCCGCCGCGCTGGGATTGACAAAGAAGGCGCAGACCTTGCGCCTGGAGCGCTTGCGCCTGGTCGATGGCAAACCGGTGCTACTGGAGGAAATCTGGCTGCCGCAAGCCCCGTTTGCCGCGCTGATGAAGGTCGAGGTGGAGGACTTCCCCGATTTGCTGTATCCGTTTTATGAAGCGCGCTGCGGCAAGGTGATCGCTTCGGCGCAGGAAACCTTGACGGTCGCTTCCGCCAGGGAGGACGAGGCCAGGCTACTGGAAATCCAGGCCGGCCAGCCGGTGGTGATCATCGAGCGCCTGGCGCTGGGCTATGACCGGCAGCCGCTGGAATGGCGGCGTTCGCGCGGCCCGGCCGAGGGTTTCCGCTACCAGGTAGAGATACGCTGACTAGCCTGCCAGCCGGCGCCGCAACAAGGCAACCGCCTCGTCGAGCGACAATAGGCCCGTGTCGAGCGACAGGGCGGGCGCCAGCGGCGCCTCGTACGGTGCGGAAACCCCCGTAAATTGGGGCAGTTCGCCGGCGCGCGCCCGCGCATACAAGCCCTTGGGATCGCGCGCCTCGCACACTGCCACCGGCGTGCTGACATGGACCTCGATGAACTGCGCCGCGCCGATGATTTCGCCCGCCATGCTGCGGTCGTCGCGGTACGGTGAAATCAGCGCCGCGATCACCAGCACCCCAGCCTGGTTCATCAGCCGCGCCACTTCAGCCGTGCGGCGGATATTTTCACGCCGGTCGCCCGGCGCAAAACCCAGGTCGCGGTTCAAGCCTTGCCGTAACACATCGCCATCGAGCACGAACACGGTCCGCCCTTCTGCGCGCAGCTGTTGCTCCAGCGCCTGCGCGATGCTGGTCTTGCCCGCGCCGCTCAGGCCCGTCAGCCAGAGCGTGGGCGGCGGGGTAATGGCGTAGGTCGGCTGTGGCATCGTCAGTTCCTGTTCAATTTGTAGATTGCAATATAGCAAAGCACTGAAAAAAAACCTACCCTCGCCGCTCATCTGGGCATCCATTTGCGCCAGATCATGTTGCATCCTCATTCCGGCCAACGACAGGGATTGCCGGGGAACCCTGGCATTGCGGTTTTGTCCAATCGTTATTGACATGAAAAAGCGGAGGTCGGCATGTGCCGGCAGCACGCGAAGTGGATGGCTTGCACCATGTGTATCGGCTTGCTGATGCTGGCCTGGAGTACGACGGCCGCCATGCAGGCAGATGTCCACGTGAGCCGGCCCGAAGCGAAGGAGCACAGCGAACTCGAGGCCACTTTATATGTCCCCTTCCGCGCTGCGGCTGGCGACAGGCGCGCGCAGGGCCGCAGCTTTCAGGTGAGCCTGGCCTATCCGGATGGCGGCCAGCCGCATCGCGTAGCCTGGACGGTAACCTTGGCCGGTTCCGCGCCGCAGGCTGCCGTGTTGCAGCAATGGTCGGGACAGGACAGCCTGGGGGCCAGCGCACTCGACATCAATCTGCACTGGGATGGCTGTGCCCGCGCACGCGCGCCGCCGCACGCGGCCTGCTCACCGGCGCCCGATGGCCTGTACCAGTTGCGCCTGACGGCCATCGCCGACCAGGGGCAAGGCAATGAAGAGGTGGTCGAGCAGCAATGGCAGCTTGCCGTCGATCGGGGTAGTGGCGTGCGGCCGCACGTGCCCGCCTTCGGCATGAAGGCAGGCACCGGGCCTGGCGCCACACCCGACTCCCCGCTGGAAGCATCGCCCTACCGCGTGGTCTACGCCAACCTGCATAGCCAGACTAACCACAGCGATGGCGGTGGGGCGCTGGCTGCCTGCCACGGCGCGCAAGAACCGCAAACCGGGCTCTTCGGTCCGCTGGACGCGTATGCCTATGCGCAGCAGCATGGCCTGGACGTGCTGATGGCGTCGGAACACAACCATATGTATGACGGTTCGGACGGTACGAATGGCACGGCCGATCCGGCCGCCGCGCTGGCCTTGTACCGGACCGGATTGGCGCAAGCGGCCGCCTACACGGCTGGCCATCCGGGATTCCTGGCCTTGTACGGCATGGAATGGGGTGTCATCAACCAGGGTGGCCACCTGAACATTGTGAACAGCGATCTCTTGCTGGGATGGGAAAGAAATGTACTTGGGGAATTACTGGCCGACGTGGAAACGCCGAAAAGCGATTACGCGGGCCTGTATGCGCTGATGCGCGCACAGGGCTGGATCGGCCAGTTCAACCATCCGGCGTATGCAGGGCAATTCCTGCTCGATGGCCAGCCGCTGGGCTACAGCGCCGACGGCGATGCCGTCATGGTGCTGTGCGAAGTAATGAACACGTCCGCCTTTTCCAATAACGACAGCGAAACGGAAACCCGGCGCAGCAATTATGAAGCGGCGTGCAACCGGGCCCTGGAAGCCGGCTATCACGTCGCATTCAGCAGCAACCAGGACAACCACTGCGCGAACTGGGGCGCTGCCTATGGCAACCGCACGGCAGTGCTGGTGGCGGCCGGAACACCACTCTCGCGCGACAGCCTGTTCGAGGCGCTGCGCGCGCGGCGCGTGTTTGCCACCATGGACAAGCATGCGCGCCTGCTGTTGACGGCCAATGGCCACCTGATGGGCGAGCGCTTCGACAATCACGGCCCCTTGCTGCTGGCGACCAGTTTCAGCAATGACGCCGGGCGGCAGGCGGCGGCCATCACGCTATTTCAAGGCGTGCCCGGGCGCAATGGCACGGTCACGCCCCTGTCCGACCAGCCCAGCATCAGTCTTACGCCGGCGCCCGGCCCGCACTTTTATTTTGCGCGCCTGATCCAGGACGATGGCAATGTCATCTGGTCGGCCCCGATCTGGGTGATGCAGGGTGAAAAGACGCGGGGTGAAGAAGCGCAGTGGCAAGAACGGCCTCCGGTGCCTGAAAAAGTGGCCGCAGATTCTACGGCCAACGGACACACAAGCAAATAATATTGGAAAGGCATGTCTTTTCCTCACTATAACGACACGACACTGGTTCCTCGAAGCAATTCATGGCAACATGGCTGCGCCGTTTTGCTTGCAAAACGCCATAGACCAGAATCCTCGAGGAAAAAACGCAATGTCTTTATATCGCAAACTGGCCGGCAGCATGCTGCTGGGCCTGGCGGGCATCGCCCACGCCCAATCCCCCACCCCGGCCGCTGCCCCCGTCAATGATCCCGCCGCCACTGATGCCGCAGGGACGGATCCTTATCTGTGGCTGGAAGACGTGCTCGGTGAAAAATCCCTGGCCTGGGTCAAGCAGCACAATGCCGTCAGCGTCAAGGAGCTGGAAGGCCAGCCGGGTTTCCCTGCCTTGCAGGCGCGCCTGAAAACCATCCTCAATTCCAAGGAGCGCATTCCTTACGTCAGCAAGAACGGCGAGTATTACTACAATTTCTGGCGCGACGCCCAGCATGTGCGCGGCATCTGGCGCCGCACCACCCTGGCGCAATTCCAGAAAGCAGACCCCGCCTGGGAAACCGTGATCGACCTCGATCAGCTGGCGGCCAGCGAAAATGAAAACTGGGTCTGGGCTGGCGCCTCTTGCCTGTATCCAAAAGGCGAACGCTGCCTGATCTCGCTGTCGCGCGGCGGCGGCGACGCCAACGTGGTGCGCGAATACGACGTGACCAGGCGCGCCTTCGTCGAGGGCGGCTTCAGCCTGCCCGAAGCCAAGGGCAGCGCCAGCTGGATCGACCAGGATACCTTGTTCGTCTCTACCGATTTCGGCCCCGGCTCGATGACCAGCTCCGGCTACCCGCGCATCATCAAGCAATGGCAGCGCGGCACGCCTTTGGCGCAGGCGCACACCTTGTACGAAGCCAAGCCGGAAGACTTGAGCGCAGGCGCCTACAAGGATTTCACGCCCGGCCATGAGCACCAGTTCATCGAGCGCCAGATCGATTTCTATAGCGGCGAAATGTTCCTGCGCGATGGCGATCACCTGAAAAAAGTCCCAAAACCGGATGACGCCACCGCATTTACCGTGCGCGACCAATTGCTGATCACCTTGCGTTCGGCCTGGACCGTCAATGGCAAGACGTATCCGCAAGGCGCCTTGCTGGCGACCGACTTCAATGCCTTCATGCAAGGCAAGCAAGACCTGGAAGTGCTGTTTGCACCCACGGCCACGTCGTCGCTGGATAATGTCACGGCCACCAAATCGGCCATCCTGATCACCGAACTGGACAAGGTCAAGAACCGCATCACGGAACTGCGCCACGTCAACGGCAAGTGGCAGCGCCGCGCCGTCGATGCGCCGAAGCTGGGCACCCTGGCCGTCAGCGCACTCGACCACGTGGACTCGGACCAGTATTTCCTGACCGTCACCGACTTCCTCAACCCGACCACCCTGTACCTGGGCACGGCGAACAAGGACCAGCGCACGAAGATCAAGTCCTTGCCCGCCTTCTTCGACGCCAGCCCCTACAAAGTGGAACAGTTCGAATCGACGTCGCAAGACGGCACCAAAGTGCCCTACTTCCTCATCATGAACAAGCAGACGAAGTTTGACGGCAGCAACCCGACCGTCCTGTATGGCTATGGCGGCTTTGAAGTCTCGCTGAAACCGAATTACAGCGGCGTCATCGGCGAAGCCTGGCTGAACAAGGGCGGCGTGTACGCGCTGGCCAATATCCGTGGCGGCGGCGAATTCGGCCCGCGCTGGCACCAGGCGGCGCTGAAGGAAAACCGCCAGCGCGCCTATGACGATTTCATCTCGGTGGCGCAGGACTTGATTAAGCGCAAGGTATCGAGCCCGCGCCACCTGGGCATCATGGGCGGCAGCAATGGCGGCCTGCTGACGGGCGCCGTGCTGGTGCAGCGGCCTGACCTGTTCAACGCCGTCGTCAGCCAGGTGCCGCTGCTCGACATGCGCCGCTACAACAAGCTGCTGGCCGGCGCATCGTGGATGGGCGAGTACGGCGACCCGGACGTAGCGGAACAATGGGCGTATATCAGCAAGTACTCGCCGTACCAGAATGTGTCGAAGGATAAAAAATATCCACGCACCCTGTTTACCACCTCCACCCGCGACGACCGGGTCCACCCTGGCCATGCACGCAAGATGGTGGCAAAAATGGAAGCGCAAGGCCACGACGTGCTGTACTGGGAAAACACGGAAGGCGGTCATGCGGGCGCTGCCAATAATGACCAGCAAGCGCTGATGTGGGCGCTGACCTACACCTTCCTGCTGGAACAGCTGCGTTGATCCACACCCTTTTGCAAGACTGACACTCTCCCCTGTCCGGCGCACTGGCGCCGGGCAGGGCAAACCAGGCGCCGCACATGAAGCTGCGCCTGGTTTGCCCTATGTAAAATGTTTATATTTAAATAACAATTAACCGGGAATGTGCATGAATCAATCATTGCTGCAGGAAGTACAACGTCAGAATCGTTTATTAAAAGGCATGCTGGGCGTGGCCGGCATCGGCCTGGTGGCCTTGCTCACGATGGCTGCCAAGAAAGATGACCGCGCCACCTTTTCCGAAATCAATGTCGAGCGCATCAATGTACTGAACGCCGATGGTGGCCAGGCCATCGTGATCGCCAACCGCGAACGCCTGCCGCAGGAATTCAAGGTCGATGGCAAGACCATGAGCAGCCATCGGGGCGAAAAGCCAGGCATGATTTTCTACAATGGCCGCGGTGACGAAGTGGGCGGCCTGATTTTCGATGGCAAGCTCGATGACAAGGGCAAGCCAGCGTCCGGCATGCATTTCTCGATGGACCGCTTTGGCGGCGACCAGCAAGTGTCGCTCAGCCATATCGAAAACAATGGCAGCATGGAAACGGGCCTGAAAGTCTACGACCGCGGCCTGGTCAGCGACTATGCACCGCTGCAGGAAGCCATGGACAAGGCACCGCCAGGCCCGGAAAAAGATGCGCTGCGACAAAAGTGGAAAGAAGCGGGCGGCGCCCAGACCAGCCGCGTCTTCGTCGGCCGCACGCGCGGCAAATCCTCGGCCGTGATCCTGGCCGACGCGCAGGGACGTCCGAAAATCATGATGCTGGTGTCGCCTGACGGCAAGCCTGCCCTGAACTTCCTCGACGACCAGGGCAATGTGACGCAAAGCTTCCCGCAAGAACCAGCGGCGAAGTAAGACGGCATACGCTAAAGTTACATTCAAGCCAGCATCAGAGAATGCCGAAAAATGTTCAGGGCTAGGCGCATGGCCGAAGGCAGTACGAATAGTACGGCGAGGCCTTGCAACAACGCCCTGGATATTTTCTCGGCTTTCTATTTGATTTGAGCGCTGGGGCGTGCGGCAATCCGGTCACGGAAGGCCTGCAAATGCTGCAAGCCTTCCGCTCCTGGCCGGTATTTCATCAATCCCCGCGCAAACTCCAGCGCACAAAAGGCCGTGATGTCGGCGATGGTGAAACGTTCACCAGCGATATACGGCTGCTGCGCCAGCAACTGGTCCAGCCATGCCGCCGTCTCGCGCATCTTTTCTCCCTGCGCTGCGCCGAAATCGGGAAACTGCGGGTTTTCCAGCGCGACCAGGGCGGGATGGCTGTGGCGCACGCAGTTGGCGATGCCCATGAACAGGTGCAATTCCACCCGGCGATCGGCCATTTCGATAAAGGCGCGCTCTTCAAATCCCTCGCCCATCAGGTTCGGCTCTGGCTGCACGCCTTCCAGATAGGTGCAGATGGCGCGCGTCTCGGCCAGCACGCGGCCGTCCGGCAACTCCAGCGCCGGCACCCGGGCCATCGGGTTTTTCGCCCGGAACGCGGCATCGCGGTGCTGGCCCGCCATCAGGTCGAGCCGCACTTCCTCGATGCCGACGATGCCTTTTTCGGCGATGAACATGGTCACGCGGCGGGGATTCGGCGTGCGGGGGCTGGTGTACAGTTTCATGGTTTTGTCTCGTTATCATTAATGGAATGCTCTTATTTCGCTACCATCATAGCAGCCTGGCAAGACGGCCAAAGCGCGTTGACTTTGACCCGTTTACAGCTTAGATTGCTCGGCGGAAGCGCTGACATCGTGTGCCAGCGCCTCCGCACACTGATCGACGCGGACGGCCCATGAAGCCGGTCCGCGTTTTACCCCATGACCAACAGGCACTCCATGTATCGCAATCTTTCCCGCAGCCGCATCGCCGCAGCCGTGCTGACACTGACGGCACTGACAGGCGCCAGCTACGCCGCCACGACTTCGCCAGCCAAACAAGCCAGCGCCACCAATGCCACTACCACGCAATTGCCGCGCGGCGTCACGCCGCAGCACTATGCGCTGTCGCTGACACCGAACGCGCAGGCGGCCACGTTCGCCGCGCGCGCCGTGATCACCATCGACGTGGCCGCGCCCACCAGCTCGATC
The DNA here is from genome assembly GCF_049319705.1 of Janthinobacterium sp. Mn2066. Lineage (NCBI taxonomy): Bacteria > Pseudomonadati > Pseudomonadota > Betaproteobacteria > Burkholderiales > Oxalobacteraceae > Janthinobacterium > Janthinobacterium sp. Mn2066. Next base: position 652,705 of record NZ_JBMOUF010000002.1, on the reverse strand, counting down.
ACGCTCAATGCGCTGGAACTGGTTTTCCAGCATGCCGATATCGCCGGTGCTGGCGGCAAGAAGCAAACGGCCAGCAAGATCGATGTCGATGCCGCCACGCAGACGGCCACCTTCCATTTCGCCCGTCCGCTGGCCAAGGGGCAATACAAGCTGGCGCTGGATTACAGCGGCAAGATCGGCACCCAGGCCACGGGCCTGTTCTCGCTCGACTACGATACACCGGCAGGCCACCAGCGCGCACTGTACACGCAGTTCGAGAACTCCGATGCGCGCAGCGTGATCCCGTCGTGGGATGAACCCAACTACAAAGCCACGTTCGCGCTCGACGTGACGGTGCCGAGCAGCCAGATGGCCGTCGGCAACATGCCCGTGGCGACCAGCAAAGACCTGGGCAACGGCAGCAAGCGCGTGAGCTTCGCCGTCACGCCGCGCATGTCCACCTATCTGCTGTTCTTCGGCCTGGGCGACTTCGAACGCGCGACAACCATGGCCGATGGCACGGAAATTGGCGTGATCACGCAAAAAGGTTCGCTGGCGCAAGGCAGCTTCGCGCTCGACGAATCGGCCAGGACTTTGCGCGAATACAATGATTACTTTGGCGTACGCTATCCGCTGCCCAAGCTGGACAATATTGCCGCGCCGGGCCGCAGCCAGTTCTTTGCCGCGATGGAAAACTGGGGCGCCGTGTTCACCTTTGAAAACAGCCTGCTGTTCAATCCGGCCATCTCGACCCAGGCTGACAAGGAAAATATCTACTCCACCCTGGCCCATGAAATGGCGCACCAATGGTTTGGCGACCTGGTCACCATGCGCTGGTGGGACGACCTGTGGCTGAACGAAGGTTTTGCCTCGTGGATGGAAAGCCGCACCACCGCCAAACTGCATCCGGAATGGAATACGGCGCTGTCCGCCGTGGGCGTGCGCGAAGCGGCCATGGGCCTCGATGCACTGGCCACCACGCACCCGGTGGTGCAGCGTATCGCCACCGTGGAACAGGCCAGCCAGGCCTTCGACACCATCACGTACCAAAAAGGCGAATCGGTGATCCGCATGCTCGAAGCGTATGTGGGCCCGGACACCTGGCGCGCGGCCGTGCGCAGCTATATGCGCAAGCACGCCTACAGCAACACGGTGTCGGACGACCTGTGGCGTGAAGTCGATGCGGCCGCCGGCAAGCCGGTCAGCGCCATCGCGCATGACTTCACCTTGCAGCCGGGCGTGCCTTTGATCAATGTCAGTGCAAGCACTTGCGCAGCTGGCAACACCACCGTCACCTTGACCCAGGACGAATTTACCAAGGACCGCGACAACAAAAAAGCCCTGTCGTGGCGCGTGCCCGTGATCGCGCAAATCGTCGGCAACGCGCAGCAGACACGCGCGCTGGTGGAAAACGGCAAGGCCGTCTTGAGCGTGCCAGGCTGCGGCCCTCTGCTGGTCAACGCCGGCCAGACCGGCTACTACCGCACCGTCTACACGCCGCACAATGCGGCGGCGCTGGCAGCGAGCTTTGCCGGCCTGGCCTCGATCGACCAGTTGGGCCTGCTGTCGGACAGCCTGTCGCTGGGCCTGGCCGGACGCCAGGACCCGGCCCAGTTTCTCGACCTGGTCAAGGCCACGCCCCTGAGCGCCGATCCGCAAGTGTGGGGCAAGGTGGCCGGCTCGCTGGCCAGCCTGCATGAGCAATATGCCGGCAGCAGCGGCCAGCAGCACTTCGACGCCTGGGCGATTGCCCGTTTGGCGCCGCTACTGGCCCAGACGGGCTGGCAGGCGCGCACCGGCGAAGCGGCCCCCGTGGCCACCTTGCGCAGCCAGCTGATCTCTACCCTCAGCGACCTGGGCGACCGCAACGTGATCGCCGAAGCACAGCGCCGTTATGCCGCACGCGCGCAAGACCCGGGCGCGCTGCCGGCCCCGCTGCGCCGCACCATCCTGGCCGTGGTGGCCCAGCATGCAGACGCCGCCACCTGGGACCAGCTGCACGCCGACGCCCAGGCTGAAAAAACGCCGCTGATCCGCAGCCAGCTGTATGACTTGCTGGCCTCGCCGAAAGACCCGGCCCTGGCCAGCCGTGCACTGGACCTGGCGCTGACCGATGAACCGGGCGTCACCAACAGCCCGGCCATGATCAGCCGCGTGTCGCGCGCGCATCCGGAACTGGCCTTCGACTTTGCGCTGGCCCACCTGGAGCAAGTCAACGCCCGCATCGACGCCAGCTCGCGCAGCCGCTACTTCCCGCGCCTGGCTGCCGCATCAAGCCAGGCAGCCATGATAGGCAAGCTCGAAGCCTACGCCCAGGCTCACCTGGCGCCGACCGCGCGCGGCGACGCCGACACCTCGGTGGCCGGCATCCGCTACCGCATCACCGTGCGCGAACAGCGCTTGCCGGCAATCGACGCCTGGCTGGCCAGGCAGGCTGGGTGATGTTGTAAATTAGTTGTAAAGTAGTCTGCAGGGATATGCTGCCTGGTACCGGGGCGGCATATCCCAAGCTCATCCTCAGAGTGGCGTCAGCCAGACGCCCGTCAAATCCCCCCTCAAAAAATACCCATAACGAAATGGGGGGGGAAATTCATGGACATCATTCGTACTAAAATCATCGATGCAGCGAATCGTCGCGGAGAAGCCAGGAAAGCGGCTTATGCTGGCGTAACGGCTGCGCGCTATGATCGCCACGTTTCCCGTATCGTGATTTCTTTCGATACCGGCCTGGACCTGTCATTTTCACCGCACCATGCGCAGGGGCTGGAACATGCGCGCCCGGCCGATCTGGACGTGATTGAAATCAGCCCATCTGGCCTGGGCATACACTTTCCAAAGATCGATGCAGACCTGTATATCCCGGCGCTGGTCGACGGTTTTTTAGGCTCCAGACGCTGGCTTGCGTCGCAAAATGGCAAAACCGGCGGCGCCGCATCGACCCCGGAAAAACGCAAGGCAGCCCAGGAAAATGGCAAGTCAGGTGGCCGCCCAAGAAAAACGCCAGCGGCAACCGTCAAAACCGGGGAACCGGCATAAGCAGCCGTCAACCTGGTTCCGGGCCACCATGACGACAATACCAGCACAAAAAAAAACCGGCTTCGCCAGTGCGGCAGCCGGTTGAAACGCTGTATCAGAGCGCAGGGATAAACAGGGTGGTCAGTAACAACACAATTCGTGCCGGTCAGTGAAGGTGTCCGGCAACCTTGGGGACGGGTATTCCGTCTTCCATGTGCATACTATGCCAGTCCGGCCCAATGATAGGCTTAGGACTTCATTAAGAACACCTAACAATACCTACTGCGCGTCGCGACTTGCGGCCTCCGATGCTCACTACCTCGGCGGCCCCGTGCAAGCACAGCTCCGCTTCTCAGCCACAAATCTCATCCGTTCGCTACGGTTTTGTCAGGTGTGGTAAGCCCCCTGCTTTTTCCCTCTTCGCATGTCTGGTGCCGATGGTTGAGCTCACCGGCTAAGCTGTTGAGTCATGCCCTGCATCCTAGCGCTCCCGGAGCGTAGTGATCTGCGCAAGACATGCTGTGTGCCAACAAGAGCATCATAACAGCGCCATATGACGGCCTTATGACGTAGCGCTAACCTTGAACCTGTTCCGCTGCCCCGCGCTCCTTACCGCATCGACCAGCGCTGTCACGGCAGGTGTCTTGCTCCGCGTAAACGCGTGGAAACGCGCATCGGGCAAGGCCGGCAGTCCTTCGGCCAGTCCCAGCGTGCGCAAGCCTTCGCGCATTTGGCTGGCGGCCAGCGGCGTGATGGCGAAACCGGATAGCGCGGCCGCCACGCAGCCAGCCATGCTGCTGCTTTCAAACGCCAGCCGCCAGGCTCGGCCTGCTTGCGCCAAGGCTAGCAGAGCCGCCTCGCGGTAGACACAAGAATCGGGAAACAGCGCCAGCGGCAACGCCTGCTGCGCATCGGGCAAGCGGCCTGCCGCATACGCCCACACCAGCGGCTCGGCCCACAGCAGTTCGCCGTCGGCCTCCGTGCGCGCACATTGCTTGCCGAAGATGACATCGATCTGCTCGTGTGCCTGGCGGCGCAGCAGCTTGGACGTGATGCCGACCTTCAACTCGATGCTCGCCTGCGGATGCCAGCGCTGGAAGGTTTCCAGCACCTGCGGCAACCAGCTGCCCGCGAAATCTTCCGACACGCCCAGCTTCAGCCGCCCCTGGATGGCCGAACCGTTCAAGGTGGCCCGCGCCTCCCGCTCCAGGTCGACAATATTGCGCGCATACCGGTACAGCACTTCGCCGGCCGCCGTCAGTTCCAGGCTGCGCGTCGTGCGGGTCAGCAATTGCTTGCCTGCACTCTGTTCGAGGCGCTTGATATGCCCGCTGATGGCCGATGGCGTCAGCGCCAGGTTCTGCGCCGCCAGCGCAAAACCGCCAGCGTCCACCACTTCAAGCAGGCTGCGCAGCAAGACGATGTCAAGGGTCGGGGATGCCGATGCGTGCCAGCTTGCGTCCATACCTGCTCCAATTCATCAAGATATGCACATAATATCGATGAATTACTCACGAATCAAATAGATACAGGGCGCTACGATGGATGGCATACCCCCTTCATCTGGAGCGACCATGCAACCGTATCACACCATCTCGACGCCATTGCTGGAGGTGGCTTACCTGGAATGGAATCCGGCCGGCCACCGCACGGCCGTGCTGGTGCACGGCTGGCCCGACAGCCCTGAAAGCTGGCGCGGCACGGCCACAGCGCTGGCAGCGGCTGGCTACCGCGTGCTGGCGCCCGCCCTGCGCGGCTGCGCCCCCACCCGCTTCCGCCATGCGGCCACGCGGCGCAGCGGGCAACTGGCCGCGCTGGGCCGCGACCTGCTCGATTTTATCGATGCCATGCAATTGCAGCGCCCCTTGCTGGTGGGCCATGACTGGGGCGCGCGGGCGGTGGCCAATGCCTGCGGTCTGCGCGCCAGCGCCGCTTCCGCGCTGGTCATGCTGTCGGTTGGCTATGGCACCAACGATCCACAGCAAGCGCTGTCGTATGGACAGGCGCGCAATTACTGGTATCACTGGTTCATGGCCACGCCCAGGGGACAGCATGCCGTCGAGCATGATCGCCAGGCGTTTACCCGCATGCTGTGGGATACGTGGTCGCCCGCTGGCTGGTACACGCAGGCCGATTTCGCCCGGGCCAGCCGGGCTTTCGACGGTCCCGACTGGGCCGAAGTGGTGCTACATTCCTATCGCCACCGCTGGGCCTTCGTCCAGGGCGACCCCGCCTATGCCGCTGACGAAGCCGCCCTGCAACCGGCGCCCGTCCTGCACCTGCCCACGCTGGTGCTGCACGGCGCGGCCGATACCTGCAACCATCCGGACACCTCAGGCGGACGCGAACGCTACTTCAGCGGGCCGTACCGGCGCGTGCTGCTCGAGGGTATCGGCCATTTCCCTCAGCGCGAAGCGCCGCAGGCGGTCGCCGGCGCCATCCTGGTGTTTGCCGACGGCCACCAGGCCAAGCAGCTCACGGCTGGGCGCTACTCTTGACACCTGTCAACTCAATCTCCACCCGCCGGTTCGGCTGCAGACAGGCGATCAGGGCGGTACGCGGCGCCACCTTGTCGCAGGCGGCGACCGGTTCGGATTTACCCTTGCCGTAGGCGCTGATGACGTTGGCGATGCCTTGCTCGCGCAGGAATTGTTTCACGGCCAGCGCGCGCTTTTCCGACAGGGCCTGGTTGTAGGCGTCCGAACCCAGCCGGTCCGTATGGCCCGTGACGGACAGGGTATCGATCTGCACATAGCCCTGCTTCAGGCGCGCGGCCAGTTCGCGGATCTGCGCTGCGCCCTGCGGCAGCAAATCGGTCGGCCCCGCTTTGTCGAACGGGAACAAGGCATCCATGTCCAGGGTAACGCGCTCGTGCGCGATGCGGGGCCGCGGCGGCAGCGGCTCTGGCGGCGGCTTGGGTAGATCCACCGGGCAAGCGGCGGCAGCGGACTGGGCCGCCGCCTGCGCATCTTCGGCCAGTTGCACATAGGGATTGGCGTGGCGCCAGCCTTGCTGCCTGTATTCATTGCCGGCATGCACCAGTTCCACTTCGCCACAGGCCACTTTTTGCGCCGCGCAGGCAAAGCCGGGCGACTGGTGCAGTTGGGCGAAACTGCGCCATAAATCGTCGCGCAAGCGCGTGGCACCATTCACCAGCGGCGTCTCGTCTCCGGGATTCGGCTTGCTGCCGGTTTCCAGCGAGGCAACGATCTTGGCCGATTCCTGCAAGGCCAGCAGGGGGAAGTCCGAACGGTCGTTGCGCGTATATTCATGGTAGGACACGTCCAGCCAGCATTGCGCCTTGGACAGATAATAGTCGCCTACCCGCACCCCGCCATCGTTGAGCTTTTTGATGCGCTCCTGCAGCAGCCGGTAAGCTTGCTGGTCGCCGGAAATGGCCTGGTCGGAAATACGCGCCTCGGGCAAGGCCAGCGGCGCCGCAGCCTGGATGGGAGTTGCTGCCTGGACCAGGCCTACGGCCAGCAGATTGGCCAGCGCTATCAATGTCGGTTTTTTTGTCAATTTCATGGTCAATACTTTCCGCATGGTGAGGTTCATGGCCGGGCCAGGGTGCGATTGATGGCAGGATCTTTGCCTTTGAACAGCTTTTCATCGAATTTGAAGCGCAGGCGCACATACGGGCCGCGCGCCGTATAGTCGGCGCCCGTCAGGTCGCGGTCGGAAAAACCGGACCAGTTATGGCCGGCCGACAGCCACAGGTTCTGCGCCAGCAGATAGCCCACTTCCAGGCCATTGGCCCATTGGCGCGTGCCCCCTTGCGGGCTGCCCATCACGGCCGTCAGTACGCCCACGTCCCAGTTCTTGCTGATGTCGTACACGGTGCGGCCCGAGAATAGCCAGGCCGTGTATTTTTCCTGGCCGGCCGGCAAGTTCTTATCGTTGTTGTGCTTGGCAGCCACCCGCCCCGTGAACCACCACGGACGGCTGGGGTGGTAATCGAGGTGGGTGGAAACAATATGGGCGCGGTAATTGTCGCCATCGATCTGCGACTGGTCGCGCACCGTCTTGTACTCGTAGCGGGCCAGGCCGTTAAAACGGTTGTCGTCCACCGGACGCCAGGCAAAGCCCAGCTGGGCCCGGTCCTGCAGCACATTGCCGATCGGCGCGCCGCTGGCGTCATCGTTATTGCGCGTGTACAGCAGGTAATTACGGGCCAGGAAAGTCCAGTCGCGGCTCAGCTTGCGGGCCCAGGCAATGGTATTGAGCCATTGGTCCTGGCGCTGGTCGCCCGGCGCGATCTGGCTGTCGAACAGGCGGCGGTATTCCAGCTTGACGGAAGCGCGCCACAGCGGGTTGGCGGAATAGTCGAGCCCGGCCGCCACGGCCACCGCTTGCTGCTGCTGGCCATTGATGACTTTCAGGTACTCCACATTGGTGCTCGCTGCCAGGCCTTCGCTGAGATTCCAGGTGTTGCGCACACCCGAGGCCAGTTGCAGATCGCGCTGATTGCTGAGGCTGTAATCGAGCGCATCGCGCATGCGGTACTCGCCAAACACGGTGCCGCCCGGCATGTAACCGGTATCCACGCCGGCGATAAAGCTGGTGCTGCGGTCGGCCGGATTCAGGGAATAGGCGGAGGCCAGGCCCGTCTGGTTTTCATAGCGGCCATACAATCGGCTGCGTTCGGCCAGCTGGTACTGCGCCCCCATCGCATAGCGGTGCTGGTCCGTGTCGGAGACGCTTTTTTCCACTTCGCCGTTCAGGGTCCAGCGGTCGGTAGCCTTGTATTGCGTGCCCAGCCGCACGGTGGTGGCGTCCAGCGGGCCGCTGGCGCCGCCGCCCACGCCAGGGTTGATCGGCGCAAAGGTGGTGATGCTGCTGCCGGTGACGGGGTCAATCGCCGTGTTGGCCGTGCCATTGCCAAAGAAGCCGCCAGTCGGGTTCAAGCCCGTGCCCAGCGGCGCCGTGTTTGGCGCTATGCCGGCCGTGGAAGGCAAGCCGCCGCTTTCCTTGATGTGCTGCACGGACACGTCGAGCAGCCAGCGCTCGGTGGCGTTCCAGGCCAGACCCAGCCGGGCTGCATCGCGGTGCGCATCGGTGCTGCGCTCGTCGCTGCGGATGGCCTCGCCGTAGACGGTGATGGCCGGATTGATTTTATAGCCAGCCTTCAATCCCGTTTCGCCGCGCCCGCCCGTGATGCCGGCCGCCGTGTTATTAAAATCCGTGTCGGAACGGCTCCAGTAGGCGCGCGCCTCCAGCTTGTCGTCCTTGTGCTGCAATTCCACCCGGGCCGCATTGCCGCTCACATCATCGCGCATTTCTCCCGCCTGGCCCGATGGCGTGGTGTAGATGCCGCCGCCCGCGTTGTAGGTGGTCGAGGTGGTGCGCGCCGCTTCGAGCACCAGCAGGGTATTGTCGCCGAAGCGCAAGCCGGCATTGACGCTATGCAATTTATACGGCGACAGCGGATTCTTGTCTTCCACGATGGCGCCGCCCAGCGAGACCATCTTGCTCACTTGCACCTGGCCATCGGCGCCCACGGTCCAGAATTTTTCGCCGCCCTGGTCCACCTCGTAGCTGATGCGGATCGATTGCGGATTGCCCGTCGCCGTCAGCGCGGGGATCGCCTGCTTGAACAGGATGCGACCGCTGAACGGCTCGAAGCTGTAATCCTCGAAGCGCTGCAACTGCGTCACTTGCAAAATGTTGCCATTCTGATTCTTGTCGCGCACCACGATCTCGATTTTTTCCGAGTTCTCGATGCCATTGTTGTTGCGTACGGCAAATGGCCCCGAGGTGCCGTTGGCGCGATATTCCTCGACCACCTGTTTTAAACTGTCGTTGATGGCAAAGACATTGGCGACGATGCCGTCTTTTTCATAATGGCCGCGTCCGCCCGTGGCCGTGCGGTTGTACTGGCCCAGCTTGCGTTGCTGCAAGTTCGCCACGCTGCCGCCGCCCGTCATCTGGCTGAAACCCTCGCCGGTGGCAAAGTCGCCATACAGCACATAGCTTTTTTCCTGGTCGATGCGCACATACAGGCGGTCGCTGGAACGGGCGTCGAAGTTGCGGATGGAACTGTCGCCATACACGGGGTAAAATTCTTCCGGATTGACGTCGCGCAAGAGGCGCGAACGCGTATCCTTGTCCGAGTCGTAGGCCGCCGTCAGCAAAGCGTCGCCACGGATGGTGCCTTTCAAGAACATCGCGGCGCGCCCCGCGATATTGGCCTTGCCATTATTAAAGCTGCGGCTCCAGCGGTCGATGTCGCGTTCAAAACCGTCATTGAAACGCGACGGTGAAATCGCGCTGCTCGACAGGCTGCGCTTGCTGATCACGCCGTCGATCAAGCCCACGGCCAGCATATCGCGCAATTCTGGCAAGAAACTGATCACGCCCTGGGCAGCGGTCGCACCGGCCGACACGCGCAGCAGCACGTCCTGCGGCGTGCCGGGCGCGATCAGGCTGAAACTGGCCTCGCCATTCTCCACTTTCAGCTGCGTGCCCGGCGTGACTTTATCTGCATCGCGGCGTTCCGGGCCCAGCTCGTCGGTACGGGCGCCGGCCAGCAGGATGCGCCCGCCGCTGGCCTCGATGGTCAGCAAGGCCGGCCCCTTCCAGGGCTGGCCCTGTTCATCGAACAGGGTAACGCGCACCGTGACGGCGCTCTGGCCATCGGCCGGCACGTCACTTTGATCCGTGTCAAATACGATGCGGGCAATACCCCGGTTGATGCTGTAATCCACGGCGCCGATACGGTCGTTAAACAAAGTTGGCGGCGCCACGCTGGGGCCGGCCACGCTGTCAGGCAAAGGCATTTGTGCGTGGCTGGCGGCCGGCAGCATCAGCAGCGCCAGCACCATGACCAGCCGCTTGCGTACAGGGAGAGGGTTCTTCATAGGCGACTTTTCATGAAATGGGGCATCAAACATGGCCAGGGTGCGCTTATTGAGCATGATTGCCTCCCGCTGCCGGCGTGGTGGCTGGAACGACGGCAGGCACAGGCTGGCTGCTGAAACTCTGGCCCGGCCCTGCCCGCTTGCCGCTTTCCGCGCCGCGTGTCTCGCCCTGCGCCCGGCGCTGCCTGACTTGTTCCAGCACCGGCGCCGAGCAGGAACCTTCGATGAAGTCGGCACGCATCAGCTCGCCGTTCTTGGTATCGAGGAACAGGCTGTGCGCATCGCCCAGGTTGCGGTTCGACGCTTCCATCATGCGGCTGCCGCGCGGCAAGGTCGAACCATCGACCTTGATCACATGACTGTTCGGCGTGATGCCGCAATAGCTGTACTTGCCTTCCACGTCGGTGGTGAAGTTGGTGCCATCCTCCATGTACAGGCGCACGCCCGGTATGCCCAGTTCCTCGGCATCCTGCACATGGTTGTGATTGCAGTCGACAAACACCTTGCCGGCGATACAGGCATCGGTGGTGAACACGCCGCCCGTCACCTTCACCCTGGCCCGCGCCTCGTTCGACGGCGGACCGTTGCTGGTGCTCGCCTGGGCCCGGTTGATGCCGTCCCCCTGCAAGGCGCCGACACCCACCCGCAGGCGGTAGCGGAAGGTCACGCTGGTATTCGGCGCCAGCGATTCGAGCTTGAACGACAGTTGCGGACCTGGCTTGCCGTCCGGATCGGCCTGCACCACATTGTTGCGCGTGGTGCTGCCATCGATGTAGCGGAAGCCGGCTGGCAGCTTGTCGAGCACGGTCACGCCGAATGCCGTCGCCACGCCCGTGTTTTTGACCTCGATGGTGTACTGCAAGCTGTCACCGAGTTCAGCCGTAGTCTTGTTGGCGATTTTGCTGATCAACAACATCGGCTTGTCCTGCGTGTTGAACACCACCGGCGTATAGCTGGGCGGCGTGGCCCCTGGCGTGGCCGGCAGCACGGCGCTATTGGCCGAACTGCCCTGCGCCAGCGCCCCGGCGGGCGGCACCGGCGACATCACGCCCGTGCCATCGACCACATAGCTGTGGCCGATATTGAAGCCGCCGCTTCCCGTGCCTTGCGAGGTGCTGGCATAGACCTGGTTCAACTGCGGCACGGTCGGAATCGCCGCCACGCTGCCAAAGTCCACCACCACCGTGAAGGCGATACTGCAACTTTCCTGCGGCAGCAAGTCGCCCTTGCCGGTGAGCAAGCCAAACACCGTCACGCCATTAAAGTCAGGATTGGCGACACAGGCCGTGGCGCCGGCAGGCTGCGGCGTCACCAGCAGGCTACCGGGCTTGAGGGCAACGCTGGTGGCCGTCGGGAACACCGCCTTCAGGTTTTCCACCACCTGCACCATGGTCGAGGCAGGCGCGCCGGCCGGATAGCGGTTGGCCGCCTGCACCACATAGCCGATCTCGAACTTGCTGGCATCGAGCTGCTGCTGCGACGCCACGGACTTGATCACGTCCACCACCTGTGCCTGCAGTACCACCGGCGTGGGCGTATCTTCGCCCGTGAACGGCACGCCGCCCACGGTTTCCGAGGCATTGCCATTACCGTTGGGGTCCACCTTGGCGATGATGGCCACCACTTCAGCCGCCGTTGCCACCGTGCCGACATAGGCTGGCGCGTTATTCGATGCATCGAACACGGCGTTGCCTGCCGGCGGCGTATAGCTGGGGTTCGGTGCGGCAGTCGCATTGGCTGCAGCGGCCACACTGGCGCGCGCCGCCAGCGCCCGTGCCAGGCTGATGGCGCCACCGGCATTGGCGCTCGCGCCGCTGACCGAGCTGGCAAATACGCTGTTGTTGTATATCGGCAAAGGCGTGCCCTGCACGGTCACTTGCACCGTGAAGGTAATCACCGTCAGCTCGCCTTCGGCCAGCGCCGCGTCGCCCGTCAGCAGACGCAGGTCGCTGCCATTGCAAGCACCCGTAAAGCCTGGGTTGACCGGCAATTGCTTGCTGCCGGCAATCGCTGGCGCCGCCGGTGGCGTCACGATGCTGCAACTGGCCGGCGCCGGGAAGGTGGCGAGCAGGCTGTCGAGCGCCTGCACATTGGCGGTCGTGCCCTTGCCCACGTTCTTGACCACCACCGTGTAAGGCACGGTGTAGACCTGGGCCGACAACTGCGTCACCTTGCCGACGGCCAGCGCCGCGCCGATGGCAGGCACGGCCACCTCCGTCACAGCCGTGCAATCGCTGGCCTGGGCGCAGCGCGGCCCATCGGGACCGGACGGCACTACCGTGTTGTTGAGCGCACCACCGCTGCTGACGGTGGCGCTGACGGTGACGGCCGCCACCGCATTCGGCGCCAGGCCGGCCGGCACCGTGCACACCAGCTTGTTGCCCGCCAGCGGCGCACAGGTGGCCGGCGCTACCGGCGTGACCGTGATATTGCTCAAATTAGCCGGCAAGTCATCGCTGAGGGTGACCGGCGCCGTAGTCGCGCCACTGCCGTTGTTGGCGGCTGTGATGGTCCAGCTGACCGTATCGCCGACCGTCGCCGTGGCTTTGTCGGCCACTTTTTTCACGAGTACGCTGGGGCTGCTGACGGTGGTGCTGGTCTGGCAATCGGCCGGCTGCAGGCAGGACGGCGCGTCGGGACCGGATGGCACCACGCTGTTGACCGCCACGCCCGCCTGCGTCACCCTGGCCGTGACCACGATGCTGGCCACCCCGCCATTGCCGCTCAAGCCAGCCGTGACGCTGCAATTGAGCACATTGCCCGCCACCGGGCTGCACGTGGCACCCGTCGCGTTGACGGTGATGCTGGCCAGGTTGGCCGGCAAGGTATCGACCAGGCTGATGGCGGCACGGGTGGCGCCGCTGCCCGTATTGGTGGCCGTGATGGTCCAGCTCAAGGTATCGCCCAGATTCGCCGTCGTTTGGCCGGCCACTTTCTTGATGGCGACTTTCGGCCCCGTCAGCACCACGTTCGACTGGCAATCGCCAGCCTGGGCGCAGGCCGCATGGTCGGGACCGCCAGGCACCACGCGGTTCGATAAAGTACCTTCCGCACTGCCGCTGGCCGTGATGCGGATGCTGCGCGTGCCATTCACGGCCGCCAATTGACCGGCGGCAATAGTGCAGGTTTGCACGCTGCTGGCCAGCCAGCTGGACAATGGCGGACAAGTCACGCCCGCGTCCGCTACCACGTTCGACACCGTCAGGTTGGCCGGCAGGATATCGGCCAGGGTCACCACGCCCAGGTTGGCCGCACCGCCGCTGTTGACGGCAGTGATGGTCCAGACGATGCTGTCGCCCAGCCTGCCCGTCGCCACGCTGGCCGTCTTGGTGACGCGGATCAGCGCGCCCGGCATGGTGACGATGGCCGTGTTGGGCAAATCGTTCTGCACTTCGGTGGAACTGGTGCCGATGTTGCTGACGATGGTAGAGAGATTGCTGGCGGGCTGGATATAGGCCAGGGTGAAGCTGTGCGTCTCGCCGGCCGCCAGGCTGGACGGCAAGCCTGTCACGATCAGCATGCCGCTGGACGGATTGTAGCTGCCGGCCGCGCCAGTCAGGTTGACACCCAGCAGGCCCGGCGCCAGCGTCAGGCGGTACGTGACATTATCGGCCGTGCCGGGCCCCACGTTGCTGAAACTCACCGTGCCCGAAATTTGCATGCCGGCGCTGGTGCTGCCGGGGAAGCCGTTCAGGCTGGTGGTGACGTCGACCAGCAGCTTGTTCACCGTGCTGCTGGTCTGGCAATCGCCGGCCTGCGCACAGACGGCATTATCGGTGCCACTCGGCAAGACGCTGTTTTGCAGCAAGCCGGCCGCCGTCGCCGTGGCGCTGACGACCACTTGCGCCACCGCGCCCGGGACCAAACCTGGCGCCACGCTGCAGCTGAGGATGCTGCCCGCCGCCGGCAAGCAGCTGGCCAGTTGCGTCGACAACACTTGCACATTGCTTACGCCGGCCGGCAAGGTGTCCGTCAAGCCTATCGCCGCCCGGGTAGGACCCGTGCCGTTATTGCTGGCAGTAATCGTCCACGTCACCGTATCGCCCACGTTCAGGCTGGTTTTGTCGACGCTCTTGCGCACGGCCACATTCGGCGCGGACAAGGTCGTCGTTGCCTGGCAGACGCTGGCCTGTTCGCAGGCAGGATTATCCGGGCCGCCCGGCATGACCCGGTTCGACAGCGGACCCGCCACGCTGCCACGGCCCGTGATGCGCACGCTGCGGCTGCCGTTGAGGGCCGCCAGCTGGCCGGCCGCCACGCTGCAGCTTTGCACGCTGCCGGCCGTCCAGCTGGACAGTGCCGGGCAGCTCACGCCCGCATCGGGCGTGACGCTGAGCACGGTGATATTGGCTGGCAATACATCGGCCAGTGTCACCGGGCCCTGGTTGGCCAGGTTGCCCGTGTTCCTGGCCGTAATGGTCCAGCTCAGGGTATCGCCCACGGCCGCCGTGGCCTTGTCGACCGTCTTGATGACGCGCACCAGGGGGCCAGGCAAGCTGGTGGTCGCCGTCTTCGGCAAGCCCACAGGCACGGCCGGCGAGGTAGTGGCAATCACGCTGGTGATGCGCGAACTGTTGCTGGCCGGCTGCATATAGAACAGGCGGAAACTGGCGCTCTGGCCGCTGACCAGGGTCGCTGGCAAACCGCTCAGCACGTACAAACCGGTGCTGCCGTTATACACGCCGCTGACGCCAGGCGCACCGCTGATCGCACTCAGCGAGACGCCTGCCAGGCCTTTTTCCAGCTGCAGGCTGTACGTGACATGCTCCGCCACGCCTGCGCCCTGGTTGCTGAAAGTGACCACACCATTGATGGTGTCGCCCGCATTGCTGCTCGGCGGGAAATCATTCAAGGTGGTGGTCACGTCCACCAGCAAGGCCGACACCAGCGTGTTGCTGTTGCAATCGCCTGCTTGCAGGCAGACCGGATTATCCGGCCCGCCCGGCACCACAGTATTGTTCAGGCTACCTGCCACGGTGGCGGTCGCGCTCAGCTTGACACTGGCGCTGGCGCCGGCGGCCAGGCCAGCCGGCACGCTGCAGGTAACGACATTGCCCACCGGCGCAGCGCACGTGGCTGGCGCCACCGGCGCCAGCAGTATATTGCTCAGGCCCGCAGGCAAGGTATCGGTCAAGGTCACGATACCGGTGCTGGCGCCGGTGCCGCTATTGCGCACGCTCAAGGTCCAGGTCAGCGTATCGCCGACATTGGCAGCCGCCTTGTCCACGCTCTTGCTGACATTCAGGCTGGGGCTGCTGACAGTGCTGCCGGTGCTGCAATCGCTGGCCTGCAGGCAGGCAGGACGGTCTGGACCGCTGGCCGTGACGCTGTTCTGCAGCGAACCGGCCACGGTGGCGCGGGCGCTGATCTGCACGCTGGCGTAAGCACCGGCAGCCAGGCCAGCCGGCACGCTGCAGCTCAGCACATTGCCGGCGACCGGCGCGCAAGTGGTGGGCGCCGCTGGCGTGACGACGATATTGGCCAGGCCGGCCGGCAAGCTGTCCGTCACGGTGGCGACGGCCGTGCTGGCGCCGGTACCGTTGTTGGCCAGGGTAATGGTCCAGGTGAGCGTGTCGCCGATATTGAGGGCCGCCTTGTCGACGGTTTTCTTCAGTGCCAGCAGCGGACTGGTGACGTTGACCGTGCTGAGGCAGGCGCTGGCCTGGGCACAGGCTGGATTGTCGGGACCGCTAGGCATCACCTGATTCGCCAGGCTGCCACCGGCGCTGGCGTGGCCGGTCAGCACGATCTTGCGTGCCCCATTGTTGGCCGCCAGTTGACCTGCGGCAATGCTGCAGCTCTGGCTGCTATTGGCCAGCCAGCTGGCCAGCGGTGGGCAGGTGACGCCGCTGTCGGGCGTGACGCTGGTGACGATAATGTTAGGGGGCAAGATATCCGTCAGGGTGACGACGCCCTGGTTGGCCAGGCTGCCGGTATTGCTGGCGGTAATCGTCCACGTGATGTCCTCGCCTACATTGGCCACGCTCTTGTTGGCCGTCTTGCCTACGCGCACGATGGAACCCGGCGTAGTCACCGTGGCCACGTTCGGCTGGTCGTTCGGCACTTCGGTCGAACTGGTGGCGATGCGGCTGGTGACGGTCGACAAATTGTTGGCCGGCTGGGTGTAGCGCAGCTGGAAGCTCACGCCCTGCCCTGCCGTCAAAGTCACCGGCAAGCCGACAAAACTCAGCTGGCCGCTGGCGGCGTCATAGCTGCCCGACACACCGCTCACGCTGACACCTGTCAGGCCAGGCGTCAGCTGCAAACTGTAGTTCACGCCTTCAGCGGCGCCAGGGCCGATATTGCTGTAACTCACCGTGCCCATGATGGTATCGCCCGCATTGCTGCTGCCGGGGAAACCATTGAGCGTGGTCGTCACGTCGACCAGCAATTTCACCACCGTGCTGCTGGTGCTGCAATCGGCAACCTGGTTGCAGACGGGATTGTCGGGGCCGGAAGGCAGCACCGTGTTGACATAGATGCCTGCCGCCGTGGCCACGCCCTTGACAACGATATTGAGCGAGGCGCCCGCCGCGAAACCGGCCGGTATGGTGCAGACCAGCTGGCCGCCAGCCGGCGCGCCGCAAGTGGCCGGCGCTGCCGGCAACACCTGGCCCAGGGTCAGGTTGGCCGGCAAGCCATCGGTCAGGGTAATCACGCCCGTGGTGGGGCCGGTGCCGTTATTGCTCACCGCAATCGTCCAGGTCAGCGCATCGCCGACATTGATATTGCTCTTGTCGACGCTCTTGCGCACCGTCACTTGCGGGCTCAATAGCGTGGTGGTGCTCTGGCAGGAAGACGCTTGTGCGCAGGCCGGGTTATCGGGTCCGCTCGGCAATACCTTGTTGCCCAGGTTACCCGCCAGCGTGCCGCGCGCTGCAATCGTGATGCTGCGGCTGCCGTTCGGCGCCAGTTGGCCGGGCGCGATGGTACAGGCCTGGGCGCTGCTGGCTTGCCAGCTGGCCAGTGGCGGACAGCTGACGCCGGCGCCCGGCGTCACTGCCGTGACGGCCACGTTGGCCGGCAAAATATCGGTCAGGGTCACCGGACCCAGGTTGGCCAGGCTGCCCGTATTGACGGCCGTGATGGTCCACGTCACCGTATCGCCCACGTTGGCCACCTGCTTGTCGGCCAGTTTGGTAACGCGGATGATAGGACCAGGCACCGATACGGAGGCCGTATTCGGCAGGTCGTTCGCCACTTCCTGCGAAGTGGTGGCGATGGCCGACGTCACCAGCGACAGGTTGTTGGCCGGCTGCGTATAGCTGATATTGAAACTGGTGCTCTGGCCGCTGACCAGGCTGGTCGGCAAGCCTGCCAGGGTCAGCACGCCGGTGCCGCTGTTGTAAGTTCCGCTTGCGCCCGTCACCGTCACGCCGGACAGGCCGGCCGTCAGCTTCAGGCTGTACGTCACGCCATCGGCCGCACCCGGTCCCACGTTGGCATAGCTGACGACGCCGGAAATCAGGTCGCCGGGCTGGGTATTGGGCGGGAAGTTATTCAGGGTAGTCGTCACGTCCACCAGCAGCCGGACGACATTGGTGGTGGTGCCGCAATCGCCAGCCTGCGCGCAGATGGGGTTGTCGGGACCGGATGGCAGCACGCTGTTGACGGCGGCGCCGGCCAGGGTCGCCGTGGCTTTCACCACCACCTTGGCCGAGGCGCCAGGGGCCAGGCCGGCCGGCACGCTACAAGTGAGGGTGGCACCGGCGATCGCTGCGCAGGTGGTGGGAGCTTGCGGCGCGACCTGGATATTCGTCAGGCCGGCCGGCAAGGTATCGAGCAGGCTGACGATACCGGTAGTCGGCCCCGTGCCGCCATTGCTGGCCGTCAAAGTCCAGCTAATCGTGTCGCCCACATTGGCATTCGCCTTGTCGGCGGTTTTCTTCACTGTCACGCTGGGGCTGGTGACATTGCTGCTGGTCTGGCAATCGCCCGGCGTGGTGCAAACGGGGTTGTCCGGACCGGACGGCACGACGCTATTGGCAAACGTGCCGGCCATGGTTGGCTGCGCCGTGACATTGACGCTGGCCGTGGCATTCGCGGCCAGGCCGGCCGGCACGGTACAGGTCAGGATATTGCCGACGACCGGCGCACAGGTAGCGGGGGCTACCGGCGTCACCACCAGGGCTGTCAAGTTGGCCGGCAAGGTGTCGACCAGGGTCACGGGGGCCGTGGTCGCGCCGCTGCCGCTGTTGCTGACCGTCAAGGTCCAGTTCAGGCTGCCACCGATATTGACGGTGGCCTTGTCGACAGTCTTGCTGACGGCCACTTTCGGGCTGGTGACGGTCGATGTGGCCTGGCAATCGCTGGCCTGCCTGCACTGCGGTTCATCTGCACCGGACGACACCAGGCTATTGACATACGTGCCCGCGATGATGGGGCGCGCCGTCACGGTAAAGCTGGCGGCGGCGCCAGGCGCCAGGCCGGCCGGCACCGTGCAAATGAGTTCATTGCCCACCGGTGCAGTACAGGTGGTGGGGGCCACAGGCGTGACCACCAGGTCACTCAGATTGGCTGGCAAGGTATCGATCAACAGCATGGGCGCGTTCGTCGCGCCATTGCCGGTATTGTTGGCCGTCACGGTCCAGCTCAGGGTGCCGCCGAGATTCACGCTGTTCTTGTCGACCGTCTTGGTCATCACCACCTGCGGCTTGGTGATGGTCGTGGCCGTCTGGCAAACGGCGCCCGAAGCACAGGCAGGATTGTCAACGCCAGCAGGCCGCACCAGGTTCAGCACGCTGCCTGCCTGCCAGGAATGCCCGATAATCGTGACCGTGCGCACGCCATTGTTGGCCGCCAGCTGGCCGGCGGCAATCGTGCAGGACTGCGAGCTCGACGCAACCCAGCTGGCCAGCGGCGGACAAGTCACGCCGGGCGCCGTCACGGAGGTGATCATCAGGTTGGGGGGCAGGATATCGGCCAGGGTCACCACGCCCTGGTTGGCAATACTGCCCGTGTTGCGGGCCGTAATGGTCCAGGTAATATCCTCGCCCGCGTTCGCGGTGGTTTTATTGGCCGTCTTGGTCACGCTGATATTGGGTCCCGGCACGGCCACGGTGGCCGTATTGGGCAAATCATTGGCCACTTCCACCGAGGTAGTCGCAATCGTGCTGGTCACCGTCGAGGCATTCGTACCGGGCTGCGTGTAAGACAGGCGGAAACTGATGCTTTGTCCGGGCGCCAGACTGACCGGCAAGCCGGACAGCGCGATAAAACCCGTACCCGCGTTATACACGCCAGTCAGACCAGTCACACTGACATTGCCTATGCCAGCCGGCAACTTCAGGGTGTAGCTCACGCCTTCGGCCGTACCCGGCCCCTGGTTGGTATAGGTAACCGTGCCGCTGATGGTGTCGCCTGCATTGGTCACGCTGGGGAAACCATTCAAGGTCGTGGTCACGTCGACCAGGGCTTTTTGCACGGTGGTGCTGGTCTGGCAATCAGCCGGCAACAGGCAGGCCGCGCCATTGCCGCCCGATGGCAGCACGCTATTGACGAAACTGCCATTGAGCGTAACCACGGCCGACACTTTCACCTGGGCGGCGGCGCCCTGCGCCAGGCCGGCCGGTACGGTACAGCTAAGCGTATTGCCAACCAGGGTAGAACAGGTGGTCGGCGCCGTGGGCGTGATGACGATATTGCTCAGGTTCCCAGGCAAAGTATCGGTCAGGATCAAAGGCGCGGTGGTGGCGCCCGTGCCGCCATTGCTGGCGGCCAGGGTCCACGTCAAGGTATCGCCCACATAGGCGCTGGCCTTGTCGACGGTTTTCTTCACGCTCACGAGGGGATTGACGACACCCAGCGATTTGGTGTCGACGTTATTGGCCGGGGTCGGGTCCAGCGTCGCCGAAGCGGCCGTGGTGGTAATCGACAAATTGCCGCTGGCGGGCAAATTGAAGGTCGCACTGCAGTTGATGCGCGAATTGACGGTAAACGGTACGGCCGGGGCGCTGCAGGTTGCCGTGGCGCCTGCGGGCAAGCCGCTCATCACGCAGCTGGGCGTGACGGCGGGATCGGGGCCGTTATTCGTGCACACGCCCGTGACGGTAATGCTATCTCCCGCATTGTAGGGACCGGCCGGTATGGTGGTGACGGCTTGCATGTCGGCCTGCAGCCGGCGATTGCTGATGGTGCACGTCACGGGCGCATCGGGCATCGTCAGGCTGCCCGAGACCGTTGCGCCGGTAGCGATAACGGCGGCCGTATCGGTGCGCGCGCAACTGTAGCTGCTCTGGTATTGCGCCAGGCTGGTCCCCGTTCCTGCCGTTTCTGCCAGGTTCACCGAAGTGCCCACCCGCACCGTGGCGCTGGCCGTCGCGCCATTGCCGGCGGCCGTGCCCAGCGTGCCGTTTGCATTCATGATGAACAAACCAGCATCGGTCGCTGGCGTGAGCGCCTTGAGCACCGTCAGGGTATTGCTCTTTGCCGTGGCGGTGGTGGTGCTGCTGTTGTTGCTCAGGTCTGGATCGGTTTCGTTGGGCGAGACCGTCACGCTGGCCGTGTTGGCGATGCTGGCGACATTGCCCGGCGTGGCGTTGATGGTGATCGTCAGGTAAGCGCCACTGGTGGGCGCGTTGGCGGCCGCATTGACGGGCAGGATGCCCATGGTGAGGTTGATGGTATTGCTGCCGGAACCCGAGCTGGTCGCACCGCAGGAAGCACCGCCGCTGGCCACGCAAGTCCAGCTGACATTGCTCAAGCTGGCCGGCAGCACATCGGACAACTTGGCGCCGGTGCTGCTGGCCGCCCCCCGGTTCCACACTTTCACGGTATAGCTCAACGGCGTGCCGACGGTGAACTGGGCTGGCCCCGCCTTGTTGACGGCCAGGTCAGCCTTGCTATTGGTGCAACTGGCATACGAACTGGCCAGGCTGGGGTCGCGCAGCTGGGAGGCCGGGATGATTTCACTGACGCCATCGGGACGCGTCCAGCGCATGTGCATGTAATTGATGCCGCCCACGTTATTCCACAGCACGCGGGCCAGATAACAGCCGCCCGGCGTGGCGCTATTGAAATTGCCGGGCAGATTCTGGAAATCCGTTTCGTTCGATGAATAATCAGAAACACTGCCCACCGGCACGTTATAGGCAGCAGCGCGGTAATTGGTGGAATACTGGGTGGAGAAATCCACTTTCACGTCATCGTCATGCGCTACGCTGAATTGGTAATTGCCGGCCTGCGGAAATACCACCAGCGTGTACATGACGCGGCCCTGGATCCAGTTGCGGCAGGCGCTCAGCGTGCTCTGGCTATCCGTATTGCATAACTGCGCGCCGTCGCCCGTGCCCGCATTGCTCCAGTTCATCTGCGGCGAGCTGCCCGTACGCGCAGCGTTCAGGCCGGGATTCGCATCGAGCGCCAGCAGGCTGGCCACCCGCGCGCTGGTGCCGGCATTAAAACTGTTGTCGTAGTTGGGGGTGGGTGGATTGGCCGGCACGCGCGAAGTGCCCCGGTAATCGGACCACAGCACCTGCGCACTGGCTGGGACAGCGGCACCCAGCAGCATGGCTGCAAGGGCCAGTACGCTGGCCTGGCGGGAATGCCGCAAGGAACGCAAATTGCAGAACAGGCGTGACACCAGTGACGTGAGATGCTGGCGGCTGCGACGTGGGACCGCTCCCAGGAAGAGTTTTGTCATATTTTTCGCTATGAAATGCTGCTACGTGAAGTAACACAGACATGCATATCAACCTGTCATCTTGTGACATGACGATATGAATACTTAACAGTTCAAGCGTACGACAGTTGAGTTCGGTTTCTTTTGCGCAACACCATTTTAATTATTTGTTGACATTTGACAACGAATTGCCGGCATTTTGCTGCGCACAATTAAGCCATTTTATTTTTTGGATATACTGGCCGATCCGAAAAATCGCAAAAGATAATTTTTATGCAACAAAATAAAACTATCAAATGAATAGTTTTTCCCATTAATACAAAATAAAAATGTGAATTATCACCAGTCAACTTCAATAAAATTCATATTCGCTTATTCATGCTGAAACGATTGAGTTTTCCAGCATTGCCGCTACGGCTTCCGCCGACGCTTCCGGCCAACCATATCCGGCCATGCCACAGGCCTGCCCCATGCCAGGCTGGACAGGCATGGCAACGCTGGCTGAAACAGCGCCGTATCGTTTACTATCGGGACATTGCGCCATGCGCCTTCGCCCTTTGCTGCACGCTACGCCAGGAGTTGTCACCGATGTCCACTGTCCGCCGCTACGCCCTGCTTGCCTGCGTCTGCGCCCTGCTTGCCGCCTGCACCCCGCTCTCGCCGCCTGCCGCCTCGACCGCGCCAGTCCCGGCCCCGGTCCCGGTCCCGGTCCCGGTCCCGGCGCAGCCTTCGCTGCCGCACGGTGCGCGCGTGCTGCATATCGCGCCACAGGAATCCCTGCTGACCATTACCGTGCGCCGCGGCGGGCCGCTGGCGCGCCTGGGGCATGACCACGTGATCGCCAGCCATACCCTGCAAGGTACGGTCGCGCCCGCGCTGGGACGGGCCGAGTTCCAGTTCCGTCTCGATGAATTAAGCGTGGATGAAGAGGGATTGCGGCAAAAGGCCGGGCTGACGACGACGCCGTCGGCCGACGCGATTGCCGGCACGCGCCACAATATGCTGGTGCGCGTGCTCGATGCCGAGCGCTACCCGTGGGTGCACATCGCGGCGCGGCGCACGGGCGACGGTACATTGCTGGAGGCAGAGATCACCCTGCATGGCGTGACGCGCACGGTGCAGGTGCCCACCGAGATCGTCGAGGCGGCCGATGGCGGCAGGCTGCAGGCCAGCGGCAAGCTGCTGTTGAAGCAAAGCGATTTCGGCATTACGCCGTTTGCCATATTGGGCGGCGCGATGGCCGTGCAAGACCAGATGGAACTGGCCTTCCAGATCACGGCCACCGCCGAAGATACGCTCAGCGCGCCAGGATCAGGCGCAAGCCCAGGCCGATGAAGATGGTGCCGGCCACGCGGTCCAGCCACAGGCCGGCGCCTGGATGGCGGTTGACCCATTTCCCGATGGCGCCGGAAAAATAGCCCAGCAGGCCGAACAGCAGGCAAGCCTGGGCCGTAAACACCAGGCCCAGCTGCGCCGTTTGCCAGGCCACGCTGCCGTGACCGGCAATCACGAACTGCGGCAGGAACGACAGGAAAAACAGCACGACTTTCGGATTGATACTGTTGGCGAACAATCCCTTGGCAAACAGGCGCAGCAGCGATTCATCGGGCAAGGCGCTGGCGCCATCGACGCGCGCACCGCCACGGCTGCGCAAGGCGCCGATGCCCAGCCATACCAGGTACAGCCCGCCCACCACTTTCAAGGCAGTAAAGGCAATCGGCGACGCGGCCAGCAGGGCCGACACGCCGATGGTCGCCAGCAGGGTGTGGGTGAGGCAGCCCAGGGCGCAGCCCAGGCCGAACGCCATGCCCTGGCGCCGGCCGCGCGACATGCCCACGCCCAGCACCATCAGGTTATCGGGGCCGGGACTGGCGGTAATCATCAGGGCCACGCCCAGGAAGGCGATCAATTGTTCGGGACTCAGCATGGTGCGTGCTCGCAAATAAAAAGCGCCATGATACTGGATGGACAGCGCGTGATGCGATGCCAGGACAGAATAGATGTGTTTATGACATTAACTTGCGCGCACCCGCCACTTGTCGATTAAAATGGCGTATCTCATGCACAGGGCTTGCCGCTTGCATTCCGAGCGCCACCACCGACCTGACCGATGCCAGCCCTTCCCTCCCCATTCCAGCATGACAGACCTGCCCCTCTGCGGCAGGCGATGTGGCTGATGGCGGTATTGTGCTCGCTTGTATTGCTCTGCCTGGCAAGCGCCGCCCGCGCGCAGGCGCTGCCGCAGCCACCGGTGCTGCCACTGACGGTGCAAGGCATCCATCATCTCGGCGATGGCGGCCAGCTGTTTTATGCCGACGATGTGCCTCCGGCAGGCGAAACCACCACGCCGCCCACGACGGCCGCCTTGCCGGCCTGGCTGGCCAGCCTGCGGCCGGCCAAGGACATCAATCTGTTCGGCGGCGCCTACTGGCTGTATGCGCAGGTGCGCAACGACAGCGGAGAACAGCACTGGGTGATCGATCCGAACGACACCCTGATCGACCAGGTGGCGATCCACGTGTATGAACCCGACGAGCCCGGCATCCCGCTGACCCTGCTGTCGGGCTACCAGCAACAGCACGATTACCTGCTCCATTACGGCAAGAACGTACTGCTGGAACCGGGCGTAACGTACCAGGTGCTGATCCGTTTTTCCAGTCCCTATTATGCGCGTGCGCCGCTGTTTGCCGTGACCCCGCAACAGACTTACCGCCAGCTGGTCGGCCGCGAAAACTTCCTGATGGTGGCCTCGCTTGGCGCCCTGCTGGCGCTGGGCCTGTTCAACTTCTTCATCTTTTCCATCACCCTGGAAAAAGCGTCGTTCTACTATGCGCTGTACGTGCTGACCTATGGCGTGGCCTGGGCCATGACCTTCCACGTCTTCGCCGACCTGTTCGACTGGCACATGCTGGAACTGCATTATGTGCCGTTCTTCCTGCTGCCCGTCCTGAGCACCCTGTTCTATACGCACTTCCTGCGCCTGCGTGAATATTCGCCGCGCCTGGCCCGCATCAGCAAAATCAACCTGATACTGCCGCTGCTGCTGCTGCCCAGCTGTTTTTTCGCGCTGCACTATGCACACGCGCTGGCCACCATCGCCATTACCATCTGGATGGTGCTGGCGCTGACCTGCGGCATCGTCGTCTGGCGGCGCGGCTACCAGCCGGCGCGTTTTTTCGTGTTTGCCTTCATCTCCCTGATACTGCCCGGCTTCATCATCCTGCCGGCCAACCTGGGCCTGATCCCGGCCGTGGTCAGCAATGCCCAGTTGTGGACCCTGCTGGGCGGCACCCTCGACGGCCTGCTGCTGGCGTTTGCGCTGGCCGACCAGATCCGCGTGCTGCGCAACAACCTGGAGCAGCGGGTGCAGGAACGCACCCAGGCCCTCACCCTCAGCAATGAGGCGCTGCTGGTGGCCAAGGAGCACGCGGAAGTGGTCAGCCGCCACCGCATCGATTTTCTGTCGGCCATGAGCCATGACATCCGCACCCCGCTGGCCGGCGTGATCGGCATGCTCAAGTTCGCCCTGCGCGACCAGTCGGTACGCGGCCGCACGCAGGAATACCTGCGCATCGGCCTGCACAACGGCGTGTCGCTGCTGACCATCCTCAACGACATCCTCGACTTTTCCAAGATCGACGCGGGCAAGCTGACACTGGAAACGGTCGATTTCGACCTGCTGGCCCTGATCGGCGACGCGGCCGGCATCGTGCAGGGCCAGGCCGACGCCAAGAGCCTGCTGCTGCGCCGCGAACTGGCGCTGGACCTGCCCCGCTATGTGCGCGCCGACCCCACGCGATTGCGCCAGATCCTGATCAACCTGCTGGGCAATGCGATCAAGTTCACGGCCAATGGCGAAGTGCTGCTGGAAGTGCGGCGCTGCCGCGGCGGCCAGCGCGGGCAGACCCACGACATCGAATTCGTCATCAGCGACACGGGCGCGGGCATCGACGCCGACACCCTGCCCCGCCTGTTCCAGAAGTTCGAGCAGGCCGACCACTCCACCACGCGCCGCTATGGCGGCACGGGACTGGGCCTGGCCATCTGCAAGGAGCTGGTCGAACTGATGCAAGGCACGATAGGCGTGGAAAGCCGGGTCGGCATCGGCTCGCGCTTCCATTTCAGCCTGCCGCTGGCCGAAGGCAGCGCGCCGCCGCCGGACGCCCGCCAGGCGCCGCGCCATGCGCACCATGCCTGCCGCCTGCGCATCCTGTGCGCGGAAGACGTGCGCACCAACCAGATCATCATCGGCACGCTGCTGGAGGGCATGGGCCACGATGTGACCATCGTGGAAAATGGCGTCGAAGCGCTGGGCGCACTGGCCGGCGCAAGCTACGACTGCGTGTTGATGGATGGCCGCATGCCCCTGATGGACGGCGAACAGGCCACGCATCTGATACGGGCCGGCGGCAGCGCAGAACTGCCCATTGCCGATGCACGGATCCCCATCATCGCGCTGACGGCCAACGCCAGCGAACATGACCGCCAGCGCTACCTCGAGGCGGGCATGGACGACTTCCTCAGCAAACCGGTCGATGAAGCGCTGCTGTTCCAGAAAATCGACGCCGTGATCGACCTGCTGCTGGCGCGCGGCCATGCGCTGCCGCCAGCCAGGCCAGCGCCGCCATCCGAGCCGGCGCTGGAAGATGATGCGCTGGCGCGCCAGTTTGGCTTGTCCGGGACGGAAGACGGCGCAGCCGCCAGCGACGGGCTGGCGCTTGATCCCTTGACGCTGCCGGTGCACATCCTGCCGCTGGCCGGCCTGTCGCCGCAGCATTTGCAGCGCATCGCGCAAGCGTTTTTAGATGAAGCGCCGCGCCGCTTCGACCTGGCCCGCCATGCCGTCCGTGACGGCAACGCCAGCGCGGCAGCGGCCGCCTTCCATGCCCTGAAAGGCAGCGCCGGCTACCTGAGCCACCCGACCCTGCATAGCCTGTGCCATCAACTGGAAACCCTGGCCTCGGAAGGGCAGCTCGATGAGGCGGAAGAACGGCTGCCGCAAGTGCAGGCGGCGCTGGACGCGGCGCGCCGCGATTTGAGCCGGCCAGATGCCTAGGCCTTGCACATTGAACGTTCAGTCAAGGTAAAAAACCTTCGCCGCGCACCCAGCTCAGGAACAATTGCGGCCAGGCGGCCGGCTCGCTGCCAGGCTTGCCCAAGCCCCAGCCATGGCCACCCTGCCGGAACATCTGCAGCTTGACGGGCACGCCCGCCTTGCGCAGGGCCTGGTCCATCAGCCGGCTATTTTCAGGCGGCGAAATCGGGTCATCCTCGGCCTGCGCCAGAAAAACCGGCGGCATCTGCGGCGTCACCTGCAGCTCCACCGACATGGCGTCGCGCTCGGCCTTCGTGGGGTGCGCGCCCAGCAACGATTTCTTCGCGTGCGTGGTGTCATACGGCTGCTGCATGGTCAGCACGGGATACAGCAGCACGGCGAAATCGGGCCGCGCCGA
Organism: Janthinobacterium sp. Mn2066; assembly: GCF_049319705.1. Taxonomy (NCBI): domain Bacteria; kingdom Pseudomonadati; phylum Pseudomonadota; class Betaproteobacteria; order Burkholderiales; family Oxalobacteraceae; genus Janthinobacterium; species Janthinobacterium sp. Mn2066. The sequence goes on along the minus strand of NZ_JBMOUF010000002.1, from coordinate 625,778 downwards.
GACCGTATCGGCAGCATCGACCGGCGCATACCAGGGCGCCGCCGGCCGGGCCGCCGTCATGCCGGCCAGGTGGCCGCCGGCGGAAAAGCCCAGGATGCCGATGCGGGCAGGATCGATCTTCCATTCGCTGGCGTGCGCGCGGATCAGCCGCATGGCGCGCTGGCCATCCTGGAACGGCGCCGCCACGCCGCCCCCCTCTTGCGGCAAGCGGTACACCAGCTCGAATGCACTGATGCCCTGCGATTGCAGCCAGGCCGCCGTCGGCCCGCTTTCCTTGCCCGCTTCGATATGCGCATAACCGCCGCCGCTGATCAGGAGCACGGCCGTCCCGTTGGGTTGCTCGGCGCGGTGCACGATCAGATAAGGCTGGGCCACCTGCGTGATCGAGCCTTTGCCGGTTTCACGCTGCGGCCCGGGCGCGGCGCCACCCGGCGGCGAACCTGGCCACAGAGGAATGGTGGCCGCCTGCTGCGCGGCGGCGCTGCCGGCAAGCGCAGCCAAAAGAACAGATAAAGACAGGCATTTCATAGACGCTCCAAAAGAGACCGGGGACCACGCCATCATAGCAAGCCCGAACCCTGAAATACGCCAGCAAACTGTAACGGGCCGGCACTTTTTTCAAGGCCGCCTAAAAATCCTTCTCGCCCTGGATCACGGCCGGATAGCCTGTCATGGCGCGCGCAGTCTGCATGCCCGCCATCACGGCCGCTTCCACGCAGCCTGCATTCAAGCCCGTTTTGATCCAGTCGCCCGTCAGGAACAGGTTAGCAAAGCCTGACTGCTCCGTCGCCAGCCGGTACTGCGTGCTGCCCACCACCGACATCACGTAGCGCTCGGATGGATCGACGTTGGCGCGCCAGTACTGGCTGTCGAAACGCGCCGGGCCGCTGCCTTCCTTGGCGTCGATCAGCCATTGCCACGGGAAGACGGCGCCCGCCCCCGCTTCCGGCCACAAGGCGCCGATCTGCGTACTTAACTGATGCACGGCGCCCTGCTTCGCCCTTTGCGCGCAGCGGGCCGGGAAATCCGTGTCCGTCACGGGCGGATAGCGGTCGACCGGGAACGCGCTGCAGAAATAGGACACGTTCTTCGGCTCCAGGCCGGCCGGCCAGTCCTCGTGCGCCAGCAGCTGGTCCATCGGCGCCCAGGTATCGTACGGTTCCGTAAAGGCCGACAGAACCGGCTGCTGGCCTTGCGGCTGATAAGTCCAGCCCATCTGCCTCAAATCCTTGTTCAGCCAGACCTGGTAGGCTTGCGTGGCCACCGTTTTGACCTTGTCGACGGCCAGTTGCAGGGCCGGGCTCGACGCCAGCAATTGCGGGCACAGGGCAGGCAGCGAGCCGATGGAAATGCCGAACACCACCTTGTCGAAGTCGACGCCCTTCTGCAGCACCGTGACGGGCAGCGGCTGGCCGAACGCCTGCTGGTATTGCTGCGGCCAGTCGCTCCAGTACGACTCCAGGTTGATGTCTTTTGCCTGCAGCAGGGCCGCCTGCGCAGGGTCGATCTGTGCGTAATCGGGTCCGCTGGGCCAGCAGGCCAGGCCCTTGACATCGACCAGCGGCGCATAGCCGGCAGCCGAATCCGCCAGCTGCACCTGCTCGGTGATGCGGATGCTGCCGATCTCGCCGTGCAGCGGCACCAGTTCTTCCACGCGCTGGAAGAACTTGAACTGGACGCCGCGCCGTTGCAGCACTTCGTACAACGGCGTGAATATGGTGTCGCCCATGCCGGCCTGCATCTTGAACATGATGCCGCCCTTGTAGGCCAGGCCGATGCGCGCCATCGCCCGCAGCAGGGTGCCCGCCTCGATATTGGGCTTGCCGAAATCGCCGCCCTCGTAGGCAAACACCAGGTCGTAAAAGCCGCGCACGGGCGCCGAATTGACGCTGAACTGTTCATCGCCGCCATGCTTGCGCAGCCAGGCGCGGAAATCGATATCGTTGATGACATCGAAACCATGCTTGAACACGCCGTCTTCAAACATGCCCTTCATGACCGTGATGCCCAGGTCCAGGCAGGTAAACAAACGGCGCAAGCGATCGTCGCCATCGATCTTGCTGCGGTAGCGCAAACGCAGCCAGGCGCGGATGCCGCTCAGGCTACTGGCCAGCAGCTGGTGGCGGGCCGCGTCGTGCTTGCGCGAATCGGGCGCCAGGTCGGCCACCAGCGCCACCAGCGCGCCCACCGACAAGCCCACGTCCAGCCCCAGTTCATCGGCCTTGCCCACGGCTTCATCGGCCAGGCGCCGCAGCCAGCCTGGCCACGCGCCACTCCCCTCGGCGGCCGTGACGATGCGCGCATCGGCCGCAGCCACCTTGCGGATATCGCCGATCCACTGTTCGATCCAGCCCACCATCGCCACCGCCATCTGCCACAGGGTGATGTCTTCGCCGCCCTCGCCCGGCTCGCCTGGCAAGGTAGGGAACACGATGGACCAGTTGCGCCAGCCGCCCTTGACGTCTTCCGACAAGGCCACGTAATCGTGCTGCTTGAAGGCGTCGCGCCAGGTAGCCAGCGGTGAGCCGGCCGGCCTGTCCAGGCTGGCGTAGGCTTCCTTGATCATCTTGAAGGCGTTGGCATAAAAGCCGAACCAGATATGCAGGCCGTGTTCCTCGATGCGCTGGCCCATGGCCGCATTGCGTCCGCTGGCGCCCTTGCCGCCCAGCCGCCAGCCCAACTGGTACACCGTGATCTCGCGCTCGTTTTGCCAGCCAGGCTGGTTGCTCAGGTAATACGCCGCCGTCATCGACGCCACGCCGCCGCCCAGGATGGCGATCTTTTCCGGCGCGACCCGCGAGTTGTCGACCAGCTCTTCGCCCGGCATGGCCGTGAAGTCGAAATTCACATTGAAGGGCAGGATGGCTTGCTGCGGCCCCAGCTTCAGGCCCAGCGTGTCATTGAGCGGAAAACTGTCGAAGGCGTGCAAGGTGCATTCGTATTCATGGCCGAGCAGGCGCGCGCTGTGCAGGCGGTTGATGGTGGCCGGCGCCGCGACCAGCGCCTGGTACACGGCTTTCACGCCTGCGCTGTCGGGGAACTGCTTGAGGAAGATCTGGTCGATGCGGGGATTGCGCAGCAGCGACAGGATATCCTGCCAGCCGGCCGCATCCATATCGAAGAAGTCCGGGATGGACAAGAAGATCTTGAACGCCTGCTCGATCAGTTCCAGGAAACTGTTGACGGGCTGGTGCGGCCCCTTTTGCACGGTGGCGTTGACTTCCAGCAACGGGTGCAGCGCCAGCTTCGTTTCCGGTGAAAAATGCTGGAAACCCTTGGCCGCCACGGAACAGCGCAGCGGCTCGCTGCCGGCGGCGGGAATCTCGTATTCGCACAGGTATTTGGGATAGCCGAACAGCTCGCGCCCGTTGATCAGGGCCATCGCATCGTCGACAAAAATATGGCAGGGGTACCAATAGATATGCGCCAGCTTGCCCTGGGCATCCATCTGGCCCACCATGATCCAGGTGACGATATCGACTTCCGTGATCCAGCCCTTGGCCTGGTCGACCGGGTTGGCCGAATCGGCGTGGTTGACCCGCGTAAAGGTCAGCATCACATACGGCGACAAGGCCTTCAAGGTCATGCGCTTGCCCGCCACCTGGTTCAAGGTGGTGTTGACAGTCGCCTGCAGTTTCGCCAGGTCGCCCTTGACGAAATAACCGTACATTTCAGACTGTTTCAATTGCAGCGGCGAGTGCATCATCACCGAACCGCCCTGGTAAATATAAGAAGGTCTTGCCGTCATCTTGTCACCCCAGATTTGATTTCAATCAAACAATATTCTCTTAGTGTGCCAGAGAATGAAAGATTAATGATATGAAATAAATTAAACAATTTGCCAATATGCATAGGCTGGACAGCAGGAAGGGGAACGGCAAGCGCAGGGCCTAGGGTGTAGCATGGACACCTGGCCACTTTCACTACGCAATCATGATGAAGACCACGGAGATGATCACCACCGACTATGTCTCCACGTATTCGGGCAACCGTTTTTATCCGCTGCGGCCGCACATCGACAAGGTGGCCATCGAAGATATCGCGCACGGGCTGGCGTACCAGTGCCGCTTCAATGGGCAGACGCAAGTGTTTTACTCGGTCGCCCAGCACAGCCTGATCGTGGCGCAGCTGGTGCCGCCACGACTCAAGCTGGCGGCCTTGCTGCACGACGCAGCCGAAGCCTATCTGGGCGACATGGTGAAACCGTTGAAGGTACTGCTGCCGGAGTTTGCCGCACTGGAAGACAAGGTCAGCGCCATCATCGCCGCCACCTACGAGCTCGATTTTTCAGATTACGGCCCCATCAAGCACGCCGACCTGATTGCGCTGGCGACCGAAAAACGCGACCTGATGCCGCATTCCGTCGAGCGCTGGGCTTACCTTGACGGCATCACGCCCTTGCCCGGTATAATCGTGGCCATGGATCCCAGTGTCGCAAAGCAACGTTTTTTGCAATGCTTTGCGCAATTGCAGGACCGTGGCGCCGATAGCCGGCTAGCCTGAAGACCCATGTCACTCATCAGCACGCCGAGCTAAGTCCGCGTTTTTACAGGACTTTTCCAGATATCCACAGCAACTGTGGATAAAGTTGTTGATAAGCCCCTATTGACAAGCCGCAAAGCCAGTATTGATGCGGGTTTCAACAATTTGCCGTTTTCACAGGCAATATTTTTACTGAATAAAATCAATGACTTGTACGGCGGAGTTTGCACGAAAACAAAGTTACTTGGTTTCATGAAAAATATATTTTGCTGTGCATAAGCAATCGATCTGCAGACCAGTCGCGCGGCGTCCCCGTACGCTTGCATGCAGCCTTTTGACAAAGCGTGCACACTGACATGGTGTGGCTCTCTCGCCGCATGATTACCGCAGGGGAAAGCATGAACTCCAAGACAGCAAGCGACAGCGCCGCCACGGCGGCTGACGATCCCGACTGGCTAGTGGACGACCCGCACACTGCCAGCGAGGCCGCCGACCTTGCCCAGGCAGCGGCGCCATGGCGCGTCCTGATCGTCGACGATGATGTCGACGTGCACGTAGTCACCAAGTTCGCTCTCAGCCAGGCCAGTTTCCAGGGCAGGCGCCTGAGCTTCCTGCATGCCTACTCGGGCCTCGAAGCGCTTGCCGTGCTGCGCAGCACGCCCGACGTGGCAGTGGTGCTGCTGGACGTCATCATGGAGAGCCAGGATGCAGGCTTGCAAGTGGCGCGCCAGATCCGGGAAGAATTGCACAACAGCGCCGTGCGCATCATCTTGCGCACCGGCCAGCCGGGGCAGGCGCTGGAACACCGCATCATCGTCGACTATGACATCAACGATTTCTGGTGCAAGACAGACTTAACGACGCGCAAACTATTTACGACCGTCATCTCGTCGCTGCGCACTTACGCCAGCTTGCGCGAAGCACAGCAGCAAGTGGCCGAGCTGGCGGCGGCACTGGAACACCAGGGCGGCAGGCACTGAGTGCAAGCGGGCACAACTGCGTGCAACCGAGCGACTTCTGGTTAAAAAACACGCACACTGGATGGGCATACAGTTCCACTTCGCATGCCATCTGCGCGCAGCGCATAAGCGGCCTGGCGCGCCGTTTTGATCCAAATCATCTAAGTAGCGGATTGTTAAGCCATTTTTCAGATATCCACACGGACTGTGGATATCTTTGTGGATAAGGACCTATTGACAGTCTTCAAAGCCACAGCCCGTGCGGGTTTCAATAAAATGCTCAATCAAACAGCAAAAATAAATCCATTAAAAATCAATCACTTACAAAATCACACATACTCACGGGAAAATTATTTCACGAATTTCGCTAACCCATCATTTGTGCATAACTGAACCACAGTGAACAATTCGACAACGGCTGATTATGATCTACAGCAACATCTGTTGTCAGTGCAGCCAAGGGCGGCGACGCTCCGGCTGCAACAGCACGCGTTCGATCAATTCAGGGTCGATATTGTATGACTTCAGGTATTCCAGGGCGCACAAGGTACTGAACGCCGCCTGCACGGCAATGCCCGTATTGATGATGTCGCACATCTTTTGATTGGTGCGTGCATGGGGCATCAACTTGCTAACCGGCATATGCAGTGTTTGAGAAGAACTAGGCATGATGGGCTTGCTCCTGCAGAAGGGAAGGCGGAAGGGATACGCTATCGCCATGGCATGCATGGACCAGCGCGTGGGAAGACAGCCAAAGTATGGCCGATAAATTCTCGATGTCAATGACAGGCAAACATGAAGCCCGACTTTTTCCACCCGGACTCTTCAGGAAGCCGCGCGCTGGAAAAACCGTGGACAAGCGAGCGCTGGCGCAGCGATAATCGGACATGTCCCCTCCCCTGCCATCGCCCCCACCCAGCGCGGCCGCCAGCGACACTGCGCCGCCCTTGCGTCCCCGGCCCGCCTCGCTTGCCGACCTGTTTTTCTCCTTTACCCTACTAGCCTTGCAGGGGTTTGGCGGCGTGCTGGCCGTGGTGCAGCGCGAACTGGTCGAACGCAAGCGCTGGCTGACCCAGGAAGAATTCCTGGAAGACTGGGCAGTTGCGCAAATCATGCCCGGCCCCAACGTTGCCAACCTGTCACTGATGGTGGGCGGCCGCTATTTCGGCTTGAAAGGCGCGCTGACGGCGCTGGCCGGCATGCTGGCCGCGCCCCTCGTCGTCGTGCTGATCCTGGGCGTACTGTACACGCGGTTTGGCGAGCACCCGCAAGTGATCGGCGCGTTGCGCGGCATGGCCGCCGTCTCGGCCGGCATGATAGGCGCCACCGGCCTGAAACTGGCCGCCGCGCTGGGCAAGCATCCGCTGCCGTTGTGGCTGACCGTGCCGATCAGCGTGCTGGGAGTGCTGATGGTGGCCATTTTGCACTGGCCCCTGCTCTACATCCTGCTGGGCCTGGGCGGCCTGGGTTGCGTCATGACTTATAGAAAGCTGGGACCATGAACCCGCCGATCCACCTGGTGCTGAGCGCGGCAGACTGGCTGAACCTGTTCGGCCACTATCTGATGCTGTCCCTGATGTCGATCGGCGGCGCCATTTCCACCACCTCTGAAATGCACCGCTTCCTGGTGGAACAGCAAGGCTGGCTGACGCAGGCCCAATTCAATGAATCGGTCGCCATCGCCCAGGCCGCGCCCGGCCCCAACGTATTGTTCGTCGCCCTGATGGGCTGGAACGTGGGGCTGAACGCGGGCAGCTACACGGCTGCTTACCTGGGCGTGTTCGTCACCATGCTGGGCATCATGTTGCCCAGTACTACCCTGACCTATGTGGCGGCTCAATGGGGCTACCGCAACCGCGACCTGCGCGCCGTGCGTGCGTTCAAGCAAGGCATGGTGCCGATTGTCATTTCCCTCCTGATTTCCACCGGCATGATCCTGGGCGGCGCCAACCACAACCTGCGCACCGACTGGCCGTTGTGGACCTTATCGATAGCTGCCGGCCTGATCCTCTGGCGCACGCGCATCCATTTGCTGTGGCTGCTGGCCGCGGGCGCCGTGCTGGGGTGCTTGCAACTGGTGTAAGGATTGACACCACGCACGCACGATGCGCTTATCGGTTTGCATTTTTTGCTGAAAATGTTTACCAAAAGAATAATTGAACATTATCAACAACTACATTAAGATTGAATGACAACATGCTATTTTTTAGATGGCATGCAAAAAGACGCAGCCTCCTCTTTTCAATAAGGTTAGATCTCGTTCATGAAAAAAATGCTCCTGAGTTTGTCCGCGCTTACCCTGCTGAGTGCTTGCGCATCCTCCCCCATGCCAGCGGGAAGTTCAGGCAATCGCTACGCCCAAGAAAATGACGAAGTAGTTACCGGCAGTAATATCAAAAAACGCGGGAAACAAGCTAGCAATGTATCGTCCATCTCTGAAAAAGATGAAATCAGTGATTATCGCCAGCAAATGCCGGAACAACCTGCTCCAAGAGGCATTTAAAGAGCAGCGTTTTCAAGGATCAAGTTATTAAGAACGGGCCATGAACGGCCCGTTCAAACACAGCCTGCCGACGTTTCAGTACGCGGCAGGCTTTTTTGCTTACACTGCCAGGTGGCGCCTGACGTCTTCGCCATCCATCTGCGCCGCCGTGCCGCTGGCCACCACGCTGCCGCGCGACAGGACAAGGAAATTGTCCGCCAGTTCGCGGGCAAAATCGAAATACTGTTCGCACAGCACGATGGCCATGTCGCCGCGCTGCTTCAACAGGTTGATGACGCGTCCGATATCCTTGATCACGGAGGGCTGGATGCCTTCCGTCGGCTCATCGAAAATAATCAGTTGCGGTTCGGCCAGCAAGGCGCGCGCAATCGCCAGTTGCTGCTGCTGGCCGCCCGACAGGTCGCCGCCGCGCCGCTGCAGCATTTCCTTTAGCACCGGAAACAATTCATACACCTGGGTATCGATACGCGAGGCTGCCCGTCCCCGCTTGACGGCCATCCCCATCAACAGGTTTTCCTCGACCGTCAGGCGGGCAAAGATGTCGCGCCCCTGCGGCACATAAGCCATCCCCAGCCTGGCGCGGGCGTGCGGCGTGAGTTTTGTCACCGGCTGGCCATTCAGGACCACCGCGCCCTTGGCTACCGGCAGCACACCCATCAGGCATTTGAGCAAGGTGGTCTTGCCGACGCCATTGCGCCCCAGCAAAGCCAGGCACTCGCCTTTCCTGGCCGACAGGGAAATACCGCGCAAGGTGTGCGAGGAACCATAGTATTGATGCAACTGTTCGACTTCCAGCATGGCAGCTTCCCTACCTTCCCAAATAGACTTCGATCACGCGTTCGTCGGCCTGCACCTCGCTCATGCGGCCCTGCGCCAGCACGGAACCTTCGTGCAGCACGGTCACGATGCCCTGCCCGGCAATCTCCGTGACAAAACCCATGTCATGTTCGACCACCATGATGGAATGCTTGCCGCGCAATTCGTTCAGCAGTTCCGCCGTACGCGCCGTTTCCGCGTCCGACATGCCGGCCACGGGTTCGTCGAGCAGGATCAGCTGCGGTTCCTGCATCAGCAGCATGCCGATCTCCAGCCACTGTTTTTGCCCGTGCGACAGCAGCCCCGCCAGGCGCGCTTCCTGGCCATTGAGGCGTATCAGCTGCAAGATGGCCTCGATCTTGCCTGCCTGCCCGGAATTCAGGCGGGCAAACAGGGTGGACGCCACGCGCTTGTCCATCTTCATCGCCAGTTCCAGGTTCTCGAACACCGTATGCTGCTCGAATACGGTAGGACGCTGGAACTTGCGGCCGATGCCGGCGTGGGCAATCTGGGCTTCCGTCATGCTGGCCAGGTTCATGGTTTGCCCGAACCAGGCCGTGCCGGAACTGGGGCGGGTCTTGCCGGTGATCACGTCCATCATGGTGGTCTTGCCCGCCCCATTCGGACCGATGATGCAGCGTAGTTCTCCCACGGAAATATCGAGGCTCAGTTGATTGAGCGCCTTGAAACCGTCGAACGAGACGCTGATGTCTTCCAGATACAGGATCGCGCCATGCGTGGTATCGAGGCCCTCGCCCTTGACCCTGGCGTACGATGGCCCCGCTTCAGCGCTGGCCATGCCGGGCACCATGCGGATACTCATGCCGCCTCCTTGTCGACGCCAGCGCTTTTGCCGCGTTTCCACTGTTTCAATAGACCCAGCATGCCTTGCTGCATGAACAGCGTGACCACGATAAACAGCAGGCCCAGCGCAAACAACCACAGTTCAGGCAAGGCGGCCGTAAACCAGCTTTTCAAGCCATTCACCGTGAATGCGCCCAGGATGGGGCCGATCAGGGTGCCGCGCCCGCCCACCGCCACCCAGACCACCATTTCGATCGAGTTGGCGGGCGACATTTCAGACGGGTTGATGATGCCTACCTGCGGCACGTACAGGGCGCCGGCGATGCCGCACAGCACCGCAGACAGGGTCCAGACGAATAGCTTGAACCATAGCGGGTTGTAACCAAGGAACATCAGGCGTGCCTCGCTGCCGCGCACGCCCTGCAAGACGCGGCCCAGTTTGGAGCGCACGATGGCACGCGCCCCCACCAGGGCGGCCAGCAGGAGAGCCAGGGTCAGCAGGAACAGCACGGCCCTGGTGGCAGGCGCCGTGACGCTGTAGCCAAGGATGGTCTTGAAGTCCGTAAAGCCGTTATTGCCGCCAAAGCCGGTGTCATTGCGGAAGAACAAGAGCATGAAGGCATACGTCATCGCCTGCGTGATGATGGAAAAATACACGCCCTTGATGCGTGAACGAAATGCAAAATAGCCGAATACAAAGGCCAGTACCCCGGGCACCAGCACCACCAGCGCCATGCAGTACCAGAAATGCTCGGTGAACGCCCAGTACCAGGGATAGGTTTTCCAATCGAGAAACACCATGAAGTCGGGCAGGCTGCTGTGATACTGGCCCTGGTCGCCGATGGCGCGCATCAGGTACATGCCATGCGCATACGCGCCCAGCGCAAAGAACACGCCATGGCCCAGCGACAAGATGCCCGTATAACCCCAGACCAGGTCCAGCGCCAGCGCGGCCAGCGCATAACACATGAACTTGCCCACCAGCGCCACCGTATAGGCGGACACATGCAAGATATGCCCGTCAGGAAACACCAGATTGCAGATGGGCAGCAGCGCCGCCAGCACGGCGAAGGCGGCAATCGCCAGCCACGTGGGCCGCGAAAACAGGCCAGTATTGAGAGTGTATGAGTTCATCATTCGACGCTGCGTCCCTTCATGGCAAACAGGCCCTGCGGCCGGCGCTGGATGAAAATAATGATGAACACCAAAATGGCGATCTTGGCCAGCACGGCGCCCGCCACCGGTTCCAGGAATTTATTGACTTCGCCCAGACCCAGCGCGGCAATCACCGTGCCCGCCAGTTGCCCCACGCCGCCCAGCACCACCACCATGAAGGAGTCGACGATATAGCTTTGCCCCAGGTCCGGTCCCACATTGCCCAGCTGCGACAAGGCCACGCCGCCCAGGCCGGCGATGCCGGAACCCAGGCCAAAGGTCAGCATGTCGATCTTGCCGGTGGCCACGCCCACGCAATCGGCCATGCGGCGGTTTTGCGTGACGGCGCGCAGGAACAGGCCCAGCCGCGTTTTATTGAGGATCAGCCAGACGGCGACCACCACCACGGCCGCAAAGCCGATGATGGCCAGCCGGTTGTAGGGCAGTACCAGGCCACCCAGCACGGTGACGCCACCCGACATCCAGGCCGGGTTGGCCACTTCCACGTTTTGCGCGCCGAAGATCGTGCGCACGGCCTGCATCAAAATCAGGCTGATGCCCCAGGTAGCCAGCAGGGTTTCCAGCGGCCGGCCATACAGCCAGCGGATCACTGTGCGTTCCAGTACCACGCCCACCAGGCCGGCAACAAAAAAGGCCGCCGGCAAGGCGGCAAACAGATAGGCGTCCTGCATGCCTGGCAAAAACTTGCGGAAAAACAGCTGGCACAGATAGGTGGTGTAAGCGCCTATCATCAGCAGTTCGCCATGCGCCATATTGATGATGCCCATCAAGCCAAAGGTAATCGCCAGGCCCAGCGCTGCCAGCAGCAGCACGCTGCCCAGCGAAATGCCGTAAAACACATTGCCGGCAAACTCCATGCGCCACACTCTTCCCTTGATCTGGCGCATGGTTTCAATTGCGGCCAGCTGCACGCTTTCATCCGGTTCATTGGCCTTGCCATCGGCCCCCTTCTCCAGCATGGCTTGCAAGACTGGCAGCAGACGTGCATCGCTGCTGCCGGCCAGCGCCTGCACGGCCAGCTTGCGCGTGGCCGCATCGGGCGCGTGCAGGTTGGCGCTGGCGATCAGCACCTGCAATATCTGTTTGATGCCGGCATCGCTCTCCTGCGCCAGCGCCTTGCGGATCAAGGGGATTTGCGATGGATCGACTGCCTGCTGCAACTCTTGCGCGGCCGCCAGGCGCTGGGCGCGGTCCGGCGCCAGCAGTTTCAGGCCCGACAAAGCCCCCTCCACTGCTGAGCGCAAGCGGTTATTGACCATCACCCCGTCGATGCCATCGGGCATGGCCACCTTTTGTCCCGTGAGCGCATCTGTGGCTTGCTCGCCGTCAACGATAAACAGCTTGCCATCGGGTGTGGCCGACAGGGTCTCGGCCTGCAAGGCTTGCAGCACGCGCATGGCGTCCGGTGTGGCCAGCGCGGCGATAGAGGAGACGGCGGCGATGCGGGCGTCGGGATCGTCGCCCGTCAACGGTTTGAGCAAGCCGGGGTCCATCGCTGCCTGGGCCAGCGATGACAGGCACAGGCCAGCCAACACCAGCCATTGTGAAATAAGCCGCATGTCAATTCCAAAGAAAGATTGCGCGCAGGAGTACGCTTAAGATGTAAACTTAAAAGCACAGCTCAAAAGCTCAACTTACAGCCCCTGCTTGCCTTCATTGCCCTTGATATACGGGCTCCACGGCTGAGCGCGTATCGGTTCCCTGGTTTTCCACACCACGTTGAACTGGCCATCGGCCTTGATCTCGCCGATCATCACGGGCTTGTGCAGATGGTGGTTGCTGGCGTCCATGCTCAGGGTAAAGCCGGACGGCGCCTTGAAGCTCTGGCCCGCCATGGCGGCGATCACCTTGTCGGTATCGGTCGACTTGGCTTTCTCGACGGCTTGCGCCCACAGGTGGATGCCGACATAGGTCGCTTCCATCGGATCGTTGGTCACGACCGAGCCTGCATTGGGCAGCTTTTGCGCGACCGCATACGCCTTCCACTGCTTGATGAAGGCCGCGTTGACGGGGTTCTTGAGAGACTCGAAATAATTCCAGGCCGCCAGATGGCCCAGCAAGGGCTTGGTATCGATGCCGCGCAATTCTTCCTCGCCCACCGAAAACGCCACCACGGGCACATCGGTCGCCTTCAAGCCTGCATTGCCCAGCTCCTTGTAGAACGGCACGTTGGAATCGCCATTGATGGTGGAAATCACGGCCGTCTTGCCGCCGGCGGCAAACTTCTTGATATTGGCGACGATGGTTTGATAATCGGCGTGGCCGAATGGGGTGTAGACCTCGCTGATATCGCTATCCTTGACACCCTTGCTTTTCAAATAAGCGCGCAGGATCTTGTTGGTGGTGCGCGGATACACATAATCCGTGCCCAGCAACACAAAACGCTTGGCGCCGCCGCCATCCTTGCTCATCAGGTATTCGACGGCCGGGATCGCCTGCTGGTTCGGCGCGGCGCCCGTATAAAACACGTTTTTCTCCAGCTCTTCGCCCTCGTATTGCACCGGATAAAACAGCAGGCTGTTGAGTTCCTTAAAAACGGGCAAGACCGATTTGCGCGACACCGAAGTCCAGCAGCCAAACACCACGGCTACCTTATCTTGCGCCACCAGCTGGCGCGCCTTTTCCGCAAACAGCGGCCAGTTAGACGCAGGATCGACCACCACCGGTTCCAGCTTCCGGCCCAACACGCCACCCTTGGCATTGATCTCGGCGATCGTCATCAGGGCCACGTCTTTCAGCGACGTTTCGGAAATCGCCATGGTGCCCGACAAGGAGTGCAAGATGCCCACCTTGATCGTCTCGGCAGCCCAGGCCGACTGCATGAATGTGGACGTGGACAAGGCCAGTGCGCCTGCTGCTACCGCTTTCAGGATGATGCGTCGTGACATGTGAACCCCTTTTTATTGGAACCGCGAGTGTCGAGTAAGGCATACATCCTTGCTAAAGCAGAATGCATGCCAGCACCGCCATCCCTGGGACAAGGTGAACAACGCCACTGTTTGGTGCGATGGCAAGCCGCGCGCACGAAAAAAAACCTGGCTGCACAAGGACTGTGCAGACAGGTTTTTATGCAGCCATGGCAGGCTGATTACTTGCGCGGACTCCCCCGCAACCTGCGCCAGCCCTTGCGTCCCAGCGGAAACAGCAGCACGAACGCGATCAGCCACGGCAGCATATAGGCCAGCGCCGTGATGGCGTTGGCCATGCCTTCCGACAGGTTATCGGTGAAATTGCCCAGCGCGCGCCTGACGGGCGTCCAGAACGATTGCTTGCCTTCTGCGCTGATGGCCACGTTCAGCAAGTCCGTATCGATGCGCTGCATCAACAGCGCATCGGCCGCCGTGGCCTGCTCCAGTTCCGCCTGCACGGTGGCCAGCTCTTTCGTCACCTTGATCAGGGCGTCCACATCCTTGCCCGATCGCTGTTCCAGCTCCTGCAGCTGGGCCTGGTACTGGCGCAGCATCTCCAGGCGCTTGCGGCTGTCGAGCACGGGACGGCCCAGGTCTTCCACCTTGGTGCCCTGGCTGGTGACTTCGCCCTCCTTGCCGAGCAGCGCCATCATCTTTTTGACGCCGGCCGGCCTGGCCCGCATGCTGAGGCGTGCATGCACATAGCGCCCGCTGGCGATGCTGGAATCGAGCAGCAGACAGCCGTTTTCCGTATCGGCCTTGCAGGCAGCGATGACTTTTTGATACAAAGGCGATATCTGCGCTTCACTCGTCGCCACCTCGATACTGTGCTCATAGGCAAGGAATGCATTGTCCTTGCGCTCATCGATCACCCGCGTTTCCACCGCCTGATACGGGCCGGACTTGCTGCTGCAAGCCGACAATAACAAGGTGACGGCGACCGCTAAAACAATTTTCCGCATTTCCACTCTCTTTGATTTTTATAAAGGCAATATGTGCATGGCAAACATATGGAAATGCCAAGCACCGATTTTAGTCGAAACAATAGAAAACCCATCGTTTCCTTGCGAAAAAACAAAAAGAATGAACGCCAGGCCAGGGTTACCCGAGGGGCGGCGACTTTGGCGCCAGCGCTGTAGCTGGTATCATGCGGGCAACGCCAGCCGGCCAACACGGTCCGGCCCATGCAAGACCTTGCGAAGCGGCCCCGCCCCAGGCGCGCCGCCGACGCCTCCCTACAGATCAGAGAAACGAGTATCCCATGAACGCATCATCGTCCCATCCGTCATTCTGGCGCCGAGTCCCGCTGGCCTTCGGCGCCTTCTTCAGCACCCTGTCCGACGCCGCCTATGCGGCCCGCGTGGAAAAACTGGCACTGCCTGAAGTTGCCCCAGTTGCGCCAGTTGCTCCGGTAACGCCGGCACCTGCCCCAGTCGCAGCGCCCGTCATATTAAAAGAAGCCACGCCGGACGCCGCCCTGCAATTGCTGGCCCTGCTGCAACGCGAAGCGCGCCTGATCGACTTTACGCAAGAAAACCTGGGCAGCCATGCCGACGCCGACATCGGCGCGGCGGCCCGCGTGGTGCACGAAGGCTGCGCCAAGGTCATGCGCGAATACTTCACCATCGAAGCCGTGCGCCAGGAAGCCGAGGGCAGCCGCATCGTCCTGAACGAAGGTTTTGACTCGGCCAGCGTGCGCCTGACGGGCAACGTAGTCGGTTCGGCCCCGTTCAAGGGGACATTGAGCCATCGCGGCTGGCGCGCGTCCAGCGTGCGCCTGCCAAAACTGAGCGAGCAGCACGATGCAGCCATTTTGGCGCCAGCCGAGGTGGAACTGTGAGCGAGTCCGTGAACACCAACAACGCCCGTTATGCCATCGGCATCGACCTGGGCACCACCCACAGCGCCCTGTCGTATGTGAATTTACAAGAGAGCGATGGCGAAAAGTCCAGTCACGGCGTGCTGAAAGTGCCACAACTGTCGGCGCCAGGCACGGTAGAAGAACTGCCGCTGCTGCCATCGTTCGTCTACCTGCCGCACGCCGATGAAGTGGCCGCTGGCGACCTGGCCCTGCCGTGGGTTACGCAAGAAGCGGACGCGCCTTTCGTGGTCGGTGAAATGGCCCGCAGCCGTGGCGCTACCACGCCGATCCGCCTGGTATCGAGCGCCAAGAGCTGGCTGTGCCACCCTGGCGTGGACCGCCGCGCAGCCATTTTGCCCAGCGATGCGCCGGCAGAAGTGGCCCGCATTTCGCCGATCACGGCCGCCACGCGCTACCTGACGCACTTGCGCCAGGCCTGGGACAACGCCCACCCGCAAGCGCCGTTTGCCGAGCAGGAAATCACCGTCACGATACCCGCCTCGTTCGACCCTGCCGCGCGCGAACTGACCATGGAGGCGGCGCAAGCGGCTGGCTACACCGGCTTGACCCTGCTGGAAGAGCCGCAAGCGGCCCTGTACAGCTGGATCCAGACCAGCGAAGGCCGCTGGCGCAAGGACGTCAAGCCGGGCGACATCATTCTGGTGGTCGACGTGGGCGGCGGCACCAGCGACTTTTCGCTGATCGCCGTGCTCGAGCGCGACGGCGTGCTGGAACCGCATCGCGTGGCCGTGGGCGAACATATCCTGCTGGGCGGCGACAATATGGACCTGGCGCTGGCCCACCTGGTGGCCCGCAAGCTGGCGGCCAATGGCACCCAGCTCGACGCCTGGCAAATGCGCGCGCTCACTTATGGCTGCCGCAGCGCCAAGGAAAGCCTGCTGGCCGACAGCGGCCTGGAAACGGCGCCCATCGTCGTGCCGAGCCGTGGTTCTAAACTGATCGGCGGCTCGATCCGCACCGAACTGACGCGGACCGAAGTATCGACCTTTATCCTCGACGGCTTCTTCCCGCAGGTGGAAGCATCGAGCCGCCCTGCCGTGCGCACGCGCGCCGGCCTGACGCAACTGGGCTTGCCGTACGCGCAGGACGCGGCCATCACGCGCCACCTGGCCGCCTTTTTGGGCCGGCAAGTGGCGGCAACCAGTGAGCTGGAAGGCTTCGCAGGACGCCAGGCGCAAGACGCCACCTTCTTGCATCCGACGGCCGTGCTGTTCAACGGCGGCGTCTTCAAGTCCGACCTGCTGGTGCAGCGCATCATGTCCACCGTCAATGACTGGCTGTACATGGAAGGCGCAGAACCGGCCCGCATGCTGGCTGGCGCCGACCTGGACCTGGCGGTGGCGCGCGGCGCAGCCTATTACAGCTACGTGCGTCGTGGCCATGGCGTGCGCATCCGCGGCGGCACGGCCAGCTCCTTCTATGTGGCGATCGAATCGGCCATGCCGGCCATCCCCGGCATGGAACCGCCGATCCAGGCCCTGTGCGTGGCGCCGTTCGGCATGGAAGAAGGCAGCGAACTGGAACTGCCGGGCCAGCAATTCGGCCTGGTGGTCGGTGAACCCGTGCACTTCCGCTTCTTCGCCTCGTCCACCCGCCGCAACGACCAGATCGGTGACTTGCTGGACTTCTGGGGCCCGGACGAACTGCAGGAATTGAGCGAAATCCAGGCGACGTTATCAGCCGAAGGCCGCCAGGCCGGCGACGTGGTGCAAGTCAAGCTGCATGCGCGCGTGACCGAAGCGGGCACGCTGGAACTGCTGGCCGTGTCCATCGATGGCGCCGAGCGCTGGAAAGTGGAATTCGACGTGCGCGGCACGCCGCAGCAATAAGCATGGGTGGCGCAAAGGGACAGCCGGCCTGGCTGGTCGGCATCGACCTGGGCACTACCAATACGGTGGTGGCCTATGCCGACGCCAGCGATCCCGCTGCCGGCATCCGCCTGTTCGAGATCGAGCAGCTGGTGGCGCCCGGCGAAGTGGCGCCACGCACCCTGCTGCCCTCCTTGCGCTACCACCCAGCCGCCGGCGAGCTGGCGGCTGGCGACGTCCCCCTGCCATGGCCGCAGCAAGAGCAGGCAGTATTGGGGGCTTTGGCGCGGCAACTGGGCGCGCAAGTACCCGGCCGCCTGGTGGCCAGCGCCAAGAGCTGGCTGTCGCATGCGAATGTCGACCGCCAGGCGCCTATCCTGCCGTGGGGCGCCGAAACCGATGTGCAAAAAGTGTCGCCGGTGGCGGCCAGCGCCAGCTACCTGGCCCATGTGCGCGCCGCCTGGAATCACCGCTTTCCGCAAGCGCCGCTGGAAGCGCAGGAACTGGTGCTGACCATCCCCGCTTCTTTTGACGAAGGCGCCCGCGCGCTGACATTGGCGGCGGCGCGCATGGCCGGCTTGCCCAGCTTGCGGCTGGTGGAAGAACCGCAGGCCGCATTTTATGATTTCCTGCACCGCCGGCGCGCTACCTTGCGCGCAGACCTGGCCTACACGCGCCGTATTTTAGTGTGCGACGTGGGCGGCGGCACCACCGATTTCAGCCTGATCGATGTCGCATTCGACGGTGAAGAACCGCAGCTGGCCCGCACCGGCGTGGGCAACCATTTGATACTCGGCGGCGACAATATGGACCTGGCGCTGGCCCATCTGGTGGAAACACGCATGGCAGCAGGTGTCGAAGGCGGCATGCGCCTGTCCGCCGCGCGCCTGTCGCAGCTGATGGAGCGCTGCCGCGCCGCCAAGGAGCTGCTGCTGTCCAGCGACGCGCCTGAAAAAACCACCGTCACCCTGCTGGGCGGCGGATCGCGCCTGATCGGCGGCAGCCGCTCCGCCGACCTCACGCGCGACGAAGTGGCGGCGATGGTGGTCGATGGCTTTTTCCCGCTGGTGGAACAAGACGACATCGCAAAAAAGGGACGCGCCGGCATCGTCGAATTCGGCCTGCCCTACGCGCAGGATGCGGCCATCACGCGCCACCTGGCCAGCTTCTTGCAACAACACGGAGGCGAAGTGCCGGACACCGTGCTGCTCAATGGCGGCGTGTTCCGCGCCGATGCGCTGGCCCGCCGCCTGGCCGATACCCTGGCCCGCTGGCGCGGCGCACCGCTCACTATTCTGCACAACGACAATCCCGACGTGGCCGTGGCGCGCGGCGCTGTCGCCTACGCGCTGGCCCGCCGTGGCCAGGCGCCCCGTATCGCCGGCGGCTCGGCGCGCAGCTATTTCCTGGTGCTGGGCGAGGCGGGCAAGGACAACCGCGCCGTCTGCATCCTGCCACGCGGCAGCGCCAGCGGCGAAGAAATCCGTTTGACGGAACGCGTCTTTGCGCTGCGCCTGGGCCGGCCCGTGCGCTTCCACCTGGCGTCCTCAAACTCCGCAGCGCATAAACTGGGTGACATCGTCGACCTGAGCGCGGGCGACTACGTGCGCCTGCCGCCGATGGCCAGCGTGCTGCATGGCCAAAGTGGGGACAAAGACAAACAGCGCGACATCGCCGTGCAGCTGGCTACCGTGATGACGGAAGTGGGCACCCTGGAAATGCATTGCGTGGCGCAGGACGATAACAGCCAGCGCTGGCTGCTGGAATTTCAATTACGCGCAGAGCAGCAAGAGGCGGCCGGCGAGACGGAAGCACCGTCGCCGCGCCTGGCGCAAGCGCTGGAAAAGATAGACCGCATCTTTGGCGGCAAGGCGCAAAAAGTCGAGACCAGGGAAGTGCGCCAGCTGCGCCAGCATCTGGAACAGGGCCTGGGCGCGCGCGAACAGTGGCCGGCGCCGCTGCTGCGCCAGCTGTTCGACGCCCTGATGTCACGGGCCAAGGGCCGGCGCCGTACACTGGAACATGAGAAAGTGTGGCTGAACCTGGCCGGCTACTGCCTGCGCCCCGGTTATGGCGAACCGCTCGACGACTGGCGCATGGAACAATTATGGGCACTGTTCGACACGGGCGTGCAGCAGCACAAGGATCACCAGGTCTGCAGCGAATGGTGGACCCTGTGGCGCCGCGTGGCCGGTGGCCTGAACGCGGAACAGCAACTGCGCCTGCTCGATGATTTCGCCTTCAACCTGCAGGCCGATGCGGCGCAGCGCAGCAGCCGCCCCGTCACCCTCGTCAATGGCAGCGACGACGACATGCTGCGCCTGGGCGCTTCGCTCGAACGCATCCCCGGCGCCTACAAGGCCGAAGTGGGCGCCTGGTTATTAACACGGCTGGAAAAGTCGGCCAGCAAGACGGAACCGGCCGATGCGCACAGCCTGTGGGCGCTGGCCCGGGTCGGCACGCGCCAGCCCTTCCACGGCAGCGCGCACGAAGTGGTTGATGTGGAGACTGTCGCGCAATGGCTGGACATGCTGCTGGCGCTGGACTGGAAAAAAGTGGAGCCGGCCGCCTTCGCCGCCGCCCACCTGGCCCGCATGACGGGCGACCGCTCGCGCGACATCGGCGACGCACTGCGCAGCACCGTCATCACGCGCTTGAAAGCCGTGGGCGCACCCGCCGCCTGGGTCACCATGGTGCAGGAAGTAGCGCAACTGGACGAAGCGGCGACCAAACGCATATTGGGCGAGGCGCTGCCGCCAGGCTTGAAGCTGATCAGCTAATCAACCCGCTTCGAACTCCCCCACATACCGCGCACGCGGCCGTATCAAACTGCCCGATGCCGCCTGCTCCATCGCGTGCGCGATCCAGCCCGCGCTGCGGCCCAATACGAATAGCGACTGCGCCGCGCCACGCGGTAAATCCAGGGCATATTCGATGGCGGCCAGACCGAAATCCACGTTTGCGGACTGGCCCGTCAAGGCGCTGCCGGTGGCGGCAATCGCCAGCAGCGGCTGCAGCTTTTCCAGCGCTGGTGCGTGCTGCCGCAGCAGATCGAGCATCAGCCGGCCACGCGGATCGCCGGCCGGTTCCGGGTACAGTGGATGGCCAAAGCCGGGCAGGATAGCGGCAAAACCCAGGTGATCGGCTTGCGCGATGCGTTCATTCAGGCAGCCAGCGATATCGCCGCTGTCCATCACAAACTCGATCAGCTCGCGCACGCGCAAGGTGTCGCCACTGTGGCGCGGACCGCTCACGGCGGCCAGTCCGGCGGTCAGGGCGCCGGACAAACCCACGCCTGCCGATGTCACGCAGCGCACAGTAAAGGCCGACACATTCAACTCATGGTCGGCGCAGGCCACCAGCGCGGCGCGCAGCACAGTATCAAAGCGCGCATCCAGGCCCCACGCCGCGCGGCACTGTTCGTGCAACGGCTGGCGGCCGATATCGGTATCGAGCAGCGCGGCGGCCAGGATGCGCATCCACTGCGCCCCTGTTTGACCGGGTGCTGCCGGCCATGCAGCCAGCAGCGCCATCGCCCGCTCCAGCGGCAGGCGAGCGCGCATGGTCTCCCGCAAGACAGGCCAATGCGCCGGCGCGGCGATATCGGCGGCATGAAAGAAGGGATCGGTATCTGCCGTTTCCCACAGCACGCACGCCGTCTCTTCCAGCGTGGCATGGCGCGCCAGCGCCATCGCATCGCGTCCCCGGTAGCGCATCACGCCATCTTCGATCTGGGTGATGCGCGATTCGAGCACCGGCGTGCCCCAGTCTATCGCCTGCTCGGCCACATGGCCGGCGCGGCGGCCATCCTTGCGGCGCGCGGCCAGGCGCATGACTTCATCGCGTGCGTAATGCTTGCTGCGCTCGCCATCCCTGGCGCGCGACGTCAGCAAACCCCGGCTGACATAGGAATACAGGGTGGCTGGCGTCACGCCCAGCAATTGGCAAGCCTCGCTTGCGCTCAAAGTCTGCTCGCTCATGGATTTTTCTTTATATCGATTTCGGCAATCAAGATTGACGCTCCGCTTGCGCAATTTTAGACTGAATCATCACTTGAGGAGCCCATCATGACTTTGAATACCATGCTGCATACGCTGTGGACAATCGCCGGGAACGACACCGCGCCGTTAAACCGCCTGCGCTTTTCCAGCACCGGCCTGTCCCTGCCTTCCACCTTCCATGTCGGCCCGATCGCTTCCGCCACGATCGGTGCGCAGGCGCTGATGGCCGCTGAAATCTGGCGTTGGCGCACAGGCCGCGAGCAGGAGGTACGGGTCGACCAGCGCCATGCGCTGGCCCAGTTCCGCAGCGAGCGCTACCTGCAAGTCGACGGCAAGCCGGCGCCCGATCCATGGAGCCCGATCGCCGGCTACTACCAGGCAGGCGACGGACGCTGGATACAGCTGCACACCAATTTCCCCCATCACCACAACGGCGTGCTGAACGTCTTGCAATGCGCCGACAGCCGAGAAGCCGTGGCAGCCGCCATCAAGGGCTGGAAGGCCGAGGAACTCGACGCGCGGCTGGCGCAGGAAGGCTTGTGCGCGGCGATGATACGCAGCCCGCAGGAATGGCAGGCCCACCCGCAGGCGGCAGCGATTGCCGCCCTGCCCCTGTTTGAGATTGAACGGATCAGCGACACGGCGCCATTGCCCTTGCCGGCCGATCACCAGGGCCGCCCGCTGGGTGGCGTGCGCGTGCTCGACCTGTCGCGCGTGATCGCCGCCCCCGTCGGCGCACGCACCCTGGCGCAGCACGGCGCCGATGTGCTGGCCATCAGCGCCGCCCATTTGCCGAACATTCCCGCACTGGTGATCGATACGGGACGCGGCAAGCGTCCGGCCCAGATGGACCTGCGCCAGGAAACGGAGCGCGAGCGCCTGCGCGAACTGATACGGGGCGCCGATATCTTTATCCACGCCTACCGGCCCGGTTCACTGGCAGCACGCGGCTTTTCCAGCGCCGAATTGCAGGCCTTGAAACCTGGCCTGGTCGAAGTCTGCCTGTCCGCCTACAGCCATGCAGG
The DNA here is from genome assembly GCF_049319705.1 of Janthinobacterium sp. Mn2066. Taxonomy (NCBI): domain Bacteria; kingdom Pseudomonadati; phylum Pseudomonadota; class Betaproteobacteria; order Burkholderiales; family Oxalobacteraceae; genus Janthinobacterium; species Janthinobacterium sp. Mn2066. Next base: position 603,413 of record NZ_JBMOUF010000002.1, on the reverse strand, counting down.
ACCGTGGGCGCAGCGGCGCGGTTTCGACAGCCTGGTGCAATCGGCCAGCGGCATCGCCTGGGCCGAAGGGCAAGCCCAGGGGCTGGCGCAACCGGGCAAACTGCCTTGCCAGGCGCTCGATCACGCCAGCGGCTATATCGCTGCGCTGGGTGCAATGGCCGCCTTGAAACGGCGCGCCGTGGCAGGCGGCGGCTGGAGAGTGCGGCTGTCGCTGGCGCAGACAGGCGCCTGGCTGCAAGCGATGGGCACGGTGGAAGGCGGCCTGGCGCAGCCCGAGCTGAGCGCCGGGGAAATAGCCGCCTGGAGCACCGGGAGCGACTCGCCATTCGGCCGCATCAGCGCGATTACCCCGGCAGAGCAAATGACGGATACGCCGCCCTACTTTGCCCTGCCGCCCTCGCCGCTGGATGCTTACCAGGCCAGCTGGCTCTAGCCCTGACTTTACTTCGGCTGGGCCAGCAGCAAGCGGCCCAGCGCCTCGAACGCAGGGATGGTGACCGGGTCGTTGGCCGCATTGGCGGCCGTCGGCGTGGAAGCGTAGCGCACGATGACCATTTCCGCTTTCGGATCGATGTAGATACGCTGGCCATACACGCCACGCGCCATATAGGCGCCGTGGTCGTTGTGCGTGACCCACCACATGTCGCGGTAGCTCCAGCCTTGCAGCAAATCGTAACCAGCTTTTGCGAACAACTGCCTGTCGCCGCCACGACGGATATCGTCGACGGCCGCTTTCGGTACGATCTGCCGGCCCCGGTAGCGGCCGTCGTTGCGCAGCATCTCGCCAAAACGCGCCAGGTCGCGCAAGCCCGTATTCAAGCCGCCGCCGGAAAACGGCGTGCCCGTCGAATCGACGGTCATATAGGCATCCTGCTCGGCTCCCAGGCGGCTCCAGATACGCTCGGACAGGTAATCGTTGACGCTCTTGCCCGTCGCCCTGGCGATGATCCAGCCCAGCACATCGGAATTGACGGTCTTGTAGCCAAAGGCCCCGCCATGCCTGCCCTGGTGAGCCACCGTTTGCAGGTACTCGAAATAACTGCGCGGGCCCGTGTAATCGGCAGGTTTCGGCAACGGACTGCCAGCCGCCGCATGCTGCCACACTTCGGCCTTGGGGTCGGCGTAGTCTTCACTGAATTTCAAGCCGGTGGTCATGTCCAGCACCTGGCGCACGGTGGCGTCACCGAAGGCCGATTGCGCCAGTTCAGGCACATAGTCGGCCACCTTGCGGTTCGCATCGAGCTTGCCCTCGGCCACCAGGGTCGCCCCCAACACCCCGATCACGGATTTCGTCACCGACATGGCGCCATGCTGGCCACTCTCATTCAATACACCGAAATAGCGCTCATAGACGATGCGGCCACGGTGCAGCACCAGGATGCCGTCCGTGTAGTTGGCGCCCAGCGACTGCTCCCAGCTCATCGTGTCTTGCGCGCCCAGCGGCGTAAAGCGCAGGCTGTCGATATCGCTGCGCAGTGCGCGCGCCAGCGGCACGGGCGCATCCAGCCCGCGCGGCACGTTCACCGTCGGCATCAGCTGGCGAAAATGCGACACGCTCCAGCGCAGTTGCGGGAAATGAAAATAACTGCCATCGTCGAAGCGGATGATTTTATCGGCTGGCGGCGGCGCGCCCAGCATCCAGCGCAAGCTGGCCGGATCGCTGGCGGCGGCCGATAAGGGCGGTGCTGACGTTTCAGCCGCCTGCGCGGTACAAAACGCGAGCAGCAGTGTAGCGGCCACGCCTTGCAGGCCAGGAAAATGCGTCATGCCATACCCTCCCTTTAATACATCTACGTCGATTTACACTAGCCATCGCCGTGCTACAGCAAAGCCACGATCAGCAGGATCAGCGCCAGCGGCGCCTGCACCAGCACGATGCCTGGATGCGTGCGGCGCAGCTGCTGCCACACGTTCAGGCCCGGCGCTTCTTCGTGCGGGTGGTGTGCTTCGTCGCGCAGCGACATCGCGTGCAGGAACATGCCCGCGATCAGGGGGCCGGGATTGACCCACCAGCCCTGTTCCAGCAAACCGCGCGAGGCGTAAATCGCCAGCGCGGCGATGAGCAAGGGCGAAGCCCAGACGAATACCAGCATCACGCGGATGCCATAAAATTCAGCCAGGGTGCCCATGCGCTGCAAACGGCCGGCATCGTGGCTCGCCATGCGCTGGTCAATGGCCAGTTCCGCCCTGCCGTACAGGGTCCACAAGCCGCCGAACAGGCAGCCGAGCAGCACGCCGATGACGATATCTGCCACGAACACCACATATTTGTTCACGTCCGCCGTGCCGATGCCCAGCGACGTATAGGCAGCAGCGTGCAGGTGCAGGCCCGCCTGTTCGCCCTCGGCGGTCGTATAGCGGTCGCGCAGGTCATGCGTGGCGCCGATGAAAACCACCTGCTTGCGCGGCGCATCTGCCGCCACGCCGGCGCGGCCATCAATCAAATGCACCCTGGTCCGCGCAGGCTCCAGGAAGGCAGGCGCCATGGCCGATGGATGAAACGGTGCCGTGACGGCATTCTGTTCGGCAGCGTCCTTGGCGTCGCCATGGATGACAGGCTCGAAGGCCCAGCGCGCCAGCTCCTTTTCACTGTCCGTGCGCCCGGCCAGCTGGCAGACGCGGTTGGCCAGGCCAGCCACTTCCTTTTGTTCGGACAGCGCGGCCGGCATCGGCTGCTTCTGCTCCTGGCCTTGCGCACCATGCGCCAGCTCGAAAGCTACGGCCGCCAGCACCGGGCTTTTTACTTCGATGCGCGTGACTGCGCCCATGCGCTCGCGGATCTGCGGGCTGGCAAAGTGGATGCCGGCCGCGCAGCGCGTCCGTATCCAGCGCAGGTTCACGTTCCGGTCCGACTGTTCGGGCAAAATCAGCACCAGTTGATGGCCGCCCCTGGCCAGCGAGTCCAGCACACGGTCCAGCGGACGCCCGCCAGGCAGTTGCTGCTCATACACCGCAGGCGCAAGATCCAGATCGATCGCCAGCACCTGGCTGCCGCGCTGGGCCACGCTTGCCAGCAATTGTTCCAGGCGCGTGCGCTCCAGCGGTTCGCGTTCCTCGAACACCTGTTCAAATGCGGGCGGATCGATTTCGACGATGCCGGGCCGGTACGCACGGCCCGGGTCGGCCCCCTTGCGCAGCAGTTGCCCCTGTTCGGCACTGGTGCGCAGCATGGCTGCGTCCAGCCATTCGAGTACATGAAAACCTTCCAGCGCCAGCATCAGCGCGGCGATCAGGCTCGCACCGATCACGTGGTGCAGCAAATGCGTGCCCGTCAGCTTGAATGCCGCCCCCAGCTGAGTGACAGGCCATAGCAAACGCCGCGCCAGGGAAAGCTGCGCTTGGCCGTGCCGGTCAGGATAGTCTGGACTCACTGTGCCCCCCCCTTGCGCCTTGATGGGGCCGATGTTATCAGAGAAGCCAGATGTGGCCGGGCACGCTTGGCAAGTCTCCTGCCTGAGACGATCGTCTCAGCGTGGGCACATGCTGCAACGCAGAATGCAGTGTCCCGTACTTCATGCTACAAACAGGAACACCATAACAACACCAGAGACACGAGACCAAGGAGAGCGCCATGCCCTACGTCCGCCCAACCAGCCATATCGACCGGGTGCGCGACCTGATCGCCGGCCGCATCGTTAACCCCGGCGCCGATGCGGCCAGGCTGGCCTCGTCCTACCGCCGTTCGCTGAACGATTACCGGCTCGACCCCGCCTGCACCACCGGGCCACGCATCCTCAGCGGCGCCGAACTGCGGGCCATCCAGCAAGCGGAAGAAGGCTTTTTACGGTCGACGGGAGACTGCCTGCCGCGCCTGCACGCCATGGTGCGCGAAGCCGGTTATTGCGTCATCCTGGCCAATGCGCATGGCGTGACCATCGATTACGCGGTCGACCAGGACCAGCGCAAGCAGTTCAGGAAAGCGGGCCTGTACCTGGGTTCCTGCTGGTCCGAAGACGAAGAAGGCACGTGCGGCGTCGCCTCGGTGCTGCTCGACCATGAAGCGATCACCGTGCATAAAACCGACCATTTCCGCGCCGCCTTCACGGGCCTGACCTGCAGCGCAGCACCCATCTTTTCACCGCACGGCGACCTGATCGGCGTGCTCGACGCCTCCGCGCTGGCGTCGCCCGATGCACGCGACAGCCAGCGCCTGGTCAAGCAGCTGGTGCGGCAGAGCGCCACCTTGATCGAAGACGGCTATTTTCTCCAGTCCTACAGCCATTGCTGCATTTTGCTGGCGCACCGCAACCGCCATTTCGCCGAGGTGCAGCCGGAAATGCTGGTCGCCGTCGATGAACATGGCTGCATCGTGGCCGCCAACCGCTGCGCGCGGCTGGCTATCGAAGGCCTGGCCAGCCTGCCCCGCCCTGTCGCCGAGGTGTTCGACCTGCGGCCAGAGCGCCTGTTCGATGCGCGCGCCAGCCACCACCTGCTGTCCCTGCGCCTGCTCGCCAGCGGCGCCTGGCTGCATGCGCGCGTGCGCGCACCGATCCGCCACGCGCAAGAGAGAAGCAGTGCGCGCCCCATGCCCGCCGCCGGTGTGAAATATGACTACAGCGAACAGGAACTGGCCGAACGCACGCGCATCATCAACGCCATGAGCGCCGCCAAGTGGCGCCCTTTGCCGGCAGCGGCCATGCTGGGCATCTCGCGGGCGACCTTGTACCGTCGCATGAAACAGCTGCACATCGTGCCGCCGCACAGGCAATAGGCATCAAAACTGGCTGAGACTTCCGTCTCATCGCCAGCCATGCTGCAACGCAGGATGCGACGCCAGAACGGCAGTGATACAACATCGTCAGCGGTAATAAAACCGCATCCCGACAGACATGGAGGAGACACGATGACAAACGATAATCACACAGTGGCCAGCGTGCTGGAGCAGCTCGAAGGCGCGCTGCGCGCCAGCGACGCCACCGGCGCGGCGCAGCTTTTTGAAGAAAGCGGTTTCTGGCGCGACCTGGTGCTATTTACCTGGAATTTGAAAACCCTGGAAGGCCGCGTACAGATCGCCGACATGCTGAGCGCGCAACTGGGCGCCGTGCAGCCGGTCACCGTGCGCATCGCCGAGGGCGAACAGGCCGTTGAAGCCGGTGGCGTGACGCAATGCTGGATCACGGTGGAAACCAGGGTCGGACGCGGCACCGGTTTTATCCGCATCCGCGATGGCCAGATCTGGACCTTGCTGACCACCATGGCCGAATTGAAGGGCCATGAAGAACCCAAAGGCCCACGGCGGCCGATGGGCGCCGAACACGGGGCGCGCACCAACCGCAGCAGCTGGCTGGAACACCGCGAACAGGAAGCGCGCGAACTCGGTTATACGCGCCAGCCGTATTGCGTGATCATCGGCGGCGGCCAGGGCGGCATCGCGCTCGGCGCGCGGCTGCGCCAGTTGAACGTCCCCACCATCATCGTCGAGAAAAACGCCCGCCCAGGCGACAGCTGGCGCAAGCGCTATAAATCGCTATGCCTGCACGACCCGGTCTGGTACGACCACATGCCCTACATCCCCTTCCCAGACAACTGGCCCGTCTTCACGCCCAAGGACAAGGTGGGCGACTGGCTGGAAATGTACACCAAGGTGATGGAACTGAATTACTGGGGCTCGACCACGTGCGAATCGGCCAGCTATGACGAAGTTTCCGGCGAATGGACGGTCAACGTGGTGCGCGACGGCCAGCCCGTCACCCTGAAGCCACAACAGCTGGTACTGGCCACCGGCATGTCGGGCAAGGCCAACCTGCCCAGGTTCAAGGGCATGGAAGTGTTCCAGGGCGAGCAGCAGCACTCGTCCCGGCATCCAGGGCCGGACGGCTATGTGGGCAAGAAGGTAGTGGTGGTCGGGGCCAACAATTCGGCGCACGATATCTGCGCCGCGCTGTGGGAAGCGGGCGTGGACGTGACCATGGTGCAGCGCTCGTCGACGCATATCGTCAAGTCCGATTCGCTGATGGACCTGGCCCTGGGCGACCTGTATTCGGAACGCGCACTGGCGGCCGGCATGACCACTGCCAAGGCCGACCTGACCTTTGCCTCGATCCCGTACAAGATACTGGCGGACTTCCAGAAACCCATCTTCAAGGCCATCCGCGAGCGCGACGCCGACTTTTATGCGCGCCTCGAAGAACGGGGCTTCATGCTGGACTTTGGCGATGACGACTCGGGCCTGTTCATGAAATACCTGCGGCGCGGCTCCGGCTATTACATCGACGTGGGCGCCTCCGAGCTGGTCGCCGAGGGCAAGATCAAGCTGAAAAGCGGCGTCGGCGTGCAGGAATTGAAAGCCCATTCCATCGTGCTCTCGGACGGCACGGAACTGCCGGCCGACCTGGTGGTGTATGCCACCGGCTACGGCTCCATGAATGGCTGGGCCGCCGACCTGATCTCGCCGGAAGTGGCGAACAAGGTGGGCAAGGTGTGGGGACTGGGTTCAAGCACGACAAAAGATCCGGGACCATGGGAAGGCGAGCAGCGCAATATGTGGAAACCCACGCAGCAGCCAGCGCTGTGGTTCCATGGCGGTAACCTGCACCAGTCGCGCCATTACTCGCAATACCTGTCGCTGCAACTGAAAGCGCGCATGGAAGGCATCGCCACGCCCGTGTATGGACAGCAGGAAGTGCATCATTTGTCGTGATGCCTGAAAACCGGCCCGCAAAGCAGAAGCCGGGGTCGGACCCGCCAGGTCCGACCCCAGTCCTTGCCGTTGGGATATAAAAAAACGGCAGACCGAAGTCTGCCGCCATTTTTATCCTGATCTGCAGTAAATATTAACCGCCACCAGATAATAAACGTCTGACAAAATCGTAGCGAGCGGCGATGATTTGTGGCTAAGAAGCGCAACCGTGCTTAAGCACGGTGAGCATCGCAGGCCGCAAAGCGCGACGCGCAGTAGATTTTGTCACACGTTTTACTGCTTGATCGCTTCGATCGCAAAGGTCAGCGTGACGTCATCGCTCACTGCAGGTGCATATTTACCAGCGTTGAATTCCGAACGCTTGATGTGGGCCGTGGCATTGGCGCCGCAAGCATCTGACTTCACCATCGGATGTGGCGCGCAGGTGAACGACGTGACGGTCAGGGTCACTGGCTTGGTCACGCCTTTCAGGGTCAGGGTGCCATCGACGCTTGCCAGCTTGTCGCCATCGAAATTGAACTTGGTCGACTTGTAGGTCGCGACCGGGAATTTGGCCGTGTCCAGGAAGTCTTCGCCCTGGATGTGGGTGTTGAACACGGTCGAACCGGTGTCTACCGATTTGGTATCGATCAGTACTTCAACGGAGCCGGTCTTGGCAGCGCGGTCCAGGGTGATTTTACCGGTGGTGTTATTGAAACGGCTTTGCTGCGTCGAGAAACCCAAGTGAGTGTATTCAAAACGTGGGAAGGTGTGGCTACCATCGATGACATAGACTTCAGGAGCGGCAACGGCGGACAGCGAGATACCAGCAGCGACGGCAAAGGCGAGCAGTTTTTTCATTGTAAATTCCCTGATTCAAATGTGAAGGTTTAAAAACCGCGACCAATCCGCCCTTGAGCAGATGGTTATGGCTTGGTTGCAACGATTATGCATGCCATGAAGATCGATGTAAAATGGAAAATATACCTAGTTAGCATCGAAAAATTCGATAATAGGTACATCCCTGTCCACCACAGCGTCTCCTGTTGTCGATTATTCACCGCACGCTTGAAAATATCCAGCAATTTAAATGAGAATGATTCTTGTTATTCATCTCATGGATTGTTATCATGCCTGCCTTCCGCGCGACCGTGATTAACACTGTGTTTTAAAACCCGGCCGCGCCAACCATACGCCAGCCCGCCGGCCACCGCGCCTACGCCAGCCATCAGGCCATATCGCCACGCCGATCCAGCCCAGCCATCACTGCGCGCCCTGCTCTTCACGCCCTACCCGGCCAGCAGGCGCACTTGATCGTTACTTGATAGAGTAGGAAAATACATGAACGCAAATACCCTGAACCACGCCTCAAACAGCTCCACCGACACTGCCCTGCCCCGTAGCCAGCGCCTGAAAGCCGACACCATGGAAACGCACGACGTGCTGGACCAGCGCATCATGGCCAGCAAGCCTTTCGACAATACGCAAAACTACACGCGCTTCCTGCAGGCGCAATACGCTTTTTTGCGCGACGTCGATGCGCTGTATGAGCATGCGGGCCTGGCTGCCCTGCTGCCCGACCTGGCGCAGCGCCGCCGCTACGACAGCATCGCCGCCGACCTGCGCGACCTGGGCTCGCCCGTGCCAGCCGATGCGGCCGTAGCACCGTTCGGCCCCCAGCTGGACCTGGCCACCGCGCTGGGCTGGCTGTACGTCAGCGAAGGCTCGAAACTGGGCGCCGCCATCCTGTACAAGCTGGCGGGCAAGATCGGCCTCGATGAACAGCATGGCGCGCGTCACCTGGCCGGCCACCCCGATGGCCGCGCGCGCCACTGGCGCGATTTCACGGCCGTACTCGATGCCGCGCCGCTGGACCTTGACGGAGAAGCGCGCGTGATCGACGGCGCACGCGCCGCCTTCATGCGCATGCACGGCCACGTCGAGGCTTACGCATAATGAAGGAAAGGCGGAAGGAAAGGCGGAAGGAAGCGCAGACTGACATGCAGCCGGCCAGCGTGCCATTGCCGGAGACCCATGGCGCACGCCTGCGCCGCTGGGCCTGGACGGCCACCGGCGCGCTGATGGTTTTACTGGGCATCATCGGCGCCATGCTGCCCGTGATGCCGACCACGATTTTCCTGATCCTGGCGCTGGCCTGCTTCAGCCGCGCTTCGCCGCGCCTGGAACACTGGCTGCTGCAGCATCCGCGGTTCGGCCCATCGCTGCGCCAGTGGCGTCAACACCGCGCCGTCTCGCGGCGCGGCAAGGCCATGGCCTGCCTGGGCATGGCGATCGGCTTCGTCGCCATGTGCCTCGGCCATCCACCGACGTGGGTCATTATCCTGGTCGGCGTGATGGAAGTCGCCGTCATCATCTATCTGCTGCGCCGCCCAAATGGCCCGCCGCCAGCGGCGGCTATCAACATTGAGGCAGAATCTGCTCAGGATAGTGCAAATAGCGGTCGATAATCGCTCCCCCTTCTGCCACAAAAAACACCAGAACCGCTGCATCCCGCAAAAGATCGCCTTTTGCGGATGCCCTGTCCATCGAATTTTCCACCGCCCCGCCTCTCTTCTGCGCTGTACGGCACGATTTAATTCGGCAATATGAACTATTTTCAGTTTTTTTCACTTGAAAACAGCTGCATAGACATTATTCGCATATTCAAAGCAAGATTCTATCGTAGGGGGTATATGGCGATCGGAGGTATACTACGCAACCGACGTCCCAGGCCGGCCTGTCCGGCCGCCGCTGCAAGTGATCCATGCTGACGATGATGAGCAACATGGCAGTACGGGACGCGAATAATAAAAGGAATAGTGCATGACCATAAACCGTACACCGGTGATACGCATAGCTGACGCGAACAAGACCTTCGCGCTGCCCAAGGGCGAACAATTTCACGCGGTCAAATCGGTCTCGCTGGATGTTTATCCCGGCGATATTTTCGGCCTGATCGGCAAGAGCGGCGCCGGCAAATCGACCTTGCTGCGCCTGATTAACCTGCTCGAGCGCCCCGATAGCGGCAGCATCACCGTTGCTGGCCGCGAATTGACCAGCCTGGGCAAGAGCGCGCTGCGCGATGCGCGCCAGAATATCGGCATGATTTTCCAGCAGTTCAACCTGCTGCAAAACGCCAGCGTCTACGACAACGTGGCCTTCCCCCTGAAAATCCATGGCACCACCAAGGGCGAGCAGATCGCCGCCCGCGTCGAGGAATGCCTGGCGCTGGTGGGCCTGTCGGACAAGCTGCACAGCTATCCGGCGCAGCTGTCGGGCGGCCAGAAACAGCGCGTGGCGATTGCCCGCGCACTGGCCAGCCACCCTGACGTGCTGCTGTGCGACGAACCGACTTCCGCGCTGGATGCGGAAACCACGCGCGCCCTGCTCGATACCCTGCGCGACATCAATGCGCGCCTCGGCGTGACCATCGTCATCGTCAGCCATGAGCTGTCGGTGCTGGGCGCCATCTGCAACCGCGTCGCCGTGGTGGAAGCGGGCGCGATCGCCGAGCAATTCGACTTGAGCGACACCACCACCCCGCGCAAGACCGCGCTGGGACGCGAACTGGCTTATTACGGCACCGAAGCATTCGAAGCCACCGCATGGAAGGATGCCACACATGTTTGAAGAATCATTCAATAACGTCGTCGCGCTGCTGCCGGAAATCTGGGTCGCGCTGGGCCAGACCATGACCATGCTCGGCATCGGCCTGACGGCCGCCATCTTGATCGGCGGACCGCTGGGCATTTTGCTGTTCCTCGTCTCGGAAGGCCAGTCGCTGCAAAACCGCCCCCTGTCGATGATACTGGGCTGGCTGGTCAATACCGTGCGCAGCTTCCCCTTCATCATTTTGCTGGTGGCGCTGACGCCGTTTACCCGCATCATCGCCGGTACCTCGATCGGCCCGCTGGCCGCCGCGGTGCCGCTGTCGTTCGCCGCGATTCCCTACCTGGCGCGCCTGGTGGAGCAAAACCTGCGCGAAGTGCCGCGCGGCGTGATCGAGGCAGCGCACGCCATGGGCGCCTCAGAAATGCAGATCATTTTCCGCGTGCTGCTGGTCGAGGCGCGCTCCGGCCTGGTGCTGGCGCTGACCGTGCTGTCGATCAGCTTCCTGTCCTATTCGGCCGTGGCCGGCGTGGTGGGCGGCGGCGGCATCGGCGACCTGGCCATCCGCTACGGCTACTACCGCTTCGAGACCGACATCATGGTCGTCACCGTCGCCATCCTGATCGTGCTGGTGCAAACCATCCAGTTCGCAGGCACGCGCATCGCCAAGCGTCTCGACAAACGTTAATCTTTTCGAATCAAGGAAAAAACATGAATACATTCCGCCGCAAGCTGCTGCTGGCCGCCGTCAGCCTGACCCTGTCCGTTTCGGCCTACGCCAAGGACCCGAAGGAACTGGTGATCGGCACCAGCGCCGGCCCTTACGCCGACCAGCTGAAACTGGGCATCAAGCCGATCCTGGAAAAACAGGGCTACAAGGTCAAGATCGTCGAATTCAACGACTACGTGCAGCCGAACTACGCACTGGCCGAAGGCTCGCTGGACGCCAACGTGTTCCAGCACATCGTCTACCTGAACAAGTTCGCCACCGATAACAAGCTGGCGCTGAGCCCCCTAATCACCGTGCCGACCACGCCGATCGCCCTGTACAGCACCAAGCACAAGTCGCTGGCCGAGATCAAGCCCGGCGCCACCGTCGCCATGCCGAACGATCCGACCAACCAGGCGCGCGCGCTGGTGGTGCTCGACAAAATGGGCTGGATCAAGCTCAAACCGCATGTCGATCCGCTGCGCGCTTCCGAGCGTGACGTGGCCGACAATCCGAAGAAACTGAAACTGGTGCCGCTGGAAGCGGCGCAGTTGCCACGCTCGCTGGCCGACACCGACTACGCTTTCATTAACGGCAACTACGCGCAAGCGGCCGGCATCAAGCTGACCAGCGCCCTGATCGCCGAAAAAATCTCGGACAGCTATGTCAACCTGGTGGCCATCCGCACGGCCGACAAGGGCAAGCCATGGGTGAAAGACATCGAAGCGGCCTACCGCTCGCGCGCCTTCCTCGACATCACCAATAAATACTTCGCCGGCTACGAAAAAACGGATTACCAGCTGGCGATGGAAAAGGCTGACAAGAAATAAACTAGCCTGGGCAGGCGCGTCCATGAAGAATCGTGGACCTGCCTGCGCTACTGCCTGAAATAAAACTGCTCTGCCGTTACAATGGCTTCCAGCCCATCTTTTGCAAGGAAGCCATGTCCGCCCCGCTCTCGTCCTCGCCGTCACCCTACCTCGCATCCGCTTCCGCCACGATAGAACATGGCCGCTACCGCGCTTTTTTGTTCGACATGGATGGCACCATCATCAATTCCATCGCTGCGGCCGAACGTATCTGGGGCTCCTGGGCGCAACGCCAGGGCCTGGACGTCGCCAGCTTCCTGCCCACCATCCACGGCGCGCGCGCGCTCGACACCATCGCCAGGCTGGATTTACCGGGCGTGGACCCGCACCATGAATCGCGCGGCATCACGGCAGCGGAAATCATCGATGTGGATGGCATCGTCGAAATCGCCGGCGCGCGGCACTTTTTGCAAACACTGCCAGCAGCGCAATGGGCCATCGTGACGTCCGCCCCGCGTGCGCTGGCGCTGGCGCGCCTGGAGGCGGCCGGCATGCCGCTGCCGGAGGTGATGGTGACGGCCGAAGACGTGAAAGCGGGCAAACCCCGGCCTGAATGCTATCTGCTGGCGGCGCAAAAGCTGGGCGTGTCAGCCACCGATTGCCTGGTGTTTGAAGACGCGGCGGTCGGCATCGAGGCGGGAGAAGCGGCGGGCGCCCAGGTGATGGTGATCACGGCCACGCATCATCACGCCATGGCCACGCGCCACGCCAGCATCGCCAGCTATGTTGCGATGACGGCCACGCTGGACGATGATGGTTTTATCAGCTTGAGCGAGGCTGCAGCACGCGCGCCAGGATAGTCTGCTCCAGCGCCGCAAAGGCTGCGCTGCCGCGCTGGCGGGGACGCGGCAAATCGATCTGTTCGTCGAGCGTGATCTGGCCATCTTCGATCAGCAGCACGCGGTCGGCCAGCGCTACCGCCTCGGCCACGTCATGCGTCACCAGCACGGCCGTAAAGCCACGCGCCAGCCACAACGATTCAATCAGCTGCTGCATTTCGATGCGGGTCAGGGCGTCGAGTGCGCCCAGCGGTTCATCGAGCAGCAGCAGTTGCGGCTCATGCACCAGCGCCCGCGCCAGCGCCACCCTCTGCTTCTGCCCACCCGAGAGCGCAGCCGGCCACTCGTCGGCGCGGTCGGCCAGGCCCACCGTCCACAGGGAAGCGGCGGCCGCCCCCACCGAACGGGGCAAACCCAGGGCGACGTTTTCCAGCACGGTTTTCCAGGGCAGCAGCCGCGCTTCCTGGAACATGATGCGGATGTCCGGGGCGTCGAATTGCTTGCCTGAGCCAACAGTCACCTGGCCTTGATCCACGCTTTCCAGGCCCGCGATCGAACGCAGCAAGGTACTCTTGCCGCAGCCGCTGCGTCCCACGATGGCGACGAATTCACCGGCACGCAATGCCAGATCGATGTTGTTGAGCACCCGGCGCCCGCCATAGGCCTTGCTCAGCTTATCCAATGCCAGCGGCACGCCGCACCGCTCGAACCTGCCGCGCGGGCCAGTCCTGGCCTTCGCTTGTTCGGCGACGGGATCGTACTGCACGAAGTGGGACAAAAAGTCCGATTCGATCTGGATGGGCGCGAGCAGCATGGTGTGTTCTTTCGTGATTAGCGGTAAGCGGGATTCCAGCGCAAACAATGGCGTTCCAGCCGGCGCGAGAACAGGTCGGCCAGCTTGCCCAGCAAGGCGTACAGCAAAATACCGACCAGCACCACGTCCGTTTGCAGGAATTCGCGTGCATTCATGGTCATGTAGCCGATGCCGGCCTGCGCCGAGATGGTTTCGGCCACGATCAGCAGCACCCATACCAGGCCCAGCGAAAAACGCACGCCCACCAGGATGGACGGCATGGCGGCCGGCAGGATCACGTCGCGGTACAGGGGCCAGCCGGACAAGCCGTAGCTTTTCGCCATCTCGATCAGGCCCTGGTCGGCCGAACGGATGCCGTGGAAGGTGTTCAGGTAGACGGGAAAGAAGACGCCCACGGCCAGCAAAAACAGCTTGGCCGTCTCGTCGATGCCGAACCACAGGATCACCAGCGGGATCAGCGCCAGCGCCGGGATGTTGCGCACCATTTGCAGGGTCGTATCCAACAGGGTTTCCGCATGGCGGAAGCTGCCCGTCAGCAGGCCCAGCAGCAATCCCAGTCCCCCGCCGATGGCAAAACCCAGGGTGGCCCGCCACAAACTCGTTTTCAGGTGCAGCCACAATTCACCGGACGCCGTCAGGCTCCAGAAGGCTTTTGCCACGGCCCACGGCTCGGGCAGGATGCGGCTCGATAGCCAGCCCCATTGCGACGCCAGCTGCCAGGCCAGCAGCAGCGCAAAGGGCAAGGCCCATGGCGCCAGCGTCTTGGGCGCTACGCCCCATGCCCGACTACGGCCGGCCGCCATCTCAGGCCGCTTTCTTCTGTGACGCCGCCGGCACGATATTGCTGGCCATGACTTCGCCAAAAGGTCCGCTCAGCGACTGCTCGCCCACGGCCTTGCCCTTGCCCAGCAAGGGGAATACCAGTTCGGCGAAGCGGTACGATTCTTCCAGGTGCGGGTAGCCAGAGAAGATAAAGGTATCGATGCCCAGCTCCGCGTATTCCTGGATGCGCGCCACCACCGTGGGAGCGTCGCCGACCAGCGCCGTGCCCGCGCCGCCGCGCACCAGGCCCACGCCGGCCCACAGATTGGGCGACACTTCCAGTTTGTCGCGCTTGCCGCCATGCAGGGCCGCCATGCGCTGCTGGCCGACCGAATCCATCTTGCCGAACGCTTCCTGCGCCTTGGCGATGATGTCGTCGTCCAGGTGGCTGATCAATTCATCGGCTGCGCGCCAGGCCGCTTCATTCGTTTCGCGCACGATCACGTGCAAACGGATGCCAAACCGGACTGTGCGCCCCCTTTTGGCCGCGCGCGCGCGGATATCGGCGATCTTTTCCGCCACGGCGGCCGGCGGCTCGCCCCAGGTCAGGTAGACGTCCATCTGTTCAGCCGCCAGTTCATGCGCAGGCTCGGACGAACCGCCAAAGTACAGCGGCGGATACGGCTTTTGCACGGGTGGATACAGGGTCTTGGACCCCTTCACCTGGATATGCTTGCCCTCGAAATCATAGCCCGCCGCACCACCCTCGCCGGCCAGGGTGGCGCGCCAGACGCGGATGAATTCATCGGAAATTTCATAGCGCCTGGCATGGTCGGCAAACAGGCCGTCCGCTTCCAGTTCGGCCTGGTCGCCACCGGTCACCACGTTGATCAGCAGCCGGCCATTCGACAGGCGGTCAAAGGTGGACGCCATGCGCACGGCCAGGCCAGGCGTGGACAAGCCCGGCCGCACGGCGACCAGGAACTTGAGCTTTTGCGTCACGCTGATCAGCGACGACGCCACTACCCACGCGTCTTCGCACGAGCGGCCGGTCGGCAATAGCACGCCATCGTAGCCCAGGGTGTCGGCGGCGACGGCCACCTGGCGCAGGTAATCGGCATCGACCGGGCGCGCGCCCTGCGAGGTGCCCAGGTAGCGGCTGTCGCCATGGGTGGGAATAAACCAGAAGATATTCAATGACATGGAACTCTTTCGCTTGATTATGGATCGATTACTTGCCACTGGTGGCCAGCTGTCTGGCCGGCAGCAGCGCATCCTTGACGACGATCGGTTTCGGGATCAGCTTCAGGCCGGAAAAGGCGTCGGCCACCTTTTGCTGCGAGGCGATCACATCGACCGACACGGGCTTGACGCCATACGCATAACGCGAGGCCGCCAGCGCCACCACGTCGCGGCCCAAGCCCGTCTGGGCCGACAGCACGGCCGCCACTTCATCGGGGTTGTTGCGGCCCCAGTCGTCGACCTTGGCGATTTCATCGAGCACGATGCGCAGGATCTCGGGATTTTTTTCCGCGTAATGGCGCGAAGCGAGGTAGAACTGGTAGTTCGCCACCAGGCCCTTGCCATCGGCCAGCACCCTCGCACCCAGCTGCTTTTCGGCGGCGGCCAGGAAGGGGTCCCAGATCGCCCAGGCATCCACGCTGCCCCGCTCGAAAGCGGCGCGCGCATCGGCCGGCGGCAGATACACGGGCTGGATGTCGCTGTAGGCGATGCCGGCTTTTTCCAGCGCCTTCAACAGCAGGTAATGCACGTTCGAGCCCTTGTTCAGGGCGATCTTCTTGCCCTTCAATTCAGACAAGCTACGTAGAGGTGAACCTTTGGGCACGACGATCGCTTCGCTGCCCGGCGAGGCCGGCTCATTGCCCACGTAGACCAGGTTGGCGCCGGCGGCCTGGGCAAAGATGGGCGGCGCTTCGCCCACGGTGCCGAAATCGATGCTGCCCACGTTCAAACCCTCGAGCAGCACGGGGCCGGCCGGAAACTCCGTCCACTTCACCGCCACGCCCTGCTCGGACAAGCGTTTTTCCAGCGTGCCGCGGCCCTTGAGCAAGGTCAGCGTGCCGTATTTCTGGTAGCCGATGCGCACTTCAGGCTGGGCCTGGGCCTCTGCCGTCATCGGCATGCTGGAGGCCAGCACGCCCGCAACGGCGGCGAACAGCAGGCCCACTGTGGTGCGGCGGGAAAGGCGGTTTTCGTGGCGGTTGCTCATGGCGGCTCCTTGTGGTTACGAACTCAGGCTGGTTGAAGGTCGGCGTGCGATGCCCGGACAGACGGCGCTACGGCACTCTGGCGGGCGCCCGCCAGCACGGACAAGCCGGCAGACAGCTCATCGATGCCGGCCTGCACACGTTTGGCAATTGGTTCGTCCAGATTCAGGCCACGCTCTTCATGCCAGCCCAGTTGCTGGGCATTCGCGTAAATGCTGGTGTAGACCTGTTTGGCGCCCAGCGCCTGCAGCACGGGGCGCAAGGCGTAGTCCAGCGCCAGCGTGTGCGCATGGCCGCCGCCCGTGGCCAGCGGCAGCACCAGCTTGCCGGCCAGGCCGTCTTGCGGCAGCAAGTCGAGGAAGGTTTTCAGCAGCCCCGTATAGGCGGCCTTGTAAATCGGCGTGGCGATCACGATGGCGTCGGCCGCAGCCACGGCTTGCACCGCCTGGGCGATCGCCGGATCGCTGTAATCGGCCAGCAGCAGCGCCTGCGCGGGCAGCTCGCGCACATCGAGCTTGCCCACGCCATGGCCCTGCAGGACCAGGCGTTCGCCGATAAACGCCAGCAAACGGCCCGAACTCGATGGCTGCTGGGGGCTGCCGCCCAATAAAAGTATGCTCATAGGATGTCTGTTGCGATGTCAACGATGGAGTGATTTGCTGCAGCCTATCGCCATCAGGGCTGCAGCAAAACGAATGCTTTCGCGCTTCGATATGTATTTTCCGGATATGGCCGGGCAACGCCCCGCAGCCTGCCACGCGCCGCCGTGATTGCATTTTTCCGCATATGCATGTGCGCTTTTCTTCGTGTACGGGCGTTGACAGCCGGTGCAATACTGGCCGCATCGTCCCACTGGAATCGCCGTCATGTCATCTGTTCTTCCCTTATCCCCCCACCATGCCGGGCAGGCAGCGCCAGACCCCATCGGCATCGCCACGGCGCTGGCGGCACGCCTGGCTGAAACGGCCAATGCCCGCGACCAGGCGGGCGGCCATGCGGCACAGGAGCGCGAATGGCTGCGCGAGTCCGGCTTGCTGACCTTGTCGATTCCGGTGCAATTTGGCGGCCAGGGTGCGCCCTGGACGCTGGTCTGCCAGGTGATACGCATCCTGGCCCGCGCCGACAGCGCGCTGGCGCACGTATTCGGTTTTCACCATTTGCAGCTGGCCGGCCTGCAGCTGTATGGCAATGCGCAGCAGCAGCGCCACTTGCTGACCCTGACCGTAGCCGAGCGCCTGTTCTGGGGCAATGCCCTCAATCCGCTCGACCGGCGCGTCACGGCGCAGGACACCAACGATGGCTATCTGCTCGACGGCATCAAGAGTTTTTCTTCCGGCTCCGTGGGGTCGGACTGGCTGACCGTCTCGGCCTGGCACGCACCGACCAAAACGGCGCTGATCGCCGCCCTGCCCACGCGCCAGGCCGGCGTACAGGTCAGGCCCGACTGGGATGCATTCGGCCAGCGCCAGACGGACAGCGGCAATGTACATTTCGAGCAGGTGTTCCTGCCATCCGACCTGGTGCTGCAGGCCCCCGCGCAGGTCGCCACGCCACAGGCGACCGTGCGTTCGCAGATCGCGCAGCTGATCATGACGAACCTCTACCTGGGCATCGCCGAAGGCGCTTTCGAAGCGGCCCGCCGCTATACGGAGGAGCAGGCAAAAGCCTGGTTTGCCTCCGGCGTGGACAAGGCCAGCGACGACCCGCTGGTGCAGCACCGCTACGGCCAGCTATGGCTGCTGCTGCGCCCCGCGCAAGTACTGGCCGACGCGGCGGCGCAGGAACTCGATACGGTCTACCGCAAGGGTTCCTTGATCACGGCGCAGGACCGGGGCCAGCTGGCCGTCGCCGTGGCTGAAGCGAAAGCCCTGGCGCACAAGGCAGGCCTGGAAGTCAGCAGCCAGATGTTCGAGCTGACGGGCGCCCGCTCCACCTCGGCCCAATATGGTTTTGACCGCTACTGGCGCAACGTGCGCGTGCATACCCTGCACGATCCCATCGACTACAAGCTGCGCGACCTGGGGCGCTATGCCCTGAGCGGCACCTTGCCGGAACCGACCGCGTACTCGTGATTGTCAGCTTCCACCCGGGGTCGGTCGCTTCGCGATCGGAATGCCCCCCATTGGGAGCATTCCCCCGGCGGGTCCGACCCCGGCATTGCTGTTGGGTTTTATTGAATCACCACTCAATCAAAAGGAACTGTCATGAACATCGCCCGCCGCCCCTTCATATTCAGCGCCCTTGCAATGACCCTGGCGCTCGCCACCAGCTTCGCCCACGCCAGGGATCCGAAGGAGATCGTGATCGGCACCAGCGCCGGCCCGTATGCGGACCAGATCAAGCTGGGCATCAAGCCCATCCTGGAAAAGCAGGGCTACAAGGTCAGGCTGGTGGAGTTCAATGACTATATCCAGCCGAACTTCGCGCTGGCCGAGGGGTCGCTGGACGCCAACGTCTTCCAGCACATCGTTTACCTGAAAAAATTCGCGACCGAGCACAAGCTGGCGCTGACGGACCTGGTCACCGTGCCCACCGCGCCCATCGCCATCTACAGCAGGAAGCACACCACGCTGAACGATGTGAAGGAAGACACGACGGTGGGCTTGCCGAACGATCCGACCAACCAGGCACGCGCACTGGTGCTGCTCGACCAGCTGGGCTGGATCAAGCTGCGCGCAGGCTTTGATGCCGTGCGCGCATCGGAAAAGGATATCGCCGTCAACCTCAAGAAAATCAAGCTGCTGCCACTGGAAGCGGCGCAGCTGCCACGTTCGCTGGGCGACACCGATTACTCTTTCATCAACGGTAACTATGCGCTGGCCTCGGGCCTGAAGCTGACGGATGCCTTGATCGCCGAAAAGATCTCGCCCAACTACATCAACCTGGTGGCCGTGCGCACGGCCGACAAGGACAAGCAGTTCGCCAGGGATATCGCGGCAGCCTACCGCTCGCGTGAATTCCTCGACGTGACCAACAAATACTTTGCCGGCTATTCGAAGACCGAATACCAGCAAGCCTTGCAAACGGCAGCAAAATAAACCATGGCCAAGACGATACGCTTCAACGCTTTCCAGATGAATACCGTGGGCCACCAGTCACCCGGACTGTGGACCCATCCGCGCGACCAGAGCCACCGCTATACCGATCCTGCGCACTGGACCGAACTGGCGCGGCTGCTGGAAGCGGGCCTGTTCGACGCCATCTTCCTGGCCGATGTGCTGGGCGTGTATGACGTGTACCAGGGCGGCGTAGCAGCGGCCTTGAAGCATGGCGTGCAAGTGCCGCTGAACGACCCGCTGGCGCTGGTGCCCATCATGGCGCAGGCAACCACACACCTGGGTTTCGGCGTCACCTGCGCCCTCACCTATGAACATCCATACACGTTTGCGCGGCGCATTTCCACGCTCGATCATTTGACGGGCGGACGCATCGGCTGGAATATCGTCACCGGCTACCTCGACAGCGCGGCGCGCAACCTGGGCCTGAACCAGCAGCTGGGCCACGATGAACGCTACGACCTGGCCGATGAATACCTGGACGTGGTCTACAAGCTATGGGAAAAAAGCTGGGAGGACGACGCCGTGGTCAACGACAAGGCACGCGGCGTGTACACCGATCCAGCCAGGGTTCACCCGATTAATCATCACGGCCGCCATTACCAGGTGCCCGGCATCCACCTGTGCGAACCGTCGCCGCAGCGCACGCCGCTGCTGTACCAGGCCGGTACTTCGCCGCGCGGCACGCGCTTTGCAGCACGCCATGCGGAAGCGACGTTTGTCAGTGGGCCCAGCAAGACGGTGGTGAAACGCCATGCGGACGACTTGCGCGCGGCCGTAGCCCAGGCCGGCCGCAATGGCGACGCCCTGGTCATCTACGCGCAGGCGCTGATCATCACGGGCGAAACGCAAGCCGAGGCGCGCGCCAAGTACGAAGATTACCGCAGCCATATCGATATCGAGGCGGCGCTGGCGCTGCTGTCCGGCTGGACGGGCGTGGACTTCAGCCGCTATCCGCTCGACGCCACCATCGATTACATCGACCTGGACGCAGGCCGCTCGGCGCTGGCCTCCTTCAGCCAGGCTGACCCCGACCGCAAATGGACGGTGCGCGAAGCGGCCGAATATATCGGCCTGGGCGGACGCGGCCCCGTGATCGTCGGCGATGCCAGCCAGGTGGCCGACCAGCTGGAAAGCTGGATAGACGACACCGGCATCGACGGTTTTAACCTGGCTTTCGCCGTGGCCCACGACAGCATGGCCGATGTGGTGAGCCACATCGTGCCGGAACTGCAGCGGCGCGGCCGCTACCGCCACAGCTACGCAGAGGGCAGCTTGCGCCATAAGGTATTCGGCCAGGGCCCGCGCCTGCCGGACAGCCATGCCGGACGCCAGGTCAGCATCGCTCCCGCAGCATCGGCCACCCTCGCCGCCGCGTAAACCCGCCATCAAGGACACCATGAAACGCAGAACCCTGTTACAGCTGGCCGCCAGTGGCGCAGCAATCGCCGCCCTGCCCTCGCTGGCTCGCGCCGCAGCTCCAGCCACTAATCCTGATACTAAGCCCTTAAAAGAACTGCGGCTGGACTACGCCTATTATTCGCCGGTCAGCCTGGTCTTGCGCCGTTTCGGCTGGCTGGAAGAAGCCTTCAAGCCGGAAGGCACCAATATAAAATGGATCTTCAGCGCGGGCAGCAACCGGGCGCTCGAATACCTGAACGCGAACAGCATCGATATCGGTTCGAGCGCCGGCCTGGCTGCCCTGCTGGCCCGCGCCAATGGCAACCCTGTCCGCGCACCGTATATTTTTTCGCGGCCCGAATGGACGGCGCTGGTGGTGCGCAAGGATAGCCCTATCCGCACTATCGCCGACTTGAAGGGCAAGAAGGTGGCCGCCACCAAGGGCACCGATCCGTATCTGTTCCTGCTGCGCGCGCTGAAAACGGCGGGCCTGAAACGCAGCGACATCGAACACGTGAGCCTGCAGCACGCCGATGGCCGCGCCGCGCTGGAACAGGGCAAGGTCGATGCCTGGGCCGGCCTCGACCCGCATATGGCGGCCAGCGAACTGGAAGCGGGTTCGCGCCTGATCTACCGCAACGTGGCCTTCAATACCTATGGTTTCTTGAACGTGCGCGAGGACTTCCTGGCCAGCCGGCCCGCCGAAACGGCCAAGGTGATACAGGCGTATGAACGGGCGCGCGCCTGGGTGATTGCCAACCCGGCCGAAGCGTCGAAAATCCTCGCGGAAGAAGCCAGGGTCAGCCTGCCGGTGGCGCTGCTGCAAGTCAAGCTGCGCAGCGATTTCAGCAATCCGCAACCATCGACCGAACACGTCAAGGCGCTGCAGCTGGCCGCGCCCATCCTGGTCGAAGAAGCCCTGGTCAAACCGGGCACGGACGTTAACCGCGCCATTGCGGAACTGGTCGATACGCGCTTCGCCCGCCCCTATATCAAGGCATAAAGCACGTCATGAACAAGCAGACACTGGCCGTTGACAAGGCAACCGCTTCCCATTCATTCAAACTGCGCCTGCCGCGCGCCGCCTGGGGCTTGCTCCTGCCGGTCCTGGCGTTGCTGGCCGCCGAAGTGGGCGTGCGCAGCGGCGCCATTCCCGACAACCTGCTGCCCGCGCCCAGCGAGATTGCGGCCACCATCGCCGAGCTGGCGCGCCATGGCCTGACCGGCCACGTGCTGGCCAGCACCGTGCGGGTGGCCATCGGTTTTGCGGGCGGCGCCTTGCTGGCCATCGTGCTCGGTGCGGCAGTCGGCTTGAACCGCACGGCGGAAGCCTTGCTCGACCCGACCTTCCAGGCGCTGCGCGCGATACCGTCGCTGGCCTGGGTGCCCTTGCTGCTGCTATGGCTAGGCATCGATGAAGCGCCCAAGCTAGTGTTGATCGGCATCGGCGCGTTTTTCCCCGTCTACATGGGCGTGGCCTCGGGCATCCGCGACGTGGACCGCAAGCTGATCGACGCGGCCCGGCTGTACCGTTTGAGCCGTTTCGCACTGGCGCGCCGCGTGCTGCTGCCGGCTGCCTTGCCGGCGATTTTTACGGGGCTGCGCAATGGCCTGAGCCTGGCCTGGATGTTCATGGTGGCGGCCGAACTGATCGCCGCCAGCCAGGGCCTGGGCTATCTGCTCAGCGATGGCCGCGAAACCAGCCGCGCCGACATCGTGCTGGCCGCCATCGTGCTGCTGGCCTTACTGGGCAAGGCCAGCGACAGCCTGATGCGCCGCCTGGAAAACCGTTTGCTGGCATGGCGCGACAGCTATGCCCCAGCCTGAAAAACCATGACGACATTATTAGACATCAGCGTCCATGAAAAAAGCTACGGCACCCGCCGCGTGCTGCACAACCTGCAGCTGCAGCTGCGCCAGGGTGAAATCGTCAGCCTGATCGGCGCCAGCGGCTGCGGCAAGAGCAGCCTGCTATCGATCGTGGCGGGGCTGGACGGCGACTTTCGCGGCAAAATCCAACTTGATGGCCTGCCGCTGGAAGGCGTACATGCCGGGGTTCAAGCTGAAATCGGCCTGATCTTCCAGGAACCGCGCCTGTTTCCCTGGCTGACGGTGGCGCAAAATATCGCCTTTGGCCTGGGCGCCGGCGGCGAGCACGATCCCCGCGTGGCCGTGCTGCTGGACGAAGTGGGTTTGCAAGGCCATGCCGCCAGCCTGCCCAAGCAATTATCTGGCGGCCAGGCGCAGCGGGCGGCAATCGCCCGTGGCTTGTTTGGCCAGCCCCGCATCTTGCTGCTGGACGAACCGTTTTCCGCCGTCGACGCGTTTACCCGCATGAAGCTGCAAGACCTGCTGGCAAGCGTCGCTGACCGCCACGGCTTGACGGTGCTGCTGGTGACCCACGATATCGACGAAGCGCTGTACCTGAGCGACAGCATCGTCATGCTCGACACGCGCGCCGGCCCGCCGCGTGCCCATTACGACGTAGCGCAGCCCCGGCCACGCACGCGCGCCCCAGCCGCGCAAGCCGCCTTGAAAGACACCATCCTGGCCGAACTGCACGCAGCGCACGCGATCTGACCTCCATCGCAGGCAGCACCGATGTTTGCATACCGGTGCAATCCATGTCAGCATATGCCACCTGGCACACCTGACAAGGATAGCAATGCCCTTCACACTGACACGCGCCCTGCTTCTTCCGACACTATTCGCAAGCTCCGCGGCATTTGCCCAAACGCCCGATGCCGCCGCCCTGAATGCGGACCAGGCGCCGTTCCGCATCTATGCCAACACGTATTATGTGGGCGTCAAGGGCGTCAGTTCCGTGCTGGTCACCTCGCCCGAAGGCCACGTGCTGATCGATGGCGGCTTGCCTGAATCGGCGGCAAAGATCATCGCCAATATCGCCACCCTGGGCTTTCGCATCGAAGACGTGAAGATGATCCTCAATTCGCACGGCCACTACGACCAGGCGGGCGGCCTGGCCGAACTGCAGCAGCGCAGCGATGCGCTGGTCGTCGCCAGCCCGTCTTCTGCGCTGGACCTGGCGGCCGGTGAAGTGGGTCCGGACGATCCCCAATACAAGGCGCAGCCCAACTATCCGCCCGTGACCGATATGCGCCTGGCGCGCGACGGCAACCATTTTTATGTCGGCCCCATCAAGCTGACGGCCCACACCACGCCCGGCCACACGCCCGGTGGCCTCAGCTGGACCTGGCAGTCGTGCGAGGGCAAGCGCTGCCTGAACATGGTGTATGCCGACGACCTCGATCCCGTCTCGCGGCCCGGCTTCAAGTTCAGCGCCAGCAGCGAATATCCGAACGCGCTCGACGATTTCCAGCATAGCTTTGAAACGCTGGAACACCTGCCCTGCGACGTGCTGGTCTCCGCCCGTCCGGAAGCGTCGAAACTGTGGCAAAGGCTGGAACTGAGTGCAACAAAAGGCAGCGCGGCCTTTATCGACCCGCAGGCCTGCCACGCTTATGTGGCCGAAGCGCGCAATCTGCTGGACACCCGCCTGCGCAGCGAAAAGGAATAAAACGTCAACCGTGCGCGCCCTCGCGGCGCAGGTCTGCTAGTGTGCGGATTTTATGATCTTGCCAAGAACAGGAGTTTTCGCATGTTGACCTTCTCCCGCCTGATCCCCCTCGGCTTGATAGCCTTGCTTGCCGGCTGCACGCAAACCGCACCAGCCACCAGCACCACAGGCAGCAGTCCGATTGCCGCCACCGCGCCATTGCAGCCACCGCTACCGCTGGTGGGCACCCCATGGAAACTGAAGGAACTGGCCGGCCAGACCATCACGCGCACGCCACCGCAGCAGCAGGACATTACCCTGCTGCTTGATGGCGGCCGTGTCAGCGGCCATAGCGGCTGCAACCGGATGATGGGCGCTTACGGCACGAATGGCAGCAGTACGCTGACGTTCTCGCAATTTGCCGGCACCATGATGGCTTGCCAGCCGGCCGACATGGCGCTGGAACGTGACCTGCTCAAGCGCCTGTCCACCGTCAACGGCTACCGCTACGACGGCCAGGATTTGCTGCTGACCAGCGATGGCGTCGTGGTGGCGCGGTATGAGGCCACGACCAGACACTTCTAATCGCTGCGTGTCTGCGCCTGCGACACGTTACTGCCGGCTGGCACGCTATGTGTCAGCCACACATTGCCCCCGACGGTCGATCCTGCGCCGATGATGATGCGTCCTAACACAGTGGCGCCGGCGTAGATCACCACGTCGTCCTCGACGATGGGGTGGCGCGGCGTGCCCTTGATCAGGGCGCCCGTATCGTCGGCCGGAAAACGCTTGGCGCCGAGGGTCACGGCCTGGTACAGGCGCACCCGCTGGCCGATGATGGCCGTCTCGCCGATCACCACGCCCGTGCCATGGTCGATAAAGAAGCTGGCGCCGATCTGTGCGCCAGGGTGGATATCGATGCCCGTCAGCGTATGCGCGATATCGGCGATCAGGCGCGCCAGGAACGGTGAGCCGAGGATGTGCAGCTGGTGCGCCAGGCGGTGGTACAAAATGGCGATGGTGCCCGGATAGCACAGCATGATTTCGGCCACCGAAGTGGCGGCCGGGTCGCCCGCATACGCAGCCTGCACGTCGGACACCAGCAGCGCGCGTATCGCAGGCAGGCTGGCGGCAAATGCACGCGTGATGTCGCGCGCCCGCTGCGCCAGCGCGGCATCATCGTTCCCCGCATGGCCTTCGTCATCGGCGCGCACGGAAAACAGCAGCCCGCGCCGCACTTGCTCGCTCAGGCGGTTCAGGGTGGTGTTGAGGGTATCGCCGACAAAGTAATCGATGCTTTCATCGGTCAGGTTCGGCCGCCCGTAATGGGTGGGGAACAGCGCCGCCGACAGGCCGTTGACGATGGCCGTCAATGCCTCGCGCGACGGCAGTTCGCGCACCCGTCCATTGTGGCGGATCTTGTGCTTTTCTTCGCGCGAAACGCGCAGCGCCTGGATCACAGGCTCCAGATTCCATTGTGCCGATTCGTCGGCAGGCGCCGTAGGGTAGCTGCTAGTCATGCGGGGTCACTTCCAGGAAAACGGCGCACACGCCGGGTCGCGCCAGCTTAGCCCCCACACCTCCAAAACAGAACGAAGAATTTTACTCCTGCATATGCGAAAAATGCATATGCATCCTTGCCACCTTGTCATCAGCCTGCCCGGCGCCTCACCCGATTGTATGGACTCGCGTAAAATGATGGCCTAACGAAAACACTTTCAACATGACTAAATTATTAACATGGATTTTGGCGGGCCTGGCGATGGTCGGACCGCTTGCAATTGATACCTATCTGCCGTCTTTCCCCGCCATCGTGCACGATTTCAATGCCAGCCCCCTGCTGGTGCAGCAAACCCTGAGCTTTTTCCTGTTCACGTTTGCCTTCATGATGCTGTTTTATGGCACCGTGTCCGATTCCTTCGGCCGCCGCCCCGTGATCCTCGTCTCGCTGGTGCTGTACGTGATCGCTTCCGTGGGCGCCGCGCTGGCTCCGTCGCTGGGCTGGCTGCTGGCCTGGCGCGTGCTGCAGGGCTTGTCGGCAGGCGCCGGCTCGGTGATCGGCCGCGCCATCGTGCAAGACCGCTATGCGGGCGCCGAAGCGCAAAAAATCCTCTCGCATATCATGATGGTATTCGCGCTGGCGCCGGCGATCGCCCCCGTGCTGGGCGGCTGGCTGCAAGTGGCGCTGGGCTGGCGCTGGATCTTCTGGTTCCTGAGCGCTTTCGGCGTGCTGATGTTTGTCGTCGTGTACCGCGCCTTGCCGGAAAGCCTGCCGAAAGAGCAGCGCCACGCCTTCCACGCGGGCAGCATCGCCGTCAATTACTGGAAAGTGCTGTGCCACCGCCAGTTTTTGCTGCTGTCGACGGCCATCGGCGCGGCCTTTGGCGGCTTCGCGCTGTACATCGGTTCGGCCGCCTACTTCATCATCGATATCCTGCATCTGCCGGAAACGGCGTTTGCCTGGCTGTTCATTCCATTAATCAGCGGCATGGTGATCGGCTCGGCCCTGTCGGCCCGCGTCGCGCACCGCTACAGCCAGCGCCAGCTGATCTGGACCGGCTTCGCGCTGATGCTGGTGGCCGCGCTGGCCAATATCGGCTACAACTACTTCTTTGCCGCCGAAGTGCCCTGGGCCGTGCTGCCCCTGTTCTTCTATTCGTTCGCCCTATCGATCGCCATGCCGCCGATGACCCTGATGGCGCTGAACCACTTCCCCAACAACAGCGGCCTGGCGTCGTCGATGCAATCGTTCATCCAGATGCTGCTGTTCGCCCTCGTCTCGGGCCTGGTGGCGCCGCTGCTGTTCGACAGCGCCCTGAACCTGGCGTATGGCGTGATGGGTGGCTTGATCGTGAGCCTGGTGTGCTGGGCGCTGGCGCAAACCGGTACGACATCGACCAGGAACGCCTGAAAAAAAAGCGCCTGAGAAACGTTCAGGGCCAGGGCGCAGGAGTCGTATCCAGATACTGCGCCCCGCCGTCTTCCGGCTTCGGCTCGGCAGCATCCTGTTTTTCAGGCTGATTCAAGGACCCAGCCGGCGAGCGCAGGCTGAGGATTTCCTTGCGCGCTTCGACAAAATCGGCTGAACTCAAGGGGTTTTTCTGGTCGGGCCAGTGGCTGACGGCCCATTCCTGCAAGCCTTCGAAGCGGCGCCACAGTTCGGCGATAAACGCGCGGCGCGCGGCTTCCCGGGCTTCTTCCAGTTGCTGGGGCGTCTTCGCAACGCCTTCGTTCAAAGATTCATCTACATTCGCTTGCATGATCGCTCCCTGACTGTGATGGCATGGCCTAGGATACGCGACAATCGAAAAATGCTCCGTACGCAAGCGAACTTTAGTCTTGCTCTGACCTATAACGCCGAATACCTATACCGGCGCGCAGCAGGTTTTATAGGCGTTCTTACTCAGGCATCTTGCGGAAACCTACCGCCAGGCGGTTCCAGGTATTGATGCTGCCAATGGCCAGGGTCACGTTGACCATTTCGGCCGGCGTCAACTCGGCTTCCAGCGCCGCGTAGTCTGCATCGGCCGCATGGTTTTGCGGCAGCAGGGTCAGCGCTTCCGTCCAGGCCAGCACGGCCCGTTCGCGCGGCGTAAAGAAGGGCGTTTCACGCCAGACGGCAACCGCGTACAGCCGGCGTTCCGTTTCACCGGCCTTGCGCGCATCGCTGGTATGCATGTCCACGCAAAAGGCGCAGCCATTGATTTGCGAAGCGCGCAGGCGGATCAGTTCGAGCAGCGAGTGTTCCAGGCCCAGTTTGGCGATCGCCGCTTCCAGCGCGTACATGGCCTTGACGGCGTCGGGCGAGGCGGCGGTGAAATCGAGTCTTTGCTGTGTCATGATACATTCCTTGTTAAGAGAGATGCATGATTGTAGAAGCGCAACACCGCTGCGCAGCAGGCCAATCCGGTCAAAAAACAGCAGACCACCAGCAGACAGTTCATGGAATTACACATCACGATCGACGGCGCGCGCGACCTGGGCGGCCAGCTATACCGCCAGCTCAGCGAGGCGATCCGCAGCGGGCGCCTGGCCGACGGCCAGCAATTGCCGCCCACGCGCCTGTTGGCAAGCCAGCTGGGGCTGTCGCGCAAGACGGTGTCCGATGTGTATGAAAGGCTGGGCTATGAACAGTTGCTGGTCGGAAAAATCGGCATAGGCAGCTTCGTGCAAGCGCCCACTACCGTGCTGCAGCGCCATACTAGCAGCACGCAACTGGCCAGCGCAGCAAGGATTGCACGCTGGCAAGCGACGCCGGTGCCGCTGCGCCACTCGGCGCAGGAAACGCCCAGCCGCTATGCCTTCATCGGCGGACGGACCACGCCCTCGCACTTTCCCCAGGATGAATGGCGTGCCTGCGTACAACACGCGGTGCGCCAGGATGTACAGGTCCGGGGCCGTTATGGGCCCGTGGAGGGCCTGGAAAGCTTGCGCACGGCGATCATGCACCATGCGGCTTTCAGCCGTGGTATCCATTGCACTCTGGAACAGGTGCTGGTGTGCAGCGGCGCGCAACAGGCCTTGAGCCTGCTGGCGCAAACCCTGCTCGGGCCCGGTGATACGGTCGTCGTGGAAGAGCCGGGCTACCCGGTGGCGCGCCAGGTGTTTTCCGCCCAGGGCGCGCGCGTGGTGGGCGTGGCAGTGGACGAAGATGGACTCATCGTCGAGCAGATACCCGACGACACGCGGCTGATTTATGTGACGCCAGCGCATCAATTTCCGCTCGGCATGCCGATGAGCATGACACGCAGGCAGGCACTGCTGGAACGCGCGCGCTACCTGGGCGCCATCGTCATCGAAGACGATTACGACAGCGCCTTCCGCTATGAAGGGCGGCCCACGGACTCGCTGCAAAGCATGGACCGCCATGGGCTGGTGGCCCACGTGGGCAGCTTTTCCAAGATCATGCTGCCGGAATTGCGCCTGGGCTACGTGGTGCTGCCGCTGGCCATCGTGCAAGCCGTACAGACGGCGAAGTACCTGAACGATTGCCATACGGCCAGCCTGGGACAGCATGCGCTGGCCAAGTTTATCCAGGATGGCCATCTGCTGCGCCATATACGCCGCTGCCACGATATCTATGCGGGGCGCCGCGAGCGGCTGCAGCACTGGTTTGACGGCCCATTGTCGCCATGGTTCCGCCTGGTGCCGGCCAGCGCCGGCTTCCACCTGGCCGCGCTGGCCGTGGTGCCGCTTGATATAACGCAATTGCTGCGCCGGGCGCGCCTGGCCGAGATCAGCCTGTACGCGCTATCCGGCTTTTACCATGGCCCGGCGCGCCACGAAGGCCTGTTCCTCGGTTATGGCGCCATCGACAAACTCGACATCGATACGGCGCTGGCCATCGTGCATGCCATCTTGCAGGAGATGGCGCCAGTACGCTGAGTTAGCGCCCTCTTGCCCAGGCAATAATGCTGTTGGCGTCCATCGCCCCCGGCTGGCGCGCCACTTCCCGGCCACCACGGAACAATGCCAACGTGGGAATGCTGCGGATATTGAAGCGGGCGCCCAGGTCTTGCGACGCTTCCGTATCGACCTTGACGACGCGGAAATCCGGTTCCAGCACCTTGGCCGCCTGCGCATACCAGGGCGCCATGGTGCGGCAAGGGCCACACCAGGGCGCCCAGAAATCGACCAGCACGGGGATGTCCGTGCGCTCGATATGCTTGAGGAAACGGGCGCTGGCCAGGTCCACGGGCTGGCCCGTAAACAAGGCTTTCTGGCACTTGCCGCAGGTGGGCTGCTCGCGCAAACGCGCTGGCGGCAAACGGTTGACGGCGTCGCAATGGGGGCAAACGATATGCAGGGCATCGGGCGTGGTGGTAGTCATGTAATCCTCTGATAAAGCAATGCGCTGTATTTTAAGATGGATTGCCGATTCCTGAGCTCACCGCTAGCGCCGGGTTTGCTGTAACCTCTGATGGATAAAAATAGCAGTACCACGGAGAAGACCATGGATATGACCGACAATACCCTGGCAGCCACGCTGTCGCAACAAAAAGCCGCCTACCTGGCCCAGCCCGCCCCCACCCTGGCCGAACGCCGGCGCGACCTGCTGGCCCTGCAGCGCTTTATCCGCGACCACAAGGTGGCCCTGTGCGAGGCGATCAGCGCCGACTATGGCAACCGCTCCAGCCACGAAACCTTGCTGACGGAAATCTTTCCCGCCATCGATGGCATCGACCATGTCTTGAAGCATTTACGGAGCTGGATGAAGCCGCAGCGGCGGGCCGTGGACTGGCGCAACTTTTTGGGCGCGCGCAACCGCGTGATACCGCAGGCGCTGGGCGTGGTGGGCGTGATCGTGCCATGGAATTTCCCGCTGAACCTGAGCTTGATACCGCTGACCTACATCTTTGCCGCAGGCAACCGCGCCATGGTCAAGATGAGCGAGAATTCGCGCCACCTGGCCAGGCTGCTGATCGACAAAATGCCAGCCTACTTTCCACCGGAAAAGCTGCAATTTTTCGATGAAACGGGCGGCGTGGGCATTGCGTTTTCGCAACTACCGTTCGATCACTTATTATTTACTGGCTCGGGCCAGACGGGCCGCGCCGTGATGGCGGCCGCGGCGCGCAATCTGTGCCCCGTCACCCTGGAGCTGGGCGGCAAGGCGCCGGCCATCGTCTGTGATGACTTCCCGCTGCGCACGGCTGCCGAACGCATCCTGTTCGTCAAGTATTTGAATGCCGGCCAGATCTGCACCACCGTCGATCACGCCTGGCTGCCGGCAGGCAGCATCGATGAATTTGTGCGGCATGCGCGCGAGATCGTGCCGGCCCGCTATCCGCAGCTGGAGACGCCAGATTACACGTCCATCATCGACCAGCCTTCGTTCGAGCGGCTGCTGCAGGCGCTGGACGATGCACGCGAACGTGGGGCGCGAGTGATTTCCTTGCTGCCGGGAGCGGCGTTTGACCATGCCAGCCGCAAGATCGCACCGCATATCGTGATCGACGCCCCGCCAGACAGCGTGCTGCTGACGCGTGAAATCTTTGGCCCGATCTTGCCGCTACGCAGCTATACGGCCATGGAAACAGTGATCGACAGTATCAATGCCGGGCCGCGTCCGCTGGCCATCTATCCGTTCAGCAACAAGCAAGAGACGGTGCAGACCTTGATCACGCGCGTGATGTCGGGCGGCGTATCCGTCAACGACGCCCTGTTCCATGTCGGCCAGCACGACTTGCCGTTCGGCGGCGTGGGCGATTCCGGCATGGGCCATTATCACGGCCGCGAAGGGTTTATCACCTTCTCCAAGCTGCGGCCCGTGTTTTACCAGGCCCGCTTTAGTACCTTGAAATTCCTGTGGCCGCCGTATGGCAAGCTGGCCAGCCGTGTGCTGGCCTTCCTGACCCGCTGATTAAAAGGGCTCTGTCCTCATTAAATAGGGGAACCTGCCTGCAAGGCTGAGGTCTGACTGATCAGAGCAGTCAACCAGGGAGGCCGCCATGCTACAACCGCAATGGCAGATATTGATCGCGCAGTTCGCCAAGCTTTCTCGACATCAACGCCTGGAGGGAATAAAACTGCTGGGCGGCGCGCCGCCCGGGCAGGAAGCCGCCGCGCTGATCGAACGCACGGCCCAGGCACGCCTATGTTGCCCGGCGTGCCACTCGCGGCATCTGCACCTGCACGGCCGCGCCAACGATCTGCAGCGTTATCGCTGTGTGCCTTGCGGCAAGACATTCAATGCGCTGACGGGCACGCCCCTGGCGCATCTGCGTCACAAAGCCTTGTGGCTGCAGTATGCCGATTGCCTGTTGAACTCGGATTCTGTGCGCAAGGCTGCGCAGCAACTGGGCATTCACCGCAATACCAGCTTTCGCTGGCGCCACCGTTTTTTAGCATTGGCAAAAACCGACCGCCCGCGCTGCCTGCATGGCATCACCGAGGCCGATGAGCTGTATCTGCTGGAATCGGAGAAAGGGGCGCGGCATTTGCGGCGTCCGGCACGCCGGCGTGGTGGATCTGCCCGCCAACGCGGCATTTCCAGCGAACAGGTCTGCATCCTGGTGGCGCGCGACCGCACCGGGCAAACCATCGACTTCGTCACCGGCAAGGGCCAACTGACGAAGAAGCAACTTTTACATTGCTTGCCGCCCGTGATCGACCGCGACATCCTGCTGGTGACCGATGGCCATGCTGCCTACGCCGCGTTTGCCCGGGAAACGGGCATCAGCCATCAGGCAGTCAACTTGCGCGCTGGCATCCGCGTGCGCGGCGCGGTCCACGTACAGAACGTGAACGCTTATCACAGCCGCTTGCGCGGATGGCTGCGCATCTTTCATGGCGTGGCCACGCGTTATCTACCGAATTACCTGGGCTGGCGCTGGATACTCGATGCCAGGCGCATCCTGTCCGCTGAAACATTATTGAAGGCAACCTTGGGAGAGTTCCCACACCTGACGGTGACATAGCCATTAAAAGAACAGTGAAGCGGCAATCGCCCACATCACCAGCGCAATAATGCCGTCCAGCACGCGCCAGGCCATGGGCTTGGCGAACACGGGCGCCAGGTAGCGCGCGCCAAAACCCAGCAGGAAGAACCACAGGGCCGACGCCATGATCGCGCCGCCGGCAAAGTAGAAACGGCCGATGCCTTCATGCTGGCCACCGATGGAGCCCAGCAGGATTACCGTATCGAGGAAGGCGTGCGGGTTCAGCAGGCTGAACGCCAGCGCCGCGCCGATCACGGCCCAGTAACCTTCCGGCGCCTTGGCGGCCGAGGCCGTCAGGGACGAGGGACGCCAGGCCGATTTGGCGGCGCGCAAGCCATAGGCAATCAGGAAGGTGGCGCCGCCAGCCTTGGCCCATAGCAAGAAGTTGGGATTGTCGGCAATCACGCTCCCCATGCCGGCCACGCCGGCCGTAATCAGCATGGCGTCGCACAGCAGGCACACCAGGATGCAGGTGAGCACGTAATGGCGCTTCAAGCCCTGTTTCAGCAAGAAGGCGTTTTGTGTGCCAATGGCAACGATCAAGCTCGCGCCCAGACCCATGCCTTTCAAGAAAATTGTACTGTCCATATCGATTCCTTTATTGTTGCTTTCCAGATTGCGCACGGCCGCCCGCTCTCGGCCGGCAAACGCTCGGCAGAGCAATAAGAAGAAGGTGTGGACGGTACGGCGGAACCTGGTCGTCCAGGCTGCGCGGCAATGTGGAGTGGTTATCCTATGACGCTAGTGTAAAGAAAATGTAAATATAAGTATAATGAATGATTCTAACCATACATAAGAGAAACTTATGCGCCTAGTAGATTACCGGGGCCTCGCTGCACTCGACGCCGTGATCGGCCTGGGCAGCTTTGAAAAGGCGGCCCAAGCGTTGATGATCAGCCAGCCGGCCGTGTCGCAACGCATCCGCACCCTGGAAAACCTGGAAGGCACTTTATTGATCATCCGCAGCCAGCCACCCACCCCGACCGAGGCGGGCCAGCGCCTGATCGCCCATTACCGGCAAGTCAAGCTGCTCGAAGCGGCGCTGGACGCCCAACCCGGTCCCACCACGCAATTGCCGGAACTGGCTATCGCCGTCAACGCCGACAGCGCCGCCACCTGGATTCCGGAAGCGCTGGGGCCGCTGCTGACGCCGCCGTCCTGCCTGCTCGACATCCGCCTCGACGACCAGGACCATACCTTGAGCCAACTGCGCGAAGGCCGCGTGTTTGCCTGCGTCACCAGCGCTTCCGACCTGGTGGCGGGCACGACCGCGACACCACTGGGCGCCATGCGCTACCTGTGCGTGGCGTCGCCCGCATTTGCCGCGCAATGGTTTCCCGATGGTTTTACGGTCGAGGCCGTCAGCCAGGCGCCCGCCATCACCTTCGGCAGCAAGGATGCGCTGCACGAACGCTACCTGGAGCACCGGCTGGGCTACACGGGCCGCTACCCGCACCACGTGCTCGGTTCGGCGCGCGACTTCGTGCGCTTTATCGAGGCTGGCTATGCCTATGGCATGGTGCCGCTGCTGCAGGCGGAAACCGCGCTGGCCAGCGGACGACTGATGGACGTGGCGGCCGGCCAGGCGCTGGACGTGCCGTTGACCTGGCATGCCTGGGATATCCAGACACCGCTCACGCGCACCTTGTCAGACGCCGTCATTGCCACGGCGCGCAAATGGCTGCTGCAAAATGGCTCCACCTTGACGGGACTGGCAGGGGTGACCGAGACGGATGCGGGACAAGCCTGAATGCATCTAGCCATACACAAGTCTGCGCATGCTAATCGATGCATATCCACATCATTTTTACGGCACCCCGCGAATACTTTACCACGCCTAACAAAACCGTAACGAGCGGATGGAAGTTGTGGCTGAGAAGCGGAGCTGTGCTTGCACGGGGCCGCCGAGGTAGTGAGCATCGCAGGCCGCAAATCGCGACGCGCAGTAGGTTTTGATAGGCGTTCTTAGTTCGAGCCAGATAGTCTTCACGCCAAGTGTAGCATCGCCTTGCGCGCTTGAAAATCTGAGAGCCATGCACTTTGAAGCAGCACTTTGAAATGAAAATTACATGCATTTCATAACCAGTTCGTCATCAGCGAAGCACTGATTACTTCAGTCCCGGGAAGTTCGCTGCCATAAAAATCAAAAAACTTCCGTGACACTCAAGTGGAAATTCGAATTAATCGGCAGTTCTCAGCACTTAAATTATCAAAAAATTTCATTTGAGATAAAGTATCAACTCCATGAACTAAAACTACGCACCCCCAGGTTTTTTTCTACGTTCGACGCGAATAGTGGCATTGTCCGAATAGACATCCTTAGATGTCAATAGATAATCCCATTTAATCATATGGATAAGAAGTTGATGTCTTGATTGAATACGGATTTTATTCTCAGGCGGCAACAAGTTAGTCTCTAACAAAACATCGCCATCATCTATTCCAATGAGCTTTAAAGTTAATTCACTTTCTTTACTAGCCCATTTTCCTCGCCCTTGCCTACCATCTTGGGTTGAAAATGTACCATCCACAAAGAAGTCTAGAGTGTCTATTGGAAACCATATTGCAGCAGCCTGGCGAAGTCGGTCTTCCTGCTGTGAAATGAGCACCATATTTTCTTCTTTTAGCTTTAAGTTTTCTTTTTTTGCTTCCACCAGCAATTGTTGCATTTGGTCGAGATTCCTGGATGATTCTTCGCGGAAAGTCTTAAGTTCGGCAGTCACTTTTCTCAACTCGTCCGAACCAAATCCAAATTCTTTCCCATAAATGGTAAATGGCTGATTACGCAAATAGCTAATTCCAAACAGCGCTACCATGAGCAAAAAAATGATCAGCAAAATAGCTATGATAGTTTTTTCTGATAACCTACCAAGAACAAACACTATATCTCTCTCCTATGATTTAACACTTGCATCATCCAAGTCACCGGATGATTTATGATGTTATCGTGCCACAAAAAATATATTTATTCAATGTTAATTGTCAATATGAAATATTATTATACCTATGCATTATAGATAATGTATATTTAAGCAATATTGTGCATATTCTCACGCACGGCGATACAACTTCAATCGGCATCAATTTCACTATTCAAGCTCTACACAGAGTCACCTACACCAAACTCTTAATTCAGCAGAAAAGTAGAAACACCTTTGCCTCAAACTGAGTAGATCAAATTTCGCAACATCAACCGCTAGGCCATACACCAATAGCAGAACTTGGAAAATACTCATAACTCATCTTGAATAAAATTTCCTGCGCAATCAATCTGCAGTCGGTCTTATACATAAAGGGGGCACTTAAATGAACACACATCCACAGCGCGCACCAAGGCAGGAAAATCATAACTGTCTTACACTAGCGCAACCATCCTACGCCGGAGAACACCATGACGATCGCGCACACCGCCCTGTTCTCCCTGCTGGCCATGATCCCGCTGGCGGGCGGCCTGATCGCCTGTTCGCCACTGACGGCGATTAACGCCCTGTCATCGGGCCGCGCCTCGCGCGTCACGCCCGACCTGGCGTATGGACCGCTGCCACGGCAAAAACTCGATATCTATGCACCGAAAAACCATGCCGGGCCAGTCCCCGTGGTGGTCTTTTTCTATGGCGGCAACTGGGTGTCGGGCGAGCGCAAGGATTACGCCTTCGTCGGCCATGCGCTGGCATCGCGCGGCTATCTTGCCGTAATCGCCGACTATCGCTTATATCCGGACGTGCATTATCCCGAGGTTTTGCAGGATGCCGCCAGGGCCGTTGCCTGGGCCGCCATGGAAGCGGGCCGCTACGGCGGCGACACGACACGGCTATTTGTAATGGGGCATAGTGCGGGCGCCTACAACGCCGCCATGGTGGCGCTTGATCCCAGCCTGCTGGCCCGGCACGGCATGCGCCCGCAAGACTTGCGCGGCTGGATAGGCCTGGCCGGTCCCTACGATTTCCTGCCGATCGAAAACCCCACCACCCGCCCGGTATTCTTTTTTCCGGAGACGCCCGCCTCGTCGCAACCGATCCACCATGTGACGGCCGACGCGCCGCCCGCCCTGCTGATCGCACCGCAGCCCGGCAAGGACAAGCTGGTCAATCCGCAGCGCAATACCGGCGGCCTGGCAGCCGCCCTGCGCGCCCAGCAACGCCCCGTCACGGAAATCTACCTGGACGGCGTCAGCCATACCACCCTGGTCGCCTCGCTGGCTGGCCCCTTGCGCATGCTGGCGCCCACCCTGGACCGGGTCAGCGCCTTTATCGATCAGCTTAGCCACCTGCCCGCTGCAAAGGAGCCGCAAGATGCCCAGGGTGTGCAACAGCAGATTCCAGCACCAGTACAAGCTGCGACAAACGCGGCCTATAACGTAAAAACGCCCATCCGGTAAGGGATAGGCGTCGTATTGCAGTCAAAACAAGCGTTACGCATCTGACTTGACCAGCCCATCCGGGTCTCGGTCCCCGGGCAGGCTCAGCAAGCCAAGCCGCGAAGCTCTTGCTTCTTGGAGATTACTCCTTGCGGCTGGCGCTACCGCTGGTTTTGCTTTGCGCTGCGCTAGCGGCAGTCTGCCCGGCGCCCGATTCAGCGCTGCCCGACTGCTGGCTACCCTGGTGGCTGGCGCTTTGCAGGCTTTCGCCAGCGCGGCTTTGCGCTTGGCCCTGCGCACCGCGCTGGTCACGGCTGGTGCCGTTATGGAAGGCCTGGAACGGTTCAGAAATGCGCTGAATCGCGTCTTGCTGTTTGCGCACGTTTTTCTCCGTTTCCTCGGAAGCCGTGCGCGCTACTTCTTCGGCCAGTGCTTTGGCCGTGCGGCTCGTTTCAGAGACATGCTTCTCTGCCACGCTGGCCAGGTCAACTTGCGCATCGGCCGCCAGGCGCGATGCCTGCTGCTGATAAATACGCAATTGTTCGGCCACCGGCTGGCTTGACGCGGCCGCCGCCTGGAAGAGATCTTCCGCGCGATCGACCGTGATCAGATGCTGGCCAGCAATCGTGGACTCCTCCAGCAAGCCTTGCGCAAATTGCAGATTCAGGTCGCTGAATTGCTGCACCGAACGGAACAGCGATTTCGAGATACCGTTGAAAAACGACAGTTGCGCTTCCAGATGGCTTTTGGCAGCAGGGCTGACACTACGTGAATATGGATACATAGAATTTCCTCATGAAAATGCGGTGGAATGAAAGACCTGTACGGCCAGGCACTGCATCGATGTGACACTAACTATCCATCCCATATCCATCAAACAGGCCAGGCCGCGCTACGCGAAGAACATATCCGTTTTGCCGAGAGATGCTTTGCAACGCGAGTTTCAAGGCTACGTGAGCATCGATCTGGAGGGATGATATGGATCAAAGGTGTGAGAGGTGGCGGACAAAATAAGGCGCCTGCCCTGAAGAGGCCCGGCACAGGCTGCTTTCACAAAGAAAGTCGATGCGCTTATGCAGTATCAGGCAACGCGTGCGTAACCACGGCGCCGCAGCGACGCCACCAGCCAGCGGTTGCCATACCAGCCGCGCAGCAGGAAATAGCCCAGTTCGGCAACCAGCACCAGCAGCATCAAGGGAAAGATGCGCAGGTTGACGGCCAGCTGGCTGCCAAACCACAGGCACGCCTCCACCGCCAGCATGGGCAGCAAAAACCACCAGCGGCGCTTGGCGACGGCCCACAGGGGCCCCAGAAAGAAGGCCGGCCAGGAAAAGCCTTCATGCACATAGGCATAATGACCGGCGGCATCCATCAACAAAGCGGGATTGCGTTTCATCGGTTCAGGTTTTTTCAGGCTTCCGGGGCGTGGCAGACGGCTTCGATATTGTGACCATCGGGGCCGATCACGAAAGCGCCGTAATAATCGGGGTGATAGATGGCGCGGATGCCGGGCGGGCCATTGTCCTGGCCGCCGGCGGCCAGTGCGGCCGCATAAAAGTCGCGCACCTGGGCCCGGTTGGCGGCCTTGAACGCCAGATGCATGGGCGCATGTGCCTGGGCGCCGGCGCCGAACCAGAAGTCGGGCTTGCCATCCTTGCCGTAGCCCACCCAGCCATGCACTTCCGTCACCAGGGCCACGCCCAAGGGGGCCAGTGCAGCCGAAAAAAACGCCTTGCTCGCTTGCGTATCGCTGACGTTCACACCGATATGATCGAAAATCATGATGAATATTTTGCAGTGGCTCAAGAAGAACTGCAGTATGCCGCAAGCTTATACAACAGACAAGCAAATGCGGCAGGCCCGATACAAAAAACAGGCCTGCCGCACGCCGCGAGTTAACGCAGATTACCCGTATGACCCAGCGAGTAGCGGCCCGGTTGCGGCCAGACGGTCAAACCGTGCGGCTCCTGGCCGACTTTCACTTGCGTTACGGAACCGTTGTTCGTGTCGATGCGGTAAACCACGTCGTCGAAACGGCCCGACAGCCACAGATACTTGCCATCGGCGCTGACGTTGCCCATGTCGGGGCTGCCGCCGCCCGGGATCGGCCATTGCGCGACCACTTTTTCGGTGGCGAAATCGATCACGCTGACGCTGCCCTTGCCCTTGCGCTTGCCGTGGATGCGGTGCGTGCCGCGGTTGGCGACATACAGCTTCTTGCCATCGCGGCTGGGGTACAGGCCGTGCGTGCCCACGCCCGTCTGGATGAAGCCGATTTCCTTGAGGGTGGCGCCATCGACCACGTGCACGCCATCGGCGTCCATGTCGGCGATATAGAACTTCTTGCCGTCCGGCGAAATGCGTATGTCTTGCGGCATGCCCTTCTTGACGCTGCAGATTTCATCGGCAGGGCCGCCCACGGGACCGGACTCGGCGAAACGTTTATTCGGCATCTGCAGTTTCAGATAACCATCGACCTTGCGGTTCACCATGTCGATCTTGGCGATGGTGCCGTCGAATTCGCAGGTAAAGATGGCGTAGCGGCCATCGTTCGAGAAATCGGCGTGGTTGATGCCGCCGCACTGCGGCGTATCGATCGAATACTGCACCGTCATCGTCTTCGGATCCCTGAAGTCCAGGCGATGGCGCGCTTCGGCCACCACGATGGCCGACTTGCCGTCCGGCGTGTAATACATATTATAAGGATCATCGACCGGCACTTCCTTGCCCGGCTTGCCCGTCAGGGGATCGATCGGGGTCAGACTGCCCTTGTTGGTGCGCTCGGCGTTATTCGCCACCCACAGGGTGGACAGGTCCCACGATGGCACGACGTGCTGCGGGCCGCTGCCGACCTTGAACTTGTCGACCACTTTCAGGCTTTCCTGGTCGATCACATACACGTCGTTCGAACGCAGATTGGGCACATACACGCGGTGCAGATGGTCCTTGACCACCGGGCTCATATTGCTGCTGCCGATGCTGCCATACACGTTTTTCGGATCGACCAGCGGCGGCATGCCCGGCAGTGGCGAGTACGCAGCGGCGGCGGGCGCGGCCGGGGCGCTGGCGCCGATGACCTGGCTGGCCACGCCGAGGCCGGCAGCGGCCGCGGCAATGGCGGATAAGGTGACGATAGTGCGTCGTTGAGGTTTTTTCATGGATTTTCGCATGTTTTCGTTGCAAATACCGGCACGTTGACAAACGGCCGGCGTGGTATCAGTGTCGAGGGTATTAACGTTGCAGCAATTTCTTGATGGCCGCCACCGAGGTATCGACCTGCAGCTTGACGCCGATCTCGCCCAGCTCGGCCGTGGCGCGCGTCGCATCGCCGCGCACGCCATCGGCCACGCCAGGCTTGGGCCCGTGCGCCATGGCGTCGCTGCGCACCAGCGACGGGTCGGTCGCCAGCATCAGCGCAGCGTCTGCCAGGCCTGCGTGCAGGCCGATCTCGGCCGTGCTATAGCCGCGCTTCTGCAATTCGGCAATATACGCCGTTTGCGTAATGTCATAGTAATCGAGCAAGGCGTGCGCGCGCGCATCCGCCGCCGCTGGCTTGCTTACGCTGGACTTGCTCCAGGCATGATTGAGCTTGTTGGCCACGTTTTGTTCATTCTTTTGGTAGCCGCCATGGTCGCCCACGAAAACGATGTCGCGGAAACCATGCTGGCGCAGGCTGGACGCCGTGCCTTCCAGGATCGCTTCGAAAGCGGCGGGCGGGATCGAAATCGTGCCCGCATGGCGCATATGGCCGGCCGGTGGATTAATACTGCCTTCCGGCACGTAGGAAACGACGGGGGCGACAATGGTATTGCCCAGCTTTTGCGCGATCTGGCGCGCCAGGATGCCGGCGCGCACATTGTGCTTGCCCAGCGCAATATACGGGCCGCTTTGCTCCACCCCGCCGATCGGCACGATCACCGTGGTGGCGCCGTGGTCGATACGGCTGCGCAATTCGGTGCTGGTCAAGTCTTCCAGCATCACGCTATTGCCGGCAGAGGCCGCCATCACGGGCGCGCTGGCGATCAGGCAAGACAAGCCCAGGGCCAGCATGGCGCCCACGGCTTTGAACGGCATACGGGGCGCGGATGGCGCAAGGGTAGCGGGGGGCGCGATGCGCAGAGGCAACTGCTGTGTCATAGGCAAACATCTTTCCGTGATCATCAAGGGTGACGCCGTGCCTGGACTAACCAGGCAAGCTGGCTGCCACGCGGGAATTGTATTCCATCGAGACAGGATCGGCACGTTAATTTGTCGCGCTACTTGATTACGGGAAATTGTTTTGCAAGGACGATAAAACAAGGGGCCGGCATGCTGTGGCATCCGGCCCCTGGCTTCACGCTGTCAAGTCATCAACCGAGCATGCGGCGGGCAGGCGCCGGCAGGCGGCGCGAGGAAGCCGAGGCTGCAGGCAAGCCGCCAGCCGCTTTCAGGTTCGCCTGTTTCGCTTCGCCACGCAGGCGGAACACGGCCACCACATCGACCAGCTCCACTGCGCGGTCTTGCAGCGAGGCAGCGGCGGCGGCCGCCTCTTCCACCAGCGCCGCGTTTTGCTGCGTGACCTGGTCCATCTGCGAAATCGCCTGGTTGACTTGCTCGATGCCGGCGCTTTGCTCGTGGCTGGCGTTGGCGATGTCACCCATGATGTCGGTCACGCGCTTGATGCTGGCGACGATTTCTTCCATCGTCGCGCCCGCTTCATCGACCAGCACCGTACCGGCATTGACCTTGTCGACCGAATCGCCGATCAAGTCCTTGATTTCCTTGGCCGCTGCGGCAGAGCGTTGCGCCAGGTTGCGCACCTCGGTTGCCACCACGGCAAAACCACGGCCCTGCTCACCGGCACGGGCTGCTTCCACGGCCGCGTTCAGCGCCAGGATATTGGTCTGGAAGGCGATGCCGTCGATCACGCCGATGATGTCGGCAATCTTCTTGGCCGATTCATTGATCGAGCCCATGGTGCCCACCACTTGCGCCACCACCGCGCCGCCCTTGCGGGCCACGTCCGAGGCGGACACGGCCAGGGTATTGGCCTGGCGCGCATTGTCCGTATTCTGGCGCACGGCCGAGGTCAGCTCTTCCAGGCTGGAGGCGGTTTCTTCCAGCGACGAAGCCTGCTGTTCGGTACGCACGGACAGGTCCGCATTGCCGGCCGAAATCTGTGCGGCCGCCACGCTGACCGTATCGGCCGAAGCGCGCACGGTGGCGATCACTTCCA
Organism: Janthinobacterium sp. Mn2066; assembly: GCF_049319705.1. NCBI lineage: Bacteria > Pseudomonadati > Pseudomonadota > Betaproteobacteria > Burkholderiales > Oxalobacteraceae > Janthinobacterium > Janthinobacterium sp. Mn2066. The sequence continues at coordinate 561,037 of NZ_JBMOUF010000002.1, read as the reverse complement.
CGATGCGGTCGAGGAATTTATTGAAGGCGGTCGCCGTGCGGCCCACTTCATCCATATTGGCGACCGGCATGGCCGCCGACAGGTCCAGCGAGACGCTGACTTTTTCCAGCGTATGCTGGATATTGCCCAGGCCGCCGCTGATGGTGCGGTAGATATGCAGCGCCAGCGCGCCCGTCAGCAGCACCGCCACGCCCAGCACGGCCAGCATGGTGTTGAAGGCCGTATCATAGGCGGCCAGGCTTTCTGCCTTCACGTCATCGACCAGCTTGTTGTTATAGGCCAGGTGGTCGTCCATGCTTTTCTTGGCGGCGGCGGCCGTGATGGCCAGCGGCGTGCCAGCGAGCAAGGTGGCGCGCACGCCATCCATGTCGCCCGCATAGGCGGCGGCAAAGAACGGTTTCAGTGCCTGGCGATACGCTTCCATGGCGGCCTGGTCGGCGTCGAGCATCTTGCGGTCGGTTTCGTCATAGATGCGCTCGGCGCGGTACTTGGCGATGATGTCGTCGAAATCCTTGTTGGCGGCAGCCAGCGCGTTATCGAGCGCCGTCTTGTCGGCCAGGTTGGAAAACACGGACAAACGGTAGCCGGCCAGGCGCGAATCGGCCAGCGAAGCCTTGGCGGCATGCAGCCCCTGGATACTCGGGATGATGCGGTTCTGCACGGTGTCAAAGCGCTCTTGCGAGCGCTGCAGCTGCCATGCGCCGCCGGCGCCCAGCAATAGCAAGGCCAGCAAGGCGATGGTCAGGGTCAGTATAAGTTGCTTGGTGATATTCATTGATGTACTCAGCAAATGGAAAAAGCAGCCCGCAGCGTCATGCCGGGCTGCAGGGCCTGGCAAGGCCAGGTACTACATACGGTAGGCTGTCAGGCAGCCAGGGGAGCGGCGTCCTCGGCTTTCGGGCGGCGCAGCAAGTCGCCATGTTCGCGGGCAAAGGTGATACCCGCCTTGTAGCCCACGTCGAACAGCAGTTGCATGTTCGAACTGGACCAGTCGAGCGTATCGGGCCAATGCTCTTCCGGAATCCCGCCCATCAGGTCGAGCTTCAGCAGGCGGCGCTTGGGCTGGCCCGTCGCCGCATCCGTGTTGTGCTCGAGTTCGAACAGGCGCATCTCGCTCTTGGAAATTTTCACCAGCGGCGTGATGATGGAGCGCACCCAGGCGTCATACAGGTTGCGCGGCTTGCGCAGCAGGCGCTCGTCGCCCAGGATATCGAGGATGACCAGGGTATCGGCGTCGTGATGCTCGCCCTTGCCTTCGATAAAGGGATCGAAATTGAGCGTATCGAGCGCCGCGCCCTCGATGTAATCGCTGCCATTGATGGTGGTCGGCGCGTACAGGAAGGGGAACGACAGGGCCGCGCGCACGTGCTCGGGGCCGATTTCATGCTTGCCCCAGTTTTGCATGCGATGCTCGCTGAGGTTGTAGGCATTGATGTAGAACTGGGGACGCATGCGCGCCACGCCGGAAAAATCCACGGCTTTTTCCAGGAACGGCAAATGCGCGCACAGGCCCAGGCTTTTCATCGACAGGTCCGACGGCGACAGCGAGGACATCATCAATTTTCCCCAGTCCGACCAGACGCCAGGCGCGCTCGCAAACGTTTGCTGTATCGCCTGAAAAAAAGGATTGTTGGCCGGTGGCTGGAAGGCGTCGCGGAACGTGCTCGCCTGCATGCCCGGTTTCTGGAAAATCTTGTAATTGATCGGAATCATCTTGTAGATGCTGTCGGCCACCCCCGTATCGGCCCAGCTTTGCAGCGCCTGGCGCGGCGTGGCGGCGTGCGGCGTGGTGTAAAGCAAACCCATCAATACACCGGCGCCGGACGCCGAAATGACATCAAAATCGATGTCCTCGTCGACAAAAGCGGCCAATGCACCGGCAATCAAGGTCGAATTTGGTGCACCGCCACCTAATAGCAAACCTGTCTTGCGTGCTACTTCCTGGCGTGGCGCCTTGGGCGGCGTCATCGTTACTGTTTTCATGCATTCTCCCTGAGCAGTGGCCCCTGGCTGGCACCCGTGATCGACGGTTACCATACTGGTTACTGCTGCTGTATTTTCACTTTTATACGACCTTGCGGCGGCGACGCGCGCCAGTGTTCCCACAAGAATAATGTTGCCGAAACAGATATGAAATTAACATAAATAAATTCCATATGGCAATTTAATTAATGTATAAGTGATATTCAGGAAGGCCATAAGTCGACGCTGCGCGGCTTGGCGTGGTGCGACGCAGCAAAACTAAATCGGGTAGCAGTAGGAAAATTCCTCATCATGTAGGAAATTTCCCCGGTGTTATGTCGAGGCCGAGGCAGCGCCAGAGGGAAAACCGGGCGTCATCGGGCTGCGCGGCGGGCCGGAAAAGTGCAGGTGCAGCGACAGGAAGTCAACAAACACGCGTAACTTGGGTGAGAGATGGCGGCTCGATGGCCACAGTATCCAGAACTTGCTGGCATGCCGCAGATACTCTTTCAACACGGCTTGCAACTGACCGCGGGCGATCGCCTCTTTCACCAGAAAATCAGGCAGGTAAGCCAGGCCCACACCCTGCATGGCGGCGCCGATCAGGGCCTCGATATTATTGCAGGTCAGCACCGTGCGCAAGCGCAGGTCGCCCTCCTGTCCCGGCGTACGGAACAACTGCCACTCCTGCAATTTACCCGTGCTGGGAAATTTATAGCGCACGCAGCCGTGCTGTTCCAGGTCACGCGGCACGGCCGGCACGCCGTGGCGCGCAAAATACGCGGGCGCGCTGACGATGGAAAAGGCAAACGGCCCCAGTTCACGCGCCATCAGGCGTGAATCGCTGAGCACGCCGCTGCGCACGGCCACGTCGATGCCTTCCGCCACCACGTCGACCAGGCGGTCATTGAAATCGAGGTCCAGCTCGATTTCCGGGTAGCGCTGCGTAAATTCGGCCAGCAGTGGCAAGATGAAACGGTAGCCGATCACGGGCAGGCTGACGCGCAGCTTGCCGCGCGGCGCCTCGGCCAGGTGCGACAGTTCCGCCTCGGCATCGCCCAGGTCGGCCAGGATGCGCTGGCAGCGCTCGAAGAAAAGCGCCCCTTCATTGCTGAGGCTAATGCGGCGCGTGCTGCGGTTCAGCAGGCGCACGCCCAACTTTTCTTCCAGCCGCGCCACGCTCTTGCCCACGGCGGAGGCCGACACGCCGAGCAGCCGGCCAGCGGCCACAAAACTGCAGGTTTCCGCCGCGCGCACAAAGGCGGCTATGCCGTTCAGATTATCCATTTATCCACCATTCGAGATTATTTGTCCGTTATGACTGGATTTTCAGCCACTTTTTCCCCGATTAGAGCCAGATTATCATAGTTATTCCCTCTTACTGGAATTGTTCCCATGAACCTGAACCTCGCCAAAACCTCCGCTGCGCGGCGCACCCTGGTGCTGGCCGCCGTCTGCCTGGCGGCGCTGTGCATGCCGCTCAGTTTTACCGGACCGGCCATCGCCATCCCCGCCATCGCGGCCGAACTGCAGGGCAGCCCCCTGGCGCTGGCCTGGATCTCGAATGCCTTCATGCTCAGCTTTGGCGGCTGCCTGATGGTGGCCGGCACCCTGGCTGACCGCTATGGCCGCAAACGCGTCTTTATATCAGGCATGAGTTTGTTCGGCGCGACCACGCTGGCGCTGGCGGCAGCACCCGGCATCGCCCTGCTGGACATCTTGCGCGCCGTGCAGGGCCTGGCTTGCGCCATGGCCTTGTCCAGCGGCCTGGCGGCGCTGGCGCAGGAATTCGACGGAAGCAGCCGCGCCCGGGCCTTCAGCCTGATCGGCACCTCATTCGGCGCCGGCCTGGCCTTCGGTCCCTTCCTGGCCGGCAGCGTGATCGACCATGGCGGCTGGCGCAGCCTGTTCGTCATCACGGCCGCCGCCGGCCTGGTCGCCCTGCTGATTGCCACGCGCAGCATGGTTGAATCGCGCGACCCGCAGGCGGGCAAGGTGGACTGGCCCGGCGCGGTGAGCTTCACCAGCGCCTTGTCGCTGTTTACCTATGCCTTGCTGCAAGCGCCGCACAGCGGCTGGAGCAGCCCTGCCAGCCTGGGCCTGCTCGCTGGCGCCGCTTTCTTGTTGGTCGCCTTTGTCGCCATCGAACGCCGCAGCGCGCGGCCCATGCTGGACCTGTCCTTATTCCGCCTGCCCGCCTTCGCCGGCGTGCAACTGCTGGCCGCCGCACCCGCGTTTTCCTTCGTGGTGCTGCTGGTGCTGCTGCCGGCGCGCCTGATCGGCATCGAAGGCTACAGCTCGTTCCAGGCAGGCGGCATGATGGTGGCGCTGTCGGCCCCCATGCTGGTGCTGCCCATGCTGGCCAGCCTGGCTACCCGGCGTTTCGCCGCCGCGCACATTTGCTGTTGCGGCTTGCTGCTGACGGCCGCCGGCCTGCTGTGGCTGTCGCAATGCGCGCCGGGCCTGCCGGCCACCAGCCTGCTGCCGCCCTTGCTGCTGATCGGCTGCGGCATCAGCCTGCCGTGGGGCTTGATGGATGGCCTGGCCGTCAGCGTGGTGCCGACCGAGCGCGCAGGCATGGCGGCCGGCATCTTCAATACGACGCGAGTGGCGGGCGAAGGTATCGCGCTGGCCATCGTCAGCGCCCTGCTGGCCGCGCTGGTGCTGGCCGCCCTGCTCGCCGTGCCAGGCATCGATGCCCGCCAAGCCGTGCAGGCCGCGCCTTTCCTGGCGATCGGCGAACTGCAGCACGCCGGCGCACTGCTGCCGCAACTCGATACGGCGGCACTGGCGCAAGCCTACGGCGTGGCGTTCCGCCACCTTTTATATGTGCTGGCCGCCATTACCATGACCTCGAGCTTGCTGCTGCTGGCGTTCCTGCGCCATCCGGCCCCTGCGCTTATACCGGCTGAGAACTACGATATGACTTAAAATTCTATCAAGCATGGTAACTTGGTAACGACCTCATGGCACAATGGCTGCGCACCTCACCCGGAACACCACCGCAGACCATAGCAAACGGAGACACCATGAGAATTGAAACCCTGGCCGTGCATGCCGGCTACAGCCCCGATCCGACCACCAAGGCGGCCGCCGTCCCGATCTACCAGACGGTGGCCTACGCCTTCGACAACGCCCAGCATGGCGCCGACCTGTTCGACCTGAAGGTGGCCGGCAATATCTATACGCGCATCATGAATCCCACCCAGGACGTGCTGGAAAAGCGCGTGGCGGCGCTCGAAGGCGGCGTGGCCGCGCTGGCCGTCGCCTCGGGCATGGCGGCCATCACCTACGCGATCCAGACCATCGCCGAAGCGGGCGACAATTTCATCTCTGCCAGCCAGCTGTATGGCGGCACGTATAACCTGTTTGCGCACACCCTGCCGCAGATCGGCATCGAAGTGCGCTTCGCCGATGCGCGCCAGCCCGAGACCTTTGCCGCCCTGATCGATGCGCGCACCAAGGCCATCTTTTGCGAATCGATCGGCAACCCGCTGGGCAATGTGACGGACGTGGCCAAGCTGGCCGAGATCGCGCACGCGCACGGCATTCCGCTGATCGTCGACAACACGGTGCCCAGTCCGTATCTGTTCCGTCCGATCGAGCATGGCGCCGATATCGTGGTGCACTCGCTGACCAAATACCTGGGCGGCCACGGCACCACCGTGGGCGGCGCCATCGTCGACAGCGGCAACTTCCCTTGGGCCGAGCACAAGCAGCGCTTCAAGCGCCTGAACGAGCCGGATGTGTCGTACCACGGCGTGGTCTACACGGAAGCGTTTGGCCCGGCCGCCTTCATCGGCCGCGCGCGCGTGGTACCGCTGCGCAATATGGGCGCGGCCATTTCGCCGCTGTCGGCCTTCCAGCTGCTGCAGGGCATAGAGACGCTGGCCCTGCGCATGGACCGCATCTGCGACAATACCCTGGCGCTGGCCAAATACCTGAAACAGCACCCGAAAGTCGCCTGGGTCAACTACGCGGGCCTGGAAGACCACCCGGACCACGCGCTGGTGAAGAAATACCTGAACGGCCGCGCCTCGGGCATTCTCTCCTTCGGCCTGAAGCTGAAGGATGGAACGAACGACCCAGACCCGCGCGCCGCGGGCGCCCGCGTGCTCGACGCGCTGCAGCTGTTCACGCGCCTGGTCAATATCGGCGACGCCAAATCGCTGGCCACCCACCCGGCCTCCACCACGCACCGCCAGCTCAATGCGGAAGAACTGGCCAAGGCCGGCGTCTCCGAAGACATGCTGCGCCTGTCCGTCGGCATCGAGCATATCGATGATTTGCGCGCAGACCTGGAACAGGCTTTGAACGCTGCCTGATTTGCCGCTTAAGCGCTCGACTTGACGTGGTAGCGCGAGGCAGGCTTGCCGCTACGGCCGCCGGCAAACAGGGCCAGGCGGGCTGTATCGAACTGTTCCCACAAGGCCTTGTCTTCCACCGAAGGCAAGGTCACCAGTTCGCCCTGGTCCAGTCCCGCCAGCGCCGCATCGACGCAGTCTTCCGCACTCATCACGGTGGCCTGGTCCAGCTGCGCCAGCGGCACGCCGCTCAAGTCCCAGATTTCGGTTGCCGTCGAGGCAGGCAGCACCAGTTGCACGACGATGCCCGTGCCCGCCAATTCCTGCTGCAAGCCGCGCGTGAAATTCATCACATACCCTTTGGTGCCGCTATAAACCGTGCTGATCGGCAAGATGTGGAAGGACAGCACGGAGCCGATATTGATGATGGTGCCGTGATTGCGCTGCTTGAATTGCGGCAGCACGGCGTGCGTCAGCTCCGTCAGCGCCGTGACATTGACCTTGTCCATGGCGTCAACCTTGTCCTTGGCCGTATCGAGCACCGGCGCCAGGGTCGATGCGCCCGCGTTATTGACCAGCATGGTGATCGAAGGATTGGTTGCCAGCTCCTTGGCCACGCGCGACACATCCTCAGGCACGGACAGGTCGGCGGCAATCGCGCGCACGGCCACGCCATATTTTTCCGCCAGCGACTTGGCCAGCACGCCCAGGCGTTCCACGCGGCGCGCCACCAGGATCAAGTCATGGCCACGGCGGGCCAGGCGGTCCGCATAGACGGCGCCCAGGCCTGACGAAGCGCCCGTGACAACGGCGGCACCCAGTGTATTGGCTGCTGCAGTAACTGAACTCATGATGCTTCCTTTCAAAATTTTCAAAAAGTTAAGCATGATAACCATCATGCTTTGATGCGATAAACATGACAATCATCATGCTTAATGTCGCAAGCATGACGCACATAATGTATGATGTCAACAGAAATCATGTCATTACCGGGAGGACGATATGCGATACCCAGCAGCCGAGACGGCCGAAAAACACCAGCGCATCCTGACGCAGGCGGCGCGCCTGTTCCGCGAAAAAGGCTTTGACGGCGTCAGCGTCGGCGAAATCATGAAGGCGACGGGACTGACCCACGGCCCTTTCTACAACCACTTCGCCTCGAAAGAAGCACTGATGGCGGAAAGCACCCTGCACGGCTCTGCCCATTCGCGCGAAGGACTGGCAGCGGCCACGGCCAGCCCGGAAGCCATGCGCGACTACGTGCGCCAGTATGTGAGCACGGAGCACCGCGATGGCCCCGGCGACGGCTGCGTGCTGGCCGCCCTGGCTGGCGAAGCGCGCAAGCAGCCTACCGTGCGCCCCGCGTTCACCTTTCACCTGAAGAACGTGATCGGCAAGTTCACGACGCATTTCCCGTGGCCGAAAAAAAGCCATCCCCGGCAAGACGCCATCGTCATGATGTCGGCCATGGTGGGCGCCGTGGCGCTGGCGCGGGCAGTCGATGACGCAGCGTTTTCGGAAGAGATACTGGCAGCCGTGAGAAACGCGTTTACAGAGTAGCCGCCAGCAACCGGGCCACCTGCCCCACCCTGTCCGCCACCGTACCACTGACTTCAACATAGGCGATGCCGCGCCGCTCCAGTTCGGCCCGGTACCAGGCGTGCTGACGCAGGCGAAAGCCGTCGTCGCGGCGCGTGCCATCCTGGATAAACGGGAAATCGGGCGCGCACAGCAGCACCAGGTCGTAGCGATGACCAGCCGCTTCGGCCAGTTCGGCCAGTTCCGCTTGCGCCTTGCCGAACATCTCGATGCAGTAAAAATAGGTGGTCAGCGGCGAGGTGTCGCAAAACAGCCAGCGCCGCGCCTCGCGGGCGGCCACCGCTTCGCGCCGCACCTGCTCGCGGCCGATCTTCAGCAAGTCATCGTAGCCCAGTTCTCCATCCTGGCTTTCCCACAGTTCGCGGCCATATTCGGCTACCCAGCGGGTATCAAAATGCTGTGCCAGGGCCGCAGCCAGGGTGGTCTTGCCACTCGATTCGCCGCCCAGCAGGCAGACTCTTTTTATAAAGCTGGCATAGACTGGCGGCGACAAGAATGCGCTATGCGCATGCGGGTCTTGCCGCACCTGCGTACCCGACACGAGCACCAGCGTCCTCGCCTGGTCGACGCTGACATGGGCCACCTCGCCAGGCGCATAATGCTCGCTCAGCACGCGGGCAAACCCGGGGCCATACTCTTCGCTGGTGAAGACGGCATCCACGGGTGTATCGAGCACCGTCCAGCACAGCCAGCCCATGAAGTGGCGGTGCACGTCGCCATCTTCATCATTGTGGGGCAGCTGGCGCGGCGCCACACCGCGCGCGGCACATAGCCGGGCCAGCCGTTCGTCATCGAGCACGACAACCGTCGCCTGCGGAAACTGCGCCCGCAGCCAGCCTTCCCTGCGCGCCGGCTCATAACCTGGAAATTCCGGCTTGGTGTAGCTGACGATCAGCAGCGCTGCGCAAGCGGCTTGCGCGCGTTCTATCAACAGTTCGTGTCCCCGGTGCAGCGGGCAGAATTTGCCGACCACCAGGCCGCGTGTGTACCTGTGCAAACCTGATGTACTCATGCGTAAGCGTCCTGCAAATCCGAGGTGTATTGAATGATCTTGTCTTCCGCCAGCAAGACTTCAATGGTGATGGCAGCAAAAAAAGGCGCCAGCAAGGCCCGTGCCTGGCCGGCTTGCGGCATGGCGCCCGGCGACAGACGCAGTGCGACGGCGCCATCGGCATATTGATGCACCCCAAACAGGGCGATGGCCAGCGGTTTCAAGGCGTGCGTGATATCGATATTGTTGATCCACGCGCCTGATTGCGTCCGATAGCGCAGGGGGCTGCGTCCGGCCAGGCCGACCAGCACGGGGCCATGCGGCCCATGGGCCAGCGAGGCGTAATCGCCGGTGCGGTAGCGCACCAGCGGCAGGCAAAAGTTAAAGCCGCCCGTGACCGTGATTTCGCCCCGTTCCCCATCGGGCACAGACCGGCCATCGGCATCGAGGATTTCCACGTATAGCCGGTGCTGCAGCAGCACATGGCCGCCCGCCCGCTCATCGAAGACGGCCACCGGCCCCACTTCATTGAGCGAATAGATATCGAGCACGGGGCAGCCGAACCGTTCTTCCAGCCGCGTCCGCATGCCGGGCAAGAGCATCATCGAGACGGACAGCAGCGCGGCTGGCTTATGCGTCATCGGCAAGGTCAATAGCTCGGCAAACGAAATCGGGTCGCCCGCCAGCAGCTCCGGCGCCATGGCGTCCAGATAGCGTGCGCGGTCGTCAGGATGGCGCCAGTCGTCCACATGCAGGTTGATCTTCGCCAGGCCGGACTCACCCATCGTGGGCGTGACGGAGACATAGGTAAAACAGCGGCGCTGGTGCCCCAGCAGCATCACGCCCACCTGCCCCGCGCCATGGCGCAGGGTCACGCCGAAGCGCTGCAAGGCCCGTTTGTGGTAAGCCAGGTAACGCCCCGCCACCAGCGGGTGCGAGGCGATCAGCAGCGGGTGGCCGGTGGTTCCCGTCGTCTGGAAATTGATCATGCGCGCCAGCTCGACATTGTCCGGCACGAAGGCGGCGATATCGTGCGCCAGCTCGGCGCGGCTGATCGGCGCCACATCCATCAGGCGCGCGGGTGGCGAGCCGCACGCCTGGTAGTACGGCACCGTGGCATAGGCCTGGGCGAGAAAAGCGGCCAGCCAGGCTGGCGGCGCATCCATGCTCCAGGCGATCGCCGCATCCAGCACCTCGCGTTCATATTCCCGCAACGCTTGCACTTCCTGGGCCAGCAGCTTGTTGCCGCTGCGGTTGCGGTACACGGGCGCCGATGGATGGCCGCGCAGCCGCGCCAGCATCTGCGCGCCCGCCTGCGTGAGGGTGGGGCAGTAATCGCGGTCGAATTCCCAAGCGCCGACCGGTAAATTCCATTCCCCGCTCATTCGCGCGACCATTTGTCGGCCGATTCCTCGGCCGCCTTCTTCGCCAGCGCCTCGCGTATCTCGCGTGCGCGCTGCTCGGCCAACCGGCTCGCTTCGAGCAGGCGGCGCCGCTCGCTGCCGCTGATGGCCGACAATCTATCCGTCGCCTGGGCCAGGCTTTCATCGCGCGGCCGAAAACCGAGGCGCGCCAGCACGATACGGGCCAGTTCTTCGCGCCGCTCCGGGTCTTGCGTGTACTGGTGGGCCGGCGTGGCCGCCGCCAGCTCGCGCACCGCCTCGCCCAGCACCTGCAGCAAGGCAGGCTGCGCCAGCCGTTGCGCGATAAACCAGTCATCGGCCAGCAGCCAGCACGCGATCATGGCCAGCGCCAGCCGGTTGCGGTCGACCTTCACTTGCGCGCCCACGAAGCCCTGCAAGGAGGCGGCAGGCGCGCGGGCGCCATGCAATAGCAGAATATCGTTGACCAGCGCGGCCACGGACACCGCCTGCGCGTTGGCCACGCCGGCGATGCGCGGCTCGGCCAGGAATTCGACAGGGGTGTCGGCCAGGCGGTGGGTGAGGGTTTCGAGGTGGGGACCTGTTTGCATCATGGTGGCGTTACCTCGACCCAATAGCCAATACTGGGGTCAGACCCGCCGGGTCTGACCCCGGATTTTTGCTGCGCATAGTCATCCTCTTTAACGCTACACATAATGCCTGCGACTAAACACCCTTGCAAATTCCAGCAAGTCCTCGAAGCGCTCGACGGCATGGATGTCCCAGCCCTGTTCGCGGCGCGCGCGTTTCAAGTCGCCGTAGATCTTTTGCATCCATTGATGCCCGCCAGCGCCATCCCAGTCGCGGGCCAGGTTCAGCGCCATGGTGCCGCCCGCCCCGCCCTGTTCCAGCGCTTTTGCTGCGATATCCCAGCCGCTGTTGCCCAGTTCATCGTCGTCGAACATGGTGGTGATGCCATCGTCGGAAATCATCAGGATATGCGCGGGACGTTCGCGACGGGCAGTATAGGTCTGGCGCAGGCAGTGGATGGGAAAGCAGGTAGCGCCGCCGAAAAAACCCGTCAGCACGCCCAGGATGGCGTCTTCATCGCGCACGAAACCGGGCGTCTGCAGCACTTCGCGCTTGCCGCTCCACAAGGTCACTTGTACTTTGGCGCCCGCGCGCAGCGCAGACAGGGCGATCACGGCGCCGGCCAGGGCCAGGAACGAGGTGTGCTGCTGCGGATTCGGCATGGAACCGGAACTGTCCACGTACATGTCCAGGTCGATGGGCACGGCGTCCATCGCGCGCGCCGGTTCGCGCCCGTAGATGCGGCGCACGGTCGTCACTCCAGGCACGGGACGGGGCGACACCATCAGCGACTGCAGCCAGTCGATTTCATCGATCGGGTCGCCGATATCCCACGCTTCCAGCCCCTCCATCTGCGGTTCCGGCGATTCCGGTGCGGGGCGCGTGGGGAAGGCCACCAGGTGCGGCAAGGCCCGTTCGCGGTAGTAGCGGATGGCGATCTCATGGTCGCTCAGGTGTATGCCCGACGCCTTCAGGATCTCGCCCAGCTCGAACGGTTCGCGCAACTGTCCACCTCCAGTGTTAGCTGGCACATCAGGGGCAGGCGCTTCATCATCGAGCCCGGAAATGCGCCGGTCGTGCACGGGGTGGATGGCGCCGCCCTCTTCATCATCCTCGATCTGCTGCGCGCCATAAGTCTGGCAGCCACGCGCCGCGTCGCGCGTATCGTGCAAATAGCGGCCGGGGTGCAGGGCATCCGTGTCGTCCACCAGGTAAGGCAGCAGCAAGGTGGCGAAGCGGCCCGCCGCCAGCATCCAGTCATACGCGTACACGCGTATCAGGCGCGCGCCCAGCCAGGCATCCGTTTCCAGGCGCTCGTCATCGCTGGCGCCACCGAGCTCACCTTTTTCCAGCTGCCACAGCTGTTCATAGATGCGCATGTACAGCGTCCATACGCTGCTGGTCTTTTCAGTTTCTTCCTCGTTTTGCTTCAGCTTGCGGTAGATATCGGCCATGCGCAGTTTCGCCTGGCGCTGCAGCCGGTCGTTGATGAACAGGTCCGTGTACAGGTTCGCCACCATGGGCGCATGGTGCTCCAGCGTCGGCAAGGCGCGGCGCATGCGGGCCAGCAGGCGGAACTGGTCGCTGGCGCTGCCGGGCGCCAGGATATGGTGACCGATTTCATGGGCGAGGATTTCCACGGCATAGTCGTCCAGCCCCAGCTTGCTCACCAGCGGCAAGTCCACCACCACGCTCTGGTCCAGCAAACGTATCATGGCAAAGCTGCCGGACAAGCCCTGCTTGCTGGCTTCGACATGGCTGGCGCATAAACTCGGGTCGCGCAAACGCGTAAATTTGCTCCACACGGCCAGCGCTTGCGGCCATGCGGCGCGCCAGCTGGCTATCAAGGTAGTGTCGGCCAGCGTCTTCATGCCAGCGGCAGCAGGCGGACCGCATGCGTGCAGGACGAAGTAATCGCCAAGGTGTGCTCATTGGCGGCCAGCGCGATCTCACCGGGCGGCAAGTCGAGCGCCATGCTGCGCGCACCGATCTGCACGGTAGCGCCATCGAGGCGCACCGACGCTGGCAGTTGCATGGACGCTTGTACATACTCGTCTGGCGTGGCGCCATGCAGTACGGCGCCGTGGGCATCGGCCACCAGCAGGTAATGGCGCTCGCCGCTGAACACGATAAAACCATCGTGCGTGGCGCGCAGCTGCGGCGGCGTGGCAAAGTCGCCGCCCAGGCCCGTAAAGGCGCCAAACTCCCTGCCCTGCCCATTGCCGCGCCACGGATTTTCCAATAATTGTGTCCGCAGCTGCGGCCAGTCTGCGCACGGTTCGCCAAAGGCAGCCAGGGCCAGATGCGGCGGCAAGCTATCGGCGGCCGCGATGGCGCCCAGGCGGAAATGCGCGATACCGGCGCGCCACGCCAATATTTGCCCCACGGCGCGCAGTTCGGCCACGCTGGCGAGCTGCGGCGCGATGGTCGCCATCTCGTCACGCCACTGCGCCGGCCGCGCACCGGCCACGCCACTCACGTGGATGGCAGCGTTACTGAGCATGCCCAGCACGGGCACCGGCGCGCTTGCCAGCAGCGGTGCAAAGCATGGCGCCAGTTCGCGCCAGACGGTGTTCAGGAAGGGATTTTTTGCGGCCGGCCCGGCCAGGCCATGCGCCACCAGTTCCAGCGCCATGTCATAGGCGGCCACAGTAAAGCTGCCGGCGCGCTCGGGCGCCGCCGCTGCCACGGCCACCGCCAGCGGATCGAGGCCATCGTGCAAGAAGGCGCTGAACTGGGCCATGTCGAGCGCAGGAAAACGCCGGCGCGCATCGAGCGCGCGCAAGTTGAACTGCGCGCGGCCACTGGCCAGGAGGGAAGTGAAGACGGCAGAAATCATCGTACTTATTGCGACCGCAACCAACTGCGGTAATTGGTATAGCGCTGGTGCAGATACTTCAGTTTCAGCAGGTCGTCGTACAGGGGACCATACAGCTTGCGGCCCCTGGTGCGCTCGCCAATCAGCTTTTCGATGCGGTTCAGGCGGGCCAGGGTTTCGCGCTCGCTGAGACCATCGAGGCCCTGGTCGAATTCGGCCGACAGTACGCCGACCGGGTCGTCGCGGTCCAGGTCCAGGCGGTTGAATTCATCGTTCGACAGGTCGAACAGGCGGCGCAGCCAGCCCAGCCTGTCGCTGCGGTAGGCGGCATTTTCAGGCAGCGCAAAGAATGGCGCATCGGGGTCTGGCTGCAGCTTGTTGTGCAAGACAAAAGGCAGCACCTGGCGCACATCTTCCAGCGCCACCTCGCCATTGCCCCGGAAGTAAGCCATGGCCTTGGCGTAGATCAGCAGCGCCATCAGGGTGCGCACGGAAATGCCGTTCAAGGTCTGGCAGCCCAGGTCCTTCAGGCGGTCGCGCCCATTGTCGGCCGCCTGCGCAGCGCCGCGGTCGGCACCGGACAGGCGGGCCGTATCCTTGGTCATGTATTCGAACTGGCCGCCGGCCGTCTCGAACAGTTCGAACTGGCTGGCGAAAAACTCCAGCCGGCGGCGCACGGCGTCGGGCACGGCCACCTGGCGGATCGCCTGGCCTATCTGGTCCACCTCGGCTTCCGTGAAGATGATTTCGGGCGGCACCAGCTCTTCGGGCCGCAGGTTTTCTTCCACCCGCAGCAGCAGCTCGTTCAAAAAGCGTGGATTGAAGGCCAGCGCCTGCACGGTGACGTCGACCCGGTCGCGCAGCGCTTCGATCACTTGATACGTGCCGCCGCCCTGGTCATCATTGGCCGTCAGATACCAGGCCGCTTCCGGGCATTCGTAAATGTGGTTCAGCACTTCCGCATAATTGTCGCCCATCACGGTCAGCAGCGCACTTTGCGTGCGCGTGGGGATGCGGTTGTATTCGTCGACGATCTTTACGCGCATGCCCAGCCAGGCGCGCCAGGCGATGCGGATATCGTCCATGCTTTGCGCGTTGACCAGGTCCGCCGGCAGCGGGTTGCCCAGCAAATCGGCCACCGTCATTTGCGGGTGGCCGTGCTGCATGGCGCGCTTGACTTCTTTCACGGACGACCCGGCCAGCACGCCCATCAGCAAGGCGCTGGCCGTCTTGCCGCGCCCCGGTCCGCCGACGAACAGGCATTTGCGGCGCGTGGCAAAGGTCAGCAGGGGCAGCAGGATAAAACTGGAATAACTTTGCGCCGATGGCAGGTTCAGGGTGCGCCGGCTGTCGCCCACGGAATACGTTTGCGACGGCCCGTCGTTGTACTCGATGTCGTAATGGGGGCTGATGATGGCGTGGTTGACGATCCAGAAATACGCCTGGCGCAGCTTTTCATCGAAGGGCCGCGCAGCGCCCTCGCCCTCGTCTCCCAGCCCGATCGGGCCTTGATACAGGTCTGCCACATCGAACTGCCGCGCAGCCGGCGCCGCCTTCGGTTTGGTGGGGGCTTGGGACAGGCGCTGGAACAGGTTGAAGGAAGGCATGGTTTGTTTGCTTAAATATGGGAGCGATCGCGGCTCAAGGCCGGGGTCAGACCCGACGGGTCTGACCCCACTCGAAATTATTGCATATCGTCTCTATGACGCCTTGTTCAAATCGACAACTGTCGTATCCACCTTCCGCCAGCGCCACCAGCCCAGCGCCACGCAAACGATCAGCAAGGCCAGCAAGCCGGCCACTTCATGGCGGATTTCGTATAAGGACGCGCCCAGCTGGTTCAGCGCAATAAAGCCCTGGATGCCGGCTGTGGAGGGCAGCAGCCAGCGCAGCCACTGCAGTACGACAGGCATCGACGAAACAGGCCAGGTCAGGCCCGCCAGGAACAAGACCGGCATCGAAGTGGCGATCATCAGCTGCGTGCCCCGCTCGCGCGTGCGGAACAACATGCCCAGCAGCATGCCAAACGCTGCCTCGGCCAGCGAGAATAGTAGTAACAGCAACAGCAAGCCGCCAAAATTGCCGCCACGCGGGTAATCCTGGAACCAGAACACAAAACCAAAGAAGTAACAACAGTTGAGGAAAGCTACCGAGGCAAACGCCAGCAGCATGCCAACATAACCGCCCGCCGTGCGCGGCCCGGCCAGGGGAAAACGCTTGCGCTGATACCAGGTGCCGAACAGCATGGTCATGCCAATCAGCAAGGTCTGCTGCACGATCAGGGTCGCCACGCCGGGCACGACATACGCGCCATAGCCTTCCGTCACATTGAACAGGGGCACGGCTTCAAAGGCAATCGGCGAGCGCTGCTGGCCCGCCTGGATGGTCGACGGCGTGGTGGCGCCCAGGCGTTTCAGCTCGATGCCGGCCGACACCGTGCCCACCACTTCCGCCAGGCCATTCAAGGCTGCCTTGTTCAGCATCAAATACAAGCCATTGCCGGCCACCTGGACATGCGCGGCGCGGCCGGCCAGCACATCGGCCTGCAAGCCTTCGGGAATGATCAGCACGCCCATCACCTGATTGCTCCACAACAAATCCTGCGCCACGGGCAGCGCGGGCGTGACGGCCACCACCTGCAGCGAAGGATGGGCCATGGCAAAGCGGGTCAGCTGGCGCGACATGGCGCTGCGGTCCTGGTCCACCACGGCCACGGGCACGTGCTGGACGATTTCCTTGCTGTAGGGCAGCGGATAAAAAAAGGAATACAGCACGCCGCCCACGAACAGCAGGGTCAGCGCGCCCTTGTCCGTCAGCATCGCGCGCCAGGTGGCCAGAAAAGCGGTCCACATCATGTACGCCCCCAGGCGGCGGGCGTATTGGCGCGACGGACCAGCAGCAACAGGCCCAGCGCGCCGCAGACGATGGCGAATGCAGCCAGTATCAGCATTTGCTGCCAGCCATAATGGATGGGCGCACCGGCCAGCCAGTAGCCGGTTTGCAACTGTAGATAATGCGTGAGCGGCAAGGCTTCGGCCCAGGCCCGCGCCAGCGGCGGCATGGCCATCAGGGGAAACGCCTGGCCGGCAAACGCAAACGCCGGTGCAGTAATGAACGCCGCGCCCGACAGCGACAGCCGCAAGGACAAGGTAGCGGCGATCAGCAGCAAGGCCAGGCCACAATACGCCAGCACCAGCAGGAGCATGCTCAACAGCAATCCCGCCAGGCTGCCCGCCACGGCCCAGTCGCGCACCAGGCTGAAAAACAGCAGATACAGCAGCGCCAGCGCGCAGTAGGCGATCAAGGGAAACACCAGCTTGGCGGCCACGGCGCGCAGCCAGCTGCCTTTGGCCGAGGCTAGCCACAAAGGTACCGTGCCGTCGCGCAATTCGCGGCCGATGGTGGTGACGACAGCGACCACGATAAAGATTTGCAGCATCGATGGCATCAGCGCCAAAGTCAGAAACGCTTCATAGCTGATGTTTTCGTTGTACAAGCTGTTTAATTGCGTGCGTATCGGTTCGAACTGGGCGGCAGCCTGGATGGTGGAAACACCCTGCTTGGCCCGCGCCGTCATCTCGATGCCTGCCGACAAGGTGGTCGTCACCGTGCGCACATCGCGCGACAAGGCGCCTGCATGCGAGGAA
The DNA here is from genome assembly GCF_049319705.1 of Janthinobacterium sp. Mn2066. NCBI lineage: Bacteria > Pseudomonadati > Pseudomonadota > Betaproteobacteria > Burkholderiales > Oxalobacteraceae > Janthinobacterium > Janthinobacterium sp. Mn2066. The sequence continues at coordinate 543,764 of NZ_JBMOUF010000002.1, read as the reverse complement.
AACTGGGCGTTGTACAGCCATTGCACGGTGGCTTGCCGGCCACCCAGCAACTGTCTTTCAAAATCGTCGGGGATGACCAGGTAGCCAAACACTTTGCGTTCGCGCAATAGCTGCAGCGCCTGCTCGTTCGATGCAATATGCGCCTGCACCTGGATGCCGGGCGAGGCATCGAGCCAGCGTATCAGCTGGCGCGACAGGCTGGAACCGTCTTTGTCGATCACGGCGATCGGCAAGTCGCGCGCAATGCCGGCGGAAAAGATCAGCCACAGCATGCCGCACAGCAGCACGGGTATCCAGCTGAGCATACCCATATCCCAGAAGTCGGCCCGCAGCCGCGCCCACTCGCGGGCGACAGGTCCTGGCTGCTGTGACTTGTCTGTCATGAAATTCAGAGTGGCGGAAACACGACCGACATGCCAGGGCGCAAGCCATCGACCTTGATGGCGGGGCGCAAGCGGATTTCAAACGTGCGCAAATCCGTGCCGCCCGGACGCGCAGCGCGCCAGGTGGCAAAATCGGGCATCACGGCCACCGAACTGACCTTGAAACTCAGTTGCTGTTTTAAAGCCGGCACATTGGCCGTGTGCGTGCTGCCCATGGTAAATGCGCCCATTTCATCTTCGCGCACTTGCAGCACGGCCCAGGCGTCATCGAGATTGACCAGGGTAATCACGGGGAAACCTTGCGGCGCCAGTTCGCCGGGCTGTATCTGGATCTTGCTGACCTGGCCGGTGACGGGCGCGGCTATCCTGGTTTCCGACAAGGCGATCTGCGCTTCCGTCAGCACGGCGCCCACCTGGCGCGCCTGGGCGGCAGCGGCCGTCTTGTCTTCCGGACGGGCGCCCCTGCTGGCCATATCGTACTGGGCGCGGGCCGCCTGCGCCAATTGATCGGCGGCCTGCCATTGCGCCTGCGCCTCGTCGCGCTTCTGGCGCGCAATCACGCCCTCGATAAACATATTATTGACGCGCTCATAGGTAGTCTTGGCAATGACCGCCCCCGTCTGCGCGCGTTCCCAATTGGCTTTCGCGGCGCGGATTTCCTCGGGGCGGGCGCCCGCTTGCGCCTTTTGGGCCACCGCGTCGGCCGCCTGCGTGGCGGCCGTGGCCTGGACGATCTTGGCATCGACTTCAGGGCTGGTCAGCTGGAACAGCAACTCCCCTTTCGGCACCGTCTGGCCTAATTTGACGTACAGCTCGCCCACCCGGCCAGGTACTTTTGACGAGACATTGACTTCCTGCGCATCCATCTGGCCCTGCAAGGGCAGGCGCTGCGGCTGGAAAGCCTGGTACAAGCCCCAGCCCACGAAGCCCAGCACAATCACGCCTGCCAGCAGGACCAACGGTTTTTTGGAAGAAATACTCATGGCGTGGTGTCCAGTGGTAATTGAATATCGGCCGCTGCCGCCAGGCTGCCCAGGCGCTGCGTCTCGCCCGTGGCTTCCAGCAATTGCGCCAGGCCCATCACATAGTTATAAGCCGTTTGCGCGCGCTGGGTCTCAATCTTGGCCAGGTTCAGGCGCGCATCGATCACTTCCAGCGACGTCACTTGCCCCTGCTTGAAGGCTACTGTTTGCAAACGGATATTTTCACGCGCCAGTTCCACCGACGAAGCGGTAGATAAAAACTGGATACGGGCATTTTCCAGCGCGCGCCAATTCTTTTCGATCAGGGTGGGAATATCGCGCTCGGCCTGGCGCGCCGTCACTTCCACCCTTTCCTGGTCCAGTTTGGCGGCGGAAATCATCTTGCTGGTGTTGATGCGATGCACCAACGGCACGGCCACCACCACGCCGATGGCCCAGTTCGAGCGCACCAGTTTTTCGCTGCCCCGGTTCAGGTTGTAGTTACCGACGGCAAACACGCTGGGACTGAATTCCTTGCCCTGCAGGCGCAAGGCCTGTTCCGTCTGGTAACGCTTGCTATCGATCTTTTTCCAGGCCGCATTCTCGCGCATGCCCGTGCTGATAAACGATTGCAAGCTGCCTACCGGCAAGCTGTTGACGAACAGGGGCGTGCCGGGAAGCACTTGCCCGCGCGCATCGAGCAGGCGGTCGAGCGCCACCTGGGCCACTTCTGCATCGCTGCGGGCCTGGGCTTCCTCGCTGCGGGCGCTGTCGAGCGCCACGTCGGCGCGCAAGCGTTCGGCGCGCGAAATCAGCCCGCCCTTTTCCAGCTTGGCCGCGTCGCGCTGGTGCTCCGTCACGCCGGCCGTCACTTCGGCCCGCACCGCCACCACTCTTTTCGCCAGCAACAGCTGGAAATAGCGCTGCGCCACCAGCGTGGCCAGCTTTTCTTCCGCTTCGATGCGCTCGGCCTCCGCTTCCCTGGTCATGCCGGACGCCAGGCCCTTGACGGCGTCGAGCCGCCCGCCCGTGTAGACAGGCCACATGCCGATCAGGCCGAACGAACTCAGATTGGTGACCACGTCGCGGTTCAGGGAATTGGGAATGTCCGGTATCGGCAAGCCCGGCAGCGCTGCCTCGACACCGCCTGCGATGCCAGACAAGCGGCTGGTATCGATATTCAAGTCGGTCGACAGGCGGCCGCGAAACGCCGTCAAGTCCACCGACGGGCCATCGATATTCGACAGCGCTTCCGCTTTCAGGGTCTTGGCGCGCACATCGAGTACGGCCCCCTGCACCTGGCCTGAAGCGGACGCCGCCTGTTGCAGCGCTTCATTGAACGTCAGCGGCATGCCGGCCTGGGTCTGCGCTTGCGCGGCGGCAGGCAACACTAGAGTCAGCAGCAATATGATTGCGCGTGGCGCTACATCCATGGGGTGTCCTGTCTAAACATGAGGGGAAAGCACGGCAGGCTTGTTTGTACTTTCGCAATGGCAATTATAGCCACGGATAGTGCAGGCGGCCTGCACTGTTGGAATGCGGAAACACCCAGCCTGACTGCCGCATACCTGAAGAAAAATTCTTTTAGGCAATTGTTTCCTGTGATATTAAAATCACCAGTGCACTACTCACGCCGGGCGCAGACCAGGCTTACCTGGCAAAACGCCATCGCCATTCCACCACCATAGGGTAATGATCATGCAAAAACTCGCACCACATCCTGGCCTGCCCCGCGCAGCCGTCTTGCTTGCCATCCTGGCACTAAGCGCTTGCGGCGGCGGAGGGCAGCCCGGCGGCGATGCCGGCAATGTCTTGATTTCAAATAGCAGCGCGAGCCAGCCTGGGGCAAACGCCGCTGCGGCGGACGGCTTGAGCGCGCCGGCAAAAAAAGAAATCGCCATGCAACTGGTGTCGAGTTCGGAAAATTCCTCGCTGGACTGGAAGGCGCAATATGCCTACATCGAGGACATCGGCGATGGTCGTGGCTACACGGGCGGCATCATCGGCTTTACTTCCGGCACCAGCGACATGCTGGAACTGGTCACGGCCTATGACAAGAGCAAACCCGGCAACCTGCTCAGCCCTTACTTGCCGGCCTTGCGCAAAGTCAATGGCAGCGCTTCGCATGCGGGTCTCGACCCGAATTTCGTCACGGATTGGCAAAAGGCGGCCAAAGACCCCGTGTTCCAGCAAAGCCAGGACACCGTGCGCGACAATGAGTATTTCAATCCGGCCGTCAGCCTGGCCAAGCAGGATGGCTTGCGCACCCTGGGCCAATTCATTTATTACGACGCGATCGTCATGCATGGCCCCGGCACGGATGCGCAACGCAACAGTTTCCAGGGCATCCGCGCCCAGGCCCAGCTGCGCGCCTTGCCGCCATCGAGGGGCGGCAATGAAACGGCCTACCTGAACGCCTTCCTCGATGTGCGGCGCGCACTGATGCAAAGCGAGCCTGACCATGCGGGCAATCTCGACCGCCTCGACACGCAGCAACGGCTGTTCCTGCAAAACGGCAACCTGGACTTGAATACGCCGCTGAACTGGAAAGTCAACGGCGATTCCTACCAGATCAAGTAAATCGGCCAGGCCGGCGTCAGCCTTTCTTGCCGCCGGCCTTGACCGCTTTGCCCTTCACCGGCTTGGCGGGCACTTTCGTGGCAGCCTTGCCGCCCTTCTCTTTCTCGAACAGCGCAAAAAATTCCGACGCCATGCCACGGATGGCGCGGCCGATATTGGCGTAATCGTATTCGTTCAGGTTGGCCAGCGAGACCCGTCCTGAAGGATGCGTGGTGCCGAAACCCTTGCCCGGCAACAGGATCACGCCCGTTTCTTCGGCCAGGCGGAACAGCGCCTCGTTCGGTTTCAGCTTTTTCAGCAGCCACTGCGAAAATTCCACGCCATGCATTTGCGCAGACAGCGATTCCATGTCCAGCAAATGGTAGTAGCGCACGGAATTGGCGTCGTGCACCATCGGCAAGCCCAGTTCGCGGTACAGCGCTTCCTTGCGGCGCAGCACGATGCGCTGCATGGACTGCTTGTACTTCTGCTCTTCATCCATCAGTGAAAACAAGGAGAACAAGGTCATCTGCGCCTGCACGGGCGTGGACAGGCCGGCCGTGTGGTTGAGCGCCACGGTGCGGCTGTCCGCCACCAGGCGGTCGATGAATTTCAGTTTGCGCGGCTCGGTGGTGATCGAATGGTAGCGCGCATCGAGCTGCTTGCGCACGGTTTCCGGCAGCCTGGCAATCTTCTCGTCGAGCACGTTGGTTTCGTGCGTGGCGACCACCCCCATGCGCCAGCCGGTGGCGCCGAAATATTTCGAGAACGAGTACACGAGAATCGTGTTGTACGGGCACATGGCAAACAGCGACACGAAATTGTCGGCAAAGGTGCCGTACACGTCATCGGTCAGGATGATCAGGTCCGGGCGTTTTTTGATAATGCCGGCGATGTATTCCAGCGTCTCGTCGTCGATCTTGACGGATGGCGGGTTGCTGGGATTGACCAGGAAGAAAGCCTTGACCTTCGGGTCCAGCAGCTTGTCCAGCTCTTTCTTCGTGAATTGCCAATTATTCGATTGCGGTGCATCAATGTGCACCGTGTTGAGCTTGTAGTCATTCAGTTGCGGGATCTCGATATACGGCGTAAAGATGGGCATGCCCAGCGCAATCGTGTCGCCCTCCTGGATGATATGGTTCGATTTCAGGCTGGAAAACAGATACGTCATGGCCGCCGTGCCCCCTTCGACGGCATACATGTCGAAGTGCCCCACGAAAGGATGGGTGCCCACCATTTCACGGTGGATATATTGGCCGACGATTTTCTCGGACAGGCGCAGCATGCGGTCCGGCACGGGATAGTTACATCCCAGAATCGCCTCGCACATTTCATAAATAAAATCGCCCGCGTCCAGGCCCAGCTGGTCGCGCACATACGACACGGCCGCTTCGATGAAATGCACGCCCGGCGTGGCGGCATGCTGGCGCACGAAAATTTCAAAGCGCGCCTCGATGCCGTCGCGCGTGGGGAAGCCGCCCACGTCGTCCATGTAGACGTAGGAGCGTTCCGCCTCCGTCATGGCGAACTGGCCGAACTGGAAAAAGCCGTGGCGTGGCGTGGTCGCCAGGAAATTCGGATTGCCGCGTCCCGCATTGAGCATCAGCCGGTTGCTTTGCTGGGCCGTCTGGATCAGCGCATCTTTCAATTCAAATGGGCTCAACAGGGCGAGTTTGGCTGGGTTACTGAAATCCATGTAAACAACTCCTTATCAACAGCGTTGGTAAAGGCCCCCAGCGAGGGGCCAGGCAGGGCAATTCAGACGAAGGCCACGACGAGCGGGCCCAGCAAGGTCAGGAAAACATTCGCCAGCGCATAGGTAATGGCAAACGGTACGGTGGGTATCGAGTTTTGCGCCGCATTCAGCACTTCGCCAAACGCGGGATTGGCGCTGCGCGAACCGGACAAGGCGCCCGCCAGGATGGCCACATTGTCGTAGCGCAAAATGTAGCGGCCGATCAGCATGGTCAACAGCATCGGCACGATGGTCACCACCACGCCCACGCCAAACAGGGTCAGGCCATGTTCGCGCACGGTTTGCACCGCTTGCAGGCCGGACGTGAGTCCCACCACGGCGACAAAGCCGGCCAGGCCCAGGTCTTTCAATATCTGCACGGCGCCATTCGGCATCCAGCCAAAGCTCTGGCGCTTGGCGCGAAACCAGCCAAAGACCAGGCCAGACAGCAGCACGCCGCCGCCACTGCCCAGTGTCAGCGGTATCGAACCGATACGCGCCACCAGCAGTCCCAGCAGCAAGCCGACCACCAGGCCCGCGCCCATGTAGACGAAGTCGGTCTTGGCGCTGGGCACGATCATGTAGCCCACTTCAGCCGCCACCCGCTTGACATCCTGCTCGGCGCCATAAATGGTGACCACGTCACCCGTCTGCACCACGGTGTCCGGCTGCAGCGGCAACACCTTGCCCATGCGGCTCAGTTGCACCACAAAAATGCCGTGCCGCACGCCCGGCGCCGTGCCGTTGCGGATTTCGCCCACCGTCTTGTTGTGATACGCCTTGTTGGTCAGCACCATCTCGCGGCGCTGCATCACCAGCTCCATGCCGTCCTCGGCATGTACTTCCTTGCCCAGTTGCGAAGACACGCTGAGCATGGCTTCGCGGCGGCCCACCAGCAGCACGATATCGTCGGCCGCCAGCAGCAGGTCGGGACTGACGTCGATAATCTGGCCATTACGCTTGACACGCTCGATGGTGATGGCAATCGAAGGATTGGCGCTTTCAATCTCGCTCACCGTGCGGCCAGCGCCCGTGCCGACCTGGTAAATGCGGCCGATCAGGTCGGGCGCGGCCGGCGTCTGGCCCGGCCCCAGCACTTGCACGCCCGCCTGCAGCGCCGTTTCCGCCTTGATCGCATCTTCGCGGATGCTGCGCCCCATCAGCTTGGGCAGGATATTCATGCACACGATGATGGCGCCGAACGAGCCGAACACATAGGTGACGGCATAACCGACGGCCACGTTGCCTTGCAGGCGCGCCACTTCATCGGCCGCCAGGCCCAGCTTGGCGATCGCGTCGCCAGCCGTGCCGATGATGGCCGACTGCGTCAGGCCGCCCGCCGCCACGCCGGCCGCCAAGCCCTTGTCGAGGCCGAACAGGCGTGCCATGATGACCACCGTCAACAGCGCCGTCACCGCCAGCACCACCGCCAGGATGATTTCGCGCACCGACTGGCGCCCCAGCGAGTTGAAGAATTGCGGCCCGCTTTCATAACCGACCGCATAAATGAACAAGGCAAACAGCACCGACTTCACGCCAGGGTCGATTTCCACGCCCACCTGGCTGACCAGCACGGCCACCAGCAAGGAACCGGCCACGCCACCCAGCTGGAACTTGCCAAACTGAATCTTGCCGATGTAATAGCCCACCGCCAGCGACAGGAACAAGGCAATTTCAGGCGACTTTTTAAAAAGCTCGTGCAACCAATCCATACTGACCGCCTTTCATCTTAAAAAAATCTTACAGTGACGCCCTTTGCACGGATCCGGCCAGCGCCACGATCAGGGGCCCCATCAGGGGCAGCACCACATTCGATATCGCATAGGTAATCGTGTAGCCCAGCAAGGGCGTGGAATTGCCGGCCGCGTTTTGCACGGCGGACAGCGCCGGCGTGCTGCATTGCTGGCCGGCGATGGCGCCCAGCAAGATCGGCGCTTCCAGCTTCAGCAAGAAGTGCCCTACTAATAAAGAGATCGAGGCGGGGATCACGGCGATCAGCACGCCCATCAGCGGCAGCGACACGCCGTACTGGCGTATCAGGTCGATTGCCTGCGGCCCCGACGCCAGCCCCACGCAGGCGATAAAGGTGGCCAGGCCGATATCCTTGAGCATGTCGAGCGCATTCGGATGGATGCCGGGCAGTCCCGGTTTTTTCGACTGGTACCAGCCAAATACCAGGCCCGTCAGCAAGGCGCCGCCGCCCGTGCCCAGCGAAAACGGTATGCCGCCCAGCTTTGCCGCAAAGGTGCCGAGATACACGCCCAGCACGATGCCGATGCTGGCATACACGATATTGCTGCGGTCGCCCGTGGGCACGCGCTTGCCGATGGCGGCAATCGCCGTATTGAGTTCCTGGCCTTCGTTGGCGCCGTACAGGCGCAGCACGTCATTGTGCTGCAAGGACAGATCCGGCAAGGGCGGCATGCTGTGTTCGCCGCGCACCACGGCTGCCACGTGCACGCCATGCGGCAAGGCCAGCTGGCGCAAGGGCTGGCCTACCAGGGATGCTTGCTGCAGCACCACTTCAATGGCGGACACGGCCATGTTCACATTTTGCGTGTCGGCAAATTCCTGGCCCAGTATGGCCTCGGCCGCCACCAGCGCGGGCCGGTGGCCGATCACCAGTACTTCATCGTTATTGCGCAAGCGCAGTTCCGGGCTCAGAGGCAAGACTTTGCCATGCCGGCGCACGCGCGTGATGCTGGCGCGGCCAGCGAAGATATGTTGCAGGGAATCGAGACGCCGCCCTGCCCCCGTGCTGATGCGGTAGGCGCGGCCGACCATTTCCGGGGTGGCCGACAAGGCGTCGGCATCGGCGTCGGCGCCGCCCATCTGCGCCCACAATTTGTCCGCTTCTTCGCGCAGGTTGATACGCAACAGCAAGGGAAAAATCTGGCTGGTGACGATCACGATGGCGATCAGGCCAAAGATATAGGTGATGGAATACGCCGTCACCACATTCGCCTGCAGGGTGTGGATGCGTTCGGGCGACAGCGCCAGCTTGGAAATGGCGTCTGTGGCCGTGCCGACGACGGCCGACTCGGTGGCCGCCCCCGCCATCATGCCGGCCGCCGTGCCCTGGTCCAGCCCCAGGAAATAAGTCGCCAGCAACACCAGCGCCAGTACGGCCACCACTTCGATCAGGCACAAAATACCCAGGCGCAAACCCTTGGCATTCAGGTTGGCAAAAAACTGGGGCCCGCCCGCGTAGCCGAGGGCAAAGATGAACAGCATGAAAAACACGTTCTTGACACTGGCGTCCAGGGTCACGCCCAGCTGGCCGATCAGCAGCGCCGCAATCAGCGTACCGCACACGCCGCCGAGCTGGATGGGACCAAACCGTATCTGGCCGACCGCGTAGCCCAGGCCCAGGGCCAGGAACAAGGCCAGTTCCGGCACCTGATGCAATACCGCCGCGATCATATCAAGCATACGCACCTTTTAGACAAGGGTAAGCAGGAGGCAAAATAACGGGAAAAGCGGAAATACAGGGGAAATAGCGTCGGCTCGCCGGCAATACAGAACATGCAATACCACTGGTGAGAGAGTATTGATGTAGAAGCATGTTCGATCAAAATTTTCCGTGTGTCAACAGCTGTTCTGTTGAACTCGCCTTGAGTTTGATCAAGGTTTGCACATGACTTTATTTCGAAGATTTGACACAGATCAATCGTGTCTACAGGCCGGCTAAAAGTGGGCGGGATGGAACCACAATTCTTTTCGGTGCAGCGGCGTTTCCGGCGGCAGCCCGGCATTGTGCAGTTCCAGCACGCGGCGCTGGTCCAGGCGCAGGCGCTGGATGACCTTGCCGAAATGCTGGAGGAACAGTTGCCGGAAACTGCCATCGGCCAGCGCCTTTTCCAGCCCCGTTTCCAGGTCGCGCGCCAGTTCCGGGCGCTGCTTGCTGACAAAAAAATACATGGCCGAGGGATAGCGCATCACCAGGTAGGGATCGATCGCCAGCGGCAAGTGGGCATGGCTGGCCAGTTCCTGTTCCGCCTCGATCACGGAGCGGGGGAAATAATCGATGCGCCCGATGGCCAGTTGCTGGAACAGGCCTTCATAATTGCTCGACGCCTCCACCCGCAAGCCATTGTCCTGCAAGATGGCCGTGTCGGGCCAGTCGCGCATCTGCCCCGCCGACAGCGTCCGCAGGTCGGCCAGGGTGCGCGCATGGCGCAGCAGTTGCGGCTGCGCGGCGCCCACCAGCGCCACCCGCCAGCCCAGCAAGCCCCGGTCGAGGGGAATGCGCACCGGCAGCAATTGCGCCTCGCGTGCGCGGCTGGTCATGGTCCAGACGATATCGGCACTGCCCGTGCCCAGTTCAATTTCCAGCATGGCGCGCGTTTGCACCATGCGCTGGCCGGAGCCGCGCAAGGCATAGACCTTGCCCGAACGCTGCAAAGCCAGGCGCAGCAAGGCCAGCACATACTCCAGATGGGGATCATCTTCACCCTGATGGCGTGGATAGATCAGCGTGCTGGCACGCTCCGCAGAGACGGCTGGCATGCGCGACCCGGCGCCTGCCAGCATGGGCCAGGTGCAGCACAACGCAAGGAAGGGACGGCGCAGCATCAGACGGTTTCCGGTTACGGCTTGGTTGAATTATCAGAAAGACAGTATCTCGCAGCCAACTCAACTTGTCGAATGGAATGTAAACATCCGCGCCACGCTCACCGTCCCCGCTTTACACACGCGACGAACAGTCCGAATGGATCTGGATCAAGAAAGCATGAAATAGCAAAAAAATACCGTGTGCGGCTAGACGGCATGCCCCAGCCTCGCCTACACTGCTTTTTTACATAAAAAGCAAGGAGAAACGATGCAAACAGCACGACTGAGTATTACCGGCATGGATCACGAAGGCTGCGCCGACACCCTGACGGGTCTCCTGGAAGCTATCGATGGCGTACGCACCGTGCGCGTCTCGCTGGCGCACAACGACGCCACCGTGCAATACGACGAACATCTGGCCACGCAAGAACACTTGTTGTCGGCCGTCAATGACGCAGGTTTTATTGGCGAAGTGCAACTCGAAGCGGCCGTCTGAGTCCCTGCATGACAGGATGGGGGACAACTGATGCGGCCATGCGCGTGAGCCATCCACTGTAAAATGCGCCACCGCCATTGCCAGACACCCGCACCGCCATGACCCGCACACCGCTGTTGATTTTCCTGCTGACACTTTTCCTCACCACCCTGCAAGTGCAGTGGGCCAGCCCCGCCGATGGCGCCGGCTACGATGCGGGCACGCTCGGCGTACTGTCGCCGGAAGTGCTGGGGGCTTATCCAGGCGTATTGCTGCTATTCCTGCTGGCCGTCTTCGCGCGCCGGCAAATGCCGCTGGTGCGCCAGGCTGCGATCGGCACGGGCTTGCTGGCCATCTACTGGCTGCTGGCGAACTACGTCACGTTTGACGCGCGCGTGGCCAGCTGGAGCACCTATACCGCGCTGGAAATCTGGGCCCAGGTGCTGCCCGCTTCCCTGTTCAGCATCGCCGTGTGCGGCCTGGCCCATTTCAGTGCCAGCTGGCTGATCTTGCGCCAGGCGCGCGGCAAGAAAAATCACTGAATCTCACCATGTATCCCGGTTTTTACATACTGTCATGGCGACGGCGGGCGCAGCACTGCCAATTCAGCAAAAAAATTATTCAAAAGCCATATAAATCCCCTGTTTCGCAACGTGAATCCCTGCAGACCAGCCCCCGCTTGCTGTAAGGTATAGCTTGCGCTGGAGACACGCGACGATACCGTTCGCCACACCCGGCGCAGGCAACCCGATTCCTTTTAGCGACACCAACAAGCATCACCCATGAACGATTCCACCCCAGCCAGCCCAGCTTCTTCCTCGCCCACCCACGCGGACATCCTGTACGGTCCGCCGCGCCCCGATCTGCTGCGCGACGAAGTGCTGGCCGATCTGCTGGAGGCGACGGCCCGTCGCTGCCCCGAACACATCGCCCTGATCGACGGCGAACGCCGCCTCACTTACGCCGAACTCGATGCGCAGGCGGGACTGGCAGCAAGCCGCCTGGTCGCCGCCGGCGTGCGGCCCGGCGATATCGTGGGCCTGTGGCTGCCGCGCGGCGCAAATTTGCTCTTGATGCAAGCGGCCATCGCCAAGGCGGGCGCCGCCTGGCTGCCCGTCGATGAAGACACGCCCGTCGAACGGCTGCAAGTGTGCCTCGACGACGCCAACGGCGCTGGCGTGGTCAGCTGCGCCGCATTCGCCTCGCGCCTGGCCGATGCCGGCATCGAACGCCCGGTGTGGACGGCGGAACAGCTGCTGGCGCCGGCCGCGCCGGGCGAAACGCTGCCTGCACGCGGCGAGGTGCGCGGCGAGCATCCGGCGTATGTCATTTATACCTCCGGTTCCACCGGCAAGCCGAAAGGCATCCTGATCAACCAGCGCAGCATCTGCCATTTCCTGCGCAGCGAAAACGCGGTGCTGGAAATACGCCAGGACGACACCGTCTACCAGGGTTTTTCCGTCGCCTTCGACATGTCGTTCGAGGAAATCTGGATCGCCTACCTGGTGGGCGCCACCCTGTGGCTGGGGCCGAAGGAAATCTCGGGCGACCCGGAAGCGCTGCCGCGCGCGCTGGCCGCCAACCAGGTCACCGTGCTGCACGCCGTGCCGACCCTGCTGGCGCTGTTCGCCGAAGACGTGCCAGGCCTGCGCCTGATCAACCTGGGCGGCGAGATGTGCCCAGAGTCCCTGGTCGAGCGCTGGTCGCGCCCGGGCCGGAGCATGTTCAATACCTATGGCCCCACGGAGGCGACCGTGTCGTGCAGCCTGGCGCGCTTGCAGCCGGGGCAGCCCGTCACCATCGGCACGCCGCTGCCCAATTATGGCTTGCTGGTGATAGCCGTCACCGAACCCGGTGAAGTGCGCCCCTTGAGCCTGCTTGCGCGTGGTGAAACGGGCGAACTATGCATCATCGGCCCCGGCCTGGCCGAAGGCTACCTGGGCCGCCCCGACCTGACGCTGGAAAAATTCCTGCCCAATCCCTGGAGCACGGGCCTCGATGACGCGCGCCTGTACCGCACCGGCGACCTGGCCCGCATCGATGCCGACGGCCAGGTACTGTGCCTGGGCCGCGCCGACGACCAGGTCAAGATCCGCGGTTTCCGCGTGGAGCTGGGCGAGATCGAAGCCGTGCTGGCGCAGCAGCCGGGCGTGGGCACGGTGGCCGTCCTGCTGCGCAAGGATGACGGCATCGACCAGCTGGTGGCGTATATCGTCGGCAGCGACGAGGCAACAGACGACGCCTTGACAGCGAAAACCCTGCGAAGCGCGCTGAACCTGCATCTGCCGCCGTACATGGTGCCGGGCCGCTTTGAACTGCTGCCGCTGATGCCGCGCCTGACGTCCGGCAAGATCGACAGGAAGGCGTTAAAGGCCATGCCGCTGTCGGCCCCGCCGGCCGGCGAGGCGGGTGAATCGGATTTGCCGGAAACACCGGCCGAAGCCGCCCTGTTTGCGGCGCTGGCGCAGCTATTCCCGGGCCAGCCGATCCTGCGCCATGCCGATTTCTTTACGGACCTGGGCGGCCACTCCTTCCTGGCCGCGCGGCTGGCGTCCAGCCTGCGCGCCAACCCTGCCTATGCGCACGTGACGGTGCGCGATATTTATCACAACCGCCAGATCGGCAAGATCGCCGCCGTACTCGGTGAAGCGCCCGCCATGGCCACGCCGGAAGCGGACTGGACGCCGCCATCGAATACCCGGCGCTGGATTTGCGGCGCTGCGCAGGCAGCCGCCGTGCCGCTGCTGGTCACCCTGCGCATGGCGCAGTGGATGGCGCCCTTCTTCACCTATCACTTCTTCACGGGCGACCCTGGCGACACGGTGGCGCGCGCCATCGCCGCCTCGATCGGCGTGTTCCTGCTGGCCACCCTGGCCGAATTTGCCATCGCCATCGGCGGCAAATGGCTGATCGCCGGCCGCCTGAAGCCAGGCAGCTATCCCTTGTGGGGCCTGACCTACTACCGCTGGTGGCTGGCCGACCGCCTGGTCGAATCGGCGCCCGCCTACCTGCTGAGCGGCTCCTCGCTCAATAGCTGGTGGTTGCGCGCACTGGGCGCCAAGGTGGGCAAGGAAGTGGTGATCGGTTCGATGACCCTGCGCGCGCACGACTTGCTGGAAATCGGCGACAACGTCAGCGTGGGCAACGCCGTCAACTTTGAAAATGCGCGCGTCGAACGGGGCCGTCTGCTGCTGGGGAAAATCGCCATCGGCAACGATGCCAGCATCAGTTCCTACGCCATCATGGAAGGCAATACCAGCATCGGCGCCTACGGCCACCTGGAAGGCCAGTCGGCGCTGGCCGATGGCGCCAGCGTGCCGGACGGCCGCATCTACACCGGTTCGCCCGCGCGCGACGCCGGCGCCTTCGACATCGCCGGCCAGCGGCCGCGCCCGGCCGTCTCGCGGCTGCGCCTGACGGGTGAAGCCGTGTTCTTTTGCTTCGGCATGATCCTGATCGCCGTGCTGTTCTTCATGCCCGTGTTCCCGACATTTGTGCTGATCGACTGGTTCGACGAGCGCGAAATGATGCCGTGGCTGCAGGGCCGCGACGTGACGACGCAGCTGGCGCGCTACTTCCTGCTGTCCTTCCCCGCCAGCGGCGTGCTGATCATCCTCACGGCCCTGCTGTCGGCCGCCATCCGCTGGGGCGCCATGCCGCGCTTGAAACCGGGCAGCTCGCCCGTGCACAGCAATGTGTATTGCGCCAAGTGGCTGGTCAGCCATATCCAGGAATCGAGCCTGAACGTCCTGCACGGCATTTACGCCACCGTCTTCGCGCCATACTGGTACCGCCTGCTGGGCGCCAAGGTCGGCAAGGGCGCCGAGATTTCCACCGCGCTGGGCGTGGTGCCCGACATGCTGACCCTGGGCGACGACACCTTCATCGCCGACGCCGTCATGCTGGGCGACGAACATATCGACGGCGGCTGGATGACCATGCGCGCCACCGTCATTTCGCACCGCAGCTTTGTCGGCAATGGCAGTTATATCCCCGACGGCACGGTGCTGCCCGAACACGTGCTGATCGGCGTGCACACGCTGGCGCCGCGCAATGAGCAAATGAAGAGCGGCGACACCTGGCTCGGTTCGCCGCCGATGCACCTGCCCGCACGCGAACAGGTCAGCGGCTACGCCGAACACCTGACGTTCAAGCCGTCGCCGCTGCGCCGCCTGGGCCGCAGCCTGATCGAAGCGTTCCGCATCATCTCGCCGCACGCGGTAGTGATCGCCGTCGGCTACACCTTGGTGCTCGACATCATGCCGATGGCGGGCGCCGGCCGCTGGGGCGAAGTGGTGGCCGACCTGGCGATTGCCGGCGTCGCTTACGGCATCGGCAATTTCCTTGTCGTCGTGCTGTTCAAATGGCTGCTGATGGGCCGCTACCGCAAGCATGCAGCGCCCATGTGGACGCCGTTCGTGTGGGTTTCGGAAGGCGTGACGAACCTGTATGAAGGCATCGCCGTACCGAACTTCATGCGCTACCTGCGCGGCACGCCATGGCTGCCGCTGGCCTTCCGCCTGCTGGGCTGCAAGATCGGCCGCGGCGTCTACATGGACACCACCGACATCACGGAATTCGATTGCGTGCACATCGGCGACTATAGCGAATTGAACGCGCTGACCTGCCCGCAAACGCATCTGTTCGAAGACCGCGTGATGAAGATCGACCACGTGGAAATCGGCAAGCGCGTCTACATGGGCCCGCGCAGCTCCGTGCTGTACAGCGCCAAGGTGGGCGACAATGCGCGCCTGGGCCCCCTGACCCTGGTGATGAAGGGCGAGCACATCCCCGCCGGCAGCAACTGGGCCGGCTGCCCTGCGGCGCCGCTGCGCAGCTGATGCCGTTCAACACCATCTGGTCGGCAGATGGCGTGCTGGTGATCGCCATCGCCGCCCCGCCTTCCCGCGTGGAAGCGCGTGCCCGCGTGCGGCAAGCCGTGCGCGAGGCAGCGGCGCAGTGGCTGTCGATGGATGTCGATGCGATTTCCGTACAGGCTGTCCCCGGCCAGGCGCCTAATCTGCTGCTGGCTGGCGACACGGTGGGACTGTCGTTCAGCCATGAGGAAGGCCTTTCGCTGGCCGCCATCCACCTGCATGGCAAGATAGGACTCGATCTAATGCGGGTGGCGTCGATTCCCGACTGGGAAATCGTCGCGCGCGATTACCTGGGACCGCAGGTGTCACAGGCATTGGCGGCCTGTTCCGCGATGGCGCGTCCATTGGCCCTGGCGCAGGCGTGGACGGCGCGCGAAGCGTCTCTCAAGTACGCGGGCTTGCCGCTGGCGGAGTGGGACGGCGTGGCCATCGATTGCCGCCTGCAGGCGCTGCCCGTGGCGCTGCCCTACGTCGCCAGCCTGGCCTGTTAATCTTCCCGCCCTTCGTCAGCCCTTCCGATCTGGACGAAAATCAGTTTTGCGATAATACTGACGAACAGTCCCAATATCCCGATCAATTCCAGCATGGTCTTTCCTTTGCAGTGAGAGCGAACGAATCCACTGTAACGTGGACGTCATTGCAAAGCTAATATCAAATAGGGCGGTCAGCGATCTCGAAATGGCATACGAATGATATCCATCAAACAGTTTAAATACTTTGTCGAAGTCGTCGACGCGGGCAGCTATTCGCGGGCGGCGGAAAAACTGTATATCGCCCAGTCCGCGCTGAGCCGGCAAATCAAGGAACTTGAAAACGAAGTGCAGGCGCTGCTGCTGACGCGCGATGCGCGCCATATCGAACTGACGCCAGCCGGCCAGGTCTTTTATGAACGCAGCAAGCGTATTCTGGAGGAGATCGATGAAACGGTGCGCCAGACACGCCACGTGGGCCAGGGCGCGCAAGGCATCATCCGCTTGCTGCATTCCAGTTCCGTGCCCCTGACACCCGCCATCGCTCCCCTGCTCAACCGCCTGCTGGCGCAGTTTCCCGGCGTATCGCTCGATATCTCGAGGGACTCGTCGGAAAACCAGGCGCTCGACATCGAGGAAGGCCGGGCCGACGTGGGCCTGGTGCGCCTGCCCACCTTGCGCAAGCATGCCAACGTCATCGTGCGCGAACTGTACCAGGAAAAGCTGGTGGTGGCCGTGTCGCAGCATTCGCCCCTGGCGGCGCAGGCCAGCACCACCATCGCCGCCCTGCGCAACGAAGCCTTCGTCTCGATTCCGCACAAGGACCGCGGCGGCCTGAGCTACCTGGTGGCGGGCATGTGCCTGGCGCAGGGATTTTTCCCGAAGGCGGCGCGCGCCCTGTCGCGCAAGACCACCCAGCTGCACCTGATCGAAGCGAACCTGGGCATCGCCATCGTCCCCGACAGCATGCGCCTGATCGCGCCGCCCGGCGTGCGTTTCCTCAGCCTGCCCGAAGAAGAATCGCAGTCGACCGTGGCCCTGGTCTCGCCGCGCGCAGCCAGCGGCATGGTGGCGGCCTTCGCCGATGCGTTCGTGCGCGAGATGACGGCCGGCGGCAGTCTGTAACGGACGCGGCTCCGGCCTGTTCCATGCCAGAATAAGGCCAACGCTCACTTCCAGAGGCCTCCATGGCAGACTACAAGAATCCCAGCTTCGTGGCACGCTCCATGCATCCCCGCTTCGACGAACTGACTTCGCCCGGCGAAGCCGTGCCCTACTCGGGCATCTACCGCTGCGACGGCTGCGCGCATGAAATCGTCTCGACGGAAGGCCACGTCATGCCGCCGCAAAACCACCACCAGCACAGCAGCGACCAGGGCCCGATACGCTGGCGCCTGATCGTTTGCCCGCGCTGATTGACAGCATCCGCTCAGCGGCCGATACTTGAGAGACATTCAACGGCCAGTGGAAGTCCCGCATGCCCATGCCCGATTTTGAGCTCCGCAAGGAGTGTCCGCCGCAGCTGTGCGACTGCGCGCGCGACGATCTGCTGCGCGATCCGCAGGCGGACATCGCCATCCTGCGGCTGACGCAGATGGAAGAAAAACGCTTGCTGGCGCATATCGAGGGCATCGCCAGCCATGCGCAGCTAAAAACCTTGCAGCAGCGGCTGCGGCACAACCTGGGGGTGGTCCTGCAAATTGCGCCGGGCAGCAATGAAGTGCGCACCGTGCGCGGCTTTCATATCGAGCTGCTGGAACGGCCTGGCCTGTGCCGCAAGACGCGTGCAACGATACCCGCCGCCGTGCGCCGCTGCCTGGCGACGCATCCGGAAATTGCGTTTGCGATTTTGAATGAAAACGATTTGCTGGGTGGCGCTTAAACCTGAACGGCGCGTATGGCGATAGTCTTGCCCTTGGCCGCCCGCGCCCGCAACTGCCCGCAGCCGCCCTCCACGTCCTGCCCGGCAGAATCGCGCAGCTTGGTCAGCACGCCACGCTCATGCAGGGCGCTAGCAATCGCGCGCGCCTTGTCCCAGCTGGGGCGCTGGAATGGCAGGTCGTCGATGGTGTTATACGGGATCATGTTGAGCACCGCGTACTTGCCCTTCAGGAGCGCGACGATGCCATCCATTTCATCCTCGCCATCGTTGACGCCTTCCATCAAGGTCCATTGATACTGCACCGGGTAGCCGGTCAGGCGCGCATAGCTGTCGCCGAAATCCACCAGTTCCTGCGGACTCAAGCGGGGCGCACGGGGCAGCAGCTGTTCGCGCAGGTCGCGTTTGGTGGTGTGCAAGGACAGGGCCAGTGCCGGCTTGACCCGCCCTTGCGGCAGGCGCTCGAAGGCGCGTGGGTCGCCGACGGTGGAAAACACCAGGTTCTTGTGGCCGATATTGCCTTCCGTGCCCAGCAAGTCGATCGCTTCCATCACATTGTTCAGGTTATGCGCCGGTTCGCCCATGCCCATGAAGACGACTTTTTTCACGGGACGCATGGTCCGCGCCAGCACCACCTGCGCCACGATCTCGCCGCTGGTGACTTGCCGTATCAAGCCGTCGCGGCCCGTCATGCAGAACTGGCAGCCGACAGCGCAGCCGACCTGGCTCGACACGCACAGGCCGTCGCGCGGCAGCAGCACGCTTTCCACCGTCTGGCCATCGTGCAGGCCCACCAGCAGGCGCGCCGAACCATCCGCGCCGGGATGGGTGCTGAGCAGTTTCAGCATGCCTTGTAACTCGGCGTCCAGCGCCGGCAAGGCTTCGCGCACAGGCAGCGGCAAAAAATCTTCGGCGCGGCGCCGGCCCTGGTCATGCGGCTGCGCCTGTATCCAGTCGCGCAGCACGCGCTGTTCGTGCAAAGGCTTGGCGCCCAGCGCGCGCAGGCGCTGGCGGAGGTGATCGATTTGCATGCGGGCGGAAAGCTTAAACCTTCTTGACGAACTCGGTCTTCAGGCTCATCGAGCCGAAACCATCGATCTTGCAGTCGATATCGTGGTCGGCATCGACCAGGCGGATGTTCTTGACCTTGGTGCCCATCTTGACGACACCGCCGCCGCCCTTCAGTTTCAAGTCCTTGATGACGCTGACCGTGTCGCCGTCCTGCAGGAGATTGCCGGCCGCATCGCGGTAGACTCTGGCGCCCTCTTCCACCGCTTCGCCCGCCGTGGCCGACCACTCATGCGCGCATTCAGGGCATACCAGCTGGCTTCCATCTTCGTAGGTGAATTCGGAGTTGCATTGCGGGCAGGGTGGTAATGTGCTCATGGTTGTTTCTGTTCTCTGTCTGGTGAACGGCGCCTGGCCGCAAAAGGCGACAGTATACTGCCTACGCCGGGCATCAGCGGGCTTTTTTGCCCATGATGCCCGGCGCAGCTTCACCAGGATCAAGAACGGCGCACTATCTCGATGGTGCTGTGGACGATCTCTTCATGGATGGCGATGCGCGCGCGCAGCTCGCCCGCCGTCAAGCCAGGATCGCGGCTGACCACCGACAGCGCGCACGAATACAGCTGCTTGCCTACCCGCCAGACGTGCAGGTCGACGATGCGTGGCGTGTCGCCGCCATTTGCCACCTCCACCGCTTCGCGGATTTCCGCCACCACCGGGTGATCCATCTCGCGGTCCAGCAAGACCTTGGCCGTGTCGCGCATCAGCTTTTTCGCCCACAGCGCCACCAGCACGGCGCCCAGGATGCCCATCACGGGGTCGAGCCAGCTCCAGCCATAGGCCCAGGCGCCAGCCAGCGCGACGATGGCCAGCACCGAGGTGGCGGCGTCGGCCAGCACGTGCACATAGGCGGCCTTCAT
This sequence comes from Janthinobacterium sp. Mn2066, assembly GCF_049319705.1. NCBI lineage: Bacteria > Pseudomonadati > Pseudomonadota > Betaproteobacteria > Burkholderiales > Oxalobacteraceae > Janthinobacterium > Janthinobacterium sp. Mn2066. Next base: position 523,942 of record NZ_JBMOUF010000002.1, on the reverse strand, counting down.
GTTCAGGTCTTCGCCATGCCCCGCGTGCGCATGGTGGTCGTGATGATCATGATCATGGCCGTGCTCATGATCGTGCTTCCCGCCCAGCAGCAGCGCGCACACCAGGTTGACAGCCAGGCCGAAGGCGGCCACCGCCATCGCTTCCGGATAATGAATCGGTTGTGGCGAAAACAGGCGTTCCAGCGAGGCGGCCACCATCAGCACGGCCACTACCAGCAGCAAGATAGCGCTGGTGTAGCCGGCCAGGATCTCGATCTTCCAGGTGCCGAAGGCAAAGCGTGGGTCGCGCGCATAACGGCGCGCGGCGGCATAGGCAAAGGCGGTCAGGCCGATCGCCACCGCATGCGAACTCATATGCCAGCCGTCCGCCTGCAGCGCCATCGAGTTGTACCACCAGCCGGCGATGATTTCCAGCACCATGGTGGCCAGCGTAATCCACATGACGATGCGCGCGCGGCTTTCCGCCCTGGTGCTGGCGCTGCCAAACACATGTTCGTGCTGCCAGGCGGAGAGGTCTTCCGTTGTAGCGTGATATTGCATCATAACTCCCTGTTTTATTTTAAATACGTGCGCAGGATGCCGACGATTTCATCGGCCCCCTTGGCCCGCTCTGCATCGCTGGCGATCGCGGGACTGGCCACGTGTTCACGCAAATGCTCTTCGATGACTTCAGCCATCAAGCCATTGACTGCCCCGCGCACGGCCGCGATCAGCTGCAGCACTTCGCCGCATTCGCGCCCCTCGTCCAGCCCCCGCGCGATGCCTTCCACCTGCCCCTGGATGCGCTTGACCCGGTTCAGCAACTTGACTTTGTTTTTCGATGTATGCCCCATGCCACCTCCTGTTAAATACTATAGGGGGGTATACTATCAGCAAAAATCCGGACGGTGTAAACATAAAAAAAGCCGCACATCGCGATGATGTGCGGCTTCCGTTGGCAGCGGTCCCGTGAACCCGCTGTTAGCGTTCCCAGTGGCCGCGCGACCATTCCCATTCATTGTGCGCCCAGCGCCAGTGGCCAGGCACCCAGAAGTGGGCGGGGCTGGGGGCGACGGTGATCTGTTCCACGATCACTGCCGGCATCGGGCGCGCTGCGCCCTGGTACCAGTGGCCGGGCTGCCATTGCCAGCCATGGTCGCGCCAGGCCCAGTGACCCTGTATCCACGCGTAGCCCGGCGCCGGCGCCGGTGGGATCACTTCCTGTATCAGCGCTGGCGCCTGGCGCACCACTGGCGGATGGTCATGCACCACCACCCGTTCCTTGACCACGGTGGTGCAGCCACTTAAGGCGATGGCAAAAGCCGCCGCATAGATGATTTTATGTTTCATTTTAGACATCCTTGAACTCAACGTTATGGAAAATCAGAGCGATTTCCCCGACCGGCGGCGGTGTGGGGAATATGTCTCCCTGCCGCCTCATGCCATTAACGGTTTAGCCCGCATGTGAGGTGTATGCAAGGCGTTTCTACGGTAAGCAGATGTAACTGTCACAACGCATCGTTCTGGATATCAGGAAACCAATGTTTCCTTGCGCACAAAATGCATGGCTTGCGGCTGGTCTACCAGCACGCATTGCTTGCCGGTGCGCCTGCAATGGTCATGCACGCGCCAATAGGCATCGTGGCTGACGCAGCCTGTCTGGCAGATCACCAGATCGGCCGCCACCAGGCTCGCTTCCAGTTCGGCGACGTCTTCGGCACCTTCGCCAGCGCCCGCATGATGCAGGAAGCGGCCACCGGCTTGCTCGATGGCCTGCTGCGCGACATTGGCGCCACCGGCAGCGTGGCCCAGGTCCTGGCCCACGCACTGTACGGCTTTTTCGCGCAATTGCGCCAGCAGTTCGGGCTGCAACGACGTTTGCTGCCGTGGCACGGCCGATGGCGCCGGCACCCATTGCATCCGCAGCAGTTCGCGCATCAAATCCTGCACCCGCTCGCTGAGCCACTCGACCCGCCGCGCCAGCCTGGCGCGCGTGGGCAAGCCGGGCGCCGCAGCGGCCAGGGCCGCCAATTCCTCGCGCACCAGCGCCAGCTGCGTGTCGCGCACGACCACTTTAGCCTGCGTGCGCATCAGTTGCGCTTCCAGCTGCGCGATGCGCGCCGCCTGCTGCGCCAGTTGCGCACTGCAACGCGCCTGGACGCGCCCATACGCGTCCAGCAGCACGCGATGCTCATGCGCAATCAAAATCTCTGTCTCTGTCAGACTGCTCATCCTGCCCTCCTCTGCCACGCCAGACGCAGCAACTCAGCCGTTACACCTCACTGATAGTTATTATAAATGAGAATCATTACTATTTGTGTATGGTCCGTGCGGGCTGTGTGGGTATGGCGAAGGCGCATCAGGCGCCAGCGCCTTTTGCCGCGACGCCAGCACGGCGCCGATCAGCAAGGCGGCCGCCGACACCATCAAGCCCCGCTCCAGGCCAGCCGGACCATCGGCAATCGCCCCCACCACGATGGGGCCCGCGATCTGGCCCAGCGCAAACACGGTGGTAAAGGCGCTGATGCCAGCCGACCAGGATGCGGGCGGCAGGTTATGCCGCACCAGGGCCGTGGTCGACGCCACCACCGACAGGAATACGGCGCCAAACACCAGGCCCGAGAGGAAGACGATGGGCACGGCGCTGCTCAGGGCGGGCAGGATGACGGCGCCAGCCAACAGGGTATTGAGGATCGCCAGCGGCTGGCCGCCACGGTAACGGTCGAGCAAACCCGCCCAGATGCGTGCAGAAGCGACCACGGCCAGGCCCAGCATGGTGTAGAACACGGTGATCAGGCCGGCGCTCATGCCCTGCTGTTTCAGCAAGGCCACCACAAAAGTCATGTAGCCGATATAACCGACACCAAACAGGCAATAGCCGCCCAGGCCAAACACAAAATCTTTCAAGGCAAAACCCTGCGCCGCGCCGTGCACGGGCTGCGCCTCCCCTATCGCCCTGGCGGGCCACGCCATGATGGCGCTGGCCAGCAGGCAAGCGCTACCCAGCGCCAGCCAGGCCGATTGCCATGCATGGGACACGCCCTGTGCATGTGCAATGGCCAGCGCGGCCGGCACCAGCAGCGCCGACAGCACGATGCCTACGCCCGTGCCGCCGTAGTACAGGCCGATATACAAACCGGCGCGCTCGCTATGCAGCGAAGCCAGCCGCGCCGCCAGCACGCCGCCGGCGATGAAAATGCAGGCGCTGGCCAGCCCCGCGCCCACGCGCAGCGCGAACAGGGCCTTAGTATCGCTCACCAGGCCGGGCACCAGCATGAACAGGCTCGCCAGCAAGGATCCTGCAACCAGCAAGCGCCACACACCTACGCGGCGCATCAGCAAGGGCGTGACCAGGGCGCCCAGGAAATAGCCGAGCGCATTGTAAGTATTCATCGAACCGGCCAGCAGATACGACCAGCCCAGGTCGTCACGCATGGGCGGCAGCAGCAAACCATAGGAAAAGCGCGTCAGGCCCAGTGCAATCGCGGCGGCCAGCGACAGGGCCAGCGCGGTGGCCAGGGGATGGGGCAATCGGCGGTCTGGCATGGACATGTCAGGGGGCTTCCTTCATGGCTGGGCGCATGCTGTTGGCAAGCGCTATCGTATGCAGCAACACGGTATCGACGCCGGCGGCGGCATCGGCAGCATCCTGGGGCAGCACGATATCAGGCGTGATGCTGCTGAACCTGCTTCCATCCTGGCGCAAGGCGCGCATCCCGGTCCAGTATGCCTGGTAGCCGCCCGGCAAGGCCACGCCGGCGACATCGCCCGTGGTCCCTGCCGTGGCTTCACCGATAAAAGTGCCCAGGCCGGCAAAACGCGCCGTTTGCAAATAGGTTTCCACGGCGCTGATGCTGTCGCCGCCAGTCATGAAAAACAAGCGTGCCGCGATATAGGGTTCCAGCGGCGCTATCGTGCGCTGCGAACGCTGCCAGCTCCAGCGATCGTGCCCGGGGGCACTCAGCACCGGTATCAGCATGGGCGGGCCAGGCAATGGCAGGCGCGTAAAGTGGCCAAGAAACTGCTGCGATGAGGCAATATAATGCCGCGCATCGAGAATGATGGCGTGCGCCGCCTGCAATTGCGGCAACGCCATGGCCAGCATGTCGTCGGTCGCCATGTCCAGATTGATCAGCATCATGCCGGGCGCAATCTCGGCTACCGGCGCTGCGACTGCATCACAGTCCAGCGCATAGGCAGCGATGGTGCGCTGCAAGCGTATTTCCTGGCGCGCGCCGCCGGGCATACGGTACACAATCTCTGCCATGCTGTCGGGCGGCCCGGCCAGCACCAGCTGCTCATCGGCCCTATCCTGCGTGGACGCACTGGCCAGCTTGCTCTCGTATTGCAATTGCTGGCGGCGCTGCGCGATACTTTTGCCATCGATTTCCAGCACTTCGCTACCCGGTGTGAGTGCAGAAGCAGGGCAAGCGGCATCATTGCCCCGTTTTGCAATATAGGCGTGCCCATCGGCAAGCAACAGCCGCGCGGCCGGCACATAATCCTTGCGCAGATGCGGCCCCTGCACCCAGGCATGGCCATCCTCCAGATAGCTGAGCATATGCTGCAAAACGCGATGCAGCGACTCGCCATCGGGACTGGTCGCGGCGGCATCGAGCGCCTCGGCCAGCATGGCTTGCCACATCGCTTCACCGCGCACGTCAGGATAAAAATAATACAGCACGCCCCACAGTTGCATTACCGCCAGCAAGCGCGTGGCTCGATCGCTGACCGCATGGCGTGGCGCGGTGTGCTCGGCGTGTAAAGCAGGCGCTGGCGGGACATCCTCCCTGCCACCGGGCAACATCACCGACAAGCCATTGTACGCCAGCGGAATCGCCAGGCTGGCTGTAGTATGCGGCAACGCTTGCCAGCTGACGTCATACCAGTTGTCCCCGGAACCAAAACCCCGGTAAACCTGGTGCACGCCCCAGCGCGCCTGCACCTTGCCATCGCCGGCGCTATTGCCGGACAAGCGCGCGAGCAAACGGGCGGACGAGCGCCAGCGCACCTCGGGAGCGAGGCTGGCAAAAGCCTGACTCAGCAACAGGCGCTGTTGCGCTGGTGATGCCGGCCGTTCCAGGCGCATGACGAGCGGCCGCAACCGGGTTTCCCAAAGCGCATCGTTCTGTTCTGCCGTTTGCCCGAAATAGCGCGCCAGGGCCATCGCCCGCGCCAAGGCCTGCAGGCGCACACTGGCCCCGGCCGACAAGCCCGCACGACCACCCTCACCCGGCAAGTCGGGCGCTGCCGCCAGCGCGGTAGCCTGCACCTCTTTCAACACCAGTACGGCGCCTGGCGCCAGCCGTATTTCCGCGCGCAAGCTGATCGCTGCCCGGTCCACCCGCAAGCGCAGCCGGAAGGCGCCCTCCTCACCGGGCCCGACGAGCATATTGCTGCCCACCTGGCGCAACGGTGCATCGAAAGCTTGCGTGCTGGCCATCACGGTGACAAGCGACTTGCCTTGCGTTGCCGTAGCGAGCGTGCCTTCAAGTTCGACCATCTTGCCGGCATAAGGTTCCAGCTTCATGCGGCGCCTGACTACGCTGCCGCTGGCGCCGCCCTTCAGCAGCAAACCGGCCGGGGTCGATTCAACGCTGTCCGCGTCGCCATGCCAGGCGGCTGGCTGCAGCAGATTAATCGAGCCCGCCGGTGCTGCTGCAGCGGCCAGCACTGGCGACAGCATGCACGCGATCAGGATGCCGCGCCCGATAATCACGCTATTCATCATGGGCAGCTGCATTCAATTCCACGATCAGCTCGCGCACCCAGCGCTGCCCGGCGTGGCCATGGCTGCGCTCGTGCCACAGCAGGCTGACCTCGAATTGCTCGGCCAGCCATGGCAGCGCGACGATGGAGAGCCGGGCAGATTCCCCCTGCAGCAAGCGCCGCGGCGCCAGCGCCACCAGGCCGCTGCTTGCCACTATGCGGGGCAGCAACAAAAAGGAGGCGGCCGACATCACGACCTTGCGCCGATGGCCGAATGCCGCCAGCGCCTCGTCTATCGGCGTCGTGAAACTGCCGCCGGCTGGCGACACCACCACATGCTCCAGCCGCACGAAATCGTCCATGCCGACACTGCCTTGCAGGGAGGGATGGCCGCGCCGCCCGATCAGCACATAGCTTTCATCAAACAAATGGCGGCTTCGCAAATGTCCATGATCGGTGCCGGGCGTGGCCAGCGCGATATCGACCTCGCCGCTTTGCAACTGCTGCTCCAGCTGCGCCGGCTGGTAATGGCGCACCGCGATGCGCAGACCAGGCGCCCTCGACCGCAAGGCCAGCGCCAGCGGCGCCACGATGGCCGCTTCGATATAGTCGGTGCAAGCGATGGTGACCGTCATCTCGGCCCGTTCGGGATAAAAATCCCGGTGGTCGTGCAGGGTGCTGCGCAATTGATCGAGCGATGCCCGCAAGGGCGCCAGCAAGTCCAGCGCCTTGGCCGTGGGCGTCATGCCCCGGCGGCCAGGCAACAGCAAGGGATCGTCAAACAGCTCGCGCAAACGGTTCAGCTGCGCGCTGACAGCAGGCTGGCTCAGATGCAGCCGGTTAGCGGCCTTGGTCACATTAAGCTCCGACAGCAAGGCTTCCAACGTCAGCAGCAAATTCAAATCCACGCGCGTGGTATCCATGTAATGGATTCCTTCATATAAAACATTCGATTTCAGTTATTCCTGGCCCTTGATCATAATCCAGATTCCCATCCATGTATCAGCAGGAGCATCCAAATGTTATTGACTACCAAACCCTTGATCACCGTTGTGGGCGCCACCAGCAAGCAAGGGCGCAGCGTGGTGCGCAGCTTGCTGGCAAGCCAGCGCTACCGCGTACGCGCCCTGACCCGGCGCACCGACTCGCCAGCAGCGCAGGCACTGGCGCAGCAGGGAGCGGAACTCGTCGCCGTGCCTTTGGCGCTGGGACACGAGCAAGACTTCGTCCAGGCATTCACAGGATCGCATGGCGTGTTCCTGATGACGCCACCGATCACGCCCGATGCGGACCACGCCGAGACGCCAGAAGCCCCATTGGGCAAACAGCTGGCCGACGCCGCCGTCGCTGCCGGCGTGCAGCATATCGTGTTCACCAGTCTGGAAAACGTGGAGAAAATTACCGAGGGTAAAAAATGGGTGCCGCACTTCAGCGACAAGGCAAAAGTGGAAGACTATATCCGCACACTGCCAGTGACCAGCTCGTTTATCCAGATGGCGTTTTTCTACACCAATCTGCTCGAGTACTACCAGCCGCGCCAGCAAGGCAACACGCTGGTCTTCCCGATTTATTTGCCGGAAGACTTCCGCGCCCCGTTTGTCGATCCATTGACGGCGACTGGCCCGGCCGTGCTGGAAATGTTTGACCATCCGCAAACTTACGCTGGCCGCACATTGCCGGTGATCGGCGAGATTCTTTCCCCCCGTGAAATGGTGGAGACATTTGCCAGGGTGACGGGCAAGAAAGCCGTCTACAGCTCGGCCTATACGCGCGAGGAATTGCTGGCCCACTTCCCTGCCTTTGCCGGCATGGGCAGCTTTGTGGATGAGGCGACAGGCATGGTCGAGTATGCGGTGGAATACGGCTACTTTGGCCAGGGGCGCGATGTGTTGTGGAGCCGGGAAATCAATCCGCAAAGTCTGACGTGGGAAGAGTTTTTGCGGGTGAGTGGATGGCGGGGAGAGGCCGTGACGTTTGGGGCTGGGGCTGGTGCTTGAGGTGGGCTGGACGTTGTTGCCCGCTGTGCGGCCGATAGGCAATTCGGAGTACCTTGCGCAAAGTACACGCAAGGCTTCGAATACCACCATCTCCACCGGCAGATCAGCAAAAAGGGCTTGAATTTTCCTTCCTATACCCAGCGCTTATCCTGGATTTCGTTGGACAAACTGGTACGTAAGGCCTTGGCGCAGTAGAAGGCGTCGAAACCATGGCGCTGATTGATTTGAGACAGTCCATGAAAGAAACGAATAACGGTTTCCTTGGTCGGCGGGTCGCAGTCAAGCCGGCTGCCTTCGTCGACGTGCAGCACATTGGCGCTCGATACGATGCCATGGCCTGCCAGTTCCTCGCATAGCGCCAGCAATTCATCCACTGGCTCCAGGCCAAGCACGAAATTGGTCCAGGACTTGCCACGACCAAATACGGTGGCGGCATGTTTGAGTCGCTCGATAAAGAACTCTCGACCAAGCGCACTTTTGCCAGGGCAGTACTTACTGAACCAGGGATCGTTGCCCACCTCCAGGTTGAAAACGACGATTGCCACGCCAGCCTGCCTGAGTTTATCCAGTCGGCCCAAGTCGTGCGGCGGCGTGATGACGGCGACGATACCCTCGGTACTCTTTGATGCCACCTGGTCCTTGATGTGCGCGGCAATCTCGCAATAAATATCGGCTTGCTGGTCGAGCTGTTCATCGGGCAAATTGCCCGATATCAGGATGACGTGCATGTGCTCCGAATAGCACTCTGCCTGCAACGCCAGATCGATCGATTCCGACAAGTTCGCAAGATAGGATGTGCGTACGGCATCCCAACCCGGGCCACCGGGTCGCAAGTGCGCCGCATGCAGGGCGTCATTCGGATTTTTCACGGCGACTTTGTTAACGCCGCAAAACCGGCAAGTCCCGGAAATGAGGCAACCTTTCCATGGAATAATGTTGAGTTCGTCATAGCCGCAAGCAGAGATGTACTTCTGGGCCAGGTCACCACTGGCCAGCTGCTGCGCGTAGTATTCTGGCTGTTTGACGAAACTGACCTTTACATGCTCGCTGGCGAGCTGGTCGCCGATGTGACACACCAGCTCTCCCGAGGCTGCCACGTCAACGGTGACAGGTTCCGTCTTGCCGTGCGCCGAGACACAGGAAACTACCGTGCGATAGCCATCTTCCCCTTCGAGGAATAATTCCTGCGGCCGTTCCCGTGTGTATCCCTTGGGGGCGTTATATACAAGGTTTTGACGCTTGGCGTCCACACGCACAGCGCAGTCGAGTGCTGCGGGGGTAAACACCACACCGCGCGTGAGGATCTCGGCCTTCAAATCAGTTTCAGGTAAAAGGATCATGGTTTGACTCGCAAAAAATGGAAACACCATCCAAAATGGAATAGCGGGAAAAGAATCGGATAGACGACCGCAGCGCCAATCGCTGACGGGCGATGCCGGACGATGGCAAGTGCAAGAACGGCCAGCCAACCGATGCAGGCCAGCGGAGCGACCAGCGCGAGCGCAAAGAGCAGTGCCACGTGGAGGATGGGCAGCAGGTGGTAACAAAAGGCGTGAATCCAAAGCAAGCGGTGATCCTGCTGCGTCAGCGTGGTGCACGACACTGACTGGCGGAAGCCCATGGCCCAGCGCGCGCGCTGCTTCCACAACGCCGCGATGGAATAACATGGCAACTCAAAGGCCACCACCTCCTGCGCCTGGTGATAACGCAAGCGGTGTTTGGCTGCATGCAGGCCGATGGACAGATCGTCAAGAAAGGTGTCCGTGACCGGCAACTTATGACGAAAGCTGGAAATCTTGAGCAGGAAACATTGGCCGGGAATCGTTACTCCAAGATGCAGGCGCCACAGTACGGGACGCAGTACGCCGTGAGAAATCAGCTTGTCCACTTCCACCAGGCGCGAAATGAAGCTCGACACCTGCCGAGAATGGATGCGCCCCCAGCCCAGATCAACATCACCATCCATGGTCTGTTGAACCAGGCGCAGAAGGGAGGGAATATCGGCGGCGATATCGTTATCCAGACTGAGCAGGTAACGATGGCCGGTATCGTGCAAGGCATGCAATAACTTGCGATACTTGGTCCCCGACATTGGGATAACACGGACAGGGAAGCAGACGCCAGGCGGTACAGGTGTTCTCCCCTCCACGTATAGCAGCATCACCATGTCAGGATACAGCTGATGCAACTGATTACCGATGTCGATCAGCTCCGGGGTGAGCCGTTCCTGGCCGCGCAAGTAGGTGGCGATGGCCAGTTCAGTCATGCACCTGCTCCACAACACCTTGCGCATAAAGATGATCGAGGCCGACGGCGGCAGCGCAAGCGCGGGCCTGGGCCAGCGTTTCCACGATGGGCTCGTCACAGCCATTGAATGAGGTATTGATCAAGGCTACGTGACTGGTCGCACACTCATATGCTTGCAGCACCTGGTGCAGCAAGCTACCGTCTTCTTCCACTACCTGCAAGCGGACGGTCCCGTCAACATGGGCCAGTGCAGGATACCGGGCACGTGCCGCATCGCTCATTCTTGCCGCCGACAACATATTGGGGCCGGCCAGTGTATCCTCCGTTAGCTGCCGCAACCTACTGCGCAACACGATTCCGCCAAAAGGGCGGAAGGATTCACGGCGCTTGATCCGGGCGTTGAGCCGAGTCTTCAAGGTCAACTGTACGGCTGATGACAGAATGGAACGATGACCTAGTGCGCGCGGGCCGAACTCGGAGCCGCCCTGGAACACGCCGATGATGCGGTCGTCGGCCAACAAGTCGGCAATCGTCTGTGCGGGCAATGTCGCTTGCGCAAGCGGCGCATCATAAGAAGCGCCCTGGCTTACGCGATATGCAATGGGACGATAGTCGCCAAAGGTTTCCCGCAGGGCCATGACGGCGGCGCCAACCGACAGCCCGTCGTCACCCGCAGCGGGGAAGATATCGACTGAACGCAACGCGGGCGCATTGGCCAGCATGCCATTATTCTTGCAGTTCAGCGCAACGCCGCCGCCGAGCAGCAGATCATGGCAATTGTGAAGCTGTGTCAGTTGCTGCGTGCGAAAAGCCAGGTAGGCTTCCAGTGCCTGCTGAACAGCATGAGCCAGGTCGGCAGCCAGCGGCGTCGTCCAGTCGATATGCTCTGGACATGACTGCAGGAAATCCAGCCAGGCAGGATTGACGCTAAACACCTGGCCGCTACCGAAACTCAGCGGCGCGGGCATAGTGTGTACATGTGTTGCCAGCGCGGCCAATGCCATGACCTTGCCGGCGGCATGAGCATTGCCGAAAATCTTCTTGCTGACCGCAGCGTAGACATAGCCCAGGCTATCGATATGGCTGCCCCAGGCATATCGCTGGTGATGATAGGGCCGGTAGATTTTATCGAGCTCGGTGAGCCTACCACCCTCATGATGGTAGACGGACTCGACCTCGAACAAACCCGCATCCATACCGGCCACGCCATTGTCCTCCGGGCGGCATCCGCGACCGTCAGCCACCAGCACCAGCGCCGGCCCTGCCGGCGCCATGACGCTAGCCGCGTAGGCATGCAGCAGATGATGGCGCCGCGTTTTTTCCACGCGAGCAAAGCGGCCATGACGAGGTTCGCCCAAGCCTTCCGCATCGTGCCAGTCGCTACACACTAACAGGTCGATGTCAGTTGGCGCCAAGCCGAAGTGCGACAGCAGATAATCGACGCATTCGATCGGATCGCCCTGATCGTGCTTCCTGCGGGTCAGTCGCTCACGGGCGATAGAACCCACCAGGACGTTATCTACCAGCAAGCAGGCAGAAGCGTCGTGCCCACTGTGCAGGCCAATGATGCGAGTGCTCATCCTATATCTCGCTCGCATCTGCCAGACCAAGGCTTAACAACTGGCGGGTATTTTCAATCACATCCGGGCAATGGAAGGCCTGGATGATACCGTTCATCGACTGCTTCAGGCGCTCGCCGGGAATCACGATCTTTGCCGACAGGCGCGAACGGTGATCGTTCTTGTAGACGATCAGATCTCGTAGTGCCAGGCTGCTACAGCGCTCCAGTGGCAAGATCGTGGCCATCTGGCCGATATCACCGCGGAACTGGCAAGCTGCCGCATAAGCCGCATGCCAAGCGTAACCACCATACAGGCTGGAAATCAGTGCAGGCGTGAGTTCACGCGTGATGGCGTCACCTACCGCCCAGCGCTGGCGTAACTCCGCTTGCAACAGCGGCACAATATGGCCATGGGCAGGGTGCACGAATACGAATGATCGATCGATTACGTGGCGTGGCTGGAATGCCTGGAATGCATCTACGCCAAAGCGTTGCATCATGATCTGCGGCGCCACGCGCCACAGTGGATCGTGCTGGTCGTCGTCGATCACAGCGATATCGTTGGGCGTGCGAATTGCGTGCAGACGATGCGTCAACTCGTCAGCAGGCAGGCCGCCGCCCAGCACGGCGAAATAGTCGGACAGCAAACCAATCAGTTCTTCATTATCAGTCGTGGACATTTATAGTTACCTTATTATTAAGTATTTTTGCTGTTGAAATAGCATTTTCCAGATCGTGTGTCGCGAAGCAGATTTCGGCGACCCTAGCATTAGCGCTGCAGAGCTTGTGTGGCAGCATGTCGCCGCGTTGTTTATGTAGCGTCACCTGGAAGCCTGGTGGCAATGCACAGTCAAAGTCCGTCAGATAGCCAGGCCTGTGTGCAAACACATTCTTCTGTACCGTGAATGGTTTGAACGCCGGCGTACCGCCGGACATCGCCAGGGCTGCATAGCTGGCCATACCAGCGAAGCGCTTGATCGCCCCCAGGCCACCGCCGATGCGGCAGGAAAAGTCGAGCAAGATAGTGCGCTTGCCAACGACGATAAAGTCAAACTGACCAAAGCTGGTGGAGCTTGTGCTGTACAGCGCCGCGCACCAGTCGTGTATGGTCGCGCACAAAGCCGGCTCATGCGGCATGGCGATGTAGCTGTCGCACACCGGCCTCCCACCGATCCAGGTAATGATCTTGCGAAACAGGCGCAGCACGACAGGCCGGCCCCTGTACACAAAGACGTCGGCGCTATATTCGTCGCCTTCCAGGTAATCTTCTACAACTACCCGTGCCGTATCGTCACCCAGCACGGCGAGCATGCTGCTGCTGGCGTCGCCTTGTACCATTCGGGCAATTACCGTGTGATCAAAGCGTCCCGCCTCCACATGGCGCACGATGCCGTAACCTGAATAGCCGGAATCGAGCCGCGCCAGATAGTGCGTGGGATAAGGCTCGGAAACCTCTTCCAGATAGCGCCGTGACAAAGCGTATAGGCCGCATGCCGCCAGACGCGCGGAAAGACTGTGTTTGGAGCGGCTGGCATGCAGGGCAGGCAGTGCAATATTAGCGACGCTGGCGCGTATTGCCCGACTCACCCAGAATTCATTGAGAGGAATCACGGGCGCATGGATACCCGGGATATCGTCAACGCAGCGCACCAGGGAACGATGGGGCGCTGGAATATGCGCCGACATCGACGCGTTTTCCAGCAGCAGCACGTCCATGCCGGCGTGCCTGGTTACCGCCAGGAACTGCGGGATGTCTTCGATCGCGGATGCCCCTGCCACCATATAGTCAGGCATGGATGTTCTCCTGCGTTTGCGCAAAGAACGCGGACGTTTTCAATAGGCCAGCCTCCAGCGAGGTGGTAGCGCGCCAGCCCAGCACGCGGAAGCACTTCTCCAGGTCAGGCCGGCGCTCCTGTGGGTCGTCGACCAAGGCCGGCATATGACGGACGATAATCGGTTTCTCTAGCGTCTGGCCGACCAGATGCGCCAGGTTCGCGACCGACACCTCACGGTCAGATCCCAGGTTCATTGGCGTAGTGCAGTCGCTAGACATTAGTGCAATCAACGCATCGACCATGTCGTCGACGTAGCAAAAACAACGCGTCTGGTGTCCGTCGCCGTAGATCTCGATGGGATCACCGTCGAGAATACGCGTCACGAAATTGCTGACGACGCGGCCATCATCGCGCTGCATGCCAGGCCCGTAGGTATTGAATATGCGTGCGATGCGTATATCGACCTGGTGCTGTGTGTGATACGCCTGAACCAGCGCCTCGGCGCATCGCTTGCCTTCGTCATAGCAGGCGCGCGGACCGGTCGTATTGACATTGCCCCAATAATCTTCGCGCTGTGGTTTACGCTGGGGACTGCCATAGACTTCGCTAGTTGATGCCAGCAGAAAGCGAGCACGGACAACCCGGGCCAACTCCAGCAAGTTGCGCGTGCCAATGACATTGGTTTCGATCGTCTTGACCGGGTCTTGCTGGTAGTGCAGCGGCGACGCAGGGCACGCCAGGTTATAGACCTGTTCGACCTGCCCCAGTTGGCCAGCGTTCAGGGGCTGCACGATGTCCTGATGTAAGAAGGTAAAACGCGCGAACGTACGCAGCCGATCCACAGCTTGTGCACTGCCTGTCTGCAGCGAATCGACACATATTACGGTATGTCCCAATTCTAGTAATTTTGCGCACAAGGCGGCGCCTATGAAGCCAGCTCCGCCGGCAACTAATATGCTCACGATCCAGATCCCGATTCTTGACTATATATTTTTATTAAAACGTACTCACCCTGTCTGAGCAAAGTAAGTCCTTCATGCAATGTTGCAAAAAGCATCAATTTTACTTGCTTGACATCATCTTTGCCATAAAAACAAATTACGTCTTTGACTGCCACTCAGGGGGACGCGCCAGTGATGACTGCAAGATAGGCAATGTCATGGTACTGCGCAGGAGGAACCACATCGAAATGCTGCTGCATTGCGTGATAGACGGTCGCCCGCTGATAAAGGCCGGCCGGTCGTTTCATGTAGCAATTCAGGTATGTCTCATAGAGCGAGGCTGGCCTGCTGTCCAGGCCATGTGCGTTAAGAACACTGCACACGTGCTGTGCTACGGTATCGTCCTGCTTAACTGCCTCGCCGGACTTACTATAGTTATTGCCGTTGCGCGTGATTTTGCGCTGCGGATTCACCTGTGAGTGGTGGGCCCAGATTATGCCGGCGCCTATTACTCCAGTCCAGGATTGCTGCGGACCTGTCCAAAAACGGCTATGCCAGTGGTTTTCGGCGTAACGTTCCAGAAAACCATGCAGGTACTCCTCGTCATTCAAATGATCGAGCTTGAATGTCTGCGTCCCGTGCTGATGCCCCTTTTTGCGCTCCAGGCGCATGTAGAAATCATTCTCTTCATGCAACTGGTTCCATGCCGTATCCGACAACTTATCGCCCAGTTGCTCCTGCAAAGTGCGGATGTTCTTGCCGCGCGCCTTTCTCCCTCCCGACGGTCCCCCCATCAAATCGCGCATCAGCTTGAACTCGCACAGCAGGCCCACGCGCGCCTTGAAGTCATCGGAAATCTCGCGCGTCACACGGCCGGCCGCAAATTTATTGCTGGTGAGCACACCGATGCGGTACATCCAGGACAGGAACTGAAGTGGAGCATTCATGAATTCCATGATGAAGGCGCGCTCGGCGAGACTCGACCTGACGACAGCGGGTGCATCAGGGAACGCTGCATTTACGGTGGCAGCAATAGTGAGTGCCGTATCCGAGCACACACCATGGGCCAGGCTGCCAAGAGCGACAATCTGGGCCATGCAGAACTGCTGCTCGTACTGGTGGATATTGGCAGCCTGGGCAGGGTCAAAGCGCGCAGAATGCGTCGAAATCGGTACACCACGCTCATCGACCAGGCCAAGGCGATCAGCATGGCCACTTTGGCCTTTCTGTACCAGATTGTCGCTGAAGCCAATCTCCAGAATACAGAAGACAATATGTTTCAAGGCCTGGGCGGCGACACCTACGGTGCCAGTAGCAGCGACTTCCTGGTCGACGAGTTGCGTGAGCTTGATCAGCGTGATCAACTCTTCTGTGCGCGGCGAGTCATCGTTGAGCGCTTCATCTTCTTCACTCAGGCGTAGGAGCCATGTCTGATTAAAAAACAAGCAATCGAGAATATCGAACGCGGCGCGTCTTTTGGGAGAAATTCTAGGCATCAGCATCTTTCCCGCTAAGCCAGTTTCTTGCAGGCATCCTGGGCGACCGGAGTCGCCACCGTGACGACGACGGTCGTGATAGCCATCTCAATCAGGATGGCACGCGGGACAATGGAAAAGAAAAACATCGGCAGCTCCCAAATGGAAAGCATCCCCCAGCCAATCCGGCGGTATGCATGGGAAGAATGATGGCAGCTGCGCCGATAGATTGCAAAATGCTTATTTCGCGTTCCATTCTCCGAACTTTTAACTTGTACGCGCCTGGCTTGCCAATGTGCGGCACTTTTGGGGGAATGGAGCTTTTATACTGCCTGAAGTGAGGGACAGCCTTGGCCGCTGCGCGGCCAAGGGGCCGCGCGGAGCGCGGAGATGGGCGATTCGGATAGCCTCGCGCCCTGCAGGGCGCTCCGTCTTCGAATCCCACCGTTCCGTCCAGACAAATAAAAAAGCCTCCCGCAGGGGAGGCTTTTTTATTTGATTCTGGCGGAGACGGTGGGATTCGAACCCACGATACAGGTATAAGCCGTATGCATCCTTAGCAGGGATGTGCCTTCGGCCACTCGGCCACGTCTCCTAGCTGACTAATCAACTATGTCGCTTTAGTAAGTTGCGCTGCAGCGACGAACGTCATAATATCGATTGCCCCCCCTTTGGTCAAGGGCGTAGAGCAATATTTTTACATTTTCAGGCTTTTTCCAGTTCGAACGCTTTATGCAGCGCGCGTACGGCCAGTTCCATGTACTTTTCATCGATCAGGACGGAGATCTTGATTTCGGAAGTCGAGATCATCATGATGTTGATGCCCTCTTCCGACAGGGTGCGGAACATTTGCGATGCGACACCCACATGGCTGCGCATGCCCACGCCGACCACCGACAGTTTCGACACTTTGGCATCGCCCGTGATGCTGGCCGCGCCCAGTGCTTCGCGGTTCGATTCCAGCACTGCCAGCGCGCGCGTGTATTCGCCGCGCGAGACGGTGAAGGTGAAGTCCGTTTTACCGTCTACCGACTGATTCTGTATGATCATGTCGACTTCGATATTGGCGTCGGCCACCGGTCCCAGGATGTGGTAAGCCACGCCTGGACGGTCGGGTACGCCGAGTACGGTGATTTTGGCTTCATCGCGGTTGAAAGCGATGCCGGAGATGACTGCTTGTTCCATGTTGGTATCTTCCTCAAACGAAATCAGGGTGCCTGAATTGGCTTCGATGTCCAGCGGCAGCATCGGGTCGGTCAGCGACGACAGCACGCGCGTGGGGACGCGGTAGTTGCCGGCGAATTCCACCGAACGGGTCTGCAGCACTTTGGAGCCCAGCGACGCCAGTTCCAGCATTTCTTCAAAAGTAATGGTCTTCAGGCGGCGCGCTTCGGACACCACCCGCGGGTCGGTCGTGTAGACGCCATCGACGTCGGTGAAGATCAGGCATTCCTGCGCCTTCATGGCGGCGGCAATTGCCACGGCCGAGGTGTCGGAACCGCCGCGGCCCAGGGTCGCGATATTGTCGTTTTCGTCGACGCCCTGGAAACCGGTAATGATGACAATCTTGCCCGCATCGAGGTCGCGCTTGACCTTCTCGTCATCGATCGACTGGATGCGTGCCTTGGTAAAGGCGGAATCGGTCTTGATCGCGACTTGCCAGCCAGCATAGGATACGGCTTGTTTGCCGATCGCCAGCAGTGCCATCGACAATAGGCCGACGGACACTTGTTCGCCTGTCGAGGCGATCATGTCAAGTTCACGGGGATCGGGTTGATCCATGATTTCCTTGGCCAGTCCAATCAGGCGGTTCGTTTCGCCCGACATGGCGGATGGCACCACCACGATTTGATGCCCTGCATCGTGCCACTTGGCAACGCGCTTGGCGACGTTCTTGATACGGTCAGTCGAGCCCATCGACGTACCGCCATATTTGTGGACGATTAAAGCCATAAGAGTGAAGTTTCCGCTCAAGAAGAATAAAAAAGAGGGCTTTACTCTACATGTCGCAATGCAAAATAACAAGCTAAAAAGCGCATGAGCTCATACCAATTATGCATATGCAAATACACCGTTGATATAGTCCAGTTCGCATCAAGGGCCGCATGGCAGGCGGCCCCTGGCGGCGTCGGCAAACAGCCAGGGCTGCGGCGCCTACGCTCAGCAGGAAGCCCAGCGCAGGGCGACGCGGGGACGATCAAGCAGGCTCAGGCAATGACAATCATGACCAATACCAGCGGCAAACAGTAATTGTTGCGCCGCACAGACCAGTGGCAATCTTTCACGCTCCCAGGCAGGCACATCAAACGCCTGATAATGGTACTTCAAGCTCTTGGTGGGACGGTTCAAGGCCAGCTTCAAGCGCTCCCCGCCCTGGCGGAAATCGATGGTCAAGCTCTGGGCTTGCAGCCAGGCAACGTCAATGCCCTGCCCACCCTCTTCCACCGCATCGAAAAACAGCACGCCGCCATAGGCGGGAAAGGCGATGTTCGCTTCGCCCTGCCACTGGAATTCCTGTCCGCTTTTTTCCAGGCCAGGAATATACACGTCGTCGCGGTCGATCTTTTCACGCATGCCGGCCAACTCGGCCAGCTTTGGCGTCAGATACAAGCGGTCGCGGTAGCGGCGTACATGGCAATCCGGGTGCGTCACCAGCAATTGCGCATCGGCCCGCGCTTCCAGCAATTGCGCCAGCATTTCCACCAGCCACGCCGTCGAGGGCATGCGCAAGTTGCGCGTGCCGAACCAGTGGCGCAGCAGGTTGTAGCAGCGGTCGCTGCTCAAGGCGCGCAATTTGGATAAATCGAGGCAATCGCCATCGAGGCTGGCCGCCAGGTCTTGCGTGGCCAGTTCCGTCAACAGGCGCTGGGCCGACTGCGCATGCTGGGCGCTGCGGGCAAAACGTTCCTGGAAACCGGGAAACGCCTGCGCCAGCACCGGCATCACCTGATGCCGCAAGGCATTACGGGCAAAGCGGGGATCATCATTCGATTCATCGTGGATATGCGCAATAGCATGTTTTGCCACGTAGGCTTCCAGCTGCTTGCGCGACACCGGCAACAGCGGACGGGCCATCACCAGATCCGGATTGGCCAGCAGCTCGGGCGCGCTATTGGCGCCATCCATGCCCGACAGGCCCGCCGTACCGGAACCGCGCAGCAATTGCAGCAGCACCGTTTCAGCCTGGTCATCCTGATGGTGGCCCGTCAGCAGCAGGCGCACGCCGTGGACCGCGCACAGCTCGCCCAGGGCCGCGTAACGGCGCTTGCGGGCCGCCTCTTCCAGGCCCGTTTTCGCATTTTTTTCCACCGTAACATGACGTGCCTCAAACGGGACTTCCATGCTGGCGCACAGCTGTTCGCAATGGGCCAGCCAGGCATCGGCATTCGGGCTCAGGCCGTGGTGCACGTGGAACGCGTGCAGGGGGACGCCCTGCGCTTGCGCCCAGGCATGCGCCAGGTGCAGCAAGGCCGAGGAATCGAGGCCACCGCTGAGGGCAATGCCGATGGCGCCGCCTGGTTCCGGCGTGCAAGCGTCCAGCGCGCGGGTGAAGATATCCGCCACGGTGGCGGTTTGTTGCTTTTTCAATTCGGACTCCGGGAATGCAAAGAGGGACAGTCAGCTAAACGGATGATTTCGTTTAGCTGACTGTCCCTGGTGATACTTATTCAGTGCAGGCGAAAATCAGGGGTCAGTCCCTGCGGGATCGGAATGCGCGCCACTGGCGCGCATTCCCCCGTCGGGTCTGACCCCAGCATTCAGCTGCGTGTCCAATAACGGTAACTACGCTTACTCGCTCGGCGTAGTTTCCTTGAACTTGCCGTAGCTCAGCAATTTTTCATGGCGAGCCTGCAGCAGGTCCTTGGTTTTCATGCCCTGGAACTGGCGCAGGGTGTCGGCCAGTGCGCGCTTGAGCAGGGTCGCCATCTGTTTCGGATCGCGGTGGGCGCCGCCCAGCGGCTCATTGATGATCTTGTCGATCAGGCCCATGGCTTTCAGGCGGTGGGCGGTGAGGCCCAGCGCTTCGGCCGCGTCGGCGGCGCGCTCGGCGCTCTTCCACAGGATCGAGGCGCAGCCTTCCGGCGAAATCACGGCATAGGTCGAGTATTGCAGCATCAGCACGGCGTCGCCTACGGCAATCGCCAGCGCGCCGCCGGAACCGCCTTCACCGATGATGGTGGCGATCAGCGGCACTTTCAGTTCTGCCATCACGTACAGATTATGGCCGATCGCTTCCGACTGGCCGCGCTCTTCCGCATCGATGCCAGGGAAGGCGCCAGGCGTATCGATAAAGGTGAAGATCGGCAGGTTGAACTTTTCAGCCACTTTCATCAGGCGCATGGCCTTGCGGTAGCCTTCCGGTTTCGGCATGCCGAAGTTGCGCATGGCGCGCTCTTTCGTATCGCGGCCCTTTTGATGGCCGATCACCATGCACGGCTGGCCGTTGAAGCGGGCCAGGCCGCCTACCACCGACAAGTCGTCGGCGTAGCTGCGGTCGCCATGCAGTTCGTGGAAATCGGTAAAGATTTCATTCACGTAATCCATGGTGTAGGGGCGCTGCGGGTGGCGCGAAATCTGCGCTACTTGCCAGGGGGTCAGCTTGGCGTAAATATCCTTGGTCAGCTGCTGGCTCTTCTTGGCCAGGCGGTCGATCTCTTCCGAGATGTCGACGGCCGAATCGTCTTGCACGAAGCGCAACTCTTCGATCTTGGAATCGAGTTCCGCGATCGGCTGTTCAAAATTGAGGAAAGTCGTTTTAGTCATTGTACCTCCAGGTTTTACCGGCCACGGCGCCAGGGCGCGCGGCGTTATCTATGTTTATTTTACCGTACCGGCTGCTGCGCCGGGGGTTGCATCGGATGCGATGGCAGCTGCAGCAGGGTCCAGGCTGCGCCACAAATACCAGGTTGCCACGGTGCGCCACGGTTCCCAATTGGCGGAAACTTCACGCGCGTCACTGCGGGAAACGGGCTCGCCCGAAAAATAATTGACGCTGATGCCCTGGATCAAACCGGGGTCATCGAGCGGCAATACATTCGGCCGCAACAAATTAAAAATCAAGAACATTTCTGCCGTCCAACGACCGATGCCGCGAATCTGCACCAGCTCGGCGATGACGGCTTCGTCATCCATCTGGTCCCATTGGCTGGCGTGCACGCGCTTGGCCTTGAAATGGTCTGCCAGGTCGAGGATGTATTCGGTCTTGCGCTTGGACAAGCCGCACGCCGCCAGTTGCTCGGCCCCCGCCTTCAACACTTGCGTGGGCGTGCATTTCGGACATGCCAGCAGCAACTTTTTCCAGGCGGCATCGGCCGCCTTGGGCGTGATCTGTTGCCCGACCAGCGAACGGGCCAGGGTGGTAAACGGGTCGCTATGGCCAACCAGGTGCAGGTCGCCAAATTGCGGGATGAGCTTTTTCATGATGCGGTCGCGCTTCATCAGCTCGATCTTCGCCTCTTCCCAATAGGCCGGCACCTGTTTTACCGGCGCCTCCATAGGGACTTCCCCGTTTTCCCTGGTGTTTGCCATCATGCGCGGCGCCAGTTGGTCGAGCCGTCAGGCTTGTCTTCCAGGATGATGCCCGCTGCCAGCAATTCGGCGCGGATCTTGTCGGACTGGGCAAAATCACGCGCCTTCTTGGCGGCGCTGCGGGCGGCGATGGCCGCCTCGATGCCGGCCGCTTCATCCTGGCCGCCGGCGGCAGCGCCGACGGTTGCTTGCAGGAATTGCTGTGGCGTGCGCTCCAGCAAGCCCAATACGCCAGCCAGGCCTTTCAATTGACGCGCCAGCGCGGGCGACCTGGTCTTGTTGACCTCAGTTGCCAGGTCGAACAGGGCAGCCACCGCCAGCGGCGTGTTGAAATCGTCATCCATGGCGTCGGCCACGCGCACGGCGTGGGCTTCGCTCCAGTCGACGCCGCCCTCTTCCACGCTGACTTCGGCCAGCGCCGTGTACAGGCGCGTCAGCGACAAGCGCGCATCGTCCAGGTGCACGTCCGAGTAATTCAGCGGGCTGCGGTAATGGGCGCGCAGGATGAAGAAGCGCACCACTTCGGCGTCGTACTTTTGCAGTACTTCGCGGATGGTGAAGAAGTTGCCGAGCGATTTGGACATTTTTTCATTGTCCAGGCGCACGAAGCCGTTATGGATCCAGTAATTGACGCTGGTATGGCCAAACGCGCCTTCGGACTGGGCGATCTCGTTTTCATGGTGCGGGAATTGCAAGTCCGCGCCGCCGCCATGGATGTCGAACTGTTCGCCGAGCAAGGCGCACGACATGGCCGAGCATTCGATATGCCAGCCCGGACGTCCCGAGCCCCATTTCGAGTCCCATTTGACTTCGGCCGGTTCCGATTCCTTGGACGACTTCCACAGCACGAAGTCGAGCGGATCGCGCTTGCCCGTATTCACGTCCACGCGCTCGCCGGCGCGCAGATCGTCCAGCGACTTGCCCGACAGCTTGCCGTAATTGGGGAAATTGCGCACGGCATAGTTCACGTCGCCGTCCGCGCCCTGGTAGGCCAGGCCGTTCTGCTCCAGCTTTTCGATCAGGCTGAGCATCTGCGGCACGTAGTCGGTGGCGCGCGGCGTATGGTCGGGCGTCAAGATGCCCAGCGCAACCGTATCTTCATCCATGTAGCGCGTAAAACGCGTGGTCAGCTGCGAAATCGTCTCGCCGTTTTCCACCGCGCGGCGAATGATCTTGTCATCGATATCCGTAATGTTGCGCACATAGGTCACGTCCAGGCCGGACGCCTTGAGCCAGCGGTAAATCACATCGAAGGCCATCATCATGCGCGCGTGGCCGATATGGCAGTAATCGTAGATGGTCATGCCGCAGACGTACATGCGTACCTTGCCGGCTTCCATCGGGACGAAAACCTGCTTTTCACGAGCCAGGGTGTTGTAAATCTTTAGATTGCTCATCGTACTTTACTGGTGAAGCGGTTGCCAGCTGGGCAAAACGACAGAAAGGCGCGGACACCAGAGGGTGCCGCGCCACTGAACTACCGTGTGCGCCGAGAAAGGTCAACCAGCTATATTGTTGTTCTTGTTTGTTAGAATTGGGCCTTGTCGGTCAAGTATAACATTGATAAAAACCATACTGGCCCGATATGAATCAGGTTTTTACGAAGTTCAACCGAATTTTCACTTCTTTACAATTAAAGCAAGTTTAGAGAAAAATAACGATTAAGGACGCCACCATGCAGGAAACCCTATCCAAGCGCACGCCCTTCCTGGCGCGCTTTTTCACCTTGTTCGCCGGCCTGGCGCTGGGCAGCGCAGCGCTTGCCGCCACGCCAGCGGCCATCGATCCCACGCCCCACGTGGCCCTGAAAACCAATCTGGGCGAGATCGTGCTGGAACTCGATCAGGAGAAAGCACCGAAAAGCGTCGCCAACTTCTTGCAGTATGTCAAAAGCGGCTACTACAAGGGCACCGTGTTTCACCGCGTCATCGATGGCTTCATGATACAGGGCGGCGGCTTCGACAAGAACATGAAACAGAAAGCCACCAAGGCGCCGATCAAGAATGAAGCGCAGAACGGTTTGCAAAACGTTACCTACAGCGTGGCCATGGCGCGCACCGGCGACCCGAATTCGGCCACCGCGCAATTTTTCATCAACGTCAACAATAATGCGGCGCTCGACTACCCGGGCCGCGATGGCTTCGGCTACGCCGTGTTCGGCAAAGTGGTCAGCGGCATGGACGTGGTCGACAAGATCAAGGCCGTGCCGGTAGCCGACAAGGGACCGTTTGAAAACGTGCCCGTCACGCCGGTCGTGATCGAATCGGCGACTTTACTCAAGACAGCGCCCGCAAAACTGTAAAATAGCGTTTTTGCTGCCACGGCTAGCCGCAGGCTCAAATCATTTTTCATCTAATTTATTAAGGATCATCATGACCTCCGTCATCATCACCACCAACCTGGGCAAGATCACCGCTGAACTGGACGCTGAAAAAGCGCCGAAAACGGTCGCCAACTTCCTGGCCTACATGAACGCCGGCCACTACAACAACACGATTTTCCACCGCGTGATCGACGGCTTCATGATCCAGGGCGGCGGCTTCGAGCCAGGCATGAAACAAAAGCCAGCCGATACCACCGTGGAAAACGAAGCCAAGAACGGCCTGAAAAACGATCCCTACACCCTGGCCATGGCCCGTACCTCGGATCCGCACTCGGCCTCGGCCCAGTTCTTCATCAACGTGAAGAACAACAGCTTCCTGGACTACCCAGGCCAGGACGGCTGGGGCTACGCCGTGTTCGGTAAAGTCACCGAAGGCAAAGAAGTGGTCGACGCCATCCGCGCCGTGAAAACCTCGCGCGCCGGCATGTTTGCCGATGTGCCAGTAACAGATGTGATCATCGAGAAGGTAGAAGCCGCGTAATTTCGGCTCCGGCATCATGAATAACAGGCATTGCAGCGTTTTCGCCTCTCCATGGACTGTATACTTAGGGAGCGTTGAACAATGACAATGCCTGCCGCACTCTTTATTTCCGACCTGCACCTGCAGAGCTCGCATCCGCGCACCAGTGCGGCTTTTCTTTCCTTCCTGGAACACCATGCGCAATATGCGCAAGCGCTGTATCTATTAGGCGACCTGTTCGAATACTGGGCCGGCGACGATGACCTGGAAGACCCGTTCAATGCCCGCATGACCGCCGCCATCCGCGCCGTCAGCGATGCGGGCGTGCACGTGTACTGGATTGCCGGCAACCGCGATTTCCTGGTCGGCTCCGGCTTTGCCGCCGCCGCCGGCGCGACCCTGCTCAGCGAACCGCATGTGGCCACCATTGCCGGCCAGCGCGTGGTGCTGCTGCACGGCGACGCCGAATGCACGAACGACGTGCCCTACATGGAATTTCGCGCCATGGTGCGCCAGCCCGCGTGGCAAAAACAATTCCTCTCGATGCCATTGCAGCAGCGCAAAGAGATCATCAATGGCTTGCGCAATCGCAGCCGCGAGCACAATGACGAAAAATCGTACGACATCATGGATGTCACGCCGGACGCCATCGCCCAGGTATTCAGCGAGCACGCCAGCACGGTGATGATCCATGGCCACACGCACCGCCCCGCCGTGCACGTGGCCGGCGACACCTTGCGTTATGTCTTGCCGGACTGGGAATGCGACACGCACCCGCAGCGCGGCGGCTGGATCGCCATCGATGCGCGCGGCCATATCACGCGCCATGGCCTCGACGGCGACATCATCGAATAGGCCCAGGCCGACCCGGCGACAAGCCATCGTCCGATAACAAAACATCTTGTTATGCGCTGTAATGGCGCATGCACACCATTCACATCGGCACGGCCGGCTGGAGTATTTCCAGCGCCGCCAGCCACCACTTTCCACTCGATGGCAGCCACCTGCAACGCTATGGCCGCGTTTTGAACAGCGTGGAAATCAACTCCTCGTTTTATCGCCCGCACCAGGCGACCACCTACGCGCGCTGGGCCGGCAGCGTGCCCGACACCTTCCGCTTCAGCGTCAAGCTGCCGCGCCGCATCACGCACGTATTGCGGCTGCAGGATTGCTGGGAAGAACTGGATAAGTTTTTGGGCGAAGTGGCGCAACTGGGAAACAAGCTGGGCTGCCTGCTGATACAACTGCCACCCAGCCTGCGTTTTGACGAAGGTATCGCTGCGCAATTTTTCCAGCAGCTGCGACTGCGTTCGCCGTGCATGCTGGCCTGCGAAGCGCGCCATGCCAGCTGGTTTGATGGGCCAGCCACGGCGCTGCTGCAGCAACACGCGATCACCCGCGTACGGGCCGATCCGCCCGCTGGTGGCCAGCCGGGACCGCAGCAGCCGACGACCGAGGTGGCGTATATGCGCCTGCACGGCAGCCCGAAGATCTATTACTCGGATTACTCCACTGCATTTCTCGACACCCTGGCCACCGAACTACAACAACACGCCGCGCCAGGCAGCTGGTGCATCTTCGACAATACAGCGGCTGGGGCAGCGCTGTTCAATGCACTGGCGCTTGCCGAGAAAGTTGGCTTGCGCTGATTTGCGCTAGTATGTTAATTCACACTGGAAACTTTTAACAAAATCACATTAAAGATCCCCATCATGAATACACGCATTTTTCCTGGCATGACCGTGCTGGCAGTCCTGGCCGGCTGCGCCACCGCCAGCCTGCCGCCGCTGGCCATACCGGACGCGCTGCAAGTGCCTGCCGGGCAAAAGCTGGTGCTCGATGCCCGCGCTACCGGCGTGCAAATCTATGTCTGCAGTACCGTGAATGCCGCTCCGGCGCAGGCCAGATGGATACTCAAAGCACCCGAGGCTACCCTGTTCGATGCCGCAGGCAACGTGGTCGCCCACCATTTTGCCGGTCCAAGCTGGGAAAGTCCGGATGGCAGCAAGGTAGTCGGCGCGGTCCAGGCCAAGCAGGACGACCCGGCCGGCAAGGCCATTCCGCAACTGCTGCTGTCGGCCAAGTCGGTCAGCGGCAGCGGCGTCTTCGGCGCCGTGACCTACATCCAGCGCCTGGCAACCGACGCTGGCAATGCGCCTGCAGGCGGCTGCACGACTGCTGAAGTGGACAAGGAAACACGCGTGCCGTACAGCGCGCGCTACCGCTTTTACGTCAGGGCTTAAGGCAACGGCGTCTGCATCACCGCCTGGGTCGTGAAACCGTACAAAGTACCGTTACCGAAGGCAAGGATGCTGATGTCCGGATGGCCCCATGCCAATGCCGGCGTGGAAATCACGCCAGCGGTATCGAGCTTGCGGATCCAGCCCTGCCCGCTCAGGTACAGATTATCGCTCGCATCGACGGCCAGGCTGGGGGCGCCTGAAAACGGCAAGCCGCCCACGCCTGGCGCACCATCGCCGCCGCTGCCCTGGTTCAGGGTGCCGGCAAAAATACCGGCCTTGCCTGCGCGATCGGCCTTGAAGACGACTTGATGCTCAGAATCATCAAAATACAAATTGCCCTTGCCGTCAAAAACCAGGCTGGCAGGGTCGATGTATTGCCAACTGTCGTCCGTGCTGCCCAGCGAACGCATCAAGGCTTCAAATGAGACAAATGCCGAAAACGTACCACCGGGAGGACGGCGGAAAATACCGTCGTTGCCCCACCCCAGCCAAGCCATATAGCCATCCTTGTCGATCGCCAGGCGATACGCCAGAGGCTTGACGGTGCTGGTCGGCAAAGCTTCCTGCGTACTGACCTGGCCATCCTTGCTGATCTTGCGCAAGTTAAGCGCGCTGCCAGTGGCCGCTGCCTGGTCGGCAAAATATACGGCGCCATCCTGGCCGCAGGCGATCGCCACAGGCCCCCGCATGGTCGCACTGGCGCGCGGCCCGTCATTGCTGCCGGCCACGCCCGCAATCCCCGCGTAGACGCTCAAAGTCCCGTCTGGCGTCACACGGCGCAATACCTTGTTCGTCATATCGAGCAGATAGACGTTGCCAGCCGGATCGCTGCACATGCCCGAACTGCGCACATATCCCACGCGGGCGGCCGCGCCGACACCTTCAGTGACTCCCATATTGCCCGGCATGAAAGGCAGGACGGACAAGACCTTGCTCGTATCAAACCTGTTCAGGCGGTGCTTGCCGAGATCATGAACTATCAGGCTGCCTGTAGCCTCCAGCAACAAGGAGTTGAGGGACGTCCAGTCGGCGGAAACGCCTGCCGCATCGGTCACCGCCCCGCCCACCAGAGTCGTCACGTCCCCATCCGGCGTGACGCGGCGGAGAGAGGCTACGTCGGCCAGTAACAGATTGCCGTCACGGTCGGCCGCCATGCCGCGGATGTTACGGAAGCCGGCGGCGCTCCCCTTGCCGTCCGCGCTGACAGGCCTGTTGCCGCCCGCAACCTGGATGGCCACGCCCTGTTGCCAGCGAAATACCCGGAAACCAGCGCCCTCGCTGAAATAGATCTTGCCGCTGGCATCCACCGCCAGTTGCGATGCTGAAACCCGGAACCCCTTGCCATCGACCAGCTTCTCGGAACTGACGAGGCCTGCCGGGGTTACCCTGCGTATGACCTGGTTACTGGCATCGGCCAGCAAGATATCGCCATTGCCATCCACGGCCATGCCGGTGGTCCAGCCCAGTTGCGCCTGCGCCCCTTGTCCATCGGCGATCACGGCTGCCGGCGCCGAGCTTTCGCACGCGGCGCGGCGCTGCCCCGCCACCGTGCTGACGACGCCAGATGGCGTAATCTTGCGCAACAGGGCATTACAATTATCAGCAACATACAGATTCGCGGCGCGGTCGATTCCCAGGATCGAAATTCCGCTGCGCATGTAAAAAGTGGCTGCGCCAGCGGCGCCATCATCGGCTCCCGGCTTGCCCGAGATACCCGCATACACGCTCAAGACACCTGCAGGCGTGACTTTATGGATCACTTGTCGCACGGTATCGGCGATGTAATAGTTGCCGGCCGCATCTTGCACCATACCCGAAACATTCTGGATTGTTTCCTGCACACCAGCGAGCACCGTCGGCAGGCAGCGCACCGCCAGCGCACTGACATCGGCATTGCCGACTGTCGCCGCGCCATGCGCGATGCTGCAACCGAGTCCTGCGGAGGTGCTCTCGATCTTGCCTTCATAGCTGGCGCCGGCTGCCAGCTTGCTGGCAAAGCTGAACGCGCCGTTGGCCGTGATGGTCAGCTTGTCCGTACCGTTGGACAACACCACCTGGGCGCCGGGCACCAGTCCGCTGACCGTGCCGCCCAGCAGATAACGAGGCGCCTCTCCAACAGGCGCAGGGCCGGCAGTACTAGCAGCCCCATTACCAGAGCTGCCACCGCAGGCACTCAGTGCCGCAAGCACGGCCAGGCCACAGCCAGCGCGCAGGAAGAATTGAAACTTATTTTCATGCATAGTCGAAATTATTTCTTTCATTAATATCAGTAACAACAACGCCGAAGTTATCAAGTAGATTTTTAAATCAGGCAACATTATAGTTGCTATGTGGAAATAAATTCATCATCAAATTGACAATTTATTTTTTACTGTTATAGTTCACTACAACACCAACTCAATATCAACTCAACATCAAGGAGTCCCGATGCCTGCCCTGCACCATCCCTCGCTCCCCTTGCCCGAGCGCATACCATGAGCGCCGAATGGCATGACAACAGTCCGATCTACCGCCAGCTCAAGGCCAAGGTGGTCGGCATGATGCTCGATGGCGCGCTGCAGTCCGGCGACGCCCTGCCGTCGGTGCGCCAGGTGGCGGCCGACTACCAATTGAATCCCATCACCGTCTCGCGCGCCTACCAGGAACTGGTGGACGAGGGACTGGTGGAAAAACGCAGAGGACTCGGTATGTACGTCTTGGAAGGCGCCAGCGACAAATTGCTGGCCAGCGAACGCGAACGCTTCATGCGCGAAGAATGGCCCGCCATGCTGGAGCGCATCACGCGCCTGGGACTGAACCTGGAGCAATTGCTGCAGGCGAGCAAGGGAGGCAAGGCATGAGCGGGCCACTCAATAAAGACAGCGTCATCAGCGCGCGCGGCTTGCGCAAGCAGTACGGCAGGCAGGCGGCGGTCGACGGTCTCAGTTTCGACATTGCGCCCGGCCGCATCGTCGGCTTGATCGGTCCCAACGGGTCGGGCAAGACCACCACCCTGAAAGCCATCCTGGGCCTGACCGGCTTCGAGGGCGAGCTGTCGGTGCTGGGCCGCGATCCGCGCACGCAGCGCGACTCCCTGATGGAGGACGTGTGCTTTATCGCCGACGTGGCCATCTTGCCGGGCTGGCTGCGGGTGCAGGATGCAATCGATTTTGTGGCTGGCGTGCATCCCCGCTTCGACCGCAGCAAGGCCGAGCGCTACCTGGCCAGTACCAGGCTGGCGCCGCAGATGAAGGTCAAGACCATGTCGAAAGGCATGGTCGTGCAATTGCACCTGGCGCTGGTGATGGCCATCGACGCCCAACTGCTGGTACTCGATGAACCGACCCTGGGCCTCGATATCCTGTACCGCAAGCAGTTTTACCAGAACTTGCTGGAAGACTATTTTGATGAAAACAAGACTATCGTCATCACCACCCACCAGATTGAAGAAGTCGAACATATCCTCAGCGACCTGATGTTCATTCGCGACGGCAATATCGTGCTGGCTGCGACGATGGACGAAGTGGGCGAGCGCTATACCGAGGTGATGGTGGGGCCGCAGCACATCAACCCGGCCCGTGCACTGCAGCCGATCAGCGAACGCAGCATGTTCGGCAAATCGGTCATGCTGTTTGACGGCGTATCCAAGGAACAATTGGCGGCGCTGGGCGACCTGCGCACGCCCAGCCTGGCGGACCTGTTTGTCGCGACCATGAAAGGATCGTATCCATGAGCACCAGTAATACCAGTATGAGCCCCCTGCGCAAGATGCAATGGCTGATCCGGCGCGAACTGTGGGAACACAAGGGCATGCTGCTGTGGGCGCCGGTACTGATCGGCATCCTGATGACGGCGCTGGGCGCATTGCTTGCAGCGGCCACCGTCGCCAAGACCAAGGCGCGCACGGTACTGACCATCAATGGCGAAGACGTTTCCTGGAGCAGCCTGCTCAACGCCAAGGCGTTCGCGCACCGCAAGGCGGACCTCATCGAGATCGTCACGAATAACTACGCCTACACCGCCGCCCCGCTATTCCTGGCGCTGGGTTTCCTGGTGTTCTTTTATTGCCTGAGCGCCCTGTATGACGATCGCCGCGACCGCAGCGTGCTGTTCTGGAAGTCCTTGCCTGTC
Organism: Janthinobacterium sp. Mn2066; assembly: GCF_049319705.1. NCBI lineage: Bacteria > Pseudomonadati > Pseudomonadota > Betaproteobacteria > Burkholderiales > Oxalobacteraceae > Janthinobacterium > Janthinobacterium sp. Mn2066. The sequence goes on along the minus strand of NZ_JBMOUF010000002.1, from coordinate 493,533 downwards.
TCGGATGTGCAAACGGTGCTGTCGAAAGTGGTGATCGCCCTGCTCGTCACGCCCCTGATCGTGCTGGTCACCGCCAGCCTCACCTCGCTGGCCATGCTGCTGATACTGGCAGGCATCCTGGCCGTCCACGATATCTGGGTGCTGGCCGACCTGTTGAAGTCTCCCGGCTTGTATCTCAGTCCGTTGCAGCTGTTCGGTTTGCTGCCGGTGTATTGCCTGTGGGCCTTGCCTACCGTCGGCTGGCTATTGATGGTGTCAAGCTGGGCGCGCTCGAAAGTATTCATCTGGGCCGTAGGCGTGCCCTTGCTGCTGCTGGTGCTGGCCGCCTGGCTGGGCAAGCTGTCACAGATGGAGGGCGAATTCCACTGGATACAGCTGAACGTCATCGCCCGCAGCCTGCTGGGAACATTGCCAGGCAGCTGGTATCTGTTTGAACCTGCATTGCTGCCGGAAATGCGCGCCCAGGCCTTGGCGCAAGGCACCTCGATGGCCAATATGAGCGTCTTCAGCAATTCATGGTCCAGCCTGGCCTTGCCGGCTACCTGGCTGGGCTCGGCAGCTGGCGCCGCCATGATCTATGCCGCCATCCGCCTGCGCGGCTGGCGCGAGGAAGGCTAAGCGGACAAGCGATCCGATCGTAGCGGTGCATGCACCGCAGCACGACCAAAACGCCCCGCATGCCGGGGCGTTTTTTATGCACGCAGCATTTTTTTCAATCACTACGCATTCGATAGTTATTCTTCCCGATATCTGCAGAGATAATCAGACTATGCATTTGATATTCTCAATCCGATATTTAAATTACAAATAATTATTTCTATCACATCCATCCATCAATCAAATTTGACAATAATAAGACTGAAAAGCAACAACTACAAATTTGATAGCCAGTTACTTTCAAAAAGAAAATCATGAAAACAAGGCGTTCTCACCCTTGATTCAAAAAACATTCGCCCCTTCGTGACAATTCGTGATTATTCGCGTTCGCAAAGCTTGACAGAATATAGTCATGAAAAATGATCAAAATGAAATTGAAAGTTTCAAAACCGAAACTATCCTCATAGTGAAGATGCAGCATCAAACACGAAGAACAGACACCATGGCCAGGCAACAACAAGTGAAACAAGCGTATCGCACGGCAAAGATGAGCGAGAGCGGAAATGAATTCATAAATGATATTTCCGCATTTAAAAACAGCGATTCGTTTCACTCAGCGTTTTTTTTGCAAATATGTTTTACTTGCCACTAAACACATCAGCAAGCTTGCAGTACCCAAAAACGGCCCAAGCCACGCCGGGAAATACCAGGAAATGAATTTCTATTTAATCAATTTTTAATATATTTAAAAATTTAACAAGACACTTACCTTCTTCCGGAGATTTTCAAATGGCCACCACCCCTACTCCAGCAGCAAACCCTGTCAATCCAGCCAACGCAGGTACCACGGTGCAAGCTGGCAACACAACGGCGCGCGCTGCGCAAAAAACAGACAAGACAAAACGCGGCGATGAAGAAGAACTGGTGCAAGGTTTCAACGCCGACCAGGCCATGCCTCCAGAAAACGTCGTCGAAGTTAACGGCGAAGCCGGTGCCGGTGCCGATGGCGCGGCTGCCGCCGCAGCGGCCGCAGCGGCGCTTGCCGCGGCAGGCTTGGCCAGTGGCGGCAACGGTGTCGCGGGCCAGGCCAGCGGTGCAACCGACCTTGGCACGCCGCAAAGCGAGAACAACACGGCTGCCGGGGCTGGGGCTGGCGTCGGAGCAGGCGCTGATGGCGCAGCCATACCAAGCGGCCATGTGGTTGACGTAGCCGGTGCAGGCGCCGGTGCCGGTGCTGGAGCTGGAGCTGGCGCTGGCGCTGCCGCCGGTGGCCTGACCGGGCTCGGTGGATTGGGTATCCTGGGCGGCCTGGGCCTGGTGGCCGCTGCCGCCGGTGGCGGCGGCGCGACAGCCGCCACCGGTGCAGGCGGCACTGGCGGGACCGGTACCGGTGGCACAGGTGGTACGGGCGGCACGGGTGGCGGCACCGGCGGTACAGGCGGCGGCACAGGTGGTACCGGTGGCACAGGCGGTACCGGTGGCGGTACGGGCGGCACGGGCGGTACGGGCGGCTCGACAGGCGGCCAGGGCGACGGCAGCGGTGGCACCGGTGGTACGGGTGGTACGGGTGGTACGGGTGGTACGGGTGGTACCGGCGGTACGGGTGGCACGGGCGGTACGGATCCGACACACACTTCCGTTGTCACGACGATTAGCGATGCAGCCGTGCTGGCTGCCGCCGCAGCCCTTGCTGCGGCCAACAGCGCGCTGGCAGACGATGCCGCTGCCGCCACGGCAGCCGCCCTCGCGGCAGCCGCGCAGGCAGCCGCCAATTCGGCAGTCACCGATGATCAACTGGCCGCGCAGGCACAAGCCGCCGCCGCCGCGGCACTGGCAGCCGCCAATGCCGCCGCAAACGACGATGCCCTCGCCGCCTCTGCCGCTGCGGCAGCACAGGCAGCACAGGCGGCAGCGGTCGACGCAACCAATGCAGACAATGCGGCAGCCCAGGCCGCCGCCACGGCAGCGGCCTCGCTGGCCGCCACCACGTCTGCCCAGCACGACGATGCCGCCGCCGCCGCTGCGGCACAGGCGGCGGCGCAGGCGCATGCGGACGCCGATGCCGCCAATGCCAAGGCCAATCTGACGGATGCCAATGCGCTTGACGCCATCGCCGCTGCAGCCGACGTCGCGGCAGCGGCAGCACAGGCGCAAGCCAATCTGACGGATGCGGCCGCACTGGCGGTGATCTCCGACGCCGATGCCGCCAATGCCGCGGCGGCAGCAGCCCTGGCTGCGGCCACCGATGCCGACGCCCTGAGTGTCGCCCTGACCGCCGCCATCCAGGCCTCCGCGGCAGCCACGGCGCAGGCCAACCTGACCGATGCGGCAGCGCTGACGCTCACGGCGAATGCAGACGCCGCCGCCGCCGCCGCCGCACAAGCGACCGCCGACGCGACCGATGCCAATGTGCTCGACGGTATCGCTGCGGCAGCGGTCATCACGGCAGCCAATGCCGTCACCCTGGCCAACGCCACCGATGCCACGGCCCTGGGCCTGGCGGCAACTGCCGCCCAAAATGCAGCCGATGCGGCCGGCGCCCTGGCCGCGCAAACCGACGCCGTGGCGCTGACCAGGGCCGCCGATGCCGCTGCCGGCGTGGCTGCATGGGATGCCATGAACGCCAACGCCACCGACGCGGTAGCATTGCAGCAGGCCGCCACTGCGGCCGCCCTCGCTGCCACCAATGCCGCCACGGTAGCAGCAGCCACCGACGCCGTCGCCCTGGGCCAGGCGGACACCGCGGCCCAGCAACTGGCCGACGCCGCTGCAACCAAGGCCGCCCTGACGGACGCCACTGCGCTGGCCGCCATTTCCGACGCCGACGCCGCTGCCGCACAAGCTGCCGCTACGCTGGCCGACGCCACCGACGCCAACGCACTCGATGCGGCGGCAGCTACCGCCGCCAACAACGCGGCCGCCGCCGCCGCGCTGGCCGCGCAAACCGATGTCGCTGCCCTGCAGGCGGCATACGACACGGCCGCAGCCAATTCGGCCGCCGCCACTGCGCAAGCCAACCTGACCGATGCAGCAGCACTGACGACGCAAGCCAATGCCGACGCAGCGGCCGCTGCGGCGGCGCAAGCGACTGCCAACCAGACCGATGCGTCGGCCTTGGCTGCCGCTGCCGCCACTGCAGATACAAATGCCGCGAATGCGCAAAATGTGGCCGACATGACGGACGCCACGGCGCTGGAAGCGGCCTATAACCAGGCCGTCATCGACGCACAAAATGCGCATAACCAGCTCAACCTGCTCGACCTGAACGTGGCGATCAACACGTCCAATAACGATTCGGCCGCCGCCGCATTGGCCGTCAATGCTTCGGTGCTGGCAGGATTAGGCGCATCACCCAATATCAGCCTGTTGCAATTGGCCGTCAACACGGCGCAAACTGCCGCCGACAATGCCGACCTGGCCTTGTCGGGCAATACGGCAACGCTGGTTGCCAATGCCCTGAACGCAGCCAATCTGGCAGCCAGTTTGCAGGCAACCGCCAACCTGACCGATGCCACAGCCCTGGCAGCGACAGCAACCCAGGCCACCAATGCCGCCGCCAACTGGGCGCTCAACAGCGTGGCGATACTGGCCGGCGCGATTGCGGACGTGACGACGGCAACCACCGCCGCCACCGCCGCCGCCGCTACGGCAGCGCTGACCGATGCGAACGCCCTTGGCATTGTTTCCTCCGCAGCCGCCGCCGCCGCAGCAGCAGCGCAAGCAACGGCCGACCAGACTGACGCCAATCTGCTCGATGCCGCCGTCACCACGGCCAACACTGTGCTGGCCAGCGTGACCGCAACGGCCAACCAGACCGATGCCACATTGCTGGGCGTAGCCTATAACACAGCAGTTGCCACGGCGACTGCCGCTGCTGCTGCTGCCAACGGGATCGATGTCGCCGCCCTGACAGCGATCTCGAATGCCGATGCGCTGGCCGCCGCCACGGCCGCCAATATCGCCAACCTGACGGACGCCGCCGCGCTGAGCCTGGTCTCGACGGCCGATGCCGCTACCGCAGCAGCCTTGCAGGCAACGGCCAACCTGACCGACGCCGGCGTTCTCAGCGCTGCCGCCGCCGCCGCGCAAGCTGCCGCAACGGCCGCCGCCAACATCGCCAACCTGACCGACGCAGTCGCACTGGGCACGGCATCGGCCGCCGCCACGGCAGCGGCCAACGCCGCTGCCGCCGTGGCTGCGCAAACCGACGCCACGGCGCTGGGGCTGATCTCGACGGCCGATGCCGCCGCGGCAGCCGCCCTGCAGGCAACCGCCAACCTGACCGACGCCGCCGCCCTGGGCATCGTATCGGCTGCCGCCACCGCCGCCGCCAATGCGGCTGCCGCTACCGCCGCCCTGACCGATGCCGTGGCGCTGGGCACAGTGTCCACCGCCGCCACACAGGCAGCCAACGTGGCCGCCGCCACCGCCAACCTGACCGATGCAGTCGCACTCGGCGTGGTTGCCACCACCAATGCAGCGGCAGCCACGGCAGCCCAGGCAACGGCCGACCTGACGGACGCCGTCGCGCTGGGAGTGACTGCCACCGCCAATGCCGCGGCGGCGACCGCTGCCGCCGCACTGGCAGGCCTGACGGATGCTGTCGCGCTGGGCACGCAACATACGCTGGACGTGACGGCTGCCACTGTGGCCGCCACCAAGGCTGCCCTGACCGACGCTGCCGCCCTGACGACGGTCGCCAACAACGACGCCGCGAACGCCGCCGCCCTGGCCGCTTATTCCGCCTCCCATCCGCTTGACCTGGTGGCGGCGCTGGCTGCCACCACGGCGGCCACTACCGCTTCGCTGTCGCACGCGGCGGCAGTCGCGGCGCAAAACGATGATGCCGTCGCGGCATCGACCGCCGCCACGGCAGCGGCCTCGCTGGTGGCGCTGAACAACGCCCTCGCGGCCGACAGTGCCGCCACCGCAGCGGCTACCCTGGCCACCACCTCGCAAGCGGCATACGCGGCAGCGCAAGCAGCCGACGCGGCAGCGGCAACGGCAAACAACCTCGCCGCCACCTCGCAAGCGGCATACCAGGCTGCGCAAGCTGCGGATGCCGCAGCAGCGTCTACCGCCGCCACCGCAGCGAATGCCCTGGCGGCGCTGAATGCCGCGCTGGCAGCCGACGCCAATGCGGCCGCCACCGCACTGACGGCGCAAAATGCACTGGCCGCCCTCAACTCGGCACTGGCCGATGATGCGGCGGCAGCGGCAGCGGCGATCGTCGCCGCCACCTCGCTGGCAGCGACGCAAGCGGCGCAGGCAGCCGATGCAGCGGCGGCCAGCACGGCTGCCATCGCACAAAATGCATTGAATGCACTGAATGCGGCACTGGCAGACGACGCGGCCGCCGCCAGCACGGCCATCGCCGCTACCACTGCGCAAGCGGCTGCAGCGGCCGCCATCGCAGCCGACACGGCGGCAGCTGCAGCGCAAGCGACGGCCGCCATCTCGCTGGCAGCAACCCAGCACGCCCAGGCAGACGATGCCGCTGCTGCCGCTGCTGCCGCGATAGCGGCGGCATCTCTGGCGGCCACGCAAACGGCGCAAGGCCTCATTACCGCCGCCGCCACCGCCGCTACCGCCGCCGCCACGGCACTCAGCAACTACAACCACGCCCTGGCAGATGACGCGGCAGTGGTGACCGCTGCCGCCAACCTGACGGCGGCGCAAAACGCCGCAGCGGCAGCACATGCCGCCGATGCGGCCGCTGCACTGGCCGCGACCAATGCGGCAAACGCACTGGCCGCCTACCAGGCTGCGGTAAACGCCGACAACGCGGCGCTCAATGCCAATAATGTCCTGACCGCCGCCCAGGACTTCCTCAATGCTCTGCAAATCGGCAACGTATTAACCAACTTGCAAAACATCGCCACCGCCGCGCAAGCAGCAGCAACGGCCGCGGCCAATGATGACGCAGCAGCAACTGCCGCTGTCGCGGCAGCACTGACGGCGCAGGCGCTGGCAACGGCAGCGCAGGCAGCCGACGCGACAGCATCGGCAGCCCATGTGGCGCTGCAGGCAGCCATCGATAAGCTCAGTATCGGCCTGGCCGTGGGCGCCACCGCTGCCACGGCGCAGCAGTCGCTGGACGCCGTCGTCCATATTCAGCTGCTCACCAGCAATGCCGCACAGGCTGACGCTGCCGCCGCACAGGCGCTCGCTGCCTGGAACTCCGCCAAGGCAGACGATGCGGCAGCCGCGCAGGCGCATGCCAACGCGACTGCAGCCCATGCTGCCGCGGCGCAAGCCCAGGCTGACGATGCCGCCGCCGCCCAGGCAGCCTCCACGGCCGCCGCCTCGCAGGCCGCCGCTCAGGCGGCTGCCGCCGACGACGCCCACGCCGCCCAGGCCGCTGCCACGGCCGCCGCCGCCCAGGCAGCCCTGCAAACGGCGCAAAACAATAGCGCTGCCGCAGCGACCGCTGCTGCCGCCGCTGCCGCCGCCGCTGCCGCGGCACAGCAGGCGCATGCCGACGATATCGCAGCAGCAGCGGCCGCCACCAGGGCCGCCCTGTCGCTGGCAGCCACCCAGGCCGCCCAGGCCGACGATGCCGCCGCCACCGTGGCTGCCACCAACGCCGCCAACGCCCATGCCGCCTATCTGGCCGCCGTGGCAGATGACGCCAGTGCCGCCACCCTGGCCGCAGCCGCACAGGTAGCGCAGGATGCCGCCACGGCAGCCCAGCAGGCCGATGCCGTCGCTGCCGCTTCGGCCGCTGCTGCCGCCGTCGCCCAGGCCGCGGCCATCAGCGCACAGCAAGATGACAACGCTGCCGCCGTCGCCGTCGCCAACGCCGCCAACGCCGCCGCTGCCTACCAGGCGGCGCTGGCCGCCGACGCCGCTGTCGCCACCACGGCGGCCGCTGCCATCGCCGCGCAGGCAGCGGCGCAAGCGGCCCACAACGACGATGCGGTAGCCGCCGCCGCACAGGCGCAGGCAGCCATCTCGCTAGCGGCGGCGCAGCATGCCCAGGCAGACGATGCGGCAGCCGCGCAAGCAGCCGCCAACGTCGTCACCGCACAAGCGGCCTACAACGCCGCCGTGGCAGCCGACAATGCGGCGGTAACAGCCGCCGCTGCCGCCGCTGCCTCGGCTGCCGCAACCCATGCCGCCCAGGCCGACGATGCAGCAGCCGCGCAAGCGGCGGCCTTCGCCGCCCAGGCGCATGCGAATGCCGCCGCAGCCCATGCCGACGATACGGCAGCCGCCCAGGCCAACGCAGCAGCGGCAGCGGCCGATGTGGCGGCGGCGCATGCGCAGGCGATCGCCGACCAGACTGACGCCCATGCCCTGGGATTGATCTCGGACGCCGACGCGGCCGCTGCAGCCCACGCCCAGACGATTGCCGACCAGACCGATGCCCACGCCCTGGGCCTGGCGGCCGATGCGGCAGTCGCTGCAGCGGCGGCCGCCGCCCATACGGCAGACCTGACCGATGCCCATGCCTTGAGCCTGGCGGCCGATGCGGCGGCAGCGGCAGCGGCCCAGGCGCAGGCGCATGCCGACCTGACGGATGCACCGGCGCTGACAGCCGCGGCACAGGCCGATGCGGATGCGGCAGCCCACGCCCAGCTGATCGCCGACCAGACCGATGCAGCCCACTTGCTGGCCTTGAGCCAGCAGGCGCTGAACAGCCCGCAAGTGCTCGATGGCTTCCATATCGGTGCACCAACGGCTGGCGGCGACGTGATCGACCTGTCCGGCATCGCCAACCTGACGCCTGCGGTAGCGGTCGGCGTGAACCTGCATACCGACTTTGGCGCCGACAACCTGTTCATCTTCGATGGCACGGCCGTCTCCATCCACGACGCCGCCTCTGCCATCGCAGCCGACAGCAGCGTGTTGTCGGGCCAGGGCTACATCGTCATCGCCGATGCGCAAAACAATGGCGCGGTGACCGTCTACCACTCCAGTGACCTCAGCAACGCCCATGCCATCGACACGGCACTGGTGCTGTTGAGCGGCGTGAATATCACGCAGCTGACGGCGGCCAACTTCCACGTCTGACCTCGCGGCCAGCCACGGGAGGCAAGCCAGCAACCAGCACCGCAGGGGGAGCGCGCAATCAGGCGCTGGCCCTGCGGCAACGGTTGCCGACCATGAATGACCTTCAGGCCGCGAGGCCAGAAAATCACGAATGAGATTACGCAGTCTGCCAGCATTGCATCGCTCCCGTACCGCCTGGTCCGGGCTCCTGCCATCGATCACGGCCGTACTGGCGGCCCTGATGATGGTGTCCATCGCGCCGCCCGCCGGTGCCCAGGGCGCCACTGCCTGGACCTTCGACCAGGTCTTGCAGCAGGCGCTGCAAACCCATCCCACCATCCAGGGCAAGCGTTCTGCCCAGGCGGCCGCGCAGGCCGACCTGGAAGGCGCGCGCTGGCAGCGCTATCCCAGCGTCTCGGCGGAAGTGCCCACCGGCTCGCAGGAAGCGGGCGGCGTGGTGCGCGTCGACCAGCCCCTGTGGAGCGGCGGGCGCATCAACGCCGGCATCGACGCGGCAGGCAGCCGGCTCGATGCCGCCGGCTCGGCCATCGAGGAAGAACGGCTGAGCCTATCGCTGCGCGTGATCGCTGCGTACACGGAGGCGCTGCGCCAGACGGCGCGCATGCGTTCGGCCGATGAAGGCCTGGCCGAACATCAGCGGCTGCTGGACATGATCAAGCGCCGCGTAACGCAGTCGGTCAGTTCGCAAACCGACCAGCGCCTGGCCGAGTCGCGCATGTACCAGGCGGCCAACGACGCCTCGAATGTGCGCCAGGCGCTGGAAAATGCGCTGGCGCAGCTGTCGCAGCTGGTCGGCAAGCCGGTGCGCGTGGTCTCGGGCACCGGCATCGGCGTGGCCGAACCGCTGCCCGAGGCCACCCTCGAACGGGTGCTGCGCCAGGCCGTCGCCTATTCCCCCACCCTGCGCCGCCTCGATTTCGAGGCCCAGGCAGCCGATTCGGATATCGCCGTGCAGCGCTCCGCGTATATGCCCAAGGTCTTGCTGCGGCTGGAAAAAACCACCGGCGGCATCAATGCCGACAACCACCCGCGCGCCATGCTGGTGCTGCAGGCGCAGCCGGGCGCCGGCCTGTCGGCCAAGGCTGGCGTGGATGCGGCCGTGGCCAAGCGCGAAGGCGCCCGTTCGGCGCACGACGCGGCCGAACGCGACGTGCGCGAACGCTTCACGCTGGACTGGAACGAGGCTGAAGCGAGCCGCCAGCGGCTGGGCAATGCAGGCGAAGCGAGCACCACCTCGACCCAGGTGTTCGAATCGTATACGCGCCAGTACGTGATCGGGCGCAAGACCTGGAATGACGTGCTCAATGCGGTGCGCGAAGCGACCCAGGCGCAGTTCACGCTGGAAGACACGCGCGCCCAGGCGATTGCCGCCAGCCTGCGCCTGGCAGCCCAGACCGGCACCCTGGCTGGGCGCACGGCGCCCACCGGCGCGGCGCGCGGCAACTGATAACAACTGACAGCAACCGAACATCAAAGGAGACAGCGTGGATACCTCCATCAAACATGGCTTGCTGACACTGATCGAACGGGCCGCGCGGCTGACGGGCCAGCATCTGGCCGCCGCCCGCCTGGCCGACCTGCAGCGCCAGCTGGACGCAGTGAGTGAAGACGCCGGCCCCAGCGCCGTGCTGAGCGCCGTGTGGCTGGCGGCCGGGCTGGAAGGCGCGGCGCGCACCTTGCACGATCCCACGCCGGGCGAACTGCCGTTTGCCATTTACAGCCCCAGCACCGGCTGGGGGCTGCTGCAGTCGCGCGGTTCGGACGGCGCCTGGCAGGGCGAAAGCGTGGACGGCCGCCCGCTGCAGCTCGAATCGCTGGCCGGCCTGGCCTGCGTGGGCCTGCCCCGGCGCAGCGAAAAGAGCGGCGCCCAGCCAGGTGCGCTGGGCCTGGTACGCGATGCGCTGTGGCTCAAGAAAAGCGTGTTTGTCGACGCCGTGCTGGCCACCACCCTGGTGACCCTGCTGACCATGGCCACTTCGCTGTTTTCCATGCAGGTGTACGACCGCGTGATTCCCAACCAGAACTTCAATACCCTGTGGGTGCTGGTGGTCGGCGTGGCGCTATCGATCATCCTCGAATTCATCCTCAAGCAGGTACGCAGCCGCATCGTCGACCATTCGTGCAATGAAGTCGACCATGACCTGTCGCAGTGGTTTTTCCAGCGCATGCTGGGCATCCGCATGGAGGCGCGGCCAGCCTCGGTGGGCACCCTGGCGGCGCAGGTCAAGGGCTTTGAAATGGTGCGCGGCGTGCTCACGTCGACCTCGCTGTTCGTGCTGACGGACGTGCCGTTCGCGCTGATCTTCCTGGCCATGATCACCATCATCGGCGGCTGGCTGGTGGTGGTGCCGCTGATCGCCCTGCCGCTGGCGCTGATCTGCGGCCTGATGTTCCAGCGCGCCATCCAGAACCATACGCGCAAGAACCTCAACGCCAGCAACCGCAAGGCCGGCTTGCTGGTGGAAGCGGTCGATGGCGTGGAAACCCTCAAGGGCAGCAGCGCCGAGTGGATGATGCAGGCGCGCTGGGCCGAACTGGTGGCCGAGACCAGCCATGCGGAACAGAATATCCGCGACTATGCAGCCCTGTCGCAAAACATTACCGCCTCCTTCCAGCAGCTGACCAACGTGGCCCTGATCTCCATGGGCGCCTGGTTCGTGGCGGAAAACCAGATGACCATGGGCGCCCTGATGGCGTGCACCATCATCAGCAACCGCGCCCTGATGCCCATCGTGCAGCTGCCAGGCGTGATGGTGCAATGGGCGCACGCGCGCGCCTCGATCGATGGCCTGGAACAGGTCATCAGCCTGCCCAACGAAGCGGACAACGCGCAGTTCGCGCTGACCCCGCGCAGCCTGGACACGGGCCTGCGCTTCGAACGCATCCGCTTCACTTACGGCGGCGCGCAAAAGGTGGCACTGGAAGTGGACAACCTGGCGATCCGTCCCGGCGAGCGCGTCGGCCTGGTGGGCGCCATCGGCTCGGGCAAGACCACCCTGCTGAAACTGGCCTCGGGCATGTATCTGCCGTCCGAAGGCAAGGCTTACCTGGGCGACATCGACATGGCGCTGCTGGCGCCACCGGTGGTGCGCGAAATGGTCGGCTACCTGCCGCAGGAAACGCGGCTGTTCAGCGGCACCCTGCGCGACAACCTGCTGCTCGGACTGGCCGACCCCGGCGAGGAAGCCATCCTGGCGGCGGCCAGGCGCACCGGCCTGATCGAGCTGATACTGGGCCAGCCGCGGGGACTGGCGCTGGCGATTACCGAAGGCGGGCGCGGCGTCTCGGGCGGCCAGCGGCAATTGATCGCGGTGACGCGGCTGCTGCTGGCCAAACCGAAGATCTGGCTGCTCGACGAACCGACCGGCGCCATGGACGCCAAGACGGAATCGCGCATCGTGGGCCTGCTGGCCGAACTGGCGGCCGAAGGCGTGACCATGGTCGCCACCACCCACAAGAACGCCCTGCTGCCCCTGCTGGACCGGCTGGTGGTGCTGCAGGCGGGCCGCGTGCTGCTCGACGGCCCGCGCGACGCCGTGTTGGCCAAGCTGTCGGGCAAGCCACAGGCCGTACCACCGGTAGCAGCACCAGTCAGCGCACAGGGAGCAGTGGCATGAGCGACGCGAAGCAGGTAACGAAACAGGAAACCAAACGCGGCCGCGTGCTGATCTGGAGCTGCACGGCGGCGCTGGCGGGCGTGATCGCCTGGGCGTCGTGGGCGGAACTGGAGCAGGTCACGCGCGCCAATGGCCAGGTGATCGCCAGTTCGCGCAACCAGGTGATCCAGGTGGCCGATGGCGGCGTGCTGTCCGAGCTGCGCGTGCATGAAGGCAGCATCGTGAAAAAAGGCGAATTGCTGGCCCGCTTCGACCGCACGCGGGCCGAAACGAGCTACCTGGAAAGCACCGCCAAGGAGGCCGGCCTGAAGGCGGCCGTGGCGCGCCTGCAGGCGGAAGTGTTTGGCGGCGCGCCGAAATTCCCGCCCGAGCTGCAGGCGTATCCGGAATTTCGCGCCAACCAGCTAACCCTGTTCAACAAACGCCAGGGCGCCGTGCAGCAGGAAGTCAATGCGCTGGAAAGCTCGATGAAGCTGATCAAGGAAGAGCTGGAAATGAACTTGCCGCTGCTGGAAACGGGCGATGTGAGCCGCGCCGACGTGCTCAAGCTGCGGCGCCAGGTAGTCGACATCCAGGCGCAGATCACGAACCGGCGCAACAAGTATCTGCAGGACAGCCAGACCGACCTGGTGAAAGCCCAGGAAGACCTGGCCAGCGTGCAGCAAACGGTCACCCAGCGCAAGGAGCAGCTGGGATCGACCGACATTTACGCGCCCACCGACGGCATCGTGCGCAACGTGCGCCTGACCACCCTGGGCGGCGTGGCCAAGCCGGGCGAGGAAATCCTGCAGATCGTGCCCACCGATGACGATCTGATCATCGAAGCCAAAGTGAAACCGGCCGATATCGCCTTCATCAAGCCCGGCCTGCCGACGGCGGTGAAACTCGACGCCTACGACTACGGCATCTACGGGCGCCTGCGCGGCAACGTCAGCTACATCAGCGCCGACACCCTCAGCGAAGACAACAAGGGCAATGAACAGCCGTACTACCGCGTGCAGATCAAGACCAGCGGGCGCAACCTGGTCGGCAAGAACGGCCTGCCGATCCTGATCCAGCCCGGCATGACGGCCACGGTGGAAATCAACACCGGCCGCAAGACCGTGCTGCGCTATCTCACCAAACCGATCACCAAGACGTTTTCAGAGTCGCTGGGGGAGCGGTGACGGGACTGCTCTCTCCAAGCCCGATCGGCACATGACTGCTGCCAAACTCTGCTTCGGCAAGTTCCCGCGCATGCAGGGACACAGGCGCCAGCAAGACTAGCTGCAGCACGCTGCTTCCGCCGGGGGACATTTTGACTGGCGGATCGGCGCGCACGGCATCCATATCGATGCGCCCGTCCGCCTTGCGTTGCACGGCACGTACCTTGGCCGGCGTGATCTGGAAAAAAGCCAGGGAGGCGCCGGCTGCCACCGCGGCCTGGCGCAACCCCTCCGAAAATCCCATCTCATTATTCTTGATGAGCAGATCGCTGCTACCGAGCACCACAAATCCCTTGTTTTGCCATGTGGCCAGCATGCCTGGTAGCTCAGCCGTCTGCACCAGGCTGACTCGCGCCGCCTGACAGACCTTAGGGCCGATGTGGGCGGAGGATGCGGCAGGAATATTATCGATGACGATGGTGGCTGCCCCATACCTGGGAGCAAGTTCCGCCTGCCTGCGCGCCGCCATCGATTGAGGCGCAAGATAAACAGGCTCGGGCGGCGACGGCGGGGGCCGGTAGATGACGAGCGATGCAGCAATGCTGACTGCATGGCGACAAAATGTTGCCCGTTCCTGCTGGTTTTCGCTGGCAACATCAAGCCTGATGAAACCCGTTTGCTCCCACCGCTGCACTGCGGACTGCACATCCTCCGTGATATCAAACCAGATTTCCGCCAGCATCGATATGCCAGGCGCCAGATACGCTGCCGCAGGTTCAGCAGGCAGATAGTGTTCAAAAAACGCGTGCATTGCTGGACTCATCAATAATGAAAATAGTTGTCTTGGCGTGCAGCTTCGAGCACGCCGCCACCAGGCCGATGTTTGCCAGTGTAGCGTCATCCTGAGTCAGTGCTTGATTTTTTAGCCACCTTGCAGATTTAGCCTCGCCCAAAGAAGTGCCACGCGGCCGCCAGCATCGATACCGTGGCAGATAAGACATATTTATTCTTGATGGCAATACAATTCAGGTACTTCTGGTTAACAAAGATGGGCTAAACTTGGCTTTGAAGGCGCTAAAATAGCCGCCCTCTTTTCATCAGTCTGTTTGAGCAAGCTCACGCATCCCTTATTCATGGCACTCGATCCCTCCACCATCCTCATACTCACGACCGCCCTGGCCGCTGCTGCCGCGCTTTACCTGGCCGTGGAGTGGCGCAGCGTGCGCGAGCAATCGCTGCTGTTCTGGAGCGCAGGCTTCGCTGTCATCACCATCGGTTCCACGCTGGCGCTATTGCGCAGCCATGGTTTTTTGCTGATCGGTATCTGGTTTGCCAATGGCTTGCTGATCGGCGCCCACTGGCTATTCCTGGCAGGCGTGGCCAGGTTCACGCAAGTGCGCCTGTCGCGCGCGTGGTATCTGATTGCCTTGGTCTGGCTGGCCATGCTGCTACTGCCCGATGTCGCCGCGTGGTCCAAGCTGATGTTCGTTATCCAGTCGCTGCTGATTGCCGGCCTGACCCTGCGCGCCAGCTTCCTGTTGCGTCCCCACGGCGTATCCCTGAGCGTGGGTGCAGTCCAGTTGCGCTATGTATTGCTGGTGCATGGCCTGTTCTATCTGGTCAAGGCAGGCGTGCCGATGGCGCTCGATGCCTTCGTCGATCTGGCCGCCTTCCGTGGCGAAGTGATCCAGATCTCGCTGGTGGAAGGCACGATTGCGATCATGCTGATCGCCTTGTCCATGACCGGCACCGAACGGCACCGCCGCGAAGAACGCATCGAACAAATCGCTGCGCGCGACCCGCTCACCGCGCTGTACAACCGCCGCGCCCTGTTCACGCGCGCCCCTGAACTGCTGAAACTGGCGACACCAGACAGCCCCGGCGCCCTGCTGCTGATCGACATCGACAACTTTAAACAGGTCAATGACCTGCACGGCCACAGCGCCGGCGACAAGCTGCTGGTGGCCTTGAGCGAAATCATCCGCAGCGCCCTGCCACAGGATGCCCTGGCGGCACGGCTGGGCGGCGATGAATTCGTGATACTGCTGCGTGTAGCGAGCAGCGACAGTGTCGTCACGCTGGGTAACGGCTTGCGCGAAGCGTTCGGGCAGATGGCGCAACAGGCATTTGCCACCCCCAAGGCGGTGACCCTGAGCGTGGGCGGCACGCTATTCGAGCGGCAGCCGGCAAGCCTGACCTCCCTGCTCGACCTGGGCGACGCGGCCCTGTACGAGTCCAAGCGGGGCGGACGCGACAGCGTGCGGGTGGTGCTGGCCGCCGCCTGAGTCCCTCCCCCGGTGGCTACTGCGTGCTGCGATGACAGACAAGATACTAAAAATGATAATATATAGATAATACTTTCCACTGTCTAATTAATCGCATATGATGGCGCCGTACCATTTTCCTGGACCAAAGGAGACCAACCATGCTCGTATTATCGAATCCACGCACCCAGACCGGCCGCAGTGCCGGAAAACGCAGCCAGTGGCTGCCCGCCATGCTGGGCACCCTCACCGCGCTGGCGGCGCTGAGCGGACCGGCGCAAGCGGCGCCGACCGAGGAAGAACGCGCCGTGCTGGCGCCGTTGCTCACGCTGCTCGATGGCCTCAAGCTGCATGACAAGAATATGATGCAGTCAGTCCTGACGCCCGAGGGTGGCGCCAGCCTGTTACGCGATGGCAAACTGGTGCAATTGAAGCTGTCGGCCTTCTCCGACCGGATACCGTTCGGCACGGACAAGTATGAAGAGCCGATCTACGATCCGCTGGTCAAGATAGACGACAATATCGCCATGATCTGGACGCCCTATGACTTTTTCCTCAATGACAAACTGCATCACTGCGGCACCGATATCGTGACCCTGGTGCGCCAGGATGGCCGTTGGCTGATCACCGGCATCGCCGACAATAGCCGCACGAATTGCAAGCCGCGCTAACACTAGCCGAGGTTTATTGCCCCTCAGGCAATATTTCCAGACCGCTGCAAAAACGTTGCCGATAAGCGCCCGGACTGGTGGATACCAGGCGGCGAAAATGCCGGCGCAGCGATTCTTCCGAACCGAAGCCGGCCAGTTCGGCCACTTGCGCCAGCGGCGTGTGGGGCGACTCCAACAGCTCCCTGGCAATCGCCACCCTTTCGCGTATCAGCCAGTCGACCGGCCCCAGTCCGCTGGCTTGCTGGAACTGGCGCTGCAAGGTGCGCGGGCTCATGGCGGCGCGCTGCGCCATCGAGCGCACAGTGTGCGGCAGTGCCGGATGCGCGCGCAACCAGTCCATCAGGCCGGCCAGCCTGCCACCTTCATCCAGCGGCATGGGACGCGGCACGAACTGTGCCTGGCCGCCCTCGCGGTGCGGCGCGACGACCAGCCGCTGCGCCACCAGATTGCCCACCCTGGCGCCATAATCGCGGCGCACCAGATGCAGCAGCATATCCAGCCCGGCGGCCGAACCGGCAGACGTAATGATCTGCCCCGCATCGACATACAGTGCGTCGGCCTCGACTTCAATCGCCGGGTAACGTTGCGCCAGGCGCTCGGCATAACGCCAGTGCGTGGTGGCCCGCTTGCCATCGAGCACCCCGGCCGCGGCCAGCACAAAGACGCCCGAGCAAATCGAGCACAGGCGGGCGCCGCGCAGGTAGGCAGCCCGTATCTTGTCAAGCAAGGCAGGCGGCGGCAGTTCATCCGCATCGCGCCAGCCGGGAATGATGATGGTATCGGCACGGTCCAGCAACTCCAGGTCAAACGGCGCCAGCACGGAAATGCCGCCGGCCGCCCGGATGGGGCCGGGTTCCGCCGCGCAGACGGCGAAGGCATACCAGGACACATCCAGTTCCGGGCGGTCCAGCGCGAACAGTTCGACCGTGCAGCCGAATTCAAAAGTGCACAGCTGGTCATACGCCAGCGCGACGACGAGGTGCTGGTTCATGGCGTGATTCTCCATGGCGTGGCTTTCATGGCGCGACTTTCATGGCGCAATATTACTGCATATTGACGTATGCGCCACTATCAGGCCAAAGCGATGGCATCGATAATCTGCCTACCCCAACCCACCCGGAGTCTGAGCATGTCCATCGTCACTGAAATCGCTGCAGCACCACCGGCCAGTGCACTGGCCCACTTTACATCCCTCCTGGCATTCGAAACGGATTGCTGGGACGTCCACCATGCCCTCACCAGCGGCCAGCACGATTTCGTCCTGCTCGACGTGCGCGGCCCGGCACAATTTGAAGCGGGCCACATCGCCGGCGCGATTCACCTTCCGCACGGCAAAATCATCGCGAGCAAGTTGGCCCAGTTCCCGGCCGGCACAGTCTTCGTGACGTATTGCGCCGGCCCCCATTGCAACGGCGCCACGCGGGCTGCGATACGCCTGGCCAGGCTGGGGCGCCCCGTCAAAATCATGGCGGGAGGAATCACCGGCTGGATCGATGAGGGATTTGCTTTGGACAGCCGGATGAGCGCAGAGGAAGGCCCAGCGTAATCCGGCACATTGTTAAGCGACCTGCGGCCTTCACTCAAATTGTTTTTTGAACGCTTCAAACTGCGCTGCCAGGCCATCGAAGTCGCTGCGCAGTTGCAGCACTTCCTGTTCCAGCTGGGCTACGCGGCTGCCTTGCTGCGGCGCGCTGACGGCGCCTGCGTAGCCGGCCGCTGTCTCGATCTGGGCCAAGGCTTCTGCGCCACCCAGCAAGTGGCCGTAGCGCGGCTCTTTCGCGCCGGGCGCTACCGGCAGTTTGGCCACCAGCGGCGGGTATTTGTCGATCAGGAACTGCAAACCGGATTCCACTTCGGCCACCGACTTGAATTCATGGATGCGGCCGCTGCGGCTGCGGATTTCGCCAGCCGTCTGCAAGCCGCGCAGCATCAGGATGGTCAGGATGGCCAGCTTGTCCTGTTCCAGCGACCATTTGATGCGCATGCGGTGTTCGTATTTGGCGACGCGCGCGCCAGCCTGGGTGATGCCGTTGACGAATTTGCGCTGCATCAAGCGCTGCAGCACGTCGTACACGGTTTCTTCGCTAAGCGCCATGACGGGGTCACGGCTCGACAGCTGGTTGCAGCCATTGGTCAGCGCATTGAGCGACAGCGGATAACTGTCGGGCGTGAGCGCTTCTTTTTCAGCCAGCACGGCCAGCACGCGAATCTCGAACGGGTCGAGCAGATTGGGATTGTCGCTACTTGTATCCGCCGTTACTTCAGTATTCATGCATGTATCCTTAATCGACCAGCTTGTTCATTTGCTCAGAATCCAATTTATCACATTCCGGCACAGCCTGGCAGCAGATGCCTGCCGCCTTCAGGGTCGCCAGGATGGTTTCGATGCGTTCTTCCTGCGCCACCGCGTGCGTGATCAAGCCTTGCAGGGCTTTCGACAGCGGATCGTCGCCGTTCGGCGTGACGCCATAGGCGGCGAACAGATGGGCGGTGCTGCCTTCGCGCAGGGCGTTGATATCCTTTTGCACGATATGGGCCGGATTGCCAACGGCGGTGGCGCCAGCCGGCACGGGTTTCAGCAGCACCGCGTTCGAGCCCACCTTGGCGTACTCGCCCACCGTAAAACTGCCCAGCACCTGCGCGCCGGCGCCCACGATGACGCCGCGCGACAGGGTCGGATGGCGCTTGGTGCCGCTGTGCAGGGACGTGCCGCCCAGGGTCACGCCCTGGTAGATGGTGCAGTCGTCGCCGACCACGGCCGTCTCGCCGATCACCACGCCGAAGCCATGGTCGATGAAGACGCGCCGGCCGATCACGGCGCCCGGATGAATCTCGATACCCGTGATGATGCGGGCGACATAGGAAATGAAGCGCCCTACCCACTTCAGGCCGCGCAGCCAGCACCAGTGCGCCCAGCCATGCATGACAATGGCGTGCAGGCCCGGATAACAGGTCAGCACCTCCCAGCCATTGCGGGCGGCCGGGTCACGTTCGATGATGCTGTTGATGTCTTCGCGCAGGTGGTGGAACATAATAAAAAACTGATAAGGTGAAAGACAAATGGTAGCGTATCCGGCGGGGGAATGCTGGCGACCAAAACAAATCGGCCGCCAACATTGCGTAGGCGGCCGATCAAGCAAATACGGTAAAACGTTCAGGGCAAGGCGCGTTGCCGAAGGCAGTACGAATGTACGACGAGGCAATGCAACGCCGCCCTGGACGTTTTTTAGCCTTCTTTGGCGATACGCTGGCGGCGGGCTTCGTACAAGCACACGCCCGATGCCACGGACACGTTCAGACTCTCGACGGAACCGAACATCGGGATATTGACCAGGATGTCGCAGGTGTCGCGCGTCAAACGGCGCATGCCTTCGCCTTCGGAACCCATGACGAGGGCCGTCGGGCCCGTGAAATCGGCTTCGTACAAGCCTTTTTCGCCATCGTCGGAGGTGCCGATCAGCCAGATGCCGCGCTCTTTCAGGTCGCGCATGGTGCGCGCCAGGTTGGTCACGGTGATGTACGGCACGGTTTCGGCGGCGCCGCTGGCGACCTTGGCGGCGGTGGCGTTCAAGCCCACGGCGCGGTCTTTCGGCACGATCACCGCATGGGCGCCAACGCCGTCGGCCACGCGCAGGCAGGCGCCCAGGTTGTGCGGATCGGTGATGCCGTCGAGGATCAGCAGCAGCGGCGGGCCGTCGATCGCGTCCAGCAGCTCATCGAGGTTGCGCGCCAAGGACAGTTGCGAGGCAAACGCGATCACGCCCTGGTGGCGGCGCGTGCCGACGATCTTGTCCAGGCGCGCCGAATCGACCGGCATCACGCGCACATTGGCGGCCTTGGCGGCGGCGATCATGTCTTTCATGCGGCCGTCGACGCGGCTGGCGTCGACGAAAATTTCTTCCACGGTCGCCGCTTCATGACGCAGGCGCGAGGTGACGGCGTGGAAGCCGAAAATCATTTTATTCTTCATTGTTTATCGCTTCTTCTATCGCTACTTGATTACTTCTTTTTGCTTGTTTTTGATACAGTTTTTGCTGCACGTGGCGCCGCAGCAGCAGGCGCCGCGGCGGTGGTTTTGCTGCGTTTGGGCGCAGCCTTGGCTTTCGCCTTGGGAGCGGCTTTCGCGGCAGCCTTCGGCGCAGCCTTGGCAAGCGGCTTGGCCTTGGCCGGCGCCTTGGCGCCATTGCTGCCATGGTTCACGCTGGCGCTGGCCTTGATTTCATGGCGCTGCTCGGTCGCCGGACCTGGCTTGACCATGGTTTTCTTGTCGCCCTTGCGCTTGGCGCCGTTCGGCTTGGCAGCCACGTCTTCACCCGCCAGTTCGGCGTCGGTGACCAGGCGCAGATCGATCTTGCGCGTTTCCAGGTCCACCCGCGCCACCTGCACCGTCAGACGGTCGGTCAGCTGATAGCGCTTGCCCGTGCGTTCGCCGCGCAATTCGTGGCGCGCATCGTCGTACTGGAAGTAATCGGTGCCCAGTTCGGTGACATGCACCAGGCCTTCGACGAACAGGGTGTCGAGCTGCACGAACACGCCGAACGTGGTCACGCCGGTGATGGTGCCGGTGAATTGCTCGCCCAGCTTGTCCTGCATGAAGTAGCACTTGAGCCAGGCTTCGACATCGCGCGACGCTTCGTCGGCGCGGCGTTCGTTGGCCGAGCAATGCACGCCCAGCGCATCCCAGATGGTCGGATCGGCTTTCTTCGGCTTGCCCTCGGCCTTGTCGCGCGCCTGCTGCTTGCGCGTGGCGTTCGATACGTTCGTGTTCAGTACACTGGTATCGGACAGCATCGGCTCGTATTTCTTGCCTTGCAAGATGGCCTTGATGGCGCGGTGCGTCAGCAAGTCCGGGTAGCGGCGGATCGGGCTGGTGAAGTGGGCATAGGCCTCATACGCCAGGCCGAAATGGCCGATATTGTCCGGGCTGTAGACGGCTTGCTGCATCGAGCGCAGCAGCATCGTTTGCAGCAGCGCCGCGTCGGGACGCAGCTTGATTTGCTGCATCAGGGTCGCGTAGTCCGATGCCGATGGCGTATCGCCGCCCGTCAGGTTCAGGCCCACCTGCTTCAGGAAGGTGCGCACTTGCGTGAGCTTTTCCTTGGTCGGGCTGGCGTGGATGCGGTAGGTGCCGGGATGCTTGTTACGCAGCAACAAATCGGCGGCGCAGACGTTGGCCGCCAGCATGCACTCTTCGATGATCTTGTGCGCTTCGTTGCGCGTGCGCGGGATGATCTTTTCGATCTTGCCGGCCGCATTGCAGACGATATACGTTTCGGTGGTCTCGAAATCGATGGCGCCCCGCTCCGTGCGTGCTTTCAGCAAGGCGCGATAGACCCGTTCCAGGTTTTGCAGGTGCGGCAAAATGTCGGCGCGGCGGGCCGCTTCCGGGCCCTTGGTATTGCCCAGCACGGCAGCGACTTCGTCATACGTCAGGCGCGCAGCCGAATGGATCACGGCCGGGTAGAACTGGTAAGCCTTCAGTTCGCCCTTGTCGCTGACGACGGCGTCGCACACCAGGGTCAAACGGTCGACGGCCGGATTCAACGAACACAGGCCATTCGACAGTTTTTCCGGCAGCATCGGGATCACCCGGCGCGGGAAGTAGACGGAGGTGCTGCGCTGCAGCGCGTCGCCGTCGAGCGCATCGTTCGGTTTCACATAGTGGCTGACATCGGCAATCGCCACGATCAGGCGGAAGCAGTTGGCGCGGCCAACCTTGACCGGCTCGCAATACACGGCATCGTCGAAATCGCGCGCATCTTCGCCATCGATGGTGACCAGCGGCACGTCGCGCAGGTCGACCCGGTCTTTCAGGTCGGCTGCACGCACTTCGAACGGCAGTTTTTCAGCCTGCTTCAGGGCGGCGGCGGAAAAGATGTGCGGCACGCCGAATTTGCGCACGGCAATCTCGATTTCCATGCCGGGGTCATCGAGTGCACCGAGCACTTCGACGATCTTGCCGACCGGCTGCTTGAAGCGCATCGGCTGCTCGGTCAGCTCGACGCTGACGATCTGCCCTGCCTTGGCCTTGCCGACCGAACCGGCCACCAGGATGTCCTGGCCGATGCGCTGGTCTTCCGGCGCCACCACCCAGGTGCCGTTTTCCTGGATCAGCCGGCCAATCACGTGAGTGTTGGCGCGGTGCGTGACTTCCACGATGGTGCCTTCCGGGCGGCCACGGCGGTCCGTGCCCACGATGCGGGCCATGACCTTGTCGCCATGCAGCACTTTCTGCATTTCCTTTTCAGGCAGGAACAGGTCGGCGCTGGCGTCGTCGGGAATCACGAAACCGAAGCCATCGCGGTGGCTGGTGACCCGGCCGGCGACGAGCGAACTCTGGTCGGCCAGCACGAAGATCCCGCTGGCGTCAGACTTGAGCTGTCCGTCGCGCTCCATCGCCTTCAGGCGACGCAGCAGGACATCCATGGAATCGGCATGCACTTGCAGCGTTTTCCCGAGTGACTGCGGATCGAGAGGCGCGTTGACGCTGCGGAATATGCCGAGAATGTCCTCCCGGCTGGGGATGGTGTGGGTATTTTGGCTCAAAAGTATTTCTATAGTTTGTTATTGACAGTGATCAAACGGTGATCAAACGAGAGACAGGCCGATGACATCACCGTCAATAGTCAATATTGACACGGCGATACCCGCTAGTGTACCGGAGTCAGCCCCGGTTTGCCTAACGGACAGTGTCTTCTTGTGTGGCGTAAGCGGCTCGTTGAGCGAGTTTGAAACAGGCCCGTCAGGCCGTCGATGAAAAAAAGTGAAAAAGGTGCGCAAGGCATTTGACTTCGACAAATATTGCTCTATAATCTTGGTCTCTTGCAGCGACAAACCTTCATCGGTGTGCAGTTGCAGGATAGCGGTACAGGGTTGATGTGCAGTATGGAACGAAAGTTCATCTGGCGCAAAACTCTTCAAGTCGCTATAATAGCAGAGTTGCCGTAATATGTAGTTGCAGCATCAGTGCCCACGTGGCGGAATTGGTAGACGCGCATGGTTCAGGTCCATGTGCCTTTGGGTGTGGGGGTTCGAGTCCCTCCGTGGGCACCATTATCGAATTCGCAAAAAAGCCGCAAACTTTCACGAGTTTGCGGCTTTTTTCATTCTCACTCCCTCCTCTCGCACTATTGCGTGCCGGCTTCGTCCAGCAGCCACTCCCTGAAGGCCGCCATTTCCGGGCGGCTTTCCATGCCTGGCCTGCAAACGATGTAGTACGCAAAATCGTAGCCTTGCGCCTCGCAAAATGGCCGCACGATCCTCCCTGCCAGCAAATCATCGGCCACCAGGGAACTGCGTCCCTGCGCCCGCCGCCAAAACGGATGCCGAGATCGACCCGGCCAGTGTCGAAATTGACCAGGCGCCCATCTGTTTCCAGCACGATATCGATCCCGGGATGGCGCCCCTGGAAACGCTCCAGCCGCTTCAGCAGCCACTTGTCCGCAAAAGCGGGCGGCACCGTGACCGTCAGCGACGCTCTTGAATTGCCAGTTTTAAAGTGCCTCAAGCGATGCACGGCAATGCCGTCAACCCCGGCCCGGTCAGCACCGGCTTCCATGGCAAGCTGGGCCTGCCGGAGGCACAACTGAGCGCGGCCGCGGCCGGTATCGAAGCGCACGTACCGCTGCGGCGCTTCGGCAACGCCTGCGAAGTCGCCAAGGCAGCGCTATTCCTGACCAGTGACGATTCATCCCATATGACGGGCGCCGAGCTGGTGGTCGACGGCGGACTGACGCAGATCTAATGCGCAGGGGTGGCGCGCACAGTCCCCAAAGCCGAAAAACCGTTAAAACCCTGCCATAAAAATGGGCAAACCGGCTTTTTTCAGCTGAAAACGGACTTTCTTGAAGAAAATATCCAAATCCTCATTGACCGAATGCCCGCCACCCCTTATGATTTTGTCCTCGCTGCAGAACACGCAGCGTAAAGCAAGAAGCAGCAAACAGTAGCAAGCAGTAACAATGCCCACGTGGCGGAATTGGTAGACGCGCATGGTTCAGGTCCATGTGCCTTCGGGTGTGGGGGTTCGAGTCCCTCCGTGGGCACCACTACCAGCGACGAGTTGTTGATCGTTGTAGTCCGCAGTAATTGTAGTAAGCAGTAAACCAGTAGTAACAATGCCCACGTGGCGGAATTGGTAGACGCGCATGGTTCAGGTCCATGTGCCTTCGGGTGTGGGGGTTCGAGTCCCTCCGTGGGCACCACTACCAGCAACGGATTGTTGATCGTTGTAGTCCGCAGTAACAGTATGTAGTAACAGCAGTACCGCAATAAAAATAGCAGCATCAATGCCCACGTGGCGGAATTGGTAGACGCGCATGGTTCAGGTCCATGTGCCTTTGGGTGTGGGGGTTCGAGTCCCTCCGTGGGCACCATTACCGAATTCGCAAAAAAGCCGCAAACTTTCACGAGTTTGCGGCTTTTTTCATTCTTGCTGCAAATAGCGATGGCGCCGTAGCGCCACCCTCACCTCTTGCCTTACTTGGCCAATGCCGCCTTGACCGCTTCGGCCAGGGTCCGCGTCGGACGTTTGATCAGTGCGCTCAATTGCTTGCCATGCTCTTCCAGAGCGCCCTTGGCCGCGCCTGCATCGGAGTCCGACAGCAGATCGGCGAAACCTTCTGGCACGCCCACGCCAACCAGCGCCGCCTTGAAGTCCGCCTGCGGCAAATCCTTATACACGATGGCCTTGCCCGACTGGCGCGCCACTTCGGCTGCATATTCACTCAGGGTAAAACCGCTGTCGCCCGCCAGCTCATACACGGCGTGCGGCGCA
This sequence comes from Janthinobacterium sp. Mn2066, assembly GCF_049319705.1. Lineage (NCBI taxonomy): Bacteria > Pseudomonadati > Pseudomonadota > Betaproteobacteria > Burkholderiales > Oxalobacteraceae > Janthinobacterium > Janthinobacterium sp. Mn2066. Next base: position 468,447 of record NZ_JBMOUF010000002.1, on the reverse strand, counting down.
TCGGCGGTCAGCACGGCAGCAGCGGCCGCCGCATAATCGTCGCGCGCAGCCGACGAAAAACGTCCTTGCTGGGCCGCGCCCAGCACTACGCCATGCTCCAGCACGGGCGCCAGGTGTTCCACATGGTTTTCCAGGTACCAGCCGTTGCGCAAGATACTCGATGGCAAGCCCGAGGCACGAATGGCTTTTTCAGTCGCGACATGTTCGGTTGCCAGGCCCAGTGGCGTGCTGTCCGCGCGCAGCAAGCTGGTGTAGGCCAGCAGGCTGACGCCGGCGCCCTTGGCCGCATCGATCACGTTCTGGTGCTGCGTGGCGCGCTGGCCGACTTCGCTCGATGAAATCAGGAGGATTTTGGTGGCGCCCTGGAAGGCGGCGTCCAGGCTGGCGCCATCGTTGTAATCGGCCTGGCGCACTTGCACGCCTTGCGCAGCCAGGCTGGCAGCCTTGGCCGGATTGCGCACGGCGGCGATGATATTGCCTGCAGGTACGGTTTTCAGCAGGTTGGCGATGACGAGCTGGCCCAGGTTGCCTGTGGCGCCGGTAATGACGATCATGATTTTTCCTTTGAAGGTGGGTGATGTGGATCTATAATAAGGCTATTACTTTCGAATTGTAAGTACGTACCTTTTTGTAAGTATGAAGATAACCGTATAAAGACAGACGCCCCAAGGAACCCTATCATGGACATCGATACACCCGGCGCCAGCCTGCGCGCCGCCCTGACCCGCCAAACCCAGGGCGCGCAATTGATGGCGGCCGCCTGCCCTTCCCGCGCCGTGCTCAGCCATCTGACCAGCCGCTGGGCGGTGCTGGTGCAAGTACTGCTGCTGAGCGGCACCCGCCGTTTCAGCGAATTGCGCCGCGAAGTGGGCGGCGTCAGTGAAAAAATGCTGGCGCAGACGCTGGACGCCCTGGTCAGCGACGGTTTCGTGCTGCGCCAGGCGTATCTGGTGATCCCGCCGAAAGTCGAATACAGCCTGACGCCGCTGGGACGCGAAGCGGCCGAACGGCTGGCGGTGCTGGTCGACTGGATAGAGGATAATTACCCACGCATCGAACAGGCCCGGGCAGAGGTCCAGGCTGCTGGCGACCTGCCCAAGGTTGCTTGAACGTATTACTTGTAATCAATAATAGCCACACTCATCACTTACTTTTCCTTACCTTGCTGTAATATCAGCTCCACGGTTTCACAGTTTTACCATCAGTAGCGGATCTGCAGACAGGCATAAGGGGTGCAATGCCATGAATCAGTTGATTTCCTCTCTCACTGACCGGGCCAAGGTGCTGCTGGTCAGCAATGCGACGAATGATGTGCGCGAACTGCTGTACATGCTGGACCGGCATAACCTGGGCACGGGCGTGGCTGGCGATATCGATGAGGGCGTGCAACTGGCTGCCGGCGGCACCGACCTGATTTTGCTCGACACGGCGCTGGCCGGCACGAATATCGGCGCCACCTGCATGCGCTTGCGCAATGCCGGCGGACGCCATGGCGTGCCCTTGCTGCTGATGTCGGCCACGCCTAGTGCCGATGAGCAAGGCCGCAGCGTGGGCGCCGGCGCCAGCGACTACATCAAGATGCCCTTCGATGCGCGCGACGTGGCGGAAAAAATCCTCATGGAACTGGCGCTGTATAAAGCCGAGGCAGCAGATGCGCAGGCAGAGACCTCCTTCGCCGCCGATATCGCGCCGCCACGGCCCCTGCATCCGCAAACGCTGGAAGTCAATTACCACTCCATCCTGGCCGGCTCGCCCGACGCCGTGCTGCTGTTCGACATCGACAACGACGTGCTGATCGACGCCAACCATCTGGCCGAAGAGCTGTTCGGCCTGCCGCAGGCAGCGCTGCTGCAGGGTGGCCTGCGACCGCTGTTTCCCGATACACAGGCCGATGGCCTGCCGTCGATGCAATTGCTGCAAGAAAAGATCGACGCCACCCTGCAGGGCCGGATTGCGGCTTTCCGCGCCATCTGCCGCCATCGCGACCAGCACCCGATCGCCTGCGAAATCCGCCTGATGCGCCTGGCCGTGCCGGGCCGCCAGCTGGTGCATGCACGCGTGATCGACTTAACCGAACGCAACCTGGCCGAAGCCTTGCGCGCGGGACAGAATGCACTGCTGGAAATGGTCGCCAAGGGCGCGCCACTGATTCCCACCCTGGACCGCCTGCTGCTGCTGATCGAAGGCCAGTCGCGCGGCGTGTATTGTTCCATCATGCTGCTCGACGACGATGGGCTGCACATGCACAGCGCGTCCGGCCCCAGCTTGCCGCCCGACTACATGGCCTTGCTGGAAGGCGCGGAAATCGGCCCCGGCGTGGGCTCCTGCGGCACCGCCATGTTCCGTCGCGAATCCGTGGTCGTCAGCGACATCATGCACGATCCGCTATGGGCGCCCTACCGCGAACTGGCGGCGCAATTCGGCCTGCGCGCCTGCTGGTCGCGCCCCATCTTCAGCCAGGATGGAATCGTGCTGGGCTCGTTCGCCATGTATTACCGCGAAGTGCGCAGCCCGAACGCGCAAGACCTGAGCCTGATCGACGCGGCGACCGACATGGCCGGCATCGCGATCAGCCGCATGCGCCATGAACGCGAACTGCAGCGCCACCGCACCCACCTGGAAGACCTGGTGGCCGAGCGCACGGCCGCCCTCACGCTGGCCAATCAACAGTCGGAGCAAGCCAACCGCGAACTGGCGGCCGCACTGGAAAACCTGTCCATCACGCAAGCCGAACTGGTACGCCGCGACAAGCTGGCCGCGCTGGGCGCGCTAGTGGCCGGCATCGCGCATGAACTCAATACGCCGATCGGCAACAGCCTGGTAGTGGCCACCACCATGGCCGAAAACACGCGCGCCATCCAGGCCGGCCTGCAGGACGGCTTGCGCAGATCGGAGCTGGACACCTACCTGGGGCAGGCCAGCGAGGCGGACGCCATCATGCTGCGCAACCTGCAGCGGGCGGCCGACCTGGTCTCGGGCTTCAAGCAGATCGCCGTGGACCGCACCCGCTCGCAACGGCGCCAGTTTCCGCTGCGCCAGTTCATCGCCGAACAGGTCGTGCCCATGTCGGCGCAACTGAAAGAGGCCGGCGTCAGCCTGCTCCAGGATGTGCCGGACGACTTGGCCATGGACAGTTATCCGGGCCCCCTGGGGCAGGTGCTGGCCAATCTGCTGGAAAACTGTTTGCGCCATGCATTCGACGGCCGCCACGGCGGCGCTGAAAACAGCATCGGGATCGCTGCCCGCGCCAGCGGCGATGGGCAGACGATCACCATCTCGGTATCCGACAATGGCGCGGGCATCAGCAGCCACGACCTGCCGCATATCTACGACCCCTTCTTCACCACCAAACTCGGTTCCGGCAACTCGGGCCTGGGCTTGCACGTGGCGCACAACATCGTCACCGGCGTGCTGGGCGGACATATCGACGCTACCAGCGATGCCGGCGGCGGCGCCACCTTCACCCTGCAGCTGCCCGCCGTGGCGCCCCAGCCGGCCGACTCCTGAACGCGGGTAGCGCTACAATATGCGCACGCATTCCTGGAGGATTCCGCACATGATGAAATACTGTATCGCCATCGCCCTGCTGGCCGCCTGCGCCAGCGCCCCGGCCGAACCGGCCCCCTGGTACAAATGGCGCAGCAAGGTCGACGGCACCCTGTCGTGCGCCCAGTCCACCCTGGGATTTGGCTGGGAACTGGCTTCCGGCCCCTACAAAGATAGCCGTTGCGAAAAACCGGCGCCTGTTAAATAATGGGGGCATAACAACACGGGGCAACCGGCTTGACCTTAAGCGCTGGCGGCTGGTAATGCGGCAGCGTCGAACAAGTATGAAAGATAACAAGTATCTATTCAAACCGAGGAGACCACATGTTTACCAATCCCGAACAATTCGCCACGGCCACCAAGGCCCTGTTTGAATTCCAGCTGATGACCTTCAATACCCTGACCACCAAGGCGGTGCAAGGCGTGGAACAGGTACTGGCGCTGAACATGGCCACCGCCAAATCCGGCATCGAAGACGGCATCGCGGCCGGCAAGGAAATCAGCCAGGCCAAGGACCCGAAAGCGGCCGTGGCAGCCGCTGCCGCCCAGTTGCAACCAGGCGTGGCGGGCGCGAAAGCCTACAAGCAGCAGCTCGACGATATCATCAAGGAAATCCATACGGAATTCACCACCGCCGCCGAAGCCCACGTGGCTGAAGCGAAAAGCAATTTGAGCGCGCTGATCTACGACGTGACGAAAAACGTGCCGCCCGGCTCGGAAAACGCCGTCGCCATCGTCAAGGCCGCCATCGACAACGCCTTTCTCGGCTACGAGCAAGTGACCAAGGCCACCAGACAAGCCGTCAAAACGGTGGAAGAACAAATCGCCCGCGCCTCGGCGCAGGTGGCGCAGGCGTCGGAAAAAGCGACAGAGGCAAAACCGGCTGCGAAGCCCAAGGCTGCCAAGAAATAGTTACCCAAAAAAATCCGGGGTCAGTCCCTTCGGGATCGGAATATGTTTCACTGGAACATATCCCCCCGCCGGGTCTGACCCCAGTTTCTTGCCAGCGGTCTAAATCAAGCTCACCATCATTTCACCGGCCGTATCTTGTAAACACACCGTCTCCCCCCATCGAGCACATGCTCGCTGCGCTCCACCGTACAACCCTCCCCCAGCACCCGCTGGAAAATCGCCAGTTCCGAACGGCAGAAATTCTGGCAGGCGGTGGCCGCCGCGCAGATCGGGCAATGGTTTTCCACCAGGAGCATGCTGCCGTCATCCTGCACTTCCGCATTGGCCATATAGCCTTCCCCATCACGGACCAGGGCCAGTGCATTGACGCGCCGCAATAAGTCGCTGTCGCCATCGACCAGCTTGCGGTAAGCCGCTTCGCTGCTCTGTTCACGGGCGGCGATCAGCTTGTCGAGACCCGCCTCGCCAAACAGCGTTTTCACTTGCGCGATCAATTCCAGCGTCAGGTCGGCATGGCGGTCGGGAAAACGCGCATGGCCCGCCTCGCTCAATTGCCAGCGCCGCGACGGCCGGCCCACCTTGTCGGCCACGTCCTCATAATTCAGCAAGCCCTTCTCTTGCGCCGCCTCCAGCTGGCGCCGCACGCCCATCGAGGTGATGTCGAGCAGGGCCGCCAGTTGCTGCGCCGTTTGCGGGCCGCGCATCTTCAGCAGGAACAAGGTGTGTTCAAAGGTATTCATGCAGCGGCCCCGGTGGCAACGGGATCGCTGGCCGCCAGCTCGCGGCGCCAGGCGTTCAGGCGCCAGGCTGCCCAGGCGCCGCTGCAGGCGCCAGCGACCAGGATCAGGCGCGTATCGATCAATATCAGTACGGACCCCGTTAGCGCCACCACGATATTGGCGATGCAAAAGGTAGTGGCCAGCAAGCCCATCACGGCGCCCTGCCCGTGCGCGCTGAAGCGCTCGGCGCACCAGCCCTGGATCACCGTGTTGTACAAGGCATTCGGGATGCCGAACAGCACGATGGCAGCGATGCCCACCCAGATATTACCCACCGCCAAGGTCCCCACCGCCAGGGCCACGCCGCAGGCATACCAGCTGGCGCGCAGCAGCGGTGGCAGCTTGTTCGGCCCGCCCGTCAGCAGCGAAGTGATGGTCATCGTGCCGCACAGGCCCACATTCACCCAGGAAATCGCCTGCGCATTGTAGCCGGCCATTTCAACCAGCCACAGCGGATAGAACTCGTAAAAACTGGCCACGCCGCAGGTCAGCGCCAGCTGCACGATGAACAGGGTGCGCAATTGCTCGTGACGCAGCAGGTTCAAGGAATGGCGGTCGCGCGCTACCTGCCACCACGAGGTGGTCAGCAGCGATGGCGCTTCACGCGGCAGGGCGATGGCCACCAGCGGCACCACCAGCAGCAAGGCGATCGCCGCAATCCAGAATGGCACGGTGATGCCCCAGGCCAGGGTGGCCCCCGCCAGGATCGGCCCCAGCAGCCAGCCCAGGTAAAACGCCCCGTTCAGCCAGGACATGGCGCGCAAGCGCAAGGAACCCTGCAACTGGTCGGCCAGCATGGCGCGCGCCACGGAGCTGTTACCTTCCAACAAGCCAGTGATAAAGCGGGCGACGATAAACAGCGGGTACGACTGGATCAGCAGCGCCCAGGCCGTAATCGCATGGCCGAGCGCGGCGCCCAGCGCCGTATACATCAGCAACGGGCGGCGGCCATAGCGGTCGGACAGCGGGCCCAGCACGGCGGAACCGATCAGCAGGCCCAGCGGATTGATGGTCAGCGCCAGGCCGAACAGCAATTTGGACGGCAAGCCCAGGAAGTGGTTGAAATTATTTGCCGCTTCGGCCGCGAATAGCGGTGGCAAGATCGGGTAAGGCAGGGAGGCGCCGATGGTGGAAAGCAGCCCCAGCAAACAGGCGGCGGTGATCAGGACGATATTTTTCATGCAGCCTCGGTGTAGGTCTTGATAATGTGTGTATGGAAAAACTATACGCTCGAGCACGATATAAGTAAACTAAAATGTTTATTTATGTGTGCAGACAGGTCAGAAAGAGGAAATCGCTGGGCAAGCAGCGGGCGAAGGTTTAAACTGTATATAAACACAGTAAAATCTTTATCCATTCAGAGTTGCCCTATCGTCACCATGTTGAGAGTTCTGGAAAATCCCCTGTACTATCTGGACAATTTCCAGGGCGTGCTGAACTGGATCAGCGAACGCTACGCCGATTTGCTGAGCCCTGAAGAAACGCGCTTCATTCGCCAGTTCGCATTATTGCCGCTGGCTTCGCGCGCGCTGTTCGTGCGGCTGGTGATGCGCAAGGGCTGTTTGTTCCGCGCAAGCAAGCTCAACTACGAGGAAATTGGCGACACGCGCGCCGCCGCTCTGCCCTTGCTGGCGCTGCAATGGGTGGAACCGGACCCCGCCATTTCGCTCGATGCCTTGTTCGAACTGCTGCTGAAAGCCGAAATCAGCCAGGCATTCCAGCTTGCCGCTCCCTTGAAAGCGGCGCGCAAGGCGGAGCAGCTGGCAGCGCTGCGCGAGCAATATCCGCAGGAGCAAGCCTTCTCGGCCTGGCATCCTACCTCCGATGACGTGCTGTACCGCATCAACAATCAAGACCTGTGCGACCGGCTACGCCTGATTTATTTTGGCAACTACCACCAGGACTGGTCGGAATTCGTGTTGTCCGACCTGGGCGTGTACCACTACGAAAAGGTGGAATTTTCCAGCCAGTCGCGCGGTTTCGGCACGCGCCAGGATATCGAGCACTACGAAGTGCTGCACCAGTGCCGCGAGCGTTTCAACGAGGGCGAAGAAGCCGTCGACGTGTTGCAGCAGCTGGCGTCGCTGGCAAAGCGCGATGCACACAATTCCTGGCTGGCCAGCCGCCGCGAAAAACTGCAATTCCAGATCGGCCAGCACCTGGAAAAATGCCAGGACTGGATCACCGCCTACCGCGCCTACGCCGATTGCCGTTATCCCGGCGCCCGCGCCCGCGCCATCCGCGTGCTGGAAAAAGATGCGCAGCCACAAGCAGCGTATGACAGGCTGACGATAGCATTGCAAGCGCCGGAAAGCGAGGCGGAACGCCAGTTGCTGCTGCGCATGGCGCCCCGTTTGCGGCGCACCCTGGGCCAGCCGAAGCAGCCAGCCGTAGCGGCCGCGCAAGCGGTGCGCATCGACTTGCTGCTGCCGCCGCCCCAGCAAGCGTGTTATGTGGAAGCCGTGGTGCAGCAGCACCTGGCGCAAGACGATGCGCCCGTGTATTACGTGGAAAATACCCTGCTCAATTCGCTGTTTGGCTTGCTGTGCTGGCATGCCATCTTCAAGGCGATCCCGGGCGCCTTTTTCCACCCGTTTCACCGGGGGCCGGCCGACTTGCACAGCGCCGACTTTTATCCGCGCCGCAGCGGCGATTTCCAGGCTTGCCTGGCGCAGCTCGATAGCGGTGACTACCAGGCAACGATACGCGCCACCTACGCTGCCAAGGCCGGCATCGTCTCGCCATTCGTCAGTTGGGAAGTGCTCGACGATGGCTTGCTGGAACTGGCCCTGACTTGCATCCCCGCCCAGCATTTGAAAAAGGCGTTTGAACGTATCTTGCTCGACATCAAAAGCAACCGCAGCGGCTTGCCCGACCTGATCCAATTCTGGCCGGCCGAGCGGCGCTACCGCATGATCGAAGTCAAGGGTCCGGGCGACCGCCTGCAAGACAACCAGCAGCGCTGGATAGACTATTGCGCCCAGCACGCCATGCCGGTCAGCGTGTGCTACCTGCAATGGCAGGACGCGCAGCCATGAGCTATACCGTTGCCGTACGGGCACTGTGCGAGTTCACCGCCAAGGTCGGCGACCTGGACTTGCGTTTCACTCCGTCACCCACGTCGCAGGAAGGCATTGCCGGCCACGCCACCGTCACGGGCCGGCGCAACGATGATTACCAGCGCGAAATCAGCCTGAGCGGCGATTTCGGCCCCCTGCACGTGCGGGGCCGCGCCGATGGCTATGACCCGGCCCGGCGCCAGCTGGAAGAAATCAAGACCTATCGGGGCGAACTGGACAAGATGCCCGCCAACCACCGCCAATTGCACTGGGCACAGGCACGCATCTATGGCCATTTGCTGTGCCAGCAATTGCAATTGCCCATGCTGCGCGTGGCGCTGGTGTATTTCGATATCGTGAGCCAGAAGGAAACCATACTGCATGAAGAGTGCACGGCTGAAGCGCTGCGTACTTATTTCGAACAGCATTGCAGCTTGTTCCTGGAATGGGCCGAACAGGAAATGGCGCACCGGCAAGCACGCGATGCACAATTGACCGCCATGGCTTTTCCCCATGCCAATTTCAGGCCGGGCCAGCGCCAGCTGGCTGAAGCCATGTACAAGGCCAGCACCCGCTCCTGCTGCCTGCTGGCACAGGCGCCGACCGGCATCGGTAAATCGGTAGGCAGCCTGTTTCCCATGCTCAAGGCCACGGCTGCGCATGGCCTCGATAAAGTATTCTTTTTGGCGGCCAAGGTGCCAGGGCGGCAAATGGCGCTCGACGCCTGCGCCATCGTGAAAAACAGCGCACCGCTGCTGCCGCTGCGCGTGCTGGAACTGAGCGCCAAGGCCAGCGCCTGCGCGCATCCGGACAAGGCATGCCACGGTGAATCATGCCCGCTGGCCCGTGGCTTTTATGACCGTTTGCCGCTGGCGCGCGCGGCGGCGCTGGCCAGCGGCTTGATACTCGACAAGGAAGCCGTGCGGGCCATCGCGCTGCAGCTGGACGTCTGTCCATATTACCTGGGCATGGAACTGGCGCGCTGGAGCGATGTCGTCATCGGCGACTACAACTATTATTTTGACCACAGCGCCATGCTGTACGGCATGACGGTCGCCAACGACTGGAAAGTCAATGTACTGATCGATGAAGCGCACAATATGGTGGCGCGCACGCGCGGCATGTACACGGCTGAACTGGAGCAGGCCAATCTGAAAATGCTGCGCAAGATCGCGCCGGAAGCATTGAAAAAGCCGCTGGAGCGGGTATCGCGCCAGTGGACCGCGCTGCTGAAAGAGCAGGACGAAGATTACCTGGTCCACCCTGCCCTGCCGGAAAAATTCTTTGCCGCCCTGCAAAACGTGGCCACGGCTTTCGGCGACTACATGACCGAGCACGCGGCCGCGCTCGATGAAGAGCTGCAGCGCTTTTATTTTGACGTGCTGCTGCTGAACCGGCTGGCCGAAAGCTTTGGCGACCATTCGCTGTTCGACGTCAGCAAGACGGCCAGCGGTTCCACCGTCTGCATCCGCAACATCGTGCCAGCGCCGTTCCTGGCATCGCGTTTCGAAGCGAGCCGCAGCACGGCCCTGTTTTCCGCCACCCTGAGTCCGTGGAATTACTATAGCGACACGCTCGGCATGCCAGAGGGCACGGCCTGGGTCGATGTGGAGTCGCCATTCCAGGCCGAACAGCTGGCCGTGCGCGTGGCCGACACGATTTCCACCCGCTACCAGCACCGGGCAGCTTCGCTGTTGCCCATCGCCGAACTGATGGCGCGCCAGTATGCCGATGCACCCGGCAATTACCTGGCTTTTTTCAGCAGTTTTGACTACATGGAAAAGACGGCCGCCCTGTTCGCGCAGCATTTTCCCGGCGTGCCCATCTGGCTGCAGCCGCGCCGCATGGACGATGGCGCGCGGACACAGTTTTTGGGACGCTTCGGCCTGGAAACGCGTGGCATCGGCTTTGCCGTACTGGGCGGCGCATTTGGCGAAGGCATCGACTTGCCTGGCGCGCGCCTGATCGGCGCCTTTATCGCCACGTTGGGCTTGCCGCAGATCAATCCTGTCAATGAACAGATACGCCAGCGCATGGGCCACATCTTTGGCGCCGGCTACGACTACACGTATTTATATCCGGGCATGCAGAAAGTGGTGCAGGCGGCCGGCCGCGTGATCCGCACGCAGTCCGACAAAGGCATCGTCTACCTGATCGACGACCGCTTTGCGCGGCCGGAAATCCGCCAGCTGCTGCCCACCTGGTGGGATGTGCAACTGGCCGAACGGTAATTGATCCACCTGTACGCGCAGGAGTTTACTGCTTGGCAGCCGGCTTGTCCGCCGTGGCCGGTGTTTTCTTGCCTGCCGCACCCTCCGCCTCCATCTCTTGCGGGCGCAGAAAATTGCGCAGCTCGATGCGCTCGCCGTTTTGCGCCACCACCGACAATTCCAGGGTCATGCCCAGCGATTGCAGGAAGCGCCGCAAGGTCGAGACGTAAGTATCGGACCGTTTTTCAAGTTGCGAAACGGCATGCTGTTGAATCCCGAGCTCCCTGGCCACCTCTGCCTGGGTCTTGCCCACGGCCTTGCGAAAATCCGTCAGGGAACTGGCGTGCGCAATCATCTCTGCCACTTTTTCCTGGGAAAGCGCGGCAATTCTTGCCTGCCGTTCAGCAGGCAAACCATGAATGACTTCCTCCAGCTTTCTGCCCATTTCCAACTCCTTTTTACCGTTATTTCGCCATGGCGTTCAGCTTGTTCAAATGCCGGTCATAACGTTGATTCGCCTTGGCCAGCAAATCCCTGTAAAACTTTTCCTCATTGATACCTTGCTTGGCGGCCGCCACTAAGATGACCGCCTCACGCGTGGTATCGAAAGCAAAGGCGGCCCGCCATATTTCAGCGCCGTGATGGGCCTGGAAGCGCAGTTCTTTCATGTTCGGATGCCTGGCGTTTTTCAAGCTGCCCACCAAGGGACGCCCGGCAGCAGGCCCCAGCTTCGACAGCGCATCGGCGCTTGCCAGCAACTCATCCTGCACATCGGGCGGAAAAGCATCGAACTCTGCATCGAAGTCATCGTGAAACGTGACCGGCCAACTCTTGGGCCCATCCACTTATCACCTCCGAATGATATCACTCTAGGATGATTATGCGCTAATTACAAGCTCAAGGTATGGAAAATGCGCAAGGCGCGATAAAAAACGCTCGCTAACTGACCAATAGTTTGAGCTTTTGATATCCCGCCTTGCTCACGGGAATTCTCGTCTCGTCGTGCAGGATCGCCACATGGCTATCCTTGGTGGCTGCCTCGATGCGGCGGATGCCTTCGATATTGAGCAGATAGGAGCGGTGCACGCGCAGGAATTTGGCCGGGTCGAGCTGGCTTTCCAGTTCCGACAGGCGCTGGCTTTTCAGGTAGGACTTGCCTTCCGAGCGGATGCTGACGTAATCGTCCTGGGCTTCGATGTAATCGATCCTCGCGCTGGCGATCACATGGACTTTCGCGCCATCGCGTATCAGCACGCGGTCCAGCGGCGTTTCACGCGTGGCCGCCTGGCGCACCACCGCGTCCACGCTGGCGACCGGTACCCGATGGCTGCGCGCATGCGCCAGCGCCTGTTCGAAGCGCTGTTCGCTGTACGGTTTCAGCAGGTAGTCGAGCGCATGGCACTCGAACGCTTTTAATGCATACTGGTCGTAGGCGGTGACGAAGATGAAACGCGTCTTCGTCCCCACCAGCTCGGCCACCTCAAAACCGTCCAGGCGCGGCATCTGGATATCGAGAAACACCAGTTCCGGCGCCAGTTCCGTAATCGCCTTGACGGCCTCAAAACCGTTGGCGCATTCGGCCACGATCTCGATATCATCGTGGCGGGCCAGGTATTCGCGCAGCAGGCCGCGCGCCAGCATTTCATCATCGACGATGGCTACCCGCATCTTTGCTTGCATCGTATGGTTCTCCCTTATTCCTCGCTGGGGCCGGTCTGCGCCGGCATCGATATCGTCACGACAAAGCAGTCATCCTGCCGTACCCAGTGCACGCTGGCTTCGTGCCCATACACGCCGGCCAGGCGCTGGCGCACATTCTGCAAGCCCATGCCATTGCCGCGCGTCAATCCTTGCTCCGCATCCACAGGGTTACGCACCGTGATCTGCAGCAAGCTACCGGCACGGCGCGCAGTGACCGTGACCACGCCCCCCTCCGTCAAGCCACAGATGCCGTGCTTGACGGCATTTTCCACCAGCGGCTGTATCAGCATGGGCGGCAACAAACAAGGCAGCGCTTGCGGGTCGATCTCTTCACTGACTTGCAGCCGCTCACCGAAACGCACCTGCTCGATGGCAAGAAAATGACGGATCAGCGCCAGTTCCTGCTCCAGCGCAATGTGCTGATGCGCCTCCATGCTCAGGCTCTGGCGAAAGAAACTGGCCAGCTGCACCGTCATCGTACGCGCGCCCGCCGCATCGATGGAGGTCAGCGCACTGATGGAATTGAGGCTGTTGAACAGGAAGTGCGGATCGATCTGCGTGCGCAGCATGCGCAATTGCGCTTCCTGCGCCACCAGCTGCGCTTCCAGCCCCCGCTGCTCGGCGCCCTTGGCGCGCACAAATTCCAGCAACAGATAATGCACGGCGGCGGCCAGGCAATACAGCAATACGCCCAGGCCAAAGAACAAGGCCAGCAAGGATGGGCTGAGCGGCACGCCCAGCCAGTGCACGTCCGGCAACAGCATCAGGCTGTTCACAAATTGCAGCAGGGTCGCCCATAGCAGCCCCGCGAACAGGGCCGCCACGGCCATCACGCCGATAATGGCGGCCGGGCGGCGCTGCGCCAGCGGATAGGCGCGGCACAGGTAAAACGCGGAAAATCCCGTGCCGATCGCATACACCAGGGTGGCGGGCACCAGCAGCAAGGCGGCATTCAGCCATACGATGTCTGCCACCCTGGCCAGCATGCTTGCCAGGACCAGGCCCAGCGCGATGCAGACCAGGACCAGCACGACGGCGCTGCGCCGCTTCGACAATACTGCTGTCACGCGGCGCCCTAGTTGCGCACTTCCAGGCCGCCCATGATGGCGTAGCCCACCACGTACAGGCGCTTGTCCTGGTTGGCCGGCACGATGGTCTTTTCTTCGAAGCCACCAAGTATCGGCGTCCCCTGCAAGATCACGCTCCAGTCGGGCGGCACCTTGATCGTGATGCCGCCGCAGATGGCAAACACGTTCAGCACGGCTTCGCCTTCGATCGAGGCCTGGCGCAAGTCGATTTCACAACCGGCCATGATGACGTTGATATCGCCGCCGCGGAAACGCTGCGACGACACGCGCCGCACGAAGCCGCCCAGGATGGCGGTCACTTCGATGATGCTGTCTTCGTCGGACGCGCCTGTGCCTGCATGGCTGGCTGGCGTCTTGTCCAGCGAGACGGCGCCGTTTCTCGGCTGCGCAAACCGATCAGTCTGTGCCTGGTCGGCAGGATCGGCAGGGTCTGCACTAAAGCGGCGACGGCGACGGCGCTGGCTGCCACCGGGCAGCGAGCGCGACACCACGGAGACACCGACAGCGATGATCACCAGCGGCCACAGCATGCTCCAGTTCACATAGAAAAAGCCCATGGCTTTCAAGGTCCACATCACGCCCAGCAGCACCATCAGGCCACCCACCAGATAGCCGGAACGCGTGCGGCCCTGCGAAATTTTCAGCAAGCCAAAAATGATCAGGATGGTGGGCCAGAAACGGAAGGTGTAGCGCACATTGATAAAGCCCAGGTTATCGAGCAGGAATAGCAAGCCCAGCCCGATCACCAGCACGCCCAGCACGATTTGCGTAGGAGAATCGAGCGGCGGTTTATTTTTCATGTTCGGACTCCCGGTAAGCCATAAAATGTTTGTTCAAGACCGGTTCCAGCACCAGCCCCACGCCCCAGGCGATCAGCAAGGCGGCCCAGCTATTATAGAAAGACAAGCCCCATAACTCTTCATACGAGACATACCACCAGGCGGCGAAAAAGATCAGCCACAGGCCGCTCAATATCTGGCTGGCCGAGACGGGCGCCAATAATTTGTTGATGCCGAACAGCACCATGATCGCTGGCCAATAATGCCAAAGCGAATAATAGTCGCGCGCGGCGATCATGCCCAGCCGGTCCAGCAGGATAACGGCGCCAATGACGATCAACAGCAATCCCCACAGCAACTGGGTACGGCGGTAATGCGCTTGCTCAGGTTTCACGATAGCCCCTTTATGCCTCAGTACATCTGTTAATTGACTGAACGTAAAGATACGCGGATTTTAAACAAGGCGAAACCACCGTTCGGTGAATGGCGGCCAGGCGGCGGTGAATGGCGATGGCGCGGCGAGTGGCGAAAAAAAAGGCTATGTCACCGTCAGATGTGGGAACTCTCCCAAGGTTGCCTTCAATAATGTTTCAGCGGACAGGATGCGCCTGGCATCGAGTATCCAGCGCCAGCCCAGGTAATTGGGCAGATAACGCGTGGCCACGCCGTGAAAGATGCTGAGCCATCCGCGCAAGCGGCTGTGATACGCGTTGACGTTCTGTACGTGAACCGCGCCGCGTACGCGGATGCCTGCCCGCAAGTTGACGGCTTGATGGCTGATGCCCGTTTCCCGGGCAAAGGCGGCATACGCCGCATGACCATCGGTCACCAGCAAAATATCCTTGTCGATCACGGGCGGCAAGCAATGCAGGAGTTGCTGCTTCGTCAGTTGGCCCTTGCCGGTGACGAAGTCGACGGTTTGTCCGGTGCGGTCGCGCGCTACCAGGATGCAGACCTGTTCGCTGGAAATGCCGCGTTGGCGGGCATGGCCACCACGCCGGCGTGCCGGACGCCGCAAATGCCGCGCCCCTTTCTCCGATTCCAGCAGATACAGCTCATCGGCCTCGGTGATGCCATGCAGGCAGCGCGGGCGGTCGGTTTTTGCCAATGCTAAAAAACGGTGGCGCCAGCGAAAGCTGGTATTGCGGTGAATGCCCAGTTGCTGCGCAGCCTTGCGCACAGAATCCGAGTTCAACAGGCAATCGGCATACTGCAGCCACAAGGCTTTGTGACGCAGATGCGCCAGGGGCGTGCCCGTCAGCGCATTGAATGTCTTGCCGCAAGGCACACAGCGATAACGCTGCAGATCGTTGGCGCGGCCGTGCCGGTGCAGATGCCGCGAGTGGCACGCCGGGCAACATAGGCGTGCCTGGGCCGTGCGTTCGATCAGCGCGACAGCCGCTTGCTCGGGCGGCGTGCCGCTCAACATTTCTACGCTGCCCAGGCGTTGGCGCCGGGACAATGCCACGAACTGCGCGATGAATGCCTGCCACTGCGCTTGCAACATGATGGCCTCCCTGTTTGGCTGGTCTGATCAGTCAGACCTCAGCTTTGCAGGCAGGTTCCCCTATTTAATGAGGACAGAGCCAGCTTAATCGGGTTTCATCAACGCCGCAAAATCCTGCGCACGGAACTGCTCGACGATAAAATCGACAAACACGCGCGTCTTGGCGGGTAGCAGTTTTTTGCTGGGGTAGTACAGTGACAGCGGGCCGGAATCGGCGCGCCAGCCTGGCAATAAGCGGACCAGCGCGCCGCTGCGCAGATGGGGCAGCGCGTGCGGCATCGGCAGCAGCGCCAGGCCGATGCCGTCGATGGCAGCCTGCGCCATCGCTTCCGGGTCGTCAAAAATGGCGCGCGGCTGGCATTCGGCCAGGCCTTCGCCGCCGTGCCCATCGCGCATGATCCAGCTGCGCAAGCGCCCGCTGCCGGCCGAGCGGCGCACCACGCCGTCGAACGGCGCCAGTTCAGCCGGATGACGCGGCATGGTTTTATCCTGCATGAAGGCGGGGGACGCAGTGGCGACGATGTACACATGGCCCAGTTCGCGCGCCACCACCCCCGGCGTCAGCTCGATGCCGCCACCGATGGCGGCGTCAAAACCCTCGCCCACCAGGTCCACGGGACGGTTATCGAGGTGGCAGTCGGGCACGATGCCCGGATAGCACCGGACGAATTCCCCCAGCAGCGGCAATACATAACGGCGACCAAACGAGGGCGCCATGCTGATTTTCAGGATGCCGGACGGCGGCCCGCCCTCGCCCGCCGCTGCGCTGATCGCATCGTGCAAGGCGCCCAGCGGGCCGCCTACCTGGCGCAGGAAACGCTCGCCGCCTTCCGTCAGGGTCAGGCGCCGCGTACTGCGCTGGAACAAACGCAATCCCAGGCTCGTTTCCAGCCGCGCCACGTTCTTGCTGACGGCCGCCGGCGTCAAGCCCAGGCGGCGCGCAGCCGCCGAAAAACTGCCTGTCTCGGCAGAGAGCACGAATGACTGCAAGTGATTGAGTGCGTCCATCCACGCATTGTACCGCCCTATTTGATATTTATAGTTGAAAGTGATTGTAGCGATTCCTGGCTAGTCAGCATGCAATGACAGGCAGATACTGACTACTCCACCACCTACTACAGGAAAGCCATCATGAACACCACCAACCACTTCCCGCTGCGCCACGCCGAAAAAATCGCCTTTGTCACGGGCGGCTCGCGCGGCATCGGCGCGGCCATCGTGCGCCGCCTGGCCAGCGAAGGCGCCACCGTCGCCTTTACTTACCAGCGTTCGGCCGATGAAGCGCAATCGCTGGTGCAGGAAATCGCAGCGGCGGGCGGCAAGGCGCTGGCCCTGCAAGCCGATGCGGCCGACGCGAACGCCCTCACCGGCGCTATCGGCAAGGTAGCGGCGCAATTCGGCCGGCTCGATATCCTGGTCAATAATGCAGGCGTGCTGCTGATGGGCGCCATCGACGATTTTTCGCTGGCCGATTTCGACCAGACGGTGGCCGTCAACGTGCGCGCCGTGTTTGTCGCCATCAAGGCAGCCGTGCCGCATATGTCCGAGGGTGGGCGCATCATCAATATCGGCAGCACCAATGCGCACCGCATGCCGTTTGCCGGCGCGGCCGCCTATGCCATGAGCAAGTCGGCGTTGTCGGGATTGACGCAAGGCCTGTCGCGCGACCTGGGTCCGCGCGGCATCACCATCAACAATGTGGAACCGGGCCCCGTCGCCACCGACATGAATCCGCCGACGGGCGACTTTGCCGCCGTCATGCACGGCCTGATGGCCTTGCCGCGCCACGGCAGCGGCGAGGAAGTGGCCGGCATGGTGGCTTACCTGGCCAGCAGCGAAGCGGCTTTCGTGACGGGGGCGGGACTGAAGATCGACGGCGGCTTTGCGGCGTAAAACAGGGTCAGCGCAAAATCGCCGGCGCTACCGGCAAGGTGTCGAGTGCAATAAAGGCTTCCAGCGCCAGTTGCATGTCCTCGAATACCTGCTTGCCATAAGCCTGTTCCAGGCTGGCATATTGCAAGTCGATCAGCTTGCCCATCTCGATCACCAGGCTCGCGCCGGCGTCCGACAACTGCACTTGCAGGCGGCGCTGGTCGCCCGCCACCTTGCTGCGCACTATCAGGCCCGTGTCTTCCATGCGCGCCAGGATGCCGCTCATGCTGGGGCTGGAAATCTGGCACAGATCGCATAGTTCGCGCGGTTCCAGGGCCGGGCCGGCATTGAGCGCGCGCAGGATGCGCCATTGCTGCTCGGTCACGCCGAAGTGGTTGAGGATGGGCCGGAAATGCTGCAACAGGCTGTCGCGCGCCTTGAGCAGGAGCTGCGGCATATTGGGATAGCGTATCAAAGGCTGCAAGCGGTACTCCATGGCAGAGGTTATGGGCTTGCCTGTAATTATACGACTGACAAGAATTTATCCCTGTCCGCATGCCATGCATGCGGACAGGGGCGCGATCAGCCCCTGGCTTTTTGCGCCGGGATGAATTGCTCGCGCACCGCTTTCGCCAGCAAGTCCGGCGGCAGCAGGCCCTGGCCCAGCAGGAAGTTGTTGAACGCCAGGCGGTCGAACTTCGCGCCCAGCGCCAGCTCGGTCTCGGCGCGCAGCTGCAGGATGCGCGTGTAGCCGTAGAAATAGCTGCCCGCCTGGCCCGGCATGTTGAAGGTGTAGCGGTCCAGCTCCTGGCGCGCCATCGGTTTCGACAGCATCACTTCGTCCGTCAGGATGCGGCCCGCTTCTTCACGTGTGACCTGGCCCAGGTTCAGCATCGGGTCCAGCATGGCGCGTGCCGCCCGCAGCATGCGGAACTGCAGCGCGATGAACTGGCCTTCGACCGGCTCGTACGGCAGCATTTCCGCTTCCGCATACAGCGCCCAGCCTTCCACGTTGACGCTGTTGAACGCATACAGGCTGCGCGCCTGCGACACGCCGCGCTCCACCATGGCGCTGAACTGCAGCTCATGGCCAGGACGGCCTTCATGCGCGCTGAGGGTCCAGGCGGCGCCCAAGAAATTGAAGTCATCATAGACTTCGCCCTTGCCGCTGGTGGCCGGATTGCTCACGGTCAGCACGAACTGCCCATGTTCGCCCGTATTGCCGATCAGAGGAGGCGGACGCATATGCGGCGCCGGCTGGGCTGCCGATTCGGCGGCCGAGGCCAGGCGCATGGTCATCGCGCGCTGCGGCAGATCAACCACGCGCTGCTGGCGGATGCGCGCTTCGAGCTGCGTATTGACTTGCTTGTAGTGAGCTTCCAGCTGATCATTCGGAATCGAGTCGCTTTTCAGGGCGCGCAGCACCTGGCGATAATCGCTGCCATCGATGCCCTTCAAGGCCAGTTTGGCCGCCACCACGGGCGCCAGCGCCTGCATGGCCGCGCGCGTTTCCAGGTAAGCCACTTCGGCCCGCTCGATCAGCGCCTGCGGTGCAATGTCGATGCCCACCTGCTTCAGGCGGAATGCGTACAGTTCGGGCGCCATGCGGAAATCCGTGCGCGACAAAGGCAGCACGGTCTGGCGCTCCCACGCGGCATACTCGTTCAACTGCTGCTCCATGGCCGCCAGCGCCGGTTCGGCGCCGGCGATCTTCATGTCGGCAAACAGCTTGCGGATGCCGGCGATATACACCGGCACGTTCTCCAGCGACTGCTCCACCTGCAGGCGCACGGGGCCTGCCAGGCCCTGCTGGCCGATTTTCTCCGTGAAACGGGCCTTGGCCTGCGCCGTGATGGCCGTGCTGCCGGGGAACTGGCCCACGTAGCGCTGCAGCAGTTCCAGCGCCTTGGCGCGGCGTGCGGCCGGGCGCTGCTCCTGCAGCAGGCTTTGCATGCTGCCGAATACCAGCTGCGGCACGTCGACCCATGGCAAAGTGTATTTGGCGTCCAGCTGCGCGCCCGCGATCTCGTTATCGACGGCGTGCGTCAAAATCTCCAGATCCTGGCGGATGCGCTCATCCTTCTCGGCGGCCAGCCGCTGCTGCAGCCTGGCACGCGCCTGCTGCATGGCGGCCACATAGCGCTCGGTGATCTTTGGCCCCAGGTCGGTCGCCAGGCCATCGTATTGCGACAAGCCCGTGTCGGAGGCATTTTCGGGCGAGAACCGGGCCTGGGCTTCGAGCACGATGGCGGCGTTGCGGTTGCTGGCCTCGACCCAGGCAGCCGATGCTGCCGGCGCGGCCGCTGCTGCAGCCATGGCAGGGACGGCAAAGGCCGTGGACAACGCGGCAGCCAGCGCGGCTGCCAGGACGGTCTTGTACAATTTCGGACGGACGGACATCGGGGCGTTCCTTTCACAGGTAAACGATGAGCGAAACGGCGAGTATCGGCCAGCACCCTGCGACTGTCAATCAGGCATGCTTACGTGGGCCGCAGCGCCAGCACCGGCAAATTACAGGGCGTGACAATCTGGATGGCCGACAGCGACGGCGCCTGCCGCAATGCGGGCAAGGCGCCTTGCGCCCGCAGGATATCCTGGCAGGCGCGGCGCATGTCCTGGCCCAGGTCATGGTGCAGCACGGCGTGAATGGCGCCCGCCTTCAGCAGCGCCACATTATCCGCATCGAGATCGTGGCCGATAAACACCTTGCAGCGCCGGCCCATGTCGCGGAAAGCCTGCACGATGGCGGCATTGCCGCCGCCGATGGAATACACGCCGGCCACGCCGGGGTAATCAAGCAGGGCCTGGCGCACCAGCGCCCCCGTGGCGCCATCGATGCCATGGCCTTCGCTCACTTCGACGATCGCCAGGTGGCGGTGATGCTGGCGCAGCGCGCGCCGAAAACCGATCTCGCGCTCTTCCTCGCCATGAAAACGGTTGCTGCTCAGGGTAACGAGCACTTCCTGCTTCCTGGCGGCCCCCATCCACTGCCCGACCAGGTACGCCGCCGTTTCACCGGCCGCGCGGTTATCCATGCCCACATAGCTGTGGCGCGCCGACCCCGGCACATCGGTCACCAGGGTCACCACCGGAATGCCGGCAGCCGCCAGCCGTCCGATGGCCTCAGCCACCGGCGGCACGTCCGGCGCCTTTAACAGCACGCCGTGCGAGCCGTTCTTGCGGATGCGTTCGAGCTGTTCCACGACCTGCGCGACTGCCAGCGTTTCATGCAAATGAAAACGCGAACGCAGCACGGCCGGGTGCAGCGACGGCAATTCCATTTCCAGCGCACGGCGCACCGCGTCCGTGAACCGAAGCGGCGCCACCATCAGCACATCGATCATGAATTTTCTGCCGGCCAGGCCCACCTGCCCGCTTTGCCGTTCCAGTTCCGCCAGCGCCTGCCGCACGCGGCGCACTGTATTGGCGTGCACGCCCCCGCGCTCCTTGATCACGCGGTCGACGGTGGCAGTGCTGACGCCGGCCTGCAACGCCACGACCTTGACTGGAAAGGGATGCGTCATCGCTCAGTTTTTTGAGGGTTTTTTGATGGATTTCCTGATGCATTCTGCGGGAATGCATCCCTATACTACCTGAACAGGATCGCATCACCATACTAAAACGGAGACATGGCATGGCAAACAACGAGACATTCTGGCTGTCGGCACAGGACTGCCGGCTCGATGATTTCATCCGCACCGTCAGCCGGTTCACCGACCTGGCCGATTATCCGCTGGCGGCAACGGTCGCATCGAACATCCCGCTGTACGACTGCCACCGGCTGCGCCAGATCGCACCCGGCTCGCAAGCGCTGCGCGCCCTGCAGGCGGAATGGGGCAAGGCGCTGCTGCATGGCCCCGGCATCGTCGTGCTGCAGCGCGCGGTCGATGACCTGGGCACGCTGGAACAGGTCACGGACGTTTTTCGGGAGCTGATCGCCGAACAGCATGCCAGCGGCCAGGCGGCCGGCGACCATTTCGCCACGGCGGGCGCCAACGACCGCATCTGGAACGCCCAGCAAAAACTGTGTCTGCGCGCCCCGGAAGCCTTCGCGCGCTATTACGGCAATCCCGTCCTCGCCTGGATTTGCCAGGCCTGGCTGGGACCCGCCTACCAGATCACGGCACAAGTGAATGTCGTCAATCCGGGTGGCGCCGCGCAAGCGCCGCACCGCGACTATCACCTGGGCTTCCAGGGCGCGGCCGCCTGCGCCGCTTATCCTGCGCATGTGCACCAGATGTCGGCCTGCCTCACCCTGCAGGGCGCGGTCGCGCATTGCGACATGCCGCTGGAATCGGGTCCCACCTTGTACCTGCCGTATTCGCAACTTTACCAGCCCGGCTATCTCGCCTGGCAGCAGCCTGCGTTCCGCGCATATTTCCAGCAGCACCATGTGCAGCTGCCCTTGTCTAAGGGCGACGCCGTCTTCTTCAATCCCGCGCTGTTGCACGCCGCCGGCCACAACCGGTCGCCGGATATCCGCCGCATGGCCAACCTGCTGCAGGTGTCCTCGCCGTTCGGGCGGGCGATGGAAACGCTGGACCGCAAGCAGATGAGCGCAGCGCTGTATCCCGCACTGCAGGCGCTGCGCGCGCAGGGAACGCTGGTCCACGACGAAATACGCAACGCGGTCGCCGCCTGCGCCGAAGGTTATGCCTTTCCCAGCAACCTGGACCGCGACCAGCCGATCGGCGGCATGGCGCCGCCAACCCAGCAGGACATCATGCTGCAGGCGCTGGCGGAAGACTGGCCGCTGGCGCGCCTGGTCGAGGCGCTGGAGGGCAAGGAATGGCGGCAGCATGTATGATCACGCTAGCCTAATAGCTCTACGGCAGTGCATCGGACTGTGCATCAAACACCAGCCGCGCCGCATCGACTGCGTCGCGTTGCGCATAGGCCTAGGCGCCAAGGTTCAAGCGCCGACCGTAGCCTTTGAACAGATCGCAGATCGCCACGCTGCAAGCGGCCTGATCGTCAGCTGATTTTCTGGCTGCGCCGGAAAGTTTTCGGCGCAGCCCCTGCGTGATTATGTTAGTTTCCTATCCTTTAGTGGACGTCTTTTCACAGCTAGCTCACCAGGAGAGCGAGCAAGGCCAAATTGGACAGCTAGCCATGCGATGACAACCTACACAACCCATTTTTTGAGGAGCAGCAGCAAATCGCGTATTCATCTATTGGGGTAAGTTCTAAAGTAAGGTCTAATAAATTATCATTTCTGACTACCATATGTAATGCACTGCAAAGCGTGCCAGTAAGGTTTACCTATTACACACAACGCATCCACTTTTTCTCGCAGAAATTAATAATAATTTTACAAAAACCACTTAGATCTCACTCAACTCAACGCAGTCAATAAATGTATTTCTTGCAAAGTTACCTATCAAATTAGTTGCGACTGCATCAACAGTACCACCAACGACCCCGCCAAGTAAGGGAACAACTTTCACCAGATTTACAACACCTTTTTCACCAAATTTGGTTAATAATCGAAAACCAACTTTCTGATTAATTGATGTTATAGTTTTCCCTGAAATATTTTTAATGGCGCTCATGGCCACCTTGGTACCCAGCAAAATTCCAGCGTCTTTCAAAATATCTTTTGCAGCTTCACCCGCTAGACAAGCATAGACTAACGTTTTCACTTTATCGCTATGCAAATCCTGTCCGCACATTTTAGCAATCGCAGCAATCATTCTAATTTGCACGTACATTACGGATGCAATGTTTGCGGGGATAGTAATCGGCATTGTAATAATGCCACCTAAACCAGTTAAAAAACCCGAAGTGCCAGCCTTTGTATTCTGCCAGCGGATCAAGGAATTAATTCTTTCTTCAAGTGTTCCTGTTCCCGCCAAATACTCGTTCGCCATCTCACTAGCAGAATCAAGCCCAGGTACTCCATTGACTGCCTTATCATAAGCCCAGTCCAACGCTTGCATTATTTTTCCATGTGTCAAATCATTTGCCACGATTTCATCTCTCATTCAACAATAAATTTCAAATTTAACATATAAATTTCCAAAATGCAACACATACTATACTATCTGCATTTTTTCTTTAAATGAAATTTATTGCCAAAATTGAAATTAAAGTTATCTCACTTTGCAATCTGAATATTTATTTTCGCGATATAAGAAATTTACTTATTGACATATCCGCGTACTGCAAGTTGCTTGAATCTGATGATGATTTTCCGGCTGCGCCGGAAACTGTTTCGGCGCAGCCAGCCTATGAGCGAGAAGCGAGAAAGGGCAAAATAAGCTAAGCTGCTTCAGCCCTAATACTTCACAAGGAACACCATGACCCTGATCGTCGTCGCCACCATTGATGCCCAACCCGACCATATCGACGCCGTGCGCGCCGCCCTGGAAGCCGTCGTGCCGCCGAGCCGCGCGGAAAGCAACTGCCTGCGCTACGAGCTGCATGTCGATAACAAGCTTCCCACGCGCTTCATCATGCTGGAAGAGTGGACCGACAAGGCCGCCTTGAGCACCCATGCGGAGACAGCCCACTACAAGGCCCTGGGCGCTGCCGTCGGCGACAAGGTGGTCAAGATCGATATCGCGGAGTTGAGCAAGCTGAAGTAAAGATCGCCGCAAGACCCAAGCGTGCGGTCTCCCGAGAAAGTTGCCCTCTATAATATGGCAACTTTTTTGACAGCAATTTTGATAGCGATCATGACTTCATTTTTTTCGCTGAAAGGCGCCGCAGCGGCCGTCGCTTTCAGTCTCTGCTTCCATGCCTCGGCACAAACCTCGCTGCCGGACCTGGCGGGCGATTACAACCTGGCCTCGTCGACCACCGTGCCAGCGAGCACCTGGGGTTATTCCAAAGGACGGATCTCGATCAAGCAGCTCGATGACAAGCACTTGCTGATCCTGTTCGCCTGCGAGTGGAAACGCGAGCCAAAGGCTGTGTGCGGCGACCATTACTTTGCCCAGCAGCGCGACGACGGCCTGTATTTGCAAGACATGAATACGGACGCCCTGCGCCTGTATTTTGATCCCGCCAGCCGCAAGCTCACCCTCATTTCGCGCGGCTACGACGCCAAGCAAAGCGTGCGGCACGATATCTTCAGCGCCACCAGCGCGCCGCTCACCGATGCCGCCCTGCTGCGGCGCATGAAGCGTGAACAAAGCAATGCCAGCGACAAGGAAAACCTGCGCGTCTTCGGGCCGTACCAGAAACGCGATTACCAGAACAACCGCATCGAATTCCAGCATCAAGGCGTGACGACGCCTTGACAGGCCAGGTGTGATGCAACCCTTTGCTTATCGGCGAAGATTGATACGCTCAGGCAGCTGTCGTCTTTTGACGTATCAACACTTCCGCCGGAATACCCAGTTCCGCATGCAGGCGCCGGATCATGGGCAGTGTCAGCTGGCGCGTACCATTGAGTATTTCATAGACACGGTTCAGGCGGCCTATCATCGGTTCCATATACTTGGGCGCCAGCGATTTCTGCTCCATGCTGAACTTGATCGCATCGATAGGGTCAGGAAATTCCATCACAAAATGGCGCGTCTCATAGGCTTCGGCCAGAGTCGCCAGCACGTCGAGGCGATCGCCTTCGGGCGTGCCGAAATCCGCTTTCGCCGCTGCCGGATCAGGCCACCATACCCTGAGCGCATGACCATGCACGCCAGCAGAGGCGCTTTCGCATCCGCATAAATTGCCTGACTATCAAAAGCAGGCAATGTGGGCTTGGCCAGGATACGCATGGATTGATGCTAGTCCCAAAATGGGATCAAATCAATCTCAGCCACCAAGGTGACTACATACAGCTCAATCCGGCAAACACCAGGATGGATTTACCCTGAGCACTCATCAAGGCCGCTCCTGTTCAAAAAGCTGAACATGCCATTGGCCTTTTTGATCAGCCGCGACACTTCTGTCCAGCTTGTGACATGGTCGCCAGATATTTTTCTTCTATTAAATTTATCTTCGACTTTGTCTGACCCGGTTTTTGCTACTTGGCAAAGAATCAGCTCGGGCTTGCCCGGATCTGCCTTCAGTGACAGCCATACACCGCCAAACTGCCTGGCCGCCTCAAGGTCAAACGGCATCAGCGTCAAGTAGGAAGGCATGTAGTATCCGCTCGGGAATTTGCAACGCACGCTGGCATCCTCGCCATTTTGCAAACTGTCGCTTAAAGTATTCTGAATACTCGTCACTTCGGGCTCACTGCGATATTTCAGGAAGGCCAGATAATTCACTTCAATATCGGCTGTTGTCACATTCGATGGAACAAAAAACGTCACATCCCGTAGCGCAGTTCCCTTCAGGGTATCCAGCACTTTGGCCACATAGATGAAGCCACAGGTATCTTGCCTGCCTTGCCCATCAATGATGACCGGGCGTGTGGATGCGATCTTCAATCTCACAATCATCGAAGACTGCCTGACTGCTTCGCCCAAGGTAACAATGCCATTTCTCGATCCCGCGGGAATCAGCTCCTGCGCTGTGGCATGCATTGCACATAGCAATAAACACAAGGAAATACTCAATCTCGGTAAGCCCAAAAACATTGTTTTTCCTCTATGTCTATATTTAAATAAACAATCAAGCTTGCGGTGCTACTATCGGCGCTGGCTGCGGGACAGGGACCGGGGGCGGTACTGGAGCAGGCGCCGGCGCAGCCGGCGGCACCGGATTCCCATGTATCTCCTGCCCATCGGCCCCTTCCGGCGGCATCGCTTGCGGTACGGCTGGCGCGGCGGGCACGCCCTCCTGCTGCAGGTCGCCCGGCTCTTCCACGGGCTCGTCCTGCGGCGCCTCGACCGGCTCTACATGGCGCAGCGGCGGCGGTGGCTTGCCACCGGGGAAGATGGCGTCGCGCGACAGCTTGCCCGATTCCAGCGCCGTCTTGAAGAAGTCGCCCACCAGCAGCACGGCGTTGTGGCCGCCCTGGCCCCAGTAGTTGCTGCGCATGGTGACGCGCGCATCGTTGAAGCCCACCCAGGCGCCACCCACCAGTTCCGGGTGCATCATGATGAACCAGCCGTCCGCATTGTTTTGCGTGGTGCCGCTCTTGCCGGCCACGTCGGAGCGGATGCCGAAACGGTTGCGTATCGCCGTGCCCGTGCCACGGTCAATCACGCCCCGCATCATGTCGGTCAGCATGTTCGCCGACTTTTCCGTCATGGCGCGCCTGGGCTTGTCGTCGCCGAAACGGGCGATGGTTTTACCCGTGCGGTCGGTGATGTGGGTGACGACAAACGGCAGGCGCGCCTCGCCCTGGGCCGCGATACTGGCATAGGCGTTGACCATTTCCAGCAAGGTCACGGGACTGGTGCCCAGCGCCAGGGATGGCACGGGGGCCAGCTTGCTGTCGCGCACACCGAGCGCGCGCGCCAGTTTGATAATGTCGGGCAAGCCGACGTCCTGCATCACTTGCGCCGTAATCGTGTTTTTCGAATACACCAGGCCATCGCGCATGGTCATGTCGCGCCCAGTGGTGCCGCTCATGTCGGTCGGCCGCCATTTGCTGCCATCGGCCGCCTTGATATCCATCACGGCATCGCGGTACACATGGTCGGGGCTGAGTCCCTTTTCCAGCGCCGCGCCATACACGATGGGTTTGAAGGTGGAGCCGGGCTGGCGCGCCGCCTGGGCCACATGGTCGAATTGTTCATGCGCAAAGTCGCGGCTGCCCACCCAGGCGCGCACGGCTCCCGTGGCCGGGTCCATCGCCACAAAACCCGCTTGCAGCCGCGTCTTGGATTGATGCAGGGCTGCCATGAAACTGCGGTCTTTTTTCAGGCTGGCCAGCGCATCGCCAGCGGCGGCGCCTTCGGCGACGGCCTTGCGGTATTCGGTCGATTCGCGCACCACCGCATCTTCCAGCGCCGGATGCGATTTCCAGAAATACTCGAACGCGGGGCTGCCCGACTGCATGGCGGTGTACATGCCGGTCGAGGTGGACGACGGCATGCCGGCGCGGCTCCATTCCACGTCGGCGATCGCCTGCAAGGCATTCGCCTGGCGTTCGACAGCGTGCTCGGCCGCCTGCTGCAAGCTGTAATCGAGCGTGGTGTGCACCACCAGGCCATCGAGTTCCAGGCTGTAGTCGTTTTCATCGGCCCAGTCGATCAGCCACTTGCGCACATAGGCCGTGAAATGGCTGTCCGACTGCGCCCGTTCGCTCTGGCGCTCGAAGTGCAGGCGTAGCGGCCGCTTGATCAGCTGCTGGTAGCGTGCCTCGTCGATCACATCGTATTTGCGCATCTGCCCCAGCACCACATTGCGGCGCTGCAAGGAGCGTTCGGGATTGCCGACGGGATTGTAGTAATTCGTGCCCTTGAGCATGCCGACCAGGGTGGCGCTTTCCAGGATGTCGAGGCGGGCGGCCGGCTTGTCGAAATAAGTGCGGGCCGCCATTTCGATGCCGTAGGTGTTGTACAGGAACGGCACCGTATTCAGATACGCTTCCAGAATATCCGTCTTGCTGTAGGTCGCCTCGATCTTCAGCGCCGTGATCAATTCCTTGAGCTTGCGGTTCAGGTTGCGCGAGCGCCCTATTTCCTCAGGAAACATATTGCGCGCCAGTTGCTGCGTAATGGTCGAGCCGCCCTGCGCATCGCCTTTCATACTGTGCAGCATGGCGCCGGCCGTACGCTTGAAATCGATGCCGTGGTGCTCATAAAAGCGGCGGTCTTCGGTGGCGATCAGGGCGCTGACCACGTTCGGCGAAATCTGGCTCAGGGTCACTCTTTCCTGCAAGCCCTGGTCGAAGCGGGCCAGCTCCTTGCCATCGGCGCTAACCATGGTGCTGGGCGCGGCCGCACGCGCCTGGCGCAGATCGTGGATGCTGGGCGTGAGCGGTATCAGCAGCAACATGTAGACGGCCAGCAGCGCCAGCAAGGCCAGGCCGGACCACAGTCCAAGCTGCAAGACTCTACGTGCGGGCGACAAGGCCATCAACTGGGCGCGCTTGCGCGCATACAGCGCCAGCGTCCACTCGCGCAAGCGTGCGCCCCACTCCACGGCGATGACGCGTGCGCCTTGTGCCCAGCGGCGTGCCGCTGCCTGAAACTGTTCCATGCCTGTTGCCATGCTTGCTACCTTGTCTGATGCGGATTATCCGTTTCGGCAAGTATACAGGGCAGGCAAGCGGGCAGGATGAAAATCGACGCTTACTGCTGCTGGGCTTTTTCCAGCATGGCCGGCAATTCCTTCAGCATCGCGGCGCGCGTGCGCAGGCCGGCCGATTGCAGGCCTTTTTGCTCGTCCTGCACCAGCCGCGCAAACACGATGGTACGCTCGCCCCTGGTCGCCCAGCCAACGAACCAGCCATAACCGTGCGCTTCATCAAAGCTGCCGTCGGCCTTGCGCGGGAAGGCGGCGCCCGTCTTGCCATGCAATTGCCAACCGCCAGGCAAGTCGTCCAGGCGCGTAAGCTTGCTGGTCATGTCGATTGCCTGCTTCGATACCGGCAAATGGCCGGTAACCAGTTTGCGCAGGAAGCCCAGTTGCTCCAGCGGCGAGATTTTCAACGATGAACTGATCCAGGAACGCTCCAGGCCATTGTTCTTGCCCGGATCGCCAGAGACATCGGCATTGCCATAACTAAAAGCCTTGGCGTATTTATGGAACTTGTCCTGGCCCAGCTTTTGTACCACCTGCTGCGAATACCAGACCACGGAATACTGCATCCAGCGCGACGGGTCCGTATCCTGGCGCCAGGGCGCACCGCCCCAGTCCGCATAACCTTCGCGAAATGGCAGGCTGGGGGTGTGCTCATCCTTGAGAAAACCGGCGTCATAGCCCATCAGGCTGATGGCGATCTTGAAAGTGGACGCAGGCGTGACCCGGTCCACGCAATTGCCTTCTTCCAGCAGCACCGATCCCGACTTGGCATCGAGCATGGCCGTGCACAGGGTGGCGGCCTGGGTAGTGGTGGCAAACAGTATCGCTGCGGCAAGGCCCAGTGCCGTGCGCATTGCGGTGGGAAATAAACGTGTATATGTCATGGGCAGTCCGGAAGCTGGAGCAGCTTTAAATGGCAGGATTAAAAATTGTAATGGCCTGCGGCATACAACACCAGCAATGTTGCACTTTTATGGTGCGGGCAATGGCAAGTCTTCAACGCTGCGGCTTGCCCGCCGGCACGCGCTCGCGTTTCAAATGTTCTTCTTCCAGTTCGTCCATGCCCAGTTTTTCCTCGTCGATCAGCACGTGTTCACGCCGTTCGCGCTCGAGTTCCTCTTCCAGCGCCTCACCGATGTCCGTCCGCCCGGTTTTCTCTGCCATGATCCACCTCCTCTATTTCTATACATAAGTCCAATACACAAGTGGATAAAGTGTAGCCCCTTTATATGACGAACGGGTGACGCTCAGGCGAGTGCCGCACCAGCTTGCGCCACGGCATCGTGCGGATGCAGGCTTTCCATATGCCGCACTTGCACCTGCGCCCCGGCATAACGGGGAAGCAGCGCTGCCTGCACGCGCCGTGCCGCATCTTCCACATACATCAGGTTTTCGCCATTCAAACGGGCAAAGCCCTGCTCGTCGGCCCGCTTGACGGCCGTTTGCAGCGGCGTGGCCAGCGCCGCCTCGACCGCATCGATCAAGCCGAACAAGCCCAGCGGGCCATCGCCTTGCAAGGCCACCGTGACGGTCGCCAGGCTGCGCTGGCTGTGTGGCGTGGCCAGGCTGCCATGCTCGCGCAGCCAGGCCTGGGCCGCCGCACCATCAATATTGCCCGTGCCGAACTGCGCCGCAAAACCGTCGGCCAGCAATTGCCGCGCCAATGCCGCCGAGCATGGGCAGGTCGATGAGTAGCCCACTTCCACGCTCACGTCCAGGTTGAAGCCGCGCGGCGACAATTGTGCCTGCAACCGCACGGGATACGATTTCCACCCTGCCAGCCCGGCCGTCAGCAAGGCCGGCTGGCGCCGCAGCAAGGGAAAGGCCAGGTACAGGCGGGCTTGCGTGGCGCTGCAATCGGCGTGGCTGTCGACCATGCGCAGCAGCAAGTCATGCAGCACGGCAGCGCCCAGGCTTTCTTTTGCCGCAAAAGCATCGAGCAGCAGATACAGGCGCGACATGTGTATGCCCTTCACTTTCGGGTCGGGCAAATCGACCTGCACGTCGGCCCACGCGTGCACCTGCTGCACCACGCTTCCGGCCGCGCCCTGCTCGAGCAGTTGCAGCGGCAAGGCGATGCCCTGCATGCCGACCCAGTCCAGCGGTAATTGATTGCCGCCGTTGGCGCCGGCGGCGACGTCGGGCAGCGGCGTGTTGAGATGATCGCGTTTCATACCTAATATCCTCGATGGCAAGATGGCCCGATATCATGCAGAAATGCCGCCATTTTTGCAAGTCAATTGCATTTAAGGGTCTGATGGCCGATATTGGGCGTTCCTAAGTCATTGATAAGATGTCTTATATATGATTACGTTTCAGAATTTAGGCACAGAGTGGTAGGACAGTCTAAAATAGACAGTGGCTGAAGCAGGCGCCAGCGCCCGCACACCAGGCATTCAATGCAAACAAGATAATAGTTATATCTGGAATAGCAACACCTGGCACTGCCAGGTGGCCCTGGGAATGAAGCAAAACGGAAGTAAGAAGGGTAGCAAGTTAACCGCCGGGAACTACCGGGCACCACCGCATACGAGGAAATGAACATGACAACACAAAAATCAAAAATCATCTATACGCTGACGGACGAAGCGCCATTGCTGGCGACCTACTCCCTGCTGCCTATCATCAAGAAGTTCACCGCGCAAGCAGGCGTGGACGTGGTTGCCAGCGATATTTCGGTGGCGTCGCGCGTATTGGCCGAGTTTCCTGAATACCTGACTGACGAGCAAAAAGTACCGAACACCCTGGCTGAACTGGGCAAACTGACCCAGAACGCCGACACCAACATCATCAAGCTGCCGAACATCAGCGCGTCCGTCTCGCAACTGATCGCTTGCGTGCGCGAACTGCAAAGCCGTGGCTACAAACTGCCAGACTACCCGGAAGACGCAAAAACCGACGAAGACAAAGCCCTCAAGGCACGTTTCGGCAAATGCATCGGCAGCGCCGTCAACCCGGTCCTGCGTGAAGGCAACTCCGACCGCCGCGCACCAAAAGCAGTGAAAGAGTTTGCACGCAAACATCCACATTCGATGGGCGAATGGAGCCAGGCTTCGCGCACCCACGTTTCGCATATGCACCACGGCGACTTCTACCACGGCGAAAAATCGCTGACCCTGGAAAGCGCGCGCGATGTCAAGATGGAACTGATCACGACGTCGGGCAAGACCATCGTGCTCAAACCGAAGGTCTCGCTGCAAGCGGGCGAAATCATCGACAGCATGTTCATGAGCAAAAAAGCCTTGCTCGAGTTCTACGAAAAAGAACTGGAAGACGCGCACAAGACGGGCGTGATGTTCTCGCTGCACGTCAAGGCGACCATGATGAAGGTATCGCACCCTATCGTGTTCGGCCATTGCGTACGCATTTTCTACAAGGACGCGTTCGCCAAGCACGCCGCCCTGTTCGAAGAACTGGGCGTGAACGTCAACAACGGCATGGTCAATCTGTACGACAAGATCGAAACCCTGCCAGCGTCGCAAAAAGATGAAATCCTGAAAGACCTGCACGCTTGCCACGCCAACCGTCCGGAACTGGCGATGGTGGACTCGGCCAAGGGCATCACCAACTTCCATTCGCCGAACGACATCATCGTCGACGCATCGATGCCAGCCATGATCCGTATCGGCGGCAAGATGTGGGGCGCCGATGGCCGTCCGAAAGATGTCAAGGCCGTGATGCCAGAGAGCACCTTTGCCCGCATCTATCAGGAAATGATCAACTTCTGCAAATGGCATGGCAACTTCGACCCGCGCACCATGGGCACCGTGCCGAACGTGGGCCTGATGGCCCAGCAAGCGGAAGAATACGGTTCGCACGACAAGACGTTTGAAGTGTCGGAAGCGGGCGTGGCCAACATCACCGACCTGGTCACGGGCGAAGTGCTGCTGTCGCAAAACGTGGAAGAAGGCGATATCTGGCGCATGTGCCAGGTCAAGGATGCGCCGATCCGCGACTGGGTCAAGCTGGCCGTTACCCGCGCCCGCAACTCCGGCATGCCTGCCGTGTTCTGGCTGGACCCATACCGTCCACACGAAAACGAAGTGATCAAAAAGGTACAAACCTACCTGAAAGACCACGACACCAACGGCCTGGACATCCAGATCATGTCGCAAGTACGCGCCATGCGCTACACCCTGGAACGCGCATGGCGCGGCCTGGACACCATCTCGGTGACCGGCAACATCCTGCGCGACTACCTGACCGACCTGTTCCCGATCATGGAACTGGGCACCAGCGCCAAGATGCTGTCGATCGTGCCGCTGATGGCCGGTGGCGGCATGTACGAAACGGGCGCTGGCGGTTCGGCGCCTAAACACGTCAAGCAACTGGTGGAAGAAAACCATCTGCGCTGGGATTCCCTGGGCGAGTTCCTGGCCCTGGCCGTGTCGCTGGAAGACATGGGCATAAAGACCGGCAACGCCAAAGCCAAGCTGCTGGCCAAGACCCTGGACGAAGCCACCGGCAAGCTGCTGGACAACAACAAATCGCCATCGCCACGTACCGGCGAACTCGACAACCGCGGCAGCCACTTCTACCTGGCCCTGTACTGGGCACAGGCCCTGGCCGCGCAAACGGAAGATGCAGAACTGCAAGCGCACTTCGCACCATTGGCGAAAGCCCTGTCGGAAAACGAAGCGAAAATCGTTGAAGAGCTGAAAGCGGTACAAGGCCAGGCAACGGATATCGGTGGCTACTACTACCCGGATCCAGCCAAGACCGACGCCGTGATGCGTCCTAGCGCCAGCCTGAACGCAGCGCTGTCGACCATCTAAAGCATCGGCCTCAAACCCGGATGCTGGCAGCAACGCCGGCATCTGCTGTAACTTCGGCAACAAAAACGCCATGGCGCGCTGTTCCCAGCATGCCATGGCGCCCTTCCCTGCCGGCTTGATCGTGCGGCAACCCCCTTCTTCCTTCCGTCAAAACAGCGCTTGTGTTAGCTGACACACAGAGTACGCGTCTTTTTTTACATTCTTCGCCCGCATCAGAAGTGCTTTCGCCGCTAGCAAAAGCAGCAATTTTTCAGATCGCTAATAATCCAGGCATAGATTGACTCAAAGCAATTTGAGTTATCCGAATGACATTTAAATCTGGAAGGACGCAGGGCAGCGCCAGCAATGCTACGGCATCCCGTCGCGGCCTTGCACCTGGAAACGTCGATTCATGATCCCCCATCATCAGGAGGCCATAATGTTACCGTTGCGCATAAAACTCTCCCACTTGTCCGCCGTGTCCGCACTGGCGCTGTTTGGCGCCACCGCAGCAATTCCCGTCGGCGCCGCCGTGTACAGCACCGGCACCAGTACCGGGCCATTCGACGTCACCCTGAAAATCGTCGCCAACTGCACCATCTCAGCCGCGCCGCTGGACTTTGGTCAAACCCAGGGCTTGCTGTCCACACCCCTCAACGTCAATACCACGGTCAGTGTCACCTGCACCAACACCACCCCCTACAACGTGGGCTTGAACGCCGGCACCGGCACCGGCTCCACCATCACCACCCGCAACCTGAGCAGCAGCACCAGCGGCAATACGGGCGTCGTGCAATTCAACCTGTACCAGACCGCAGGCGCCACCAACTGGGGCAATACCCAGGGCACCGACACCGTCAGCGGCGTCGGCAGCGGCTCCGCGCAAGCGATCACCGTCTACGGCAACATCCCGGCACAAAATACGCCAGCGCCGGACACCTATAAATCGACGATTACGGCAACCGTGTATTTCTAGACCGCCCGAACCGAAAGCCCATCGGCAGCTGGCGTTACTGAAGCTGGCATTACTGAAGCTGGAGTTACTCAGCCAGCCTGCCAGGCGGTGGGCCGCAATTCCTTGATACGCTGCTCCGTATGGTGCACCATGCAGTCGAGATAAATCGCAGCCGCCGCCGATCCGCCCTGATAAAGCCGCTCTTCTGCAGTGCAGTCCGCATTCCGGAACTCCACCCATTTGCGCTGCGCCAAAATCAGTAACTTTTTGGTGGCCGGCCCATTATCCTGGTAGGTGTCGAGCTGCTTGAGCACCGTCTGATAAACACGGTTCAACTCCTTGTCTTTCGCCTCAAACGTCTGTTGAGCGCAGGCATTGACTTCGATCGTACCGTTTAGCGTATCGCAGGGATTACTGCTTTGTGCAAACGCAACGGCAGGGAAGAAAGCAAGGGTAAAGGCGAACAAACGGGGAAATAAATGGCGGGGCATGCGTGAGCTTTCGTTGTGATTGCTGTGGATACCAGCGTAACGTCAAGTTAATGAGAGCTAGTTTGTAGCGCTGAATCGACGACGGTATTCTGTCGGGGTAAGACCTACAACCCGCCGGAAACGTGACCGGAAAGTCACCGCTGAACCGAACCCCGAAAGAAATGCTGTCTGATCTATCGATACCTCGCTCTCCTCAAGTAATTCACGCGCTCGATCGATACGCGCATTGAGAAGCCATTGCAACGGGGTGGTACCTGTCTGTTCTTGAAATCGTCGAGCAAAGGTACGGGGGCTCATATTGGCGTGTATCGCAAGACTATCGACAGTGTGCACGGTACTCAGATGGTCTCGCAGCCACTCGATCAATGACGTCAAGCTTGTTGGCGAACTGGGGAGTTCCTGGCGAATGAATTGTGCCTGACCGCCGTCCCGGCGCATTGGCGCGACCGTTAGGCGGGCAGTGTTCGCAGCAACAGACTGGCCGTAATCGCGTCGCACGAGATGCAGGCACATGTCCAGACCTGCCGACGCGCCGGCCGAGGTCACGATACTACCTTCATCGACGAACAGAACATTTGGTTCGACTTTTATCTGGGGGTAAAGCCTGGCAAGGTCCTCTGCAACACGCCAATGCGTAGCAGCGCGTCTTCCATTAAGCAGGCCGCTTGCGGCAAGGGTAAAGACTCCCGTGCAAATAGACGCCAATCTTGTACCGCGATCATATGCGCGCTGAAGCGCTAAGCTTACAGCCCTGGGAACCGCGCTGAAAGGGTCCTCACTTCCTGGTATGACAATGGTGTCGGCTTGCACAAGGCGATCAAGTCCGTGTCGCACCTGCATATCGAAGCTAGCCGCCCGAATTCTCCGCTTAGGTCCGCACACCTCCACATCATAGGCTTTGCTTCCGTCAATCTGACGGGCCAACGCGAAAACCTGATAGGCGATGCCAAAGTCCAGCGGCACCACGTCATCCAACGCCAGAACCGCGATCCTATGCATGGAAATAGACTCCTTTTTATAAATTTCTAAAACGCAAATTCTGGCAGAAACCAATCGCCTTTTGTCATTCCTGCCACTCACGCATATTGTCTGGCAGGGCTATGCTGTAGTCAAGTCCAACAAAGGAGAAAAACGATGTCCGATAAACTGAGTAAGAAAATTGAAGACCGCCAACTACAGATAGGCATGGTGATCTTTCCAGGCTTTACGCTGCAAGACTTAGCAGGGCCACAGACTGCATTTGGCCTTCATGCCAAAACACACATCATCTGGAAGACCATGGATCCTGTTCCAACGGATATGGGGGTTACCATGAACCCGACGATTACAATTAATGACGTTCCGGACAATTTAGACGTGCTGTTTGTCGCTGGCGGCGCGGGAACCCCAGAGATCATGAAAGACCAGGAATTTCTGGACTTTATTGCCCGGGCCGGAAAGACTGCCACTTATATAACCTCCGCATGCACAGGTTCTGTGCTTCTCGCAATGGCGGGGTTACTGGAGGGCTACCGCGCGGCCACCTACTGGCCGTTCTATGAACCACTCATAGCACTGGGTATCGAGCCGAGCTATGAACGGGTCTGCGTCGACAGGAACCGCATCACCGGCGGTGGTGTAACGGCTGGAATTGATTTTGCGCTGCAGGTCATCGCAGAGATCAAAGGGCGGGACGCGGCAGAATTTACACAACTCGTTCTGGAATACGACCCGCAGCCGACAATGAACTCAGGACATCCGCGTAGCGCGCGGCCTGAAATCGTCGAACAAATAAAGGGCCTGTGGGGGCGAACCGACGAAGCGGTACGCGTGGCGAAGGCGCACATGGAGCGCCGAGCACGGTCGCAAACACCGGCTTCCGTCTAAGAGGGTCTAGACAAAATCAACAACCGGTGCATTACAGCCGCCGCGATCTCGTCAATGCATCGCTGCGCACAGGCTGTGCCTGGCTACCTATTGCCCGGAAGGTTCCCACCCTGGCAGGCGGCCTACAAGGCATTTTCGCGCTGGGTTAGCGTAGGTGTATTCGAACAAATGCAAGGCCAGCTGCGCGAACAATGGCGCGTACGGATGGGACGGGCAAGCACACCAAGTGCGGCAGTGATTGGTACACAGTCCCCCCGCATCTCGCCACAAGGTGGCGAGAGTGGGTTTGACGCTGACAGGAAGGTCAAAGGGCGCACGCGTCATCTCGTCGTCGATACGATTGCTCATTGCGCGGCGGCAGACGAGGTGACGCAAGCGTGCGGCAAGAGCCCCCGCCTCGAAAAACTCTATACCAACGGCGCGTATGGCGGAAAATGTGCGCATGCCATCGAGCAGGCGCACCATATTCGCGTTGAAGTGGTGCGTCATCGAGCCAATGGCATGACCAGAACGCCACACGATCCAACGATCGCCCCTGAGTATCCTGCGGGTACGAATGCCGGGTTCATGGCCCTTCTCATGCGCTGGGTCGTCGAAACAACCCATGCGTGGACTGAACACTGGCGCCTCACGGTGATGCATCACGACCGCAAACTCGATGTCTCGGCAGCCTGGGTTGGGTTGGCTGAAGCGCGCATGCTACTCAACAGACTCGTTTATAAGAGTTGATTTCGTCTACGCCCTGTCAGTAACGGGCTCTCACCACACGCATATGAATAAAATTTAAAACTTCGGTAATTTTTTCCACATCTTTTTTTGCTTTAACAAGCTTCGCATCCAGATCAGCGCCGGAGAACTCACCGACATTGCCGAGGTTCCTTGAAAAAACCGACCTCATTCGCGATACCCTGATTATTTGCTCAAGGACCGCCATCTCGCCTTTTGCGGCACCAAGTCGACGTTGCCATTCAGATTCATTCCGGTTAAGGGAATCAATATATTCTTTTCTCTGCCTCTCCAGCTCTTCCTGCACGGTCAACGCCTTTTCAACATACCGTTCGACTCCCGCACATCGCTTATTTACACTCGCCAGAAGCGTCTCGTTATGGCGTTTAATTGTCATCAGTGCGCTGGCTTGATACTTGTAACTGCCTGACTGCCCCTGACACTCAACCATGCCACCAGGATACATAGCCACAACTGTATAAGGTTCCGCCTGCGAGTTTACAAGCACGACCAAGTCGCCAATCTCAATATCGTTATAACTGCTCATGCCGTAGTAGTGCATTGTTCTCCTCGTATTTATTCAGTTTGTAAAACATACTTTATAGCAAGTTTTACAGCAAGAACTAATCGAGCAAAAGGAAAGATGCGATTCAAATCTTTCGGCCTGCACTCCTGCGCTACAACCCCAAATGGGCGCACATATCACTTCGTCGCAAAAGACAAATCACACACGCATAAAAAAAGCCGACCACATAATGTGTCGGCTTTCCTATAATCGCAGCGTATTCTTGGTGGGAAGTGCAAGTTTCGAACTTGCGACCCCTGCAGTGTGAATGCAGTGCTCTACCCCTGAGCTAACCTCCCTAAGCGGATCGAATTATCGCATAGGTGACGCGGCGTCTGCAAGGGCTGGCGGCAGGATTTTTCCTTGGTGCAGCTTTTCAGCGCTTCAAGCAGCCGCTGGCGTGCTGACGGCGGTCCAGATGCATTGGCCTTTGACGGCTTTGTCGAGGCCGGCAATGGTGGTTTCGTGGGCGGCAAGTTCGTCGGGGCTGGCGGGCTGGAAGATGATCTCGGCCAGGGGGACGATTTCGAGTACGGCGCCGTCGGCGGCCACTTCCACTTCTTCATCCATGCTGAGGCTGTTCTGGCCGCGCGTCATGGCCAGGTAGACGTCGGCCAGCAGTTCGGAGTCCAGCAGTGCGCCGTGCAGCTTGCGGTGGGCGTTGGAGACGCCGTAGCGGTCGCACAGGGCGTCGAGCGAGTTGCGCTTGCCGGGATGCATTTCTTTTGCCTGTACCAGGGTGTCGATCACGCCATGCACGTGCTCGTGGATCGGTGGCAGGCTCAGGCGCTTGAATTCGGCGTTCAGGAAGCCGATATCGAACGGCGCGTTGTGGATGATCAGTTCGGCGTCGGCGATGTAGGCGCGGAATTCTTCGACGATTTCGGCGAATTTCGGTTTGTCGCTCAAGAATTCCGTGGTCAATCCGTGGACCGCCAAGGCGCCCTCTTCAGAATCGCGCTCGGGATTGATGTAGTAATGGAAGTTGTTCCCGGTCAGCATGCGGTTGTTCAACTCGACCGCGCCGATCTCCAGGATGCGGTCGCCCGTGCGTGGGTTCAGGCCGGTGGTTTCAGTATCGAGAACAATTTGACGCATGGCAGACTCATTCGTAAAAGCAAAAAGCGAAGGACACAGTATAACAAAGCTGTGCCCTTCGCTTCGATGTTGCAGCTACTTTTTAACTCACGATCTGACGGTTTCCACACCCATATTGGCTAACTGATCAGCCCGCTCATTGCCCGGATGGCCGTTGTGGCCGCGTACCCAGCGCCATTCCATGGTATGCACGGCCTGGGCCGCGTCCAGCGCTTGCCACAGGTCGACGTTTTTGACGGGTTCCTTGGCAGCGGTTTTCCAGCCGCGCGCCTTCCAGCCGTGGATCCACTCGCTGATACCCTTTTGCACGTATTGGCTATCGGTGTACATCACTACCTGGCAAGGACGCTTGAGCGCCGTCAATGCTTCGATCACGGCCTTCAATTCCATGCGGTTATTGGTCGTGTTCAACTCGCCGCCATAGATTTCTTTCTTGGCGCCATCGGCAACCATCAGCGCGCCCCAGCCGCCGGTGCCGGGATTGCCCTTGCATGCGCCGTCGGCGTAAATTTCAACCTTATCCATCTTGCTGCTCCCGCCTTTTATTGGTAACCGGCGCGCCTGCGGAGGCCGTCGCCGGTTTCTTGGTCCACGCCGGACCGATCAAGCGCATCCCTTTGACGCGCTTGATCGCCTGCACTATATACACTGCGCCCAGATATGGCCACCAGCGCGCGCCGGCCTTGTCCATGAAGGCGTTGCGGCGCAGCCATTTTTCCGTCCTGCACGCAGGCGCATAACAGCCGAAATGGCTGCGGCTCACGCCCATGTTCAGCAATTTTAACCAGTCTTTCATGCGCGGCATGGAAATGAGCTCGCCCGCCTTCGGCAAGTAATGACGGCCCGTGATGCGTCCCAGGCCCTGGCGCGCGCCCCACAGGCTGGCCGGGTTGAAGCCGCAGACGATCAGCCGCCCTTCCGGGATCAGCACGCGCTCGACTTCGCGCAAGACCTGGTGCGGTTCGGCCGCAAATTCCAGCACGTGCGGCAACACCACCAGGTCCAGGCTTTGCGATTCGAACGGCAGCTCGTCGAAGGCAGCCACCAGCTTGACCCGGCTGTCCTGAGCCGGTTGCGGAGGCAAGCGGGAATCGAGCAGCCATTTGTTCGGCATGCGGTTGGCGGCCAGCGCGTCGAACTGCGGCAAACCGATCTGCACGGCATTAAAACCGAAGATATCGGCCGTCAGGCTATCGAGGCATTGCTGTTCCCACGCGCGCACGTAGAGACCGGCCGGTGTTTGTAACCAGCCATCAAGCGCTATAATGGATTTTTCGGATGCCACACTGTCCATTCAGTTTTCTTTCTTGCCTATGATCCATTCCCCCGAACAAACCTTATCACACACCTTATCGGTACTTGCCGTTCCCGCCTTTGCCGACAACTACCTGTGGCTGATCCATGACGGCACGCATGCCGCCGTGGTCGACCCGGGCGATGCGATGGTCATCCTCGATGCGCTCAAAGCCCATCAACTGACATTGTGCGCCATTTTACTGACTCATCACCACGCCGACCACACCGGAGGCGTGCCTGAATTGTTGCAGCATTTCGCCGTGCCCGTGTTCGGTCCGCGCAATGAAGCTATCACAGCCATCACGGAACCCCTGGCCGAAGGCGATGTCGCCTACGTGCGCGAGCTGGACTTGCAGCTGACCGTGATCGACGTGCCCGGCCACACCAAAGGCCATATCGCCTACGTGCGCCAGCGCGACGAGCGCAGCGGCGCGCCCTGGCTGTTTTCTGGCGACACCCTGTTTGCCGGTGGCTGCGGCCGCCTGTTCGAAGGCACGCCAGGTCAAATGGCCGACTCGCTGGGCAAGCTGGCCGCCCTGCCCGACGATACCGAGGTATTTTGCGCGCATGAGTACACCTTGTCCAATCTGCGTTTCGCCAGCGCCGTCGAGCCAGGCAATCTTGCCCTGCAGGAACGTGTAGCGATCGATACGGAAAAACGCCAGCAAGGCCTGTCTACCGTGCCGTCGACCATCGCGCTGGAAAAAGCCACCAATCCGTTTTTGCGCTACAAGGAACCGGCCATCCTGGCCAGCCTGAAGGTGGAAGGAAAGCTGGCGGCCGATGCGTCGCCCGTGGAAGCCTTTGCCGCACTGCGCATGTGGAAGAACAATTTCTAAATTTTTGTTTTTACGGCAAAAATCCCGGTGGCGCCGCAAGGTACGACCGGGATTTTTTATGGCCTGAATACTGAAACTTAGAGTTCTTCGTACAACGGCAAAGTCAAAAATTCGGCAAATTCCTCCGAGGTCGACATTTCCTCGAAAATCTGGCCGGCGCGCACATAGGTTGGGCCGTTGCCGCCGGGGGCGTCGCGCTGGACCTTGGCCAGCTCTTCGGGAATCATGGTCCGCACCATCTCGGCCGTAACCTTGCGGCCGTCTTCCAGCACGCCCTTACTGGAACGTATCCATTGCCATACTTGCGAGCGGCTGATTTCGGCCGTGGCGGCGTCTTCCATCAGGTTATGTATCGGCACGCAACCGTTGCCGGCCAGCCAACTGCCCAGGTAATGGATGCCCACGTTGATGTTGTAGCGCAAGCCTGCTTCCGTGATCGGCGCTTCCGGCTGGAAATTCAACAGATCAGAAGCCTTGACGTCGATATCAGGGCGCTGCTTGCCGATCTGGTTCGGTTTATCACCCAGCACTTTGGTGAACTCGCCCATGGCCAGCTCGACCAGGCCCGGATGCGCCACCCAGCCGCCGTCATAACCATCGGTGGCGTCGCGCGCCTTGTCGTTGCGCACGCCGCCCATGGCGATGTCATTTTTTTCAGGGTCGTTCTTGATCGGGATCAAGGCTGCCATGCCGCCGATGGCCGGTGCGCCACGCTTGTGGCAGGTTTTCAGCAGCAGCAAGGCGTAGGCGCGCATGAAAGGCGCCGTCATGGTGACCTTGGCGCGGTCGGCCAGGCAAAAGTCCTTGTCCAACTTGAATTTCTTGATGCAGGAAAAGATGTAATCCCAACGGCCCGCGTTCAGGCCCGAGCTATGTTCGCGCAATTCGTACAGGATTTCATCCATTTCAAACGCGGCCAGGATGGTTTCAATCAGCACCGTGGCCTTGATCGTGCCTTGCGGCAAACCCAGTTCCTTTTGCGTCATCACGAAAATATCGTTCCACAAACGCGCTTCCAGGTGCGATTCCATTTTCGGCAGATAGAAATACGGACCGGCGCCGCGCGCCAATTGTTCCTTGGCGTTATGGAACATGAACAGGGCGAAATCAAAAATGCCGC
The DNA here is from genome assembly GCF_049319705.1 of Janthinobacterium sp. Mn2066. Lineage (NCBI taxonomy): Bacteria > Pseudomonadati > Pseudomonadota > Betaproteobacteria > Burkholderiales > Oxalobacteraceae > Janthinobacterium > Janthinobacterium sp. Mn2066. The sequence continues at coordinate 426,196 of NZ_JBMOUF010000002.1, read as the reverse complement.
CGGAAATGCGCTTGCCATCGACCAGCACGTGTTTTTCATCGAGGTGCCAGCCGCGCGGACGCACGACCAGGGTGGCGATCTTGTCGTTCAACTTGTAGGACTTGCCGTTCTGCTCCAGCGAAATCGTCTTGCGCACGGCATCGAACATATTGATCTGGCCCGTGATCTGGTTGTCCCAGTTCGGCGTGTTCGAGTCTTCGAAGTCCGTCATATAGCTGTCGGCGCCCGAATTGAAGGCGTTGATCACCATCTTGCGCTCGACCGGACCCGTGATTTCCACGCGGCGGCATTCCAGCGCTTTCGGTATCGGGGCAATCTTCCAGTCGCCCTCGCGGATATGCGCCGTTTCGGGCAGGAAATCCGGGCGCTCGCCCGCATCGAGGCGCCTGGCGCGTTCTACGCGCACGGCCAGCAACTCCTGGCGGCGCGGCTCGAACGCACGCGCCAGCCTGGCCACCAGTGCCAGCGCTTCCGGAGTCAATATCTGTGCATAGCCAGGCTTGATGTCACCGCTAATTTGCATGCCGTCGGGAAGGACGATGGGGGTCTGCGTCATGATGCTCTCCATTGATGATTAAAGATAATGCGAAAAATAATCTGGTCACTGCAATATAAGCTGAACGACTGCGCAAGCACGGTTGCTGCTCGCAAGAAATACAGCGTTCCACTCTGCTTTTGTTTTATAGTAATGCACTATAAGGCAGGGAAACGAGATTAAAAATCACTTCATCCATGCGTTTTTATCACAAGTGAGGAAAATAACAGCCATGGGGCAATTCAGGCAAATCTCGACCTTCGTGGATGTGGTCGCCAAGGGCAGCCTGTCGGCGGCAGCGCGCGCGGAAGGCATCGCGCCAGCCATGATAGGCCGGCGCCTCGATGCGCTGGAAGAGCGGCTGGGCGTCAAGCTGCTGCAGCGCACCACGCGCAAGCTGGCGCTGACGAATGAGGGGGCCGCCTTCCTGGAAGATTGCCAGCGCATCCTGGGCGAGCTGGAAGACGCGGAATCGGCGGTGGCCGTGCGCAGCGTGCAGGCGCGTGGCCATCTGCTGATTTCGGCACCGGCCGGCTTCGGCCGCCATCACGTGGCGCCGCTGCTGCCTTCCTTCCTGGCCGAGCACCGCGACTTGACGGTGTCGCTGAACCTGAACGACCGGCTGGTCGATTTGATCGGCGAAGGCATCGACGTGGCCATCCGCATCGCCAGCCTGTCCGATTCCTCGCTGGTCAGCACCAAGCTGGCCGACAACCGGCGCGTGCTGGTGGCCTCGCCCGCCTATCTGAAGCGGGCCGGCACGCCGTTGGCGCCCGCCGATCTGGCCAGGCACAATTGCCTGGCGATCAGCAGCGAAGGCAGCCAGCGCGGCTGGACTTTCCGCGAAAACGGCAAGAACGTGACCATGAAAGTAACGGGCAACATGGTGTGCAACGATGGCGAAGTACTGCATGACTGGGCCCTGGCCGGCAAGGGACTGGCATGGCGCTCGATGTGGGAAGTGGGCGCCGAGATCGCTTCAGGAAAACTGGTCACCGTACTGGACCAGTATGCTGCACCGGGCAACGATATCTACGCCGTGTTCGCGCAGCGCCGCCACCTGCCCTTGCGCATCCGCGCGTTTGTCGAGTTCCTGCGGCATAGTTATGCGCAAGCTGGCTATTGGCGCTAGAGGGGGAAGCTGGAAGGAAAATCCAGGTGAAAACGCCTGTAGCACGAACCTTCAGGCGAAAAAAAAATCCCCGGAGACCGAGGATTTCTTTATTTCGTTTGATCCAGCGTATTAGATTGGCTGAATGTTCGAAGCTTGCTTGCCTTTAGGGCCAGCAGTCACTTCAAAAGAAACGCGTTGGTTCTCTTGCAGGGACTTGAAGCCGTTCGACTGGATAGCCGAGAAGTGAGCGAACAGATCTTCGCCGCCTTCGTCAGGGGTAATAAAGCCGAAACCCTTCGAATCATTGAACCATTTTACGATGCCAGTTGCCATTACAATTTCCTATTTCAGTTAAGTTGGGCTTGCGCCCGTTATATCGTTTGAAGCAAGAAAGAAATGACAGACAAACTGCACTACTACCTCGAATCCAACGATGCCCAATTATACCAACAAAACTGAGAAAAACCATTCTTTCGCAAAATAAACTTGCGAACACTACTTTAATAGCCGAATCCCCGTCTTGCGGCGCCCTGTACCAGCGGCATGGAGACACTATATCCCAATCCTTCGCGCGCACGCTTTGCGTTATATCAAATGTATTAATTTGACCACGCCGCACGCCAAAGCCTACGCCTGGTAGGTGGGCGCGGCGGCATCGTGCGCCGCCCAGCGCAGCAGGTCCCCCACCTGAGCGCTCAGCGCCGGCCATTCGGCCAGCACCTCGCCCGGCGCATTGAGCAAGCCGCGCACCAGCTGCTCCAGGCGCCGGCACTCGTGTCCCAGCGCGGCAAAGCCGAAGGTAGAGGCCGAACCGGCCACCGCGTGCAAGGCGCGGTGCAGTGCCGTCAACGGCTCCAGGCGCGGCCCTTCCGTATCGCAGCGCTCGCGCGCCGTGGCGATGGCTTGCATCAAGCCTGGCACGCCGGCGGCGTACTTGTCATTCAAGGCGCGCAAACGGGCGCGGAAATCCGGGTCGATCAAGGTAGCCATGACAGTCCTCGCGAGCGATGTGAAGATAGCTATTATTATTTGGTGCCGAAGATGCGGTCGCCGGCATCGCCCAGGCCAGGCACGATGTACGCATGGTCGTCCAGGTGAGAATCGAGTGCGGCGGTAAACATCTTGACGTTCGGATGCGCGTTCTGGAACACGGTCACGCCTTCCGGTGCGGCCACCAGCGACAGGAACACGATTTGCTCATCGCTCACGCCGCGTTTTTTCAGCACGTCGACGGCATATACGGCCGAATTGCCGGTCGCCACCATCGGGTCGCACAGGATGAAGGTACGCTCATTCAGGTCTGGCAGGCGCACCAGGTATTCCACGGGCATGTGCGTGGCCGGGTCGCGGTACACGCCGATATGGCCCACGCGGGCCGATGGCAGCAGGTTCAGCAAGCCATCGCTCATGCCGATGCCGGCGCGCAGGATAGGCACGACAACCAATTTCTTGCCAGCAATCACTGGCGCATCGATGGTCATCAGCGGGGTCTTGATTTCGCGTGTCGTCAGCGGCAGGTCGCGCGTGATTTCATAGCCCATCAGCAAGGTGATTTCCTTCAGCAACTCGCGGAAAGTACGCGTCGAGGTGTCGTGCTCGCGCATGTGGCTCAGCTTGTGCTGGATCAGCGGATGGTCGGTAATAAAGAGATTGGGGAAGCGCGGATCTTGTTTCATATTGTTTTTTCTCTCTTGTTCCCGGCGCGGCGGGATGGCTGCACCGCCAGCGCGCCGGGGGTCGATAAAATAATGGATTGCAGCATTATCCCAGCCCACGGCGCCGCTGTGGCTGGAATTTCAGGAATAATTGCACGCCAGCCTATATTCAAGCTTAATATTCGCGCAACGCCCGCGCCAGGATGGCCGTGCAATCCGTGCCTGCCGGCAAGCGTCCATACGCGCCTCCCGGCGCTTGCACCAGCCGCGACAACACGAAAGCCTGGGCAATAAACGGCGGCGCATGGCGCAGCAGCAAGGCCGCCTGCACGGCCAGCACGATGCGTTCGGCCAGGCGCCGCGCGCCGAATTCATCGGCTTGCGGACCGTCAAGGTCGGCCAGCAGCGCATTCTTATATGCAACAAACGCAGGCTCGCCCTCGCCCGCCAGGGCCAGTTCCGCCTGCAGCGCCTCGCGCGCGGCGGGCGACTTGCCGAAGGCGCGCAGCACGTCCAGGCACATCACATTGCCCGAACCTTCCCAGATCGAATTGACGGGCAGTTCACGGTACAGCCGGGCCAGCGGCGCGTCTTCCACGTAACCGGTGCCGCCCAGCACTTCCATCGCTTCGGCGCCAAAGCCCGGCCCACGCTTGCAGATCCAGTATTTGCCGGCCGGCGTCAGCACGCGGGCCAGCACGGCTTGCTGCGCATCGTCCTTTTCATCGAAGCAGCGCGCCAGGCGCAAGGCAAACGCGGTGGCCGCTTCCGATTCCAGCGCCAGGTCGGCCAGCACGTTCTGCATCAGGGGCTGCTCCACCAGCGGCTTGCCGAACACGGCCCGCTGGCGCGCATGGTGCACGGCCTGCGTCAAGGCGGCGCGCATGATGCCGGCGCTGCCCAGCACGCAATCGAGGCGCGTGTGGCTGGCCATTTCCAGGATGGTCGGTATGCCCCTGCCCTGCGCGCCCACCAGCCAGCCATACGCCCCCGTAAACTCCACTTCCGACGAGGCGTTCGAGCGGTTGCCCAGTTTATCCTTCAGGCGCTGCACGCGGATCTGGTTACGGCTGCCATCGGGCAGGAAGCGGGGCACGAAGAAGCACGACAGGCCGGCGCTGCTGCCCTGTTCCGTCTGCGCCAGGATCAGATGGGCGTCGCTTTGCGGCACCGAAAAAAACCATTTATGGCCGACGATGCGCCAGACGTGTTCCGCCTGCTCGCCGAACAGCGTTTGCGCCTCAGGCAAAGGCACGGGCTCGGCGTATGTCGTATTGCTGCGCACATCGGAGCCGCCCTGCTTTTCCGTCATGCCCATGCCGATCAGGGCGCCGCGTTTCTGCTCCACCGGCAGGGAACGGGGATCGTACTCGCGCGACAAAATCTTCGGCAGCCAGCGCGCGGCGATCTGCGGCAGGTGCGTGGCCAGGCGCAGCGCCGGCACCGAGGCATAAGTCATCGTCAGCGGGCATTGGGTGCCGTTTTCCACTTGCCCCACCAACAGATAGGTGGCCGCCCGCGCCACCTGGGCGCCTGGCCCCGGCGCGGCCCACGGCGAAGAATGGGCGCCGGCGCCGACCAGGATGACCATCAATTCATGCCAGGCCGGGTGGAACAGCACTTCATCGATGCGCCGCCCCGCCCGGTCGAACTGCTGCAATTGCGGCGTGTGGATATTGGCCAGCCGCGCCAGCGCCAGGGTCTCGGCGCGCCCCAGCTGCGCACCGAGCGCCGCGAGTTCCGGCAGCGCCGCGCCGCCGCCCTCGCGCTCCACCGCCTCGACCAGGGCCGGGTCGCAGCTGAACAGATTCACGTTTTCGAAGGGCGTGGCCTGGTTGAAAACTTCATGCGTGTCGTAAGCATTCATGGCGGGTCTCCGGTGCGGTTTGCTATCATGGCGCCCTTGCCAAGCTGGCAGCAGGCAAAAACCGTCTGTCAGCGAGACTAGCGCAAAGACCAGGCCAGGGCAAGCGGCTTGCCGTGCGCCAGTCACACAAGGTTTTTTTGGAAAAGAAAGCGGTATTTATGAAATCCCCCAGGCAACCTGAAGGAATGTTGCTTTATTTCATGTAATTGGGGGCTTTTCAATGATACATTTCGTCTGGATCTCCTGACATTTGATAGCGCAAGCAGCCAGCAAGCTGTAATAAAGATGGTGTGAATTTCCTGGCCAGCCTGCCGATTGCGGGGTGGCCAATACTGAACGATAAGGTAAAAGCCAGCACGATGTTTTCCAGTACCCCATCCGCCGCCCACCGCGAGGCTCGCCTAGAGTTGGATAACCTCATGGAAGAGGCAGGCGACATCGTGTTCCGGCTCGACGCGGACGGTTTGATCCTGTTTGCCAGCCGGCGTGCAGCCACCTTGTTTGCTGCGCCAGCGGGCCTGGCCGGCCATTTGTTATTGCCGCTGGCCACGGAAGCGTCGCGCGCGGCGCTACAGGCCGCGCTGGCAGACGCCCTGGAAGAACCGGGCCGCCTGGAAGTGCGGCTGCAAACGCCGGACCAGGAAATCTGGTTCGAACTGCGTATTTCTTCGTATATCAACCAGGCCGGCATCGTCGAACTGCTGGTGGTCGGGCGCGACACGTCGGCCCAGCACAATACGGAAGAGCGGCTGCGCCACATGGCCACGCACGATGCCCTCACGGGCTTGCCGAACCGCTTGCTGCTGTCGGACCGCATCCGCATGGTGATCGCCCAGGCCGCGCGCTCGGGCCAGGGCTTTTCGGTGGCCACCATCGGCCTCGATGGCTTCAAGAAGGTCAACGATGGCCTGGGCCACCCGGTCGGCGACGCCGTGCTGCGCCTGGCCGCCGCGCGCTTGCGCAAGACCCTGCGCGACAGCGACACCCTGGCCCGCGTGGGCGGCGACGAATTTGTCGCGGTGCTGCCTGGAAGCGCTACCGACGCCCAAATCAAGCTGGTGACGGGCCGCCTGCTGGCCACCTTGCAGGCGCCGTTCGAAGTCGATGGCCACACGATCTACGTGGGCGCCTCGGTCGGCGTCTCGATTTACCCGCTGCACGCGGAAGACGAAGTACGCCTGGTGGCCCTGGCCGACGCGGCCATGTCGCGCGCCAAGGAAACCGGCAAGGCCCGCTGCCTGGTCTACAGCCCGCGCCTCAATGGCCCGTCCGAACACGATATCTCGCTGGAAGCGGCCATGTTCCAGGCCGTGCGCGAGGGCGAGTTCTTGCTGTACTACCAGCCCATCGTCGATGCGCGCACGCGCCAGATCCAGGGTTTCGAAACCCTGATGCGCTGGAAGCACCCTACCCTGGGCCTGGTGCCGCCCGTGCGCTTCATTCCCATCGCCGAAGCGAACGGCCTGATCAACCTGCTGGGCGCCTGGGCGCTGAAGGCGGCCTGCGTGCAGCTCAAGCAATTCCAGGAAGTGGCGCAGCGGGCGCTGTATATCTCGGTCAATATCAGTCCGCGCCAGTTCCGCAACGACAAATTCCTCGACGTGCTGGACGACGCCATTGCCTTTTCAGGCCTGTCAGGGGAGCACCTGGTGCTGGAAATCACGGAAGGCACCCTGATGATCGATCCCGTGCATGCCGAAACCATCCTCGTTAAAATGACGGAACGCCGCGCGCGCATCGCCATCGACGATTTTGGCACCGGCTACTCATCACTGGCCTATCTGAAGCGCTTCCCGATTTCCGTGCTGAAGATAGACCGCACCTTTATCAAGGATTTGCCCGCGTCGAGCAAGGACGCGGCGATCTGCAACACCATCCTCGACCTGGCCAAGCACTTGAATCTGTCGGTCGTGGCCGAGGGCGTGGAAACTGAAGAACAAATGCATTTCATGGAATCACGCGGCTGCCACTATATACAAGGCTATCTGACGGGCAAACCGATGCCGGCCCATGCCGCACTGGCGGCACTGAGCGAAAAAACCTATGCGGCGCTGGTTTCCGCGCCCTCAGACTATGAACTGCGCGGAGGCGTGTCATGAACCCAGGCCACTACACGGCGCCGACGCAACTCGGCAAGAACACCCTGGAACTGCTCTGGGCGCGCACCCGCCAGCAAGGCGACATGCCCGGTTTCGCCAAGGCCATCAGCGCCATCCTGGGCGCCATGCGCGGCGAGGATGACCATGAATTCGACATGACGCAAACGGTGCTGTCGGACCCGGTCCTGACGCACAAGGTGCTGCGCCTGGCCAATAGCGGCATGTATTCGGCTTTCGGCCAGCGCGTCAACACGGTCTCGAAAGCCGTGCTGGTGCTGGGCATCGACGCCATCGGCCACCTGGCGCTGGGCTTGAAACTGATCGAGGAACTGTCGCAAGCCACGCCGGACTCGGTCAGCGCCCACGTCGAAATGGAAAAAGCCGTGCTGGCAGGCATGGTGGCGCAGCAGGTGGCCACCAGCGCCGGCAGCCTGCAAGCCGAACAGGCCGTGGTCTGCTCCATGCTGCACACGCTGGGCCGCATGATGGTGACGTTCTATATGACCGATTTCTGGGCCCGCATGCAGGCGCACGCAGGCCCCGGCAATGAAGCGGCGGCCGCGCGTGAAATCCTCGGCCTGTCGCTGCCCGAAGTGGGTTACGCCACGGCCGCCCATTGGGGCTTGCCGCAGCATTTGATCAGCGGCATGCGTCCGCTGGAAGCGGTCCCGTCAGACACGCCAGCCACCGGCGCCGACTGGATGGCGGGCCTGTCGACCATGGCCGCGCGCTGCGCCGACTCGCTATGGCATGACGATGCGGCAGGCGCAGAACAGGTGCATGCGCTGATCGAGAATTATTCGGGCATGCTAGGCATCGAGGTGGACGACCTGGGCGCCGCGGTGGAAAAAGCCAAGGCGATGGCCGCGGCCGACCTGTCGATCGCGCCGTTGTCGAAACCGGCCGAACGGCGCGCGCAGCAGCTGGCGTCGACGCGGCTGCGGGCCGAAGGCAACCGCATCCTGATCAGCGGCCTGGCCGACCTGCGCGGCGCCATCGGCAGCGCTACGCCTGGCCAGATGGTGTCGATGGCGCTGGAAACCTTGCACCAGGGCTTCGACTTTTCGCGTTCGGTGGCCTTCGTGCGCAACCACAAGGATCATTTGTATTCGGCCCGCATCAGCATGGGCGAAGGCATGGCCGACCTGCAGGATTTGATGGTGTTTGGCGATGCCTATGAGCCGAACGTGTTTCATGCGGCCCTCAATAGCGACCGCGTGATCTTCATCGACAATGCGCGCGACCCGAAATTCGCCGCCAAGCTGCCGCAATGGTGGAAGGCCACCCTGCCGGAAGCGCGCAGCTTCGTGGTGCTGCCCCTGTCGGCCAACGGCCACCCGACGGGATTCTTGTATGGCGACTGGGACGACAGTTTCCCGCCGATCCAGCTGAACCAAACGGAGTTCAACCTGATCAACGATATCCGGGCTTTATTGGTGCAGTCGGTGGAGATGCGCCACCAATTGGAGCTGGTCGCCAATAAAGTGGCGTAGGCCGGATTAGCGCGGTTTGACCGCGCTAATCCGACGAACTTACATTACTTCAACTTCGGTGTCACCACACTCACATCACCGCACTGCGCGCGGTGCATCAACGCGTGGTCGATCAGCACCAGGGCCAGCATGGCTTCGGCGATCGGCGTGGCGCGGATGCCGACGCAGGGGTCGTGGCGGCCGAAGGTCTCCACCATCACCGGGTTGCCTTCTTTATCGATCGAACGGCGCGGCGTGCGGATCGATGAGGTCGGCTTGATGGCTATCGACACGCTGATGTCTTGCCCAGTAGAAATACCGCCCAGCACGCCACCGGCGTTATTGCCGATAAAGCCTTCTGGCGTCAGCTCATCGCCATGTTCCGAGCCTTTTTGCGCCACGGAATCAAAGCCGGCGCCGATTTCCACGCCCTTGACGGCGTTGATGCCCATCATGGCGTAGGCGATGTCGGCGTCCAGCTTGTCATAGATGGGCTGGCCCAGGCCGACCGGCACGTTTTGCGCGATCACGTCGATACGCGCGCCTATCGAATCGCCGTCGCGGCGCAGCTGGTCCATCGCCGCTTCCATGCGCGCGATCAGGCCGGCGTCGCCACTGGCTGCAAAGAAGGGATTGGCGTGTACATGTTCCCAGGATTCGAACGGCACGGGAATGTCGCCCAGCTGGCTCATGCAGCCCTTGAAGGTGGTGCCGTATTGCTGCAGCAGCCATTTCTTGGCAATCGCCGCCGCGCCCACCACGGGCGCCGTCAGGCGCGCCGACGAGCGGCCACCGCCACGCGGGTCGCGTACGCCATATTTATGCCAATAGGTATAGTCTGCATGACCAGGGCGGAAGCTTTCGGCGATATTGCCGTAATCCTTGCTGCGCTGGTCTTCATTGCGGATCAGCAGCGCGATCGGCGTGCCCGTCGTCACGCCCTGGTACACGCCGGACAGGATCTCGACCGTATCGGATTCCTGGCGCTGCGTCACGTGGCGCGAGGTGCCCGGCTTGCGGCGGTCCAGTTCAGGCTGGATATCGGCTTCCGACAAGACCAGGCCCGGTGGGCAGCCGTCGATCACGCAGCCGATGGCCGGGCCATGCGATTCGCCGAAAGTGGTAACAGTAAACAGCTTGCCAAATGAATTGCCGGACATAATAGGAAATTGTGAAGACTGGAAAACTCAATTCTACCAGCCCACAAGGCGCGCCAGACTGCTATCGCCACATTCTCTACAACATGGTGCAGAGAAATGAAAGGGTTGATGCATTTTAAATATCAAAAATTATATATTACAGTTGTATTTATGCCAGCGCAAAAATATTGCCCCACGGCATAGATTTAAAAAAGCATAGTGCTTATTAAATCGCTATATACTTGAACGAGGGCGTATAACAAAATCCCCGACATGCGACTTTTATCGGGCAAGCAGCAAAAGTACATCAGAAATGCCCAAGGCAAGGTCCTGGATTTTTGGTATGCGCCGAGAGCACATCAGAAATGCGCAGGGCTAGGCGCACCGCCGAAGACAGTACGCCAGTACGGCAAGGCGGTGCAACAACGCCATGCACATTTCTGATGTGCTCGCAAAAAATATCAAGTCATCCTGGAGAGCTATTACATGCCTGAACCGATCATGCCCCTTGATGCCAACAAGGACGATCACGACGACCTGGTATTCCTCGATGAGCAAGCACCGCAGCCACCCGCCGCCGCGCTGCGCAGCGTCTGGAGAGTGATGATCATCGACGACGATGAAGACGTCCACTCCACCACCACTTTCGCCCTCGGCAACCTGGAAATGCAGCACCGCCCGCTGGAATTCGTGCATGCCTATTCGGCGGCGCAGGCGCGCGAGCAGCTCAAGCATGAAACCGACATCGCCGTGATCCTGCTCGACGTGGTGATGGAACAGGATGACGCTGGCCTGCATTTAGTACGCTATATCCGCGAAACCCTGAAAATGACGGACGTGCGCATCATCCTGCGCACCGGCCAGCCCGGCTATGCGCCGGAAATCGACGCCATCCGCGATTTCGACATCAACGATTACAAGACCAAGTCCGAACTGACGCGCATCAAGCTGTTTACCACCGTCACGGCGGCGATCCGCTCGTACGAGCAGATACGGGCGATCAGCAGCAGCCGGCGCGGCCTGGACCAGATCGTCCACGCCAGCACGCAATTGATGGCGCTGCACGGCGTGCAGAATTTCTCGGCCGGCGCGCTGGCGCAGATCGCCGACTTGCTGGGCATCCGCGCCGACGGCGTGCTGTGCGTGCAGGACATGCTCGACGACGGCAGCCGGCAGCTGGTCGTCTGCGCCTGCAGCGGCATCTTTTCCAGCCTGCCGCACAGCGCCTTGTGCAAGATCGACAACGCCCGCGTGACGCAGGCCATCGAGCATACGCTGGCACAGCGGCGCAATGTGTACGCCCACGATTACGCCACCCTGTACTTTGCCGGCAAGTCCAGCCGCGATGCGGCCGCCTTCCTGCTGCTGCCGCGCCCTCTTAGCGCCATCGATGAAAGCCTGCTCGAAGTCTTTTGCAGCAACGTGGCGGTAGGACTCGATAACGTGGAACTGGTCACGCACCTGCATAACGCGGCCTTCTACGACCAGCTGTCGAAGCTGCCGAACCGCACGCGCCTGGTGGAAATCCTCGACGCGGCGCTGGCCGGCCCTGCGCGCGACGAAGCGACCCTGTCGCTGGTCGACCTCGACCATTTTGCCGAAACCAATGACGCGCTGGGCCACCAGTTTGGCGACCTGCTGCTGCTGGCCGTAGCGGGCCGGCTGCAAACCCAGCTGGGCGGACAACTGACGGTGGCGCGCCTGGGCGGCGATATCTTCAGCGTGCTGGGCGACTCGTCGCAAGTGAACCCGGCCAATATCCTGGCGCTGTTCCAGACGCCGTTCAGCATCGATGGCCAGGACGTGCAGGTCTCGGCCACCCTGGGCCTGGTGCGCCTGGGCGAGCATACGGGCACGGGCGCCGATGCCTTGAAGGATGCCGATATCGCCCTGAAGCGCGCCAAGAGCCAGCAGCGCGCCGGCCACTTTTATTTTTCGCGCAGCATGGGCATCGAAATCCGCGAGCGCGTGCGCATGATGCATGCGCTGCGCACGGCCTTCAGCCAGAACCAGCTGTTTGTCGTCTACCAGCCGCAGATCGACCTGTCCACCCGCCGCGCCGTGGGCGCCGAAGCGCTGCTGCGCTGGCAAACGCCGGATGGCAAGTTCATCTCGCCCGACCGTTTTATTCCCATCGCCGAATACTCGGGCATCATCATCGAGCTGGGCGAATGGGTGCTGCGCACGGCCTGCCGCGAACTGGTGCGGCTGCGCGCCGAGGGCCACCGCAACTTCGTCATGTCGATCAACGTCTCGCAAGTGCAGTTTCGCCACCCGCTGTTCCTGGAAATGCTGCGCCTGGCGCTGGAAGAAACCCAGGCGCCGCCCGAATTCATCGAACTGGAAATCACCGAATCGATGGCGATGGAAGAACCTGACCTCCTGATCAAGATGCTGTGGCAAATCAAGCAGACGGGCGTGAGCATCGCCATCGACGATTTCGGCACCGGCTTTTCATCGCTGTCCTACCTGCAGCGCCTGCAGGTCGACCGCCTGAAGATCGACCGCGCCTTCGTCACCGAAATCACCGGTTCGGCGCGCGGCAGCAGCATCGCTGAAATGGTCATCCAGCTGGGCCGCAACCTGGGCCTGGCCGTGATCGCCGAAGGGGTGGAAGACGAACGGCAGGCGCAAATCCTGCAGGCGCTGGGCTGCCCCATGGCGCAAGGCTTTTTGTTCGCCCGCCCGATGACGGCCAGCGCGCTGGGCAAATGGCTGACCGAAGAAGCGCTGCAAGGCGCAGCCTGAAGCGCCGGCCCCGGTATGCTTGTTAAACCTTGACGGTGCTCCGCAAGGTTTTGGCGGCGGCCACCATATTGCTCAGCGCAGGAATCACTTCCTTCCAGCCACGCGTCTTCAGGCCGCAATCGGGATTGACCCACAGGCGGGCTGGCGGGATGCGTTGCGCCGCTTTTTGCATCAGCTTGACGATCTGCTCCTGGCCCGGGATGTTCGGCGAGTGGATGTCGTACACGCCAGGGCCGATCTGATTCGGATACTTGAAGTCATCGAAGGCGTCCAGCAATTCCATGTCCGAACGCGAGGTTTCGATGGTGATCACGTCGGCATCCATGCCGGCGATCTGCGCAATGATGTCGTTGAACTCCGAGTAACACATATGGGTGTGGATCTGGGTTTCGTCAGCCACGCCATTGGCCGTGATGCGAAACGCTGCCACGGCCCAGTCCAGGTATTCCTGCCATTGCGCCCGGCGCAGCGGCAAGCCTTCGCGCAGAGCCGCTTCGTCGATCTGGATCACGCGGATGCCGGCCTTTTCCAGGTCCAGCACTTCGTCGCGCATCGCCAGCGCCAGCTGGTAGCACGATACCGAACGCGGCTGGTCGTCACGCACGAAGGACCAGTTCAGGATCGTCACCGGGCCGGTCAGCATGCCTTTCATCGGTTGACTGGTCAGCGACTGGGCGTAGGTGCTCCACTCCACCGTCATCGCTTTGGGACGGCTGATGTCGCCAAACAGAATAGGCGGTTTCACGCAGCGCGAACCATACGACTGCACCCAGCCGCACTGGCTGAAGGCGTAACCGTCCAGCTGTTCGCCAAAGTATTCCACCATGTCGTTGCGCTCGGCTTCGCCGTGCACCAGCACGTCCAGCCCCAGCGCTTCCTGCGCTTGCACGCAGCGGGCGATCTCCGCCTGCATCAGCGCCTGGTATGCGGAAACATCGAGCTGGCCGCTGCGGTACTGGCTGCGGGCCTGGCGAATTTCCGCCGTTTGCGGGAACGAGCCGATGGTCGTCGTCGGGAAGGCCGGCAGTTTCAGCAATGCCGATTGCTTGCGGGCGCGCTCGGCGTAAGGGCTGTGGCGCTGACCCAGGCGGCTTTCAATCGCCGCCACCGCAGCCTTGACGGCCCGATTGTGCACGCGCGGCGAAACGCGGCGGGCGGCGATAGCGGCGGCGTTGGCGGCCAGTTCGGCGTGCACCGAGGCGCGGCCCTGGTTCAGCGCCGCCGACAGTATTTGCACTTCATGCAGTTTTTGCAAGGCGTAAGCGAGCCAGGACTTGATCTCCTGCTCCAGCTGCTGTTCACTCTCCAGGTCGACCGGCACGTGCAGCAGGGAACACGACGGCGCGAGCCACAGGCGTTGGTTGAGCGCAGCGTGCACAGGTTCCAGCCATGCCAGGGTCGCGGCCAGGTCGGTTTTCCAGATATTGCGGCCATTCACCACGCCCAGCGACAGCACGTGCTGCGCCGGCAATTGTTTGATCAGCGCCGCGACTTCATCGCGGGCATTGATGGCGTCCACGTGCAAGCCTTGCACCGGCAGGCTGGCCGCCAGCGGCAGATTGTCTTGCAGCTTGCCGAAATACGTCGCCAGCAGCAGTTTGACTGGTCCGCCTTTCAAGGCATCGTAGGCGGTCACGAACGCTTGTTTCCAGCTAGCGTCGAGTTCGGTGACCAGCACCGGCTCATCGATCTGTACCCATTCCACGCCCAGGCTGGCCAGTGTGGCCAGCAGCGTTGCATACACGGGCAGCAGTTTGGGCAGCAGCGCCAGCTTGTTCGACGCGTCTTTTTCCTTGCCCAGCCACAGATAAGTGACCGGGCCGATGATGACGGGCTTGATCCTGGCGCCCAGTCGGCGCGCCTGTTCGATCTGCTCCACCAGGCGTGATGCGTCCAGCGAAAACTCGGTCCCGGCCGAGAATTCAGGCACGATGTAGTGGTAGTTGGTGTCAAACCATTTGGTCATTTCACCGGCATGCACGCAGCTGCAATCGCTGTCGCTGGCCGTTCGGCCGCGGGCCACGCGGAAGTAATTGTCCAGCACATCGCCGCCCAGGCCTTGCACGCGCCTGGGCACGTTGCCCAAGGTAAAACTCATGTCCAGCACCTGATCGTAGAACGAAAAATCGCCGACCGGCACCAGGTCGAGCACTTGCTGGTCTTGCCAATGGCGCTGGCGCAGTTCCGCGCCCACGCCTTCCAGCGCCTCGCGCGTGCTGGCGCCCTTCCAATAGTCTTCCAGGGCAAATTTCAGCTCACGTTTGGCGCCGATACGGGGAAAACCCAGATTATGTGTGGTGATCATGAGAACTCCTTGTGTGGATGGGAGTTATCATAAACACTTCGATTCATTAATAATAATGGTAAAATCTAATGCATCCATTATTTAAATTCATGTGAAACGATACCCGCACTCTTTTATCGACGCGGCGCGCCAGACCGGTCAGGCGTCCGCCCTCTCTTGACGGAACAGCATCATGCAACAAGAATACACACGCGAAAAACTGGCCTGGCCTGGCGGTAACAACAAGGTGCTGCTGCACTCGTGCTGCGCGCCCTGTTCGGGCGAAGTGATGGAGGCCATGGTGGCGTCGGGCATCGACTTCACGATCTTCTTTTACAACCCGAATATTCATCCGCTCAAGGAATATGAATTGCGCAAGGAGGAAAATATCCGCTTTGCCGAAAAGTTCAATATTCCGTTCATCGATGCCGATTACGACCGCGACAACTGGTTTGCCCGCGCCAAGGGCATGGAAAACGATCCGGAGCGGGGCCGCCGCTGCACCATGTGCTTCGACATGCGCTTCGAGCGCACGGCCCTGTATGCCCATGAACACGGTTTTCCCGTGATTACCAGTTCATTGGGTATTTCTCGTTGGAAAGATATGAAGCAGATCAATGGCAGCGGCGTGCGTGCAGCCAGCCATTACCCTGGCATGCTGTACTGGGAATACAACTGGCGCAAGGGCGGCGGTTCGGCCCGCATGATCGAGATCAGCAAGCGCGAGAATTTTTACCAGCAAGAGTATTGCGGCTGCGTTTACTCCCTGCGCGACACGAACGAACACCGCGTGTCCATGGGCCGTGAACGCATCCACCTGGGCGTCAAGTTTTACGGCACGCTCGAAGTGACGGAACAAGTCGCGGAAACCGTCGCGGAAACGCCGGCAGAGAAGTAAAAAGCCGCGTGCGCGCAAAAAAGCCAGCATCGATGCTGGCTTTTTGTCATCTGGAGCAATCGTAAAGCTCAGTCCGCCGTTTCGGCTGGCCAGTCGCGGATATACGCCTTGAGCATCTGGTTTTCAAAGCTTTGCGCTTCCAGCACGGCGCGCGCCACGTCGTAGAACGAGATCACGCCCAGCAGGGTCTTGGCGTTCATGACGGGCAGGTAACGCGCATGCTTTTCCAGCATGATGCGGCGCACTTCGTTCACTTCCGTGTCTGGCGTGACGGTAATCGGGTGGTCATCCATATGCTTGCGCACGGTGCCGCTACCGAGCTGGCCCGCGTTTTCGTGCAGCGCTACCAGCACTTCGCGGAAGGTCAGCATGCCGACCAGGTCGCCAAATTCCATGACCACCAGCGAACCGATGTCTTTTTCGGCCATGGTATTGGCCGCGTCAAGCAAGGGATGGTCAGGCGTGACCGTGTAAAGAATGTTGCCCTTGACTTGGAGAATTTCAGATACTTTCATGATGGCCTTCCTGTCCGCGTGAGTGGTATTTTAGTTATTTTAAGCCCTTACACCGACTGTAGCCTATGCCCATCAAAAAATCCAGCCTTGCGCGCAATCAAATCAAGCCTACCCATGCGCTAAAACGCCCTAGGCGCGGCGGCGGAACCAACCGGCAATAGAGAGGCGCTCGCGCATCGTCGGCAACACTTCATGCAGCATCTCGCCCGACAAAAACAGCGCCATGCGGCCCGCTTCGGGCAAGATATCGATGGAAGACTCGCCTTCCGGATGCAAGCGCAGCGCGCCGCCGTGTTCTGGCAGCCAGTCGGCATTGAGGTAGATCACGACGGAGACGGTGCGCTTGTCGTCATCGCGGAACCGGTCCAGATGCGCCCGGTAAAAGGCGCCCGGCGCGTACAGGGCGAAATGGCTTTCGTATTCATCCAGCCCTAAAAACAGGTCGCGGTTCAATTGCTGGTGCAAGGCTTCCATGCTGGCCAGATAACGGTCGCAGGCATCGGACCTGCCCGCTTCCAGCCATTGGATATGGTCGCCACGTATCGCTGGCTGCAACAATGGCGCATGGCCGCTGCCCACGCCTGCCCCCTTCATCTGGCCGCTGCGCATGGCTGACACGCACTCGGCAGCCAGCTGCGCAGTCAAATCGGCAGGCAGGAAATGGTCTTGCATGCACCAGCCGGCATGGCGCAAGCCATCCGAAGGCGACAGTGCAGGCACGGCAAGTGCGCCGTCGAGCGATATTGCGGGCATAAGATCTTTCCTGGTGGAAGTGCATGAGTGCGTCTAAAGCCCAGGATTTCATGAAATGCCGCTGGCCACCCCGCGGCGCACGCGCGCGGACGATGACTCAGCCTGAATATCGCTGACATGGCATCGTATCACCGCCACCGCGCCCCGTCGTCAACATTTTTCGGCGTTTGAAAAAAGTACTGCAAACAAACCAGCCCATGCGGCCTGCACGCCTGCCCTGTTACTCCGCCACAAATCCGGGTACGATCTGGCCACTATAATAATTGGCGGAGACACCATGAGCGGTCCGAAATACCCCGGTTTTGACACCTTGTCGCTGCATGCAGGCGCCGCGCCCGACCCGGCTACCGGTGCGCGCGCCACGCCGATCCACTTCACGTCCTCGTTTGCCTTCAAAAGCTCGGACCATGCCGCCTCGCTGTTCAATATGGAGCGGGCCGGCCACGTGTACAGCCGCATCTCGAATCCCACCAACGCGGTGCTGGAAGAACGCATCGCGGCGCTGGAAGGCGGCGTGGCCGGCATCGCCACCGCCAGCGGACAAGCGGCCATGCACCTGGGTTTGACCACCATCGCCGGCGCCGGTTCCCATATCGTCGCCTCGCGGGCGCTATATGGCGGTTCGCACAACCTGCTGGCCTACACCTTGAAACGCTTCGGCATCGAGACCACCTTTGTCGATCCGCGCGACCCTGATGCCTGGTCCAGCGCGATCCGCCCGAATACCAAGCTGCTGTTTGCCGAAACCCTGGGCAATCCCGGCCTCGATGTGCTCAATATCCCGCACATCGCCGCCCTCGCCCACGAACACTTCCTGCCGCTGATGGTGGACGCCACCTTCACCACGCCCTATCTGCTGCGCCCCTTCGAACATGGCGCCGACCTGGTGTTTCACTCGGCGACCAAGTTCCTGTGCGGCCACGGCACGGCCATCGGCGGCTTGCTGGTCGATGGCGGCACCTTTGACTGGCAAGCGGCCTACGACAGGACGGGGCGTTACGCCGAACTGTGCGAACCGTACGAAGGCTTCCACGGCATGGTGTTTGCCGAGGAATCGACGGTGGCGCCGTTTGCCCTGCGCGCGCGGCGCGAAGGCTTGCGCGATTTCGGCGCCGTCATGAGCCCGCACAATGCCTTCGCCGTCTTGCAGGGGATAGAAACGCTGGGTTTGCGCATGGACCGCCACGTGGCCAATACGCGCAAGATCGTGCAATGGCTGCTGTCGCATCCGGCGGTGGAATCGGTGTCGTATCCCGAACTGCCATCGCATCCCGATTACGCCCTGGCGCAAACCCTGCTGCCCAAGGGCGCAGGCGCCGTGTTCACCTTCAACCTGCGCGGCGACCGCGCGGCGGGCCAGCGCTTTGTCGACAGCCTGAAGATATTCTCGCACCTGGCCAATGTGGGCGACGCCAAGTCGCTGGTGATCCACCCTGCCTCCACCACGCATTTCAGGGTGCCCAACGATCAATTGGCGCTGGCCGGCATCACGCAAGGCACCATGCGATTGTCGGTGGGACTGGAAGACGCCGATGATTTGATCGAGGACCTGGCCCATGGCTTGAAACAATCGCAGAAAGGCGCCTGAGATGTTATTCACCGTTGACAATACCAGCGCCTATTGCTACACGGGCGGCAAAGCCTTCAACCCCGCCCAGCCGACGGCCGTGTTTATCCACGGCGCGCAAAACGACCATTCCGTCTGGGCCTTGCAAACCCGCTATTTCGCCCATCACGGCTGGAATGTGCTGGCGGTGGACTTGCCTGGCCATGGTCGCAGCCAGGGCGAAGCGAAAACCAGCGTGGAAGCGCTGGCGTCATGGTTGCTGGCCCTGCTGGACGCGGCCGGCGTGGAGCAAGCCATGCTGATCGGCCACAGCATGGGTTCCTTGATCGCACTGGAAGCGGCTTTCCAGGCGCCAGGCCGGGTCAGCCACCTGGCGCTGCTGGGGTCCACCTACCCGATGAAAGTGTCGCCAGCGCTGCTGGAGACGGCGCGCAACGATGAAGCGGCCGCCATCGACATGGTCAATCTCTGGTCGCACTCGTCGATCGCGCAAAAGCCGTCGTTTCCCGGCCCCGGCTTTTACGCCATGGGCGGCGCACGGCGCCTCAAGCAGCGCATTGCAGCCATCAATCCGCAGCAAGTCTTTTACACGGATTTTTATGCCTGCAACGCCTACGCGAATGGAGAAAAAGCCGCCGCCACTGTGCGCTGCCCGACCCTGTTCCTCATTGGCGCGCGCGACATGATGACGCCGCCCAAATCGACCAGGCTGCTGACATCCATCATCGCACACGGCAAGCAGGTGACGGTCGACAGCGGCCATGAATTGATGGCCGAACAGCCCGACGCCGTGCTCGACGCCCTGTTTTCCTTTGCCACCACCTGACTTTGATTCGTACCGATGATACCAACCGCAGCCCTGTTCAGCACCGCCACCCTGCCCGGCCACCCCGATTTCGACATGCAAGCCATCAGCGGCCTGGCCGAATGGCGTCACCACATACCGATGCTGTTCAAACTGCTGGCCGGCGCCGGCACGCAAACTGTCGCCTGGCCCATCTATGGCGATGGCGAAGACAGCGATTGCGTGCTGGCCGCACCCATGGCCCAGGCGCAGGCGAGCTGGCAAGCGCTATGCGCCTTGATGGATGTGCCCCACGCCTCCGCCATCAGCGATTTGCTGGCGGGCGGCCAGGCCTGGCTGGTGCTCGATGGCGTGCAATTGATCAACCACGATATCGGCACCGCTGAATATGCGGCCGCGCTGCAAGCACTGCGTATCGAGGCGCAGCAGCTGCACGCTGCCCTGCTGCGCGGCGACCGGCAAGCGCTGGCGCCCCTGCTGCAGATACCAGAACTTGGCTACTGGTCGGCCAGCGCCAGCGCGCAGCTGATGGAAATCGAGGAAGCTGACGTGGACGAACTGCCCTTTCTGCAAGACCAAGGCTTGGAGGTGCTCGAATGGGTGGAAGAAACGCTGTGCTACACAGTGAAACACCGCGATGGGCAGCATGGCCTGGTCACGCCCTACGGCCGCTGGATCGCCCCTCTGTCGCTGGGCGCCACCGGACTCGATACGTATCACGCCGGCGATGGCTGGCTCACCTTTGCCATCGGCGAGACGCACGGCGTGATGGATTTGAATGGCGTCATCGTCTTGCCGCCTGCCCCTGGCGCCCTGTATGTGATCAGCCCCCACTTGCTGCAGCGCGTGCTGCCCGATAGCGCCAGTTGCCTGCTGCGCCTGCCCGATGGCGCGCTACTGCACGACAGCGTGGATAATCTCTGTCAGCGCGACGATGGCCACCTGGACTTCGAACGCCAAACCGGCGATGCAGATGACCGCAATGTGTGCGGCGTGATGGATAGCCATGGCGCCGTGCTGCTGCCGCCGCAGTTTTTTTCCGTCCAGAATTTCGGCACGAAGAAAAAGCTCGCCATCGTCAGCCAGCGCATCGATGGCCGTTTCCTGTTTGGCCTGGCTAATCTGAAGGGCGAGCTGGTGGCGCCCTGCCAGTACTGCGAAATCGATTGCGCCACGACCTCATCACCGCCGAAAGTGCGCAAGAACCTGGTCTACGCCACCGATGCGCAAGGGCTGGCCTGCATGCTGACGCTCGATGGCAAGCAGGTGTTCACGCCCCGCTACCTGCCCGCCCACCATTTGCGCGGCGTGGTGGTGCAAGATGATTTTTTATATGTGATCAAGGATGGTTGCGCCTGGAGCATGGATTTCACGGGAGCCTTGCTGCAGCAGCACGGCAGCGTGGAAGCCTTCAAGGCCGATATCACGGCCCAGCTCAGCGAGGCCATGGGCTTGAACCGGAAAAAAGCCGCGCCGAAAAACAGCTACACGCCAGTGCAGATCCTGCAGCAGGCCGACCGCGAACAATTGTCTGCCATGGCCGCCCTGCTGCTGCAAGGCGACCGGGAATTGGCGCAGCGCTGCGTCGAGATTACCCTCGAAGAGCTGGCAGCAGACGACCCTCACGCAGAATACGAAGGCGCGACGCCCGAGGCAGCCTGCTTCTTCCTGCTCTGGTCCACGGCCGCCCATGCACTGGGCCACGGCACCACCCTGGACTGGAAAGCCATCGATGAAGTGGCCCGCATCGGCCAGCATATCGATTTACCGGCCCTGCACCATTTCGATTGGGCGGAACGCTTAGACGGCGACGACATGAGCACCGGCCTGGCCGCCATCGCCCGCCACCTGGCGTCCCATGGCCTGCGGCTGGTGAATATGCAGGGCGGCGAAGATACGTATTATCTGGGTGTCGTGCGTGGGCAGGAGGTGGCACAGTTCAACGAGGTGGCGCGGCAGGCTGGATTGCGCCCTGTATTGATTGGCAATTAATATAAAAACTACTGATCGCTCTTTTTGGAACTGAGCTGCGTGCCCCCTGTGCCTTCCACGTTCAGCGCAACCTCTTCCTCAGCAGCCTTATCCATCTGCGCCACCAGCGACTGATACATTTTCAAGTCCGCCTCATCCTTGAAAATCAATTTTCCATCCTTCAGGTAGATGGCACCCAGGCGAGATTCGGCCAGACGCAGTGTGCGCGTGAACAAGTCCAGCAGGTGGCGCTGATTTTCCGCCAGGCGCAACATGACACCGTAAGTGTAAGCCAGGCTCTTTTTAAAGGACTCGATATTTGCCTGGTCGAGTTGACTCGCCAGCACACCATGCTGCACTTTTTGCAATAATTTGTCGGCCTCCGCCAAATAAAGCTCGACACGCTCTGAAGCCTTGGTCACTGTCTCTTTCGATATGGCAATACCTTCCGCGCTCACCAGCCGCTCCGGACTAAGGCTGACCGCCAGGCCATAGCTGGCCAGATCGCTCGTATAAGCATGGTTGAGCTTGTACATCGCCGGAATAAAATCGGCCGTCAATAGCTCCACCTCGTGGAGATTGGAGATAGCGCTCAAGGCCAGTACCGGCTCAGGCTCGCCTGGCTGCTTATTCTTCCAGGCACTCACGAATGCGCGCAATGACGCATTGGACTGGGCAGAGAGCTGGGCATAGTATTGCGCGTTCCACGCACGGACCATCTGTCCCATTTCCGGACCGATATGTTCATTCGCCTGGCCCATCTGGATCCAGGCCGGCAAGGCGATGCCACGTTTCAACTCAAGCAACTCCTTGTCCGTGAAATGCGGGTCTTTGTCTCCCTGCATCGCCCCCCTATTCGATAACACCGCAATCATGTAACGTTGACCGACATCGCTGCGGAGAAAGCTGGCCAATTGCGTGGCTTCCTCGGTAGAAAAGTACTTGAGGTACAACGGTGTCAGCCTGGTATAGATTTCGTCATCGCTGACATGCTGTTCCATATGCACCATCACTTCGCGCATGATGGAATCGGCGGGGCCGGCTTTCTTCATCCCATTTCGGGCCATCAAGCCGAGATGAAATCCTTCCAGCACGCCGCGTACGGCAGTGCGATGTTCTACGCTGGCAACATCGGACGATGGCGAAGCTGGTGCAGCAATGGTTTCGGCATGGAGGGGACAGGACAGGGCCAGCATGGCGACCAATATCGCAGGGCGTAATAATTTCATGAAAACGTTTCGTTAATAGTCATTCAAAGCCGCTCCGGCTCCAGCCGGAACAGCGTGGCGCTGCTGGCGTGGCGCCGCCCCGCATACTTATCAGTTGTCCAGCTTTTTCAAGGCACGCTGGGCTGTCTCTTTCGCCTCGACATCCAGGGCATCCTCTTCATCGACCGCTTTTTTCAACTGGGCCATCAGTGTCTGGTATAGCGTCAAGTCCGCCTCACTCTGGAAAACCAGGCTCTCGCCTTCCAGGTGAATGCTGCCCACGCGCGATTCAGCCAAACGCAGTATGCGCGTGAACAAATCGAGCAAATTACGCTGGTTTTCACCCAGCCGCAGCATGAAGTCGTAACGGGTAGCCACATTACGTTCCAGCATTTTCAACTCATCCTTGTTGCGCGCCATGGCCAGCAAAGGCTGGCGCTTTTCCTGCAACACCTTATCGACTTCCAGCAAATACGACTCTACCCGCTCATTGGCCTTGGCAATGCTCGCCTTTGAGATGGCGATACCATCGGCGCTCACCAGCCGTTCAGGACTGAGCGCCAGATCCAGTCCATAACCTTGCATATCGGTCAGGTAAGCACGCGTGACGTCTTTCGTGCTCAACAACAAGTCGCTCAAAATGGCCAACAACTTGTCAAGATAAGCAGAGCCGGTGGGCTTGGCTGTGAATAGCCGCACAGGATCGTCAGGCTGGAAGGCAGTCGCCACCGACATCAACTCACGCAAATTGTCCCTGAATACCGCCAAAAAGCGCTTGCCATACTCATTTGCCCACGCCTCCCACAACAAGCCACTGTCTGCCCAGATCTGTTTTTGAGCAGCATTGAGCTTCAGTCCGGCAGATGAACGGGATTTTGGCAGCATTTCACCCAGCTCATTAGCGGTCACATCAGGCTGAAAATCCATCGGCACGCCTTTCTCAACGCGCAGTGTGTAACGTATATAGCGCTGGCCCAGAGGCGTCGCGTAGAACTCTATTAATTGCTTGGCATCATCTTCCGACAGATATTTCCCGTATACCGGCGTAAATTTCGTGAAAATCTCGTCATCGCTGACATGGGTGCTCATATACTGCATCACTTCCCGTAAAGGAGAGTCAAGCGGGTAATAAGCTTCCCAGATCCAGCGGATCTGCACGTTCAGCAGCATCAATTCCAGCAGTTTGCGCACTGCCGCAGTATGGCTGGCAGTCATGGCCTGCGACACTTGCGCTGCCGCCGGCGCGGCCGCGGTCTCGGGTTTCTGGGCCATGCCGGTAGCGGGCAACAGCAATACGGCGGCCAGGATGGCGGGATGTAATCGTTTCATCGGCATATAAAGTAGATCCGTGTTCATCAAATACGCGCCAGCTCCAGGCTGGACAGCGTGTAGAAAATGCTATGCAAGACGCCCTTGTCGACTGCGCGCTGGAAATACACTCTCGCGCGTAGCGGATCTTTTTGTTGCAGATAAAACTTGCCTGCATAGAAATAGGCTTCCGTCAGGCGCGGCTCCAGGCTGCTGCCTCCATCGCGGCTGGCCTGGCGCAGCATGGCTTCCGGGCCGGTGTGCTGCTGGAACATGGTCAGGGCTTCGGTCAGCCACTGTTCTGTCAGCAACTCCGGAGGTCCGCCAGCATCTATCGCGGCCGGCAAGGAGCCGGCGATGGCTTGCCAGATCTGCACGCGCACATGCGCCAGCGGTTCGTCCAGTTTCTCGCCAGCACGCGCCAGGGCGCTCAAGGCTTCAGGCTGATTGCCCAGATAGAAATTGGCCAGTCCCTTGCGCTGGTAGGTGGCGCCATCGTTGTGTCCCAGCACCACGGCGCGGGCAAAGTCGGCGGCACTGTCCTTGAACTTGCCTGCGGCAAAACTGATATCGCCGTGGCAAACCAGGAAATCGGCCGACTGCGGCTGTTGTTGCAGCGCCTGGTTCGCATCCCTGAGTGCTAGCGCCTGGAACCCCAGCCAGCTATAGATGCGCGCGCGCTCGCACAGGGCGGCGCTGGCGTCCTGTCCTGTGAGTTCGGCGTCGGCCACCATCTTGCCACTGGCCTGCAGGTTCGCTGTGAGACCGGCCCTGATGCTGTCTTTATAACTGAGCACCGGCTCGGCTGGCTTACGCAGTACGCGGGTCGGCACGCCGATGCTTCCTTGCAGCATTTCATTGACCTTGCGGCTGGCAGCCACAAACGCCGGCACCTCGGCCGCCGGTACGCGATCTGTCAACACGTCCAGGCGCAACTTCGCCTGCGCCACGCGGCCCGTAAAGGCCAGCGCTTCAGTCAGCTTGAAGGCCGGGTTATCGATGCTGTTCTGCGATGGCTGGAAATGCGCATCGACCTGCTCCGGCAGGGTGATTTCAAAATCATAGAGATAGATCGACGGATAGGTCGGCACTTGCAGCGGATACTTGCGCTTGACCAGGTCAGGCACATAAAACTGTTCCGTCAGATTGACGGGCTTGTAGCGTATCAGCCAGCCATTGTCATTTTTTTCCAGGAATTTATTGATGCTGTAGCGCAAGCTTACGCTCAAGCGGTTATGCACGCGGTCATCGCTGATCAACGGTTCAGCCAGCATGCTGAAATCCGCATAACGGCGCCCGATCGCGCTTTCATAGGCCTTGCGCAATTGCTGGGCATCCAGGCTGGCCAGGCGTACGCGCATATTCTCTGCGTCATTGCCGACATACTCTACGCTGACCTGCAATTGCGCAGCTTGCTCGAAATCGTTCAAGACCACGCGCTCGGTGCGCTTGTCCGTGATCAGATCAGGATCATCTTGCACGGCGATGGTGTCGAGGCCATTGCCCGCCGTACCCACCACCAGCACCTGGGCGCCGCCATGCGCCTGCCCCATGCGCTCCAGCAAGCCGTGCTGCCCCAAGCGCGTAGGATCGAGGAAATACGTCTTGCCGCCAACATGCACGCGCACGATGGCATGGTCAAACAGGATAGGACTGGGCAGCATCTGGTCCAGCCCCTTGCGCAGCTGGGTCGATACCAGCACCGGCTCGGCAGCAATGCCCAGTTCACGCAGCATGGCCACCATCAACAAGGATTTGTCCTTGCAGTCGCCATAACGCCGCTGCAGCACTTGCGCCGGAGGAAATGGCCGGTGCGAATTCTCGCCCACTGAAATCGACAGGTAGCGGATTTCATTCTGCACGAATTCCAGCACCTTGCTTACCTGCTGCTGGGGCGTGCCGGTGGCGCCTGCGGCGCGCAGCGCTGCCTGCACCGCCTCGCCGCCCGCTGGCGCCTCGAACAGGACCTGGGCCCAGCGCTTGACCTCCTGCCAGCTGCCCAATTCCGAAAACTGGATCCAGCGCTCCTGCGCCACGTCGGACGGCACATACGGTTCGGCCACCAGCGCCGGCAGATTGCGCGCTTCGAAACGCAGGATGCGGCGGCCATTGCTGCGCCGCTCGGTCGGCACGATGGCGGCGCCGCCACCGATGGTGCGATAGGCAACGCGGCGCTTTTCCGGCATATCGACGGTGATACGCCGCAGCGCAACCGGCGCCGCGCTATCCCAGGCCGCGTTGTCGGAAAATTTCCCGCCAAACACGGGATTGTCGCCCAACACCGTGTACTCCACTTCCAGCGTATCGCCTGCGCGCACATCGTCGGTCACGATGGCCGCCGTGATGGAACCGGAATACACGCCCTGGGACAAGCCTGCTTCGCGCTGCAGGAAACGGATGTCCGCCGAGTGCAGCTTGTCGATCACCGTGTCGCCGCGCAAGATACGCAGGCTGTGCAGCTGCAGGCGCTGATAATCGGGCTGGAAACTGATTTCATACTGGCCCAGCGCTCCCAGGCTGGACGCCTCGTTGGCAGTGAATGCCCGGTGGATATAGTAGGCAGATTGCTCATCGGCATGAAATTGCACGTCGGCCAGGCGCACCGATAGTGGCGTACTGGTGATGGCGGGCGGCAGCTGGACAATCCGGTCTACCCAGGAAGGCACTGCGTCGCCGCGCGTAAAAGCGGCTTGCGCCAGCTGCACGCTACGCATGCCGGCCGGCGCCGGCAGGGGCGCCTCCGTAGTGGCGGTGGCAAAGGGGGCGTGGGCGATGAAAAACGGCAGCAACAGCAGCGTCCATCGACGCTGCAGCATTTTCAGCCATGGAAATCTGCGCATGAAGGTTTTCTGAATTGAAAACCATCAATTATAGATTAAGCAACCCATTTATGTTGCATATTGGAAATTATTATTGCGACATAGTGTATATTCAGCGACAGCGCACTTCCCCAAAATGCTGCGCCAGGGTCATGCCCAGGCCCTCTTCCACCGCGCCTTCCACCTGCGCCGCCAGGGCTGCCGCATCTTCGGCGGCCTTCAGGTCGCGTTCATTGGTGGAACCGGCCGGGTAGCCGGAGTTGACGCGCATGCCGCCAAACACGAACAGGCGGTAGACGTCGGCCAGGGTAATCCGGTTGACATTGCCCAGCAAGACCCAGTGGTCGGCATTGCTGGCCACCCGCTTGCCCCACTGTACCCGCACGGGGCCTTCCACATTGACCCGTCCTACCCAGCCCTGCGCCACCATCTTGTCGAGCAGGTTTTCCATTTCCTCGAAACCCAGGCGCGTGCTGCGGCGGATCTCGGCCGCGCCCACCAGGGCCGTATCGGCGCAATGGCACGCCACGTGCAGCACTTTCAGCACGGCGACGGCGTCGACAAACTCGCTGCCGGGCGCCGCTTCATACCACCAGCGCTCGTATTTCACGACCGGCAAGGCGGCTACCAGCAAGGCGCCCACCAGGGTGATCATCCAGCTCAGGTAAATCCACACCAAAAACAGGGGCAAGGCGGCCAGCGCGCCATAAATGCGCGAATAGCTGGGGAATTCCTGGATGAATTCACCGAAACCACGCTTGGCCACTTCAAATGCCAGCGCCGCCAGCAAGCCGCCCCAGGCCGCATCGCGCCAGTCGACGTCGCGGTTCGGCACGGCGATATACAGCAAGGTGAACGCCAGCATGGTCAGGCCGACTGACACGAAAGTGTAAAACACGGCGCCCAGGAAAGGCACGCCCCCCACCAGGCCGCTGGTCGCGATGAATACGCGGGACGTGACCGTCAGCGATACGCCCACCAGCAGCGGGCCCACCGTCACGATGGCCCAGTAGACCAGCAGCCGCTTGCTCCAGCGGCGCTCCTGTTTCACGCGCCAGATGCGGTTGAAGACGCGCTCGATCAGGCCCATCATCGTCACCGACGTAAAAATCAGCGCGCCCGCGCCAATCGCCGACAGCCGCGTGGCTTTCGAGGCAAAGGTGGTCAGGTAACCGAGGATGGTATTCGAGATCCCCTTCGGTATCACGCTTTGCACGAAATAATCTTCCAGCGCATGGCGGAAGGTATTAAACAGGGGGAAAGTGGTAAAAATCGCCAGCGCCAGTGTCAGCAGCGGCACCAGCGCAAACACGGTGGCAAACGTCAGGCTGCCCGCCACTTGCGGCAGGCTTTCCTCGCGCACGCGGCGGCGCGCAAACTGCACCAGTTCGCGCGTTTCGGACCAGCTCATGCCGCGCACGACGTCGATGCCGACGCTGGCGGTACGGAACAGGTAAACGAAGAAGGGCTGTATATATTTGGAAAACATGTAACTCAAATCAGGATAGCGCCATGACAGCAGTCGTATCAGGCTGTAAAGCGCCCTATAATACCAACGATGAAGCCAACCAATCTGATTATTCTCGTATTGTTTTATTCACGCCATGGCGCCACGCGCCAGCTGGCCGAACTGATCGCCCAGGGCGTGGAAAGCGTGCCCGGTTGCGATGCGCGCCTGCGCACCGTGCCCGCGGTCTCCAGCGTGGCGGAAGCGACCGCCCCGCAAGTGCCGCCCGAGGGCGCGCCCTACGTGGAACTGGACGACCTGCAGGAATGCGCGGGCCTGGCCCTGGGTTCGCCGACCCGCTTCGGCAACATGGCGTCCGCCATGAAGTACTTCTGGGATGGCACGGCCAGCGACTGGCTGGCCGGCAGCCTGGCCGGCAAGCCCGCCTGCGTGTTCACTTCCACCGGCAGCCTGCATGGCGGCCAGGAATCGACCCTGCTGTCGATGATGATCCCCCTCTTCCATCACGGCATGGTGGTGCTGGGCCTGCCCTACACCAACCCTGAACTGATGACCACTTCCAGCGGCGGCTCGCCTTATGGCGCCACCCACTGGTCGGGCATCGATGGCGACAAGGCCATCAGCGACGATGAAAAACGCCTGGCCCTGGCGCTGGGCCGCCGCCTGGCGGAAAACGCCGTCAAGCTGGCAGGCGCCTGATGCACGGCGCCTTGCACAGGTATTTTCACTGGGGCGCCATCGCCAGCCTGGCTGCGCTGATCGTCTGGTGCCTGCTGTGGGAAATGCTGGTGGCGCCCTTGCATCCGGGCGGTTCCTGGGTGGCGCTGAAAGCCGTGCCGCTGCTGATCCCCCTGTATGGCGTGATCAAGCGCGACGTCTATACCTTGCAATGGTCATCGATGGTGATTTTGCTGTATTTCACCGAAGGCGTGGTGCGCGGCTATAGCGATACGCAAGCCCATTCAGCGCTGATGGCCTGGGGCGAAGCGGCCATCGTCTGCGTGTATTTTTTCTGCGCCGTGCTGTATCTGCGCCCGTATAAACAGGCCGCCAAGCGCATGGCCAAGGAACTGCTAGCGAAAGTCAATCCCACGAAATGAGCGATCAAACACCTTTTTTGGACACCTGCCGCGAACTGCTGGGCGACAGCTATGTGTTGACGGACGCCGCCGGCATGGCGCCCTTCCTGACCGACTGGCGCGACCGTTTTACGGGCCAGGCGCTGGCCGTGCTGCGCCCCGCCTCCACCGAACAGGTGGCCGCCGTGCTGCGGACCTGTACACAATGGTCGATCCCGGTGGTGCCGCAGGGCGGCAATACGGGCCTGGTGCTGGGCAGCATACCCGACGCGGCCGGCACCGCCGTAGTGCTGTCCCTGGCGCGATTGAACCGCATCCGCGCGCTCGATCCCGTCAACCGCACCATCACCGTCGATGCGGGCTGCATCCTGCAAACCATCCAGGAAGCGGCCAGCGCCGCCAGCTGCCTGTTCCCCCTATCGCTGGCGGCCGAAGGCAGTTGCACCATCGGCGGCAACCTGGCCACCAATGCGGGAGGCACGGCCGTGCTGCGCTACGGCAATACGCGCGAATTGTGCCTGGGGCTGGAAGTGGTCACGCCGCAGGGCGAAGTCTGGAGCGGCTTGCGCGGACTGCGCAAGGATAATACCGGCTACGATCTGCGCGACCTGTATATCGGCGCAGAAGGTACCTTGGGCGTGATCACGGGCGCGGTCATGAAGCTGTACCCGCAGCCGAAGGCCTGCATCACGGCGCTGGCCGCCATGCCTTCGCCCGCCCATGCGCTGCGCCTGCTCAGCCTGATGCAAGACCATTGCGGCGCCAGCCTGACCGGCTTTGAACTGATGTCGCGCTATTGTTTGCAGCTGGTGGCGGAACAGTTCCCGCAACTGCCGCGCCCGTTTTCTACGCCGCACGGCCAGTATGTGCTGCTCGAATTGTCGAGCAGCCAGTCCGAGGCGCACGCCGTGGAACTGCTGGAAGCGAGCATAGGCGCAGCCCTGGAGGACGAATTAATCGAAGACGCCGTCGTCGCCAGTTCGGTGGCCCAGTCGGAAGGCTTGTGGCAGCTGCGCGAACATATACCGCTGGCGCAGGCACAGGCGGGCAAGAACATCAAGCACGATATCTCGCTGCCGATTTCCTGCATCGCCGACTTCATCGCCGTCACCGACGTGGCGCTGGAAACGGCCTTCCCCGGCTGCCAGCTGGTGTGCTTCGGCCACCTGGGCGACGGCAACCTGCATTACAACGTGGCGCCGCCGCCCGGCATGACGGATACGGACTTCCTGGCCAACCAGGACGCCATCAACCGGATCGTGCATGACCGGGTCGATGGCTTTGGCGGCTCGATCTCGGCCGAACACGGCATCGGCGCGCTGAAGAAGGATGACCTGGCGCGCTACAAATCGCCGCTGGAATTGCAGCTGATGCGCGCCATCAAACAGGCGCTGGACCCGCAAGGCATCATGAATCCGGGGAAGATATTATGAAACACGCCATCTTGCTGGCCGCCGTCGCTTTGCTGGCCAGCAGTCCTGCCAGCGCGCAAACCGTCTACAAATGCGTCAAGGATGGCCAGACCAGCTATGGCGACACACCGTGCGCGGCCGGCCAGCTGCAAATCCTCGCCGTGCCTGCGCCACCGCCCGCCGTCGACAAGGGCGCGGCCACGCGCCAGGAGCGTGTCTCGAGCCAGCTGGAATTCGTGCGCAAGCAGCAGGAACAACGCGAGGATGCGGCCCGTGCGCGGGGCAGCAAGCAGCTGGAGGCGCGCGAAAAACACTGCGCCCAGCTGCGCCTGGACCAGCAATGGGCCGCCGAAGATGCCGCTAACGCCAATGAGAAAACCCGCGATGCGGCGCAATTGAAGGCGCAGCGGGCCGCCGAAAAACTGGCAACCGCATGCCCGAATTGAAGCAGCAGCAAAACACGTTGCCAGCTTCCCAACGCCTGCTGGCGCGCTGGCTGCTGCTCGGCGAATGGCGCTTTCATCCCGTGCGGGCGCTGGTCGCCATTTTGGCGATCGCCATCGGCGTGGCCTTGGGTTTTGCCATCCACCTGATCAATGCGGCCGCCTTCAATGAATTTTCCACGGCCGTCAAAAGCCTGTCCGGCCAGGCCGACGTGCAGGTGGCCGGCCGCGAAGCATTGTTTGACGAAGCCATTTACCCCTGGCTGGCGCAGCGCGAGGGCGTGGCCGTGGCATCGCCGATCCTGGAACTGCAGGCTGGCGTCATCGGCCAGAGCAGCCCCGCCACCGGGCCGGCAAAAAATGCGGGCGCGCTGCATATCCTGGCGCTCGACGTGTTCCGCGCCGGCTTCATTTCGCCCGACCTGATCGGCGCGCCCGCCGATGGCCAGGTGTTCGACACCCTGGCCGACGACGCCATCTTCCCGTCACCGGCCGCCCTGCAATGGCTGGACCTGGCCCAGGGCGGCAGCCTGGCCCTGCAATCGGGCAGCGGCACGGTGAACCTGCGCGTGGCCGGTTCGCTGCAGCGCGCGCGGGCCGGCCAGCGCATCGCCGTGATGGACCTGGGCGCCGCCCAGTGGCGTTTTAACAAGCTGGGCAAGTTGTCGCGCGTGGATCTGAAGCTGCGCAACGGCGTGGACCGCGACGCCTTTGAAGCGGCGCTGGCGCGCGACCTGGAACGCGATTATCCGGGGCGCTTCCGCGTGGGCCAGCCCAACGATGAAAACCAGAATAGCCGCAACAATAACCTGAGCCGCGCCTACCGGGTCAACCTGACGGTGCTGGCCCTGGTCGCGCTGTTTACGGGCGCCTTTCTGGTGTTTTCCACGCAGGCGCTGTCCGTGATCCGCCGCCGCAGCCAGTTCGCGCTGCTGCGCGTGCTGGGCATGGAACGGGGCCAGCTGCTGCGCCAGGTGCTGCTTGAAGGCGCCAGCCTCGGCGTGGTGGGCGCAGCAGCCGGTATCGCCGGCGGCTATGCGCTGGCCGCCCTGGCCCTGCGCTTCTTTGGCGGCGACCTGGGCGCCGGGTATTTTGCGGGCGTGCAGCCGCAAGTGCAATTTACGCCCGTCGCCGCCCTGGTCTATTTCGCGCTGGGCCTGGCGGTAGCTTTGCTGGGCTGCGCCGCGCCCGCGCTGGAAGCAGCGCGCGCCGCCCCTGCCATCGCCTTGAAATCCGGCAGCGAAGAAGCGGTGACGACACGCCTGGCCAAGACCTGGCCGGCGCTGGTCTGCCTGCTGCTGGCCGGACTGCTCACGCGGCTACCGCCCGTGCTGGAACTGCCCCTGTTCGGTTATCTGTCGATCGCCCTGCTCTTGATCGGCGCCATCGCCCTGATGCCGCAGCTGGCCGCCATCGTGTTCCGCAGCGTGCACCGCGCCTGGCTGCGCACGGCCATCAGCGCCCGCGCGCCCGTGCTCAGCCTGACTTTTGCCCGCCTGGCCAACGCCTCGGGCCAGGCCGGCATCGCGCTCGGTGGCGTGTTGTCCAGTTTCAGCCTGATGGTGGCGATGGCCATCATGGTGTCGAGTTTCCGCGTCTCCGTCGATGACTGGCTGCTGCAGATTTTGCCGGCCGACCTGTATGCACGCACGGCCGCCAGTGGCAGCACGGCGGGCCTGAACCCGCGCGAACAGGCGTCCATCACGTCCCTGCCCGGCGTGGCCAAGGCGGAATTCCTGCGCACCCGCTCGCTTTCGCTGGCCCCGGACCGCCCCAACGTGGTATTGCTGGCGCGCCCCATCAATCTGCAGGAACCGGGCAAGAGCATGGTGCTGGTCGGCGACTCGCTGGCCGTACCCGCTGGCAGCCGCCCCGTGTGGCTGTCCGAAGCGGCGGCCGACCTGTATCGCCGCCAGCCGGGCGACACCATCGCCCTGCCGCTGGCGGGCGGCTTGCACGACTTCTTCATCGCCGGCATCTGGCGCGACTATGCGCGTTCCAGCGGCTCGATCCAGATGCCTTTGCCCGACTACCGCGCACTGACGGGCGACCTGGATGTGAGCGACGCCGCCCTGTGGCTGGACAAGGGCGTATCGAACGCCGACTTGCAGGAACGCCTCAGGCATCTGCCTTTCGGCGCCACCTTGGAGGTGTCGGCGCCGTCGGAAATCCGCGCCCTCAGCCTGCAGATTTTCGACCGCAGCTTCGCCGTCACCTATCTGCTCGAAGCCATCGCCATCGTGATCGGCCTGTTCGGCGTGGCGGCTACCTTTTCGGCGCAGACGCTGGCGCGGGCGCGTGAATTCGGCATGCTGCGCCACGTGGGCGTCACGCGTGGCCAGATCCTCGGCATCCTGGCACTGGAAGGCGGCGCGTTGACGGGCCTGGGCATCGCCACCGGTTTCGTACTGGGCCTGTTGATCAGCTTTGTGCTGGTCTTTATCGTCAACCCGCAATCGTTCCACTGGACCATGCAGCTGCATTTGCCATGGCCCTTGATCGCCACCGTGGCCGGCACCTTGCTGCTCGCTGCCGCCGCCACGGCCCTCGTCTCCGGCCGCCAGGCGCTGTCCGGTGGCCCCATCCGCGCCGTCAGGGAGGACTGGTAATGCGCCGCATGGCCCTGTTTTTAGTATGCTGCTGCGCTTCTGCGCTGGCCGCGCCGCCCGCCTTTGCCCCCGTCACGCCGCTGGCGCCAGGCCTGGCCTTGAAGATGCCGCAGGACTTCGGCGCCCACCCGGCCTACAAGACGGAATGGTGGTACGCCACGGGCTGGGTCACGACGGCAGCCGGCAAGCAGCTGGGCTACCAGGTCACCTTCTTCCGCAGCGCCACCGCCACCGATGCGGAGAATCCCAGCGCATTTGCGCCCAAGCAGCTGATCATCGGCCACGCGGCCTTGTCCGATACCGCGGTCGGCAAGCTGCTGCACGATGAAAAAAGCGCGCGCGAGGGTTTTGGCCTCGCTTACGCCAAGGTCGGCAATACCGATGTCAAACTGGACGACTGGCGCATGTTGCGCCGGGCCGACGGCAGCTATCAAGTCACGGTGGCGGCGCGCGACTTCCAGCTGCAGCTGCAGCTGGCGCCGACCCAGCCCGTGCTGCTGCAGGGCGAACGCGGTTATTCGCGCAAGGGCGCGCTGCCTGCGCAGGCCAGCTATTACTACAGCGAGCCGCAACTACGCACGACGGGCACCATTACGCGCGCGGGCGGCAAGCCGGAAGCGGTGACGGGGAAAACCTGGCTCGATCACGAGTGGTCCAGCCAGGTGCTCGACGCGAACGCCAGCGGCTGGAACTGGATAGGCGCCAACCTCGACGACGGCGGCGCCCTGATGGCCTTCCAGATCCGTAGCAAGACAGGTGCTAAACTATGGGCGCACGCGGCATGGCGAGACCCATCGGGCAAGGTCACGCAGTTCGGCCCCGATGACGTCGCATTTACGCCCACGCAGCTGTGGCGCTCGCCGCGCACGCAAGCCGAATATCCGGTCGCGACCGAGATACGCACGGGGGCGACGCGCTGGCAGATCACGCCGCTGCAGGCGGACCAGGAACTCGATTCGCGCCGCTCGACGGGCGCCGTGTACTGGGAAGGCGCCGTGACGGTGCAGCGCGACGGCCAGCCGGCAGGCCGCGCCTACCTGGAAATGACGGGCTATGTGCAGCCGATGAAGTTATAAGTAGTACAGTAATACAGAGCCAGCAAAGACCATTAAAGCGGAAAACAATGACAACCAGTACCGATACCAATAGCGCCAGCACCACCAACAACGCTCCTGCAGCAACGTCACCTTCCGATGCAAGCACCAGCCGCGAACTGAAAAAAGGCAGCCTGGCGGCCCTCAAGGGCTTGTTCCCTTTCCTGACGCCCTACCGCAAGCAGTTTTTCCTGGCCGGCATCGCGCTGGTGGTGGCCGCCGCCTCCACCCTGGCCATTCCCGCCGCGTTCAAGCAGATGATAGACCTGGGTTTCGGCGGCGCAGCCGGTTCGAAAAGCATCCAGCATGTGGACCTGGTGTTCCTGGCCCTGTTCGGCGTGGCCTCCATCCTGGCGCTGGCCACGGCCGCGCGTTTCTACATGGTGTCTTGGCTGGGCGAGCGCGTGACGGCCGATATCCGCAGCGCCGTGTACCGCCACGTGGTCACGCAAAGCCCCGAGTTTTTCGAGACCACGCAAACCGGCGAAGTCCTGTCGCGCATCACCACCGACACCACCCTGATCCAGGCCGTGGTCGGCACCAGCATCTCGATGGCGCTGCGTAACGTGCTGCTGTTCGTGGGCGGCCTGGTGATGCTGTTCGTCACCAGCCCCAAGCTGTCGGGCATCATCATCGGCTTGCTGGTGCTGGTCATCGTGCCCATCGTGGTGTTTGGCCGCAAGGTGCGCAAGCTGTCGCGCGATTCGCAGGACCGCATCGCCGACGCTTCGGCCATGGCCGGTGAAATCCTCAACGCCATGCCGACCGTGCAGGCGTTTACGCACGAAAAAATTGAATCGTCGCGCTTTGGCGACTCCGTGGAAAATGCGTTCACCACCGCCATGCGCCGCATCCGCGCGCGCGCCGTGCTGACCATGATCGCCATCTTGCTGGTGTTCGGCAGCATCGTGTTCGTGCTGTGGCTGGGCGCGCGCGCCGTGCTGGAGGGTTCGATGACGGGCGGCGAACTGGGCCAGTTCATCCTGTACGCCTCGATCCTGGCCGGCGCCATCGGCGCCCTGTCGGAAGTGATGGGCGAAGCGCAGCGCGCCGCAGGCGCCACCGAACGCCTGCTCGAACTGATGGCCGTCAAGTCCGAGATTCAATCGCCCGCCTCTCCCTTGGCCCTGCCGCCGCGCGCCGCCAATGGCGCGGCCTTGAGCCTGAACGATATCTCGTTCAACTATCCGTCGCGCCCCGATACGCCGTCCTTGAGCCATGTCAGCCTCGATATCCAGCCCGGCGAAACGGTGGCCGTGGTGGGCCCGTCCGGCGCCGGCAAGACCACCTTGTTCCAGCTATTCCTGCGCTTTTACGATCCGCAAAGCGGCAATATCCGCCTCGATGGCGTCGATATCAAGCAGCTCGATCTGCATACCCTGCGCGACGCGATCGGCATCGTGCCGCAGGATACGGTGATTTTCTCGGCTGACGCGATGGAAAACATCCGCTACGGCCGCGCCGGCGCGAGCGATGCGGAAGTGATCGCCGCGGCGAAAATGGCGGCTGCCCACGAATTCATCGAGCGCCTGCCGAATGGCTATAAATCGTTCCTCGGCGAGCGTGGCGTGCGCCTGTCTGGCGGCCAGCGCCAGCGCATCGCGATTGCCCGCGCCCTGCTGAAGAATCCACCGCTGCTGCTGCTCGATGAAGCCACCAGCGCGCTCGACGCGGAATCGGAACGCCTGGTGCAGACGGCGCTGGAAGCGGCCATGGTGGGCCGCACCACCGTCATCATCGCGCACCGCCTGGCCACTGTGCAGCGGGCCGACCGCATCGTCGTGATGGAAGACGGCCAGGTCGTCGAGACGGGCACCCATGCTTCGCTGGTGGCGCTGGGCGGCATCTACGCCAACCTGGCGGCGCTGCAATTCCACGCTGGATTCGCAGCGCACTAAGGTTTTACTTCACGAAATCGACACGGCCGTACTGGCCGTGCGTCGTGCCTTGCGGGCCAGCCGTATAGAACAGGGTGTTGGTCGGCTGGTTCAAGACACCGTTCCCGAACTGCAGCGCCCACAAGCCATCGATCACCAGCGGCGCGCCCGTGCTGTCGCTGACGGTGCCAAGCAGTTTGCCGGTGGTGACGTCAAACGCGTTGATCTTGCCATCGCCGAAATTACCCACCAGCAGATTATTGCTGAACGTGCCGAAGTTGGCCGGCGCCACCGCCAGGCCCCATGGTGCATTGAGCGCGCCACCCGGCAGTACCAGGTCCTTGATCAACTTGCCGCTGGTGTCGAACTGGCTGACCATGCCCAGGCCGGTGCCCTTCACCTGGATCTTGCCCGTCGCATCCTGCTGGGCATAGCTGACAAAAATACTGCTGCCCACGGTCTGGATGCCATAAGGCGCGTAACCGGCAGGCACGGCCGGATCCTTGAAGCCCGCCGCCAGGGTGACCGGCTGGAAGTTCGCGTCAAACACGTCGATATGGTTGTTCTTGAAATCGGTCGCATAAATCAGGTTGGCGCCATTCACGTTGGCGATCGCCAGGCCCTTGTAGACGGCGCCGCTGGCGCCATTGTCGACGATGGTCAGGGCATGCGTGCCATCGACGCTGGGCGCCCAGGCGGCGATGGTGCCAGCCTGGCCAGAAAAAATGAAACGGCTCGGACCCGTGGCGCCGCCGGAGCTGATCTTGAAGTCGGTGGCGCTGCCGGAAAACACGATGCCGGTCGGCTTGGCCGCGCCCAGCGCGCCCGGATTGACGCTGACTACCAGGCTTTGCTTGACGCCATTGCCGTCATACAGCGTCGAGGTCGAGGTACCGGCGTTGGCGATCCACGAGGCACCGGTCGGATTGAAGGCCAGGCCCCAGGCATTGATCAGGTTAGCGTCGGTGGTCGGCGCCACGCCGGCGATATCGGACACCAGCGCCTTGGCGGCGAAAGTGGCGCCCACCGCAGGCGCTGCCGGCACGACTGGCGCCGATGGATTCGAAGAGTTGTAGCCACCGCCGCCACAGGCAACCAGCGTGGATGCCAGGCCGGCCGCCGTCAACAGGCCGGCGATACGTTTGATGTTCAGTTGTGCGTTCATTTTTTTCTCTCTTTGCTCGGTAGGTGGGGGAACTTGCCACCGTCTATGCCGCGCCGGAGAAAAAAGGTTTAAGCCAAACGCAAAAATTTTTTCACTTCTTTAAAATTCATAGCCGGCACTGCCAACCCAGGTCTGCGGATGGCCGCCATCGCGGTACACATAGGCCGGATGTTTTTTCTGCGCCGCCAGCCAGGCCAGCTGCAGTTTCCAGGAATCGATGTCGAGATTGAGGCCCACGCGCAGGTCGGCCCGGTAGGTCGGCGTGGGCAAGGCGATACCGGCTGGTGAAGGAGAACGCTGCAAGCCGAAATGGGCGACCAGGCGCATGCTGTCGCTCAACGGTGCATTGCCATTCAATTCGGCATACAGCGTGCCATCCTTCTTGCCGAAATAATGGGGCGCATACGACAGGCGGCCGCTGAGGTTTTCCGTGGCCAGGCCGATAAAGCTTTCGGCATAGGCATACTTTGCGCCGCGCTGGAAGAAGGACTTGCTGGCGCCCGCTTCCCAGCTCAGGCCGGGGCTGAGCAAGTGGGCATAACCGGCGTAGGTGACCAGCTGGGTGCTGTCTTCCACGCCGCGCAAGTTGACCCTGCTGGCGAAGCCGCCCAGATACCAGCCTTGCGGATGATCGTAATTGATGGTCAGCTGCGGCGCCGGTTCGCCATCGCTGAGCGAGACGCCGCGCGCGCGGTAATCGGACACGAGGGATGCAGTGGTGCTCAGCTGCGCCAGCGCGCCGCCACAGGACAACAACATCAGGAGCGCCAGGCTGCGGCGTGCTACGGCAGGGGTCATTTATTCAGTGGTTTTGTTCGCCTTGGAAGATAGTACGGGAGCGCAGGCGCAAGCGCAATCTCCAGCCGCGTGCGGCATGGCGTGCAAGACCGTGGCGCAGGCGTCGATGCCGCCTGCCAGGGCGCTGCCGCCCCAGAAATCGCTGCGTTTCACGGGCACGTTCGGATGCAGGCCGGCCAGCAAGGCCGCCATGCCCGAGACATGCGCGGCAGAAAACGAGGTACCGTTGACCAGCCCCCAGCGCCCGCCCGGCACGGTGGTGGGAATATCCTGGCCTGGGGCGACTACCAGTGCGGGAAGCGACGCCTGCTCCTGCATGCTGGCGGCGGCGATCACGCCCGGATACGCGGCCGGGTAACCGCCGCCCGGCAGTTGCGGATCGACAGCCGCCACCACCGTCACGCCGCGCGACAGCGCCACATCGACCAGCCGCTTCATCAATATATCGGACGGCCCGCCCAAGCTCATGTTGATGACCTGTGCCTTGTGCGACAACGCAAAGTTGAGCGCCTTGCCCAGGGTAAAACTGTTACAGCGCGTGCCATGGTCTGCCTCTTCCCAGCAGCCGCGCAAGGCCATCAGCCGCGCACCGGGCGCGATGCCTTCGATGCCGATGCCGTTGCCCGCCCTGGCGGCGATAATCCCCGCCACCGCCGTGCCATGCTTTTCCGCCGCATAGGCTGAACCATCGACAAAATTCTCTTGCAGCGCCACTTGTCCCGCCAGGTCGGGATGGTCGCTTTCGACGCCGCTATCGATCACCGCCACTTGCACCCGGCTGCCCGTGGCGTGGGCATGCAGTTCGGCGATATGCCAGAATTTCGCGGCTGGCTGGGTGGCATACAGAGGATCGTGCACCTGAGGGTCGCGAACGCTGCTGCTTTCAAGCGCGCTGAAACTGGCCATCGGCTGCGCCCATTCCACGCGTGGATCGGCCGCCAGTTGCGCCACTACCTGCTGGCGCGCCACGCCGGGCGGCGCCTGCATCACATAACAGTCGATGCCCAGCACCGGCATCGGCCAGTCGGACAGCAAAGTCAAGCCATGGCGCTGCGCCAGTTCGGCCGCGATACGGCGCCGCGCGCCATGGCCCGTATTGTCGGTATAGGCGCCGGAATAGCCGGAATCGGGCCGGAAATGCGGCGCCGGCAAATGCAGCATCACCAGCACCTGGCGTTCCTCGGCGACTTGTCCAGCGGGCGCAGATAGGGCAGCCGGCCGTGACTGCGCCGAGGCAGCGGCCGCAGCACCAGCGAGCAGCGCCACCGCCAGCAAACGGGCAACGCGCATCACCGCCCTGCCCCGCCATCGAGCGCTTCGGCCAGCGCCACGGCAGGCTCCCGGCGCAAGGCGGCCAGCGCTGCCTCGCGTCCCGCCGGCGGCAGGTACAGCACATAGGCATCGGTGACAGTCGGGCCATCGACGATATGCGCGCCATGCGCCTGCAGGATGCGGCGCAGTTCGCGCTCGGGCGTTTCCGGCTTGAACAGCACCATCACATTACCGGCCGCAGCCGCGCTATCCGCTGCCGACAGCGCATGGAACTGGCCCGGCCCGTCCGCGGGAGACTTGAGCAAAACCAGTCCCAGGCCGACGATGAGCGCGCATTGGGCCGCCATCGCCCAGTGCTGCCATGGCGCCGGGCGCAAGCTGTTCCAGGCATTCTGCAGCCAGGCAGAAATTCCCTGCCTGGGACGCCGGGCGCGCTTGTGCGGTTCCAGGCGCGCGCTGAGCGCGGCAAAGGCCCGCTCCACGTCGGGTTCTGCCTGCATGGCCGGCTGTGCGGACTGCACCTGGCGCTGCCAGTCGAGGTCCGCGCGGCATTCGGCACATTGCAGCAAATGGTCGTGCACCATCAGCCGTTCGGTGCCGCTCAAGCTGTCGTCCAGCATCCAGGGCAAGAGTTTTTGTACTTTCTGGTGGGTCGAGGCGTCGATGTCCACTATTTTTCCTGTCTTCATGATTTACTCCGCCGTATCGGCCAGCAAGGTTTTCAAGCGCCGCCGGGCATGGAACATGCGCGTCTTGACGGTGTTCACGGGGCATTCCATGATGCCGGCAATCTCTTCATAGCCCATGCCATGGTAATACGTCAGGTTGACCACCATGCGCTGCTCCAGCGGCAGCATGCCGAGCGCCTGGCCCACGCGCTGCTGCAACTGCTGCTGGATGAAACCGGCCTCCGGCTCGTGCATGGCATCGCCAAACAGCAAATCCGGGTCGGCATCGACCGGTTCGTCCCGATGCCCGATCGCCTTCAGCGCCGTGCGGTAGGCGATGGCAAAGATCCAGGTCGACAGTTTGCAACTGCGGTCAAACGTGTCGGCGCGGCGCCACACCACCAGCATGGCATCGTTGATGATTTCTTCGATCAGCGCCGTATTGTGCGTCATGCGGTCGAGAAACCGCGCCAGCCGCGAAAAATACGCCCGGTACAGGGCTTCAAAGGCGCGCCGGTCGCCATCGATGATCTGGCCGATCAGCCGCAAGTCGCCCGATTCATCGCGGCCATGGCCAGTCCTGGCCTGCGGCGACTCGGTATTTTTTCTCAGTAATCCGAACATCGACAATTCTCCATTTTCAACCGTTTATACCGTGCCGGCATAAAAAGGTTCAATCCGTCGCGTTCAAACTTCCGGGGGACGATAGCAGCCCCTATTTTACCGGCTGCGCAAGCTCCGGAGTACGGCCTAAAACAAGTAAAATAGGGACTTGCGCCGCGCGCACCCCTTGCCCGCCGCCCTCGCTGGCAGTCCTCTTTCTTATTTGGAAATACATGAACGCCCTGATGCACGCCAACTTTGGCATTACCGATTTTTGGACTTTTTTACTCGGCACGATCTTTATCGTCATCCTGCCCGGCCCCAATTCCATGTACGTACTGTCGGTAGCCGCCCAGCGCGGCGTGCGCACCGCCTACCAGGGCGCTTGCGGCATTTTTCTCGGCGACATCATCCTGATGGTGCTGTCCGCCTGCGGCGTGGCCTCCTTGCTGAAAACCAGCCCGGCCCTGTTCCACGTGATTAAATTCATCGGCGCCGCCTACCTGGGCTGGATCGGCCTGCAGATGCTGATCGGCTGCTGGCGCAAGCTGCGCGCCGGCGACGCCAATGGCACGGCCACGCCGGTCGTTGCCGTGCAAGAGAGTAATCCGTTTCGCAAGGCCCTGATCATCAGCCTGATGAATCCGAAAGCCATCCTGTTCTTCATTTCCTTCTTCATCCAGTTCGTCGATCCGCAATTCCACTCGCCTGCCATATCCTTCATCGGACTGGGCCTGATTTGCCAGATTTGCAGCTTTACCTATCTGACAGCGATTATTTTCGCCGGCGCCCGCCTGGCTGACGCCTTCCGCCGCCGTCGCCGCCTGTCGGCCGGCATGGGCGGCGGCGTGGGCGTCATGTTCATCGGCTTCGGCGCGAAACTGGCCACCGCCACCCTGTAATCGTCATCACCGGAGACAACCTTGACCGAGACCGAACTGCGCCTGCAATGCCACACCGCCCTGCCGGGCCATCGCCAGCCTACGCCGGCCGATACCTTTGCCGCCATGTCTGCGTGGTGCGCCGACAACAATATCGTCCACGACATCTACGGCGAGGGTCCGTTGATCGGGCAGTTCGAACAAAAGATCGCCAGCCTGCTCGGCTATGAAGCGGCGGTGTTCTGCGTCACGGGCACCATCGCGCAATCGGTCGCCATGCGCCTGGCCTGCCAGGACCGCGGTTCATCACTGGTGGCATTGCACCCGACGGCGCACGTGCTGCGCCACGAACGCAGCAACCATGAGCTGTTCGGCACCTTCCAGGGCTTGAGCATCGGCGACCCGCACCGGCCATGGACGGCGGACGACCTGCGCGCCGTGCCCGATGTGCTGGGCGCGGTGCAGCTGGAACTGCCGATGCGTGAAATCGGCGGCCAGTGCCCTTCGTGGGAAGAACTGGAAGCCATCAAGCGCCACTGCAAGGCCAACAACATCCACCTGCACATGGACGGCGCCCGCCTGTGGGAAACCCAGGCCGCCTTCGGCCAGGGCCTGTCCGCCATCTGCTCCGGCTTCGATTCGACCTACGTATCGCTATACAAGGGACTGGGCGGCATGGGTGGCGCCGTACTGGCCGGCAGCCGCAGTTTTATCGGGCGCGCGCGCGCCTGGCTGCACCGCCAGGGCGGCAACACGTATCACCGCACGCCGTACGTGGTGGCCGCCGCGATGCAGTTCGATGCCCGCCTGACCGCCATGCCGCAGTATTTTGCGCGCACCCTGTGGCTGTACGAGACGCTGCGCGACTATCCCGCCATCGCCGTCAACCCGGCCAAACCGCAAGCGAACATGCTGCACCTGCACCTGCCCGTCTCGCGCGAAAAGGCCATCGCCATCCGCAACCAGGTGGCGCGCGAACACGGCATCTGGCTGTTCGGCCGCGCCAGCCACGCCGCCCTGCCCGGCCACAGCTATGTGGAATGGTATGTGGGCGATAATTTGCTGGGGATGGAAGACCAGCAAGTACGCAAGGCACTCGCTTTGCTGGTGCAAGGGTTTTAAGAGGAAACCCTTGAATGGCCGGGGTCGTACCTGCAGGGTACGACCCCAAAAAAAGCGCCCGCAGGCGCTTTTTTCACATCAGGGCATCGCTTAGAACTTGTAGTTGTAAGCCACGCCCAGCAACTGCATGCGGGTCTTGAACAGGCCCTTGGTGGTTTCACCGTTGCCGGTGCAGCCAGGCGTCACGGGCGAGCAGTTGTTCGTGTAGTTCACGCCGGCGTCCTTGAAGTCCAGGAAGCTGTAGGCCAGGTCCAGCGAGGACTTGTCATTGAGCTTCCAGTTGGCGCCGATCGAGTATTGCATGCGGTCGCTGTCCGGCAAGGCCGGGTGGCGCAGTTCATCGTTCTGCACCGGCGCCTGGTCGTGGGCGATACCGGCACGCAGCAGCAGGTTGTCGCTGTACTTGTAATTGGTGCCGAGCGAAATGCGGTAGGTATCCTTCCAGTTCTGGCGGATGCGCTCAGCGCCTTCAGCGGTCGGCGGGAACTGGATGTCCAGGTTTTGCAGGCGCGACGTGCGGCTCCAGGTCACGTCGCCCATCAGCGCCCATTTGGCGTCCAACTGGTGGAAGGCGTTGAGCGACAGGGTTTCCGGCGTACGCACTTCAACCAGCGCCTGCGAATTGACCTTGCCCGAGGCGGCAGAAATAAAGCCATTCACGGCGGCGTTGTTCGACACTTGCGAGAAGTCCCAGATGGTGCTTCCCTTGAGCTTGTGCGAGATCGACGAGCGGTAGGAAATACCGAAGCGCGTGCCTTCATTGAGCTGGTACAGATAACCAAGGTTGAAGCCGAAGCCCCAGTCGTGGCCATCCATCTCGGCATGGCCATCGCCGGCATTTTTCAGCGCCAGGCCGGCGGCTTGCGCGGCAGCCAGGCCCTGGGTCTGGGCGATATTGCCGAGGAAAGCTTGCGCCGCGGCCGGCGCGTGGGCGTTCAGGAACGCCACCGTGCCCGGCACGTCTACGGCCTGGCCCAGTTCCGCCTTCATGTATTCGGCGGTGATGCCGAAACCAAACGAGTGGTGTTCATCGAGCTTGAAGGCCACCGATGGATTGAGCGCGATCGCTTCGAGCTTGATATTGGTGATCGCGTAGCGGCCGCTCCATTGATTGCCATAATCGAGCTTGGCGCCATATGGCACGAACAGGCCGGCGCCGATGGTCCATTGGTCGTTGATTTTCTTGCTGGCGTAGACGGCCGGCGCGAAGACGGCGTCGGGCGCGTAATCCTTGGCGGCGCCCGTCGTCGGACGTCCCGTAAAGGTGGTCGAACCGGTGTCCTGGAACGAGGAATGCGGCAGCACCAGGGTACCGCCGCCAACGATTTGCGTGCCGTCCAGGCGCGACAGGCCGGCCGGATTGTAGAAGATGGTGGAAGCGTCGGCAGCTTCGGCGCCGTTGGCGTCGGCCGTACCCTGGCCGGACACGCTTTGCGAGCCGAAACGGTAACCGGAAGCCTGGGCGGTGGTCGACATGCCGGCCAATGCGGCGGCAACAATCAGAGGAAGGTATTTAATTTTCAATTGAGTCTCTCTTTATTATATGGCTTGCTTATTTAGCATCGGGCATCGACTGCGCCCGCCTGGCTTGACATGCGGTCGTGAACTCCAATCCAGGACCGCATGCATGCAGCATATAATATTTTTTAAAAAAAAGCGAACGGTCGCTCTTTTTATTTCGAGGGAC
Source organism: Janthinobacterium sp. Mn2066 (assembly GCF_049319705.1). Classification (NCBI taxonomy): domain Bacteria; kingdom Pseudomonadati; phylum Pseudomonadota; class Betaproteobacteria; order Burkholderiales; family Oxalobacteraceae; genus Janthinobacterium; species Janthinobacterium sp. Mn2066. Next base: position 381,261 of record NZ_JBMOUF010000002.1, on the reverse strand, counting down.
TTTCAAGGCTGACAACAAGCGGGGAAGCGTGCCCGGCAACGGCGCTGTACGGCGGCAGGACGCGCGATTTTTGGGGGATCAGGAAGCGCTTGAGCATCAGTTCCAGCATCTGCTCGGCAGGCACCGGGCGCGACACATAATAGCCCTGCACTTCGTTGCACTGCAGCGCGCGCAGGATCTCCAGCTGCTCGGCCGTTTCCACCCCTTCGGCCACCACGCTCATGCCCAGCGCATGGGCCATCGACAGGATCGCGCGCACGAACACTTCGCCCTGCTCCGAGCGGCCCAGCTCCATGGTGAAGGCGCGGTCGATCTTCAAGCCATCCATGGCAAACTTCTGCAACTGCGACAGCGAGGAATAGCCGGTGCCGAAATCGTCGACCAGCAGCCGCACGCCCAGCGCACGGATTGCCGCCAGCTGTTCCACGGCGCGGTTCTGTTCATCCATCATGGCCGATTCCGTGATCTCGACTTCGATCAGGCGCGCCTCGATGCGGTGCCGGGCCAGCGCCGACGCCAGCACTTCATGCACGTCGCCGCGGCCGAACTGGCGCGCCGAGACGTTGATCGAGACCGGCACCAGCTCCATGCCATAGCCCTTCCAGCGCGCCATCTGCTGGCAGACTTTTTCGATCACCACTTCGCCCAGCTGCGAGATCAGGCCGCTGCTTTCGGCCACGGCGATGAATTCCAGCGGCGGCACCATGCCGTGCAGCGGATGCATCCAGCGCACCAGCGCCTCCATGCTGCACAGCTGGCCGCTCATGGCGTCCACGCGCGGCTGGTAGACCACCAGGAACTGGTCCTGCTCCAGCGCCGACACCAGGCTTTGCTCCAGTTCGCGCCGGTTGCGGATGGTTTCAAACAGTTCGGGCTGGAAGAAACGGTGATGGCCCTTGCCCGCCGCCTTCACCGCGTACATGGCGATGTCGGCATTCTTCAACAGCACATCGGTCTCGCTGCCGTCGCGCGGATACAGGCTGATGCCGATCGAGGCGCCCATCTTGTGGCGCTCCAGCCCCAGGTAAAACGGTTCATCGAAAGCGAGGGCGATGCGCTGCGCCACCTGCTCGGCGCGCTCCTCGTCTTCCATCGGATCGAGGATGACGATAAATTCGTCGCCGCCCAGGCGCGCCACATGGTCGCCCGGCCGCAGCACGGCTTTCAGGCGCAAGGAGGCGGCGCGCAGCACCTTGTCGCCCTGCGCGTGGCCCTGCGTGTCATTGATATCCTTGAAGCCATCGAGGTCGATGAACAGCAGCGCCAGCATATGGCCATCGATGGCCGCGCGCGCCAGGGCATTGGGCAGGAATTGCTGCAGCCAGTGGCGGTTCGGCAGCCCCGTCAGGCCATCTTCGTTGGCCAGGCGGCGTAAATCCCGCTCGTGTTCCTTGGCCGTGCTGATGTCTTGCAAGGTGACGGCCAGGCGCTCGCCGCTGCGCACCAGGCGCCGGCGTATCCAGCGCAGCTGGAACGGGTTCCCCTCCTGCAGCTCGATCTCCTCTTCCGAGAAGCCGGACTCCATGGCGGCCCGGTAGCTGTGCATCAGGTCGCGGAAATACTGTTCATGGGCGCGCTCCTGCATGCGCATGCCCAGCAACTGGTCGCGCCGCACGCCAAAGAAGCGGGCGCCCGGCTCATTGCAGTCGACGATCTCGAAATCGATGATCGCGCCCGCTTCATCGCGCAGCGCGGCGATGATATAAAAGCCGTCACTGGTGCCTTCGGTGGCCATGCGGTAGGCATTGCGCACGCCCGCCGACAGGTGGTGGCGCCAGGCCAGGCGCAGCGACAGCACGGTGGCGATCACGGTAAAACCCATCAGCAGCAGGCTGACGGCCGCCGCGATCCACATATAGATGGTGCGCGTTTCTTCGTAGGGATGCAGCACTTCCACGTCGGCCAGGCCTACCACGGCCGTAAACGGATAGGCTTTCAAGGCTTGCCAGCCCACGTAGCGGGCTTGCTTGTCGGAAAACGCCACCCGGCCACCCGACTGGATCGAGCCGCTATCCGTTTCCAGGAAACTGGTATCGAAGAAGGGCGTGCCCTGCACCGGCAGGACGCGTGTACCGAGGCGCGTGCTGAACAGCTCGCCCTCTTCGCCCACCATGGCCGACATGCCGAATTTGCCGAAATTGACGCTGTCGTAGAACTCCGAAAAATAGGCCGAGTGGATGGAAATGAGCAGCACGCCGTCAAAATTGCCATCCGCATCTTCCAGCCGGCGCGTGAAGTGCACCAGGGTGTCGTCATCGCCCTTGGCCACGCCGTCATTGACGCGCCCCAGGCCGATGCGCAAGGCGCTGGAATTGCTGCGCCAGTGCCGCAGCAGGAAATCGCTGCGCTCGCTGGTGCGCAAGCGCTGCAAGGGCGCCGTGGCGGTGACGGCGTGTCCCTTGCGGTCGAGGATGGCCACGATGGCAAATTGCGGCAAGGCGTACATGCCCTGCGTCTTCAATTCATCGAGCCGCAGCCGGCCCTGCGATTTTTCCCATTCGTATTTCAGCTGCAGGGTCAGCTGGTCCATCTGCTCCAGGGTGCGCAGCAGATACTGGCTGTAGGCCTTCGATAGCGAGGCCACACTGTCGAGCGCCTGCTGCTGCGCCACCTTCTTTTCCGCTTCCAGCTGCAGCAAGGTGGCCGTCCACAGCACGGCGCACAGCGCCAGGCAGAGCAAGGGCCACGCCAGGATCAGGCGCAGATTGGCCTTGAGGAAATCAGTGCGGCTCATTTCCACCACGGCAGCGTTATTATTATTCACAAATTGTCGCAAAAACATGGTGCAGCATCTGCCGTTTCTATATTGTTACTCTGGAGACACACAAGTTACCACAGAGTTAAAAAGTAAGGTGTGACGCCTGCAATATTATGTAAAGGTTCACCACCCTGGCAGCCTCGCCCGGTCCGCCGCGCTGCGTTACAATCACCATCCTTACCGTAGTAACGCCGGAGCACAATATGCAGCAATACCAAGATTTGATCAAAACCGTCCTCGAAACGGGCAGCTGGCAAGACAACCGCACGGGTATCCGTACGCTGAGCGTGCCGGGCGCCATGATGCGTTTCGACCTGGCCCATGGTTTCCCAGCCGTCACCACCAAAAAGCTGGCGTTCAAATCCGTGATCGGCGAATTGTGCGCCTTCCTGCGCGCTTCGCGCAATGCGGCCGAGTTCCGCGCGCTCGGCTGCAAGGTATGGGACCAGAACGCCAATGAAAACGCCCAATGGCTGGCCAACCCGTATCGCGAAGGCGAGGACGACCTGGGCCCCGTGTACGGCGTGCAATGGCGCCAGTGGCCAGCCTACAAACTGCTCGACGCCAAGCAGGCCGAGCAAATTGCCGATGCGCAGAAAAACGGCTTTACGGTGGTTGCGCCCATCGTCGAAGACGGTGTGCAAAAAGTATTGCTGTACAAGGCCGTCGACCAGTTGCGCGAGTGCCTCGATACCATCATCCACAATCCCGGCAGCCGCCGCATCCTGTTCCACGGCTGGAACCCGGCCGTGCTGGACGCCGTCGCCCTGCCCGCCTGCCATTTGCTGTACCAGTTCATCCCGAACGCCAATACGCGCGAAATCTCGCTGTGTTTATATGTACGCAGCAACGACATCGGCCTGGGCACGCCCTTCAATATCGCCGAAGGCGCGGCCCTGCTGCACCTGGTCGCCCGTCTGACCGGCTACACGCCGCGCTGGTTCACTTATTTTATCGGCGACGCCCACATCTATGAAAACCACCTGGAGATGGTCAAGGAGCAATTGAACCGCGCGCCCTTCCCGGCGCCCCAGTTCCTCATCTCGGACCGCGTGCCCGAATTTGCCAAGACAGGCAAATACGAACCGGAATGGCTGGAAAAGATCGAACCGTCCGATTTCTCGCTGCAAGGTTACGAACACCACGCCCCCATCACGGCGCCCATGGCGGTCTGATGGCGGCGGCACCGCTGGATATACGCGCCATCGCTTGCGCCAGCTTCGTCGCGTTTATTGCTGGGCTGTCGGGAAAAACAGACTGAAGCACGTCACGCCATCCCGGCTTTCGGCGTTCCACTTTCCTTGATGCAAGGTCATGATGCTGCGCACGATGGCCAGGCCCAGGCCGCTGGAGGATGACGATGCATGGCGCGACGGGTCGGCGCGGTAAAAGCGGTCGAACAGCCGGGCCAGGTGGTGTTCGGCGATGGTGGGGCCGGTGTTTTCTACCGTGATGGTAGTGCCATCCGCACCGTGGTTTGCCGCCAGGACGATGTCGCTGCCCGGTTCGGCATAGTGCACGGCGTTGGCCAGCAGGTTGGCCAGGGCGCGGCGCAGCAGGACGGCGTCGGCCCAGACGGTTCCCTCGCCATGCAGCACCAGGCGCACGTCGCGCTCTTCGGCGGGACCTTCGAAATAATCGGCCAGACGCTGGAATTCCGCCTGCACATCGACCGCCTTGCGCTCGATCACGTGATCGGCGTGCTCCGCCCGCGCCAGGAACAGCATGCTGTCGGTCATTTTCGACAGGCGCTGCAGTTCTTCGAAATTCGATCCCAGCAGCCGTTGGTAATACTCCACGTCGCGGCGCTGGCCCAGCGCCACTTCCGTCTGGCCCAGCATATTGCCGATGGGCGTACGCAAGTCGTGCGCCATGTCGGCCGAGACCTGGCTCAGCTGCGTGAAACTGCTTTCCAGCCGGTCCAGCATGCCATTGAATCCTGTAATCAGCGGCAACAGCTCTTGCGGTGCGCCCACCGTATCGATGCGCACCGACAGATTGCGGATGCCGATCGCACCCGTCTGCTCGGCCAGTTTGCGCAGCGGCAACAAGCCACGCCGCGCGATCCAGTAGGCCAGCAGCGCGCTCAGTACCGACATGATGGCTGCCAGCAAGACGATCTGGTCGCGGTAATTGCCCAGCATGCGCGTGCGTTCCGTCAGCAAGCGCCCCGAGGTGATCAGCAAGGGCGCTTGCGCATGGCTGGTAATGGCGGCGGCGGAAACGGCGATAAACGGCGTGCCGTCCGATTCGAGCCGATGATGCACGGCGTCCAGCGCCAGCGGCGTATCGGCCGCCACCGGCTTGACGTCGGGCAAGCGGCTGTTGCCGGGATTGACTTCGATCAGCGGCGCCTGGCCCGGATATTGCAAGACCAGCAAGGCTTCGCGGTTGCCCAGCATATTGGCGAACAGATGCGGTTTCTGGCGTATCAGGTCCACCACGTCCACATCGCGCAGCAAGGTGCGCAGCTGGTCGACCCGGTTGACCAGCGCCGCATCGTCGCGCACGGTCAATTGCTGTTCCAGCGCCCGGTACAAGGCATAACCAAGCGTGGCCGTGGCGGCAAAGGTCAGCAAGGCGAACAGCAGCGCCAGCCGGTTGATCAGCGAATGCGATTGTCCGGCCAGCTTCATGTTTCCTCTTCGAAACGGTAGCCCACGCCATGCACCGTATGGATCAGCCGGGTGGCGAACGGTTCGTCGATCTTTTGGCGCAAGCGCCGCACGGAGACATCGACTACATTCGTGTCGCTGTCGAAATTCATGTCCCACACGCGCGAAGCGATCAGCGAGCGCGACAATACTTGCCCCTGGTTCGAGGCAAAAAAGTGCAGCAGGTTGAATTCCTTGTTGGTCAGGCTGACCCGCGTGCCAGCGCGCACGACCTTGCGCTTGGGTACGTCGATCTGCAGGTCGGCGATGGCGATCACGTCGTCCTGGCGCACTTGCTGGCCGCGCCGCAAGGCTACCCTGATGCGCGCCAGCAATTCCGCAAACGAAAACGGCTTGACCAGGTAATCGTCGGCGCCCAGCTCCAGGCCTTTCAGACGGTCATCCAGGGTGCCGCGCGCCGTCAGGAACAGCACGGGCGTGCCGGTGCCCAGCTTGCGCATGACTTCCCAGCCATCCATTTCCGGCATCATCACGTCAAGCAAGATCAAGTCGTAGCGCAACTCTTGCGCCATGAACAAGCCATCGCGTCCGTTTTGCGCCAGGTCAACCACATAGCCGGCTTCCGTCAAGCCGTTGCGCATATACTCGCCCGCCTTGGGTTCGTCTTCGATGACCAGGATTCTCATGCCGGCGCTCCCTTTCTATTGTTCATGATCCATGATGATCACAGTATGGCGCAAGCACGGCAACAGCGGCATGACACAAAAATGACAAAAAAATGACAAATGCGCTACCCGACTGCACCATCTTACGCCAGCAAACCATGCTGCCGCGCCAGCTTCAGCCAGTCCGGATACTCCGCCATCAGCAAGTCGTACAGTTCGGCGTCGCTGTGCTCGTCGGGTGAGCCGACGGAAAAATAATTGGCATTATCGATCAGCCGCCCGCCCAGCTCATCGAGCTTTTCCAGGAACGGGAAATCCGAATCGGCAAACGCGGCCAAAAACTTGCTTTTCGACTTGCGGCCCTTGCCGATGCCCATGAATTGCCAAAAGATCGCTTCATTGCTGGCCCAGCGCAACTGTTTTTCAGTCGTGGCCTGGTCGCTGGTGCCGCCATCGGTGACAAACATCACGTACACGGGCAACTCGGCCTTCAACGGCCGGCTGCGCTCCTGGCCCTGGGCATCGGGGAAATAAAACGCGCGGATCGCTTGCATGGCCTTGCCGTAGCGGGTATCGCCTTCCAGCGGATGCAGTTGAATGGCGCGCTTGACATAGGTGGTGCAATTGCCCAGGTCCATCGGGTCTGGATGGTGCACATCCTTACCGAACAGAAACACATCGATCTCGCCATCGTCGTCGAACTTGCAGCCCAGCGCCAGGATGCGCTCGGCAAACTGCTGCACCAGCCCTTCTTTATAGAGCCGCCCCATGGAGCCGGAAATATCGAGGCACAGACAGACCTTGGCGCGGTGCGCCGACAGGCCGACCTTTTGCAGCGACACGCCGGCCTGCTTGACCAGGCTGACCAGTTGCGGCGCTTCGCGCGCCACGCGCTTTTCCAGGGCTATCTTTGCCGGCGCACTAGCGGGAGCCGTAGCGGGAGCCGTAGCGGGGGCCGTAGCGGGGGCCACTTCGCCACCAAAATGGCGCACCAGCGCATCGAGGCCGCCATTAAAACCTTGTCCGACAGCCATGAAACGCCAAGCGCCATCCTTGCGGTACAGTTCGCCCAGCATGACGGCTTTTTCTTGCGCGAAATCGGCGGCGGCAAACGGAAAACGGGCCAGTTCGCGCCCGCCTGCCAGCAGGCGCAGATAACCGGATGCCATCTGCGACATGACGGCGCCACCATCGATACTGGCCGCCACCACGATGCGCTCGATGCCGGCGGGCAAGCGCGGCAACTGGAAAGCGAAGGCGGCATGGTCGCCACCGCTGGCGGGCCGCACTTCCACCCCGCCGCACGGCGTGCGCGGCTGGTTGAAGAAGGTCATATAACGTTCATCCGACAGCTTGCCGGCGCCATCGAGGCCGAAACAGGCAAAATCGAGCGTCAATCCCTGTACCGCGACGCCAACCTCCAATACGCCATCTGGCACGCGTTGTGCCAGCGGCAGCCGCTGGCCTTTTGACAGTACATCCATGTTCTTCCTTGCAGAAAATAAGAGCGCGGCCAGCCTAACATAATGCCTTGTGGAAAGCCTGCACCCAACTGTGCCGCGCTCGACCGTGATCGTCAAAATGACCGATAATGCCGCGATAACAAACAAGACATACTGTGACCATGACGAACAACTTGCCGCAAGACCCGATGCGGCTGGACCTGATTCCCGGCACCCTGTGCGACGAACGGCTATGGGCGCCCCTGGCCTCAAGGCTGGGCCAGGCTTACGTTTGCAACTATATTCCCTTGCAGCAAGCCAGTACGCGCCAGCAAATGCAGGAATTGATCGCCAGCCACAGCGCACCGCAATCGCACCTGGTGGGGTTTTCGCTGGGCGCCTACCTGGCCATCGAACATGCAGTGGCCCATCCGGAGCGGATAAAATCGCTGATCCTGATCGCCAATTCCGCCAGGGGCTTGATGCCGGCAGAAATTGAAGCGCGCGAGCGCATCGCCAACATGCTCAAACGCAACGCTTATGCGGGCATCACGCGCCAGCGCCTGCGCGAATTGTTGCATCCCAGTCATTTGCAAGATGGGTCCATCACGGGCGTGATCGAGCAAATGGGCCTCGACCTGGGCAAGGACGTGTTGCTGACGCAATTTGCCACCACCATTCACCGGCCCGACCTGATGGACCGCTTGCCTGCATGCTCTTTTCCCGTGCTGATCGTCGGCGCCGAGGACGATCAACTGGTGCCGGCCGCCGACTTGCGGGCCATGGCGCAGCGCTTGCCGCATGCGACCCTGCACATGGTGAGCGGCGCCAGCGGCCACATGATTCCGCTGGAACAGCCAGAGGAACTGGCGACCGCCATGCGCGCGCATTTGAAGACATTTGGAGCACTTCCGCAATTTCAACCGCAATTTCAACGATAATGACGGGCATAGCGCTGTGCGCCCACCAAATGAATCAATCAATGAGCTTACTGACCATCATCGTCGCCACCGACCAGCAAGGCGGCATCGGCATCAACAATACCTTGCCATGGAAACTGCCGGAAGACCTGGCCCACTTCAAGCGGCTGACCACGGGCTACCCGATCCTCATGGGCCGCAAGACGTTTGATTCGATCGGCCGGCCGCTGCCGAACCGCCGCAACATCGTCATCACGCGCAATCCCGCATGGCGCCACGAGGGCGTGGAAGCGGTAACTTCCGTGGAAGCGGCGATTGCCCTGCTGGACGGTGCGCAAGCGTATGTGATCGGCGGCGCCGAAATCTACAAGCAGTCGCTGGCCTTGACGCAGCGCCTGATCGTGACGGAGATAGCCCAGACCTACGCTTGCGACGCGTTTTTCCCGGCCATCGACCGTGCCGAGTGGCAAGAAACGGCGCGGGAAGAACACGTGGCGGCCAATTCGGGTTTGCCGTATGCCTTTGTGACCCTGCAAAGAAAAGCCTGAAATACCAGATTCGAAGCAAGAATCTTGCTGTCAATGCCGTGTTCTGGCGCTGTCATACGGTTGTCATGGCGCTGTCACACCGTTGAGGCAAGCTAAGGCAGGTTTTTTGTAGTTTCTATATGATATTTTTTTCCCGCAGACGCTGCATTTCTGCGAGAATCCCGTTCTTAATTTTTTTATGCGACTGCCAGGCATGACTCACCGCTTAGCCGTCGCGCCCTAGTCCGCCCCTCCATACAAGTCAGGGGCGGCTTGCTTTTTTGGAGACATGCATGAAATTCCGTTTCCCCATCGTCATCATTGACGAGGATTTCCGTTCTGAAAATACGTCCGGCCTGGGCATTCGCGCCCTTGCCGCCGCAATGGAAAAAGAAGGCATGGAAGTGCTGGGCGTGACCAGCTACGGTGATTTGTCGCAATTTGCCCAGCAACAATCGCGCGCGTCGGCCTTCGTGCTGTCGATCGACGATGAAGAATTCGGTTCCGGCTCGGTCGAAGACACCGATATCGCGCTGAAGTCCCTGCGCGCCTTCGTCGAAGAAATCCGCTACAAGAACGCCGACATTCCTATCTATATGTACGGCGAAACGCGCACGTCGCGCCATATCCCGAACGATATCCTGCGCGAACTGCACGGTTTCATCCACATGTTCGAAGATACGCCGGAATTCGTCGCGCGCCACATCATCCGCGAAGCGAAATCGTACCTGGACGGTCTGTCGCCGCCATTCTTCCGTGCACTGGTGCACTACGCCAATGACGGCTCCTATTCCTGGCACTGCCCTGGCCACTCGGGTGGCGTGGCCTTCCTGAAGTCGCCGATCGGCCAGATGTTCCACCAGTTCTTTGGTGAAAACATGCTGCGCGCCGACGTCTGCAACGCCGTGGAAGAACTGGGCCAGCTGCTCGACCATACCGGCCCTGTGGCCGCTTCCGAGCGCAACGCGGCGCGCATCTTCAATGCCGATCATTGCTATTTCGTCACCAACGGCACCTCGACCTCGAACAAGATGGTCTGGCACTCGACGGTAGCGCCAGGCGACATCGTGGTGGTCGACCGTAACTGCCATAAATCGATCTTGCACTCGATCATCATGTGCGGCGCAATTCCCGTGTTCCTGATGCCGACCCGCAATCACCTGGGCATCATCGGCCCGATTCCACTGGCTGAGTTCACGCCGGAAAGCATTGCCCGCAAGATCGAAGCGAATCCGTTCGCCCGTGAAGCCAAAAACAAGAAACCGCGCATTTTGACCATCACGCAATCGACTTACGACGGCGTGATCTACAACGTGGAAACCCTGCGTGAAATGCTGGACGGCAAGATCGATACCCTGCACTTCGATGAAGCATGGTTGCCGCACGCCACCTTCCACGATTTCTACAAAAACATGCACGCCATCGGCAAGGACCGTCCGCGCGCCAAGGAATCGATGATCTTCTCGACCCAGTCCACGCACAAACTGCTGGCCGGCCTGTCGCAGGCGTCGCAAATCCTGGTGCGCGAATCGGACCAGGTCAAGCTGGACCAGGACGCCTTCAACGAAGCGTACCTGATGCACACCTCGACCTCGCCGCAATACTCGATCATCGCTTCCTGCGACGTGGCCGCGGCCATGATGGAAGCGCCGGGCGGCACGGCGCTGGTGGAAGAATCGATCATGGAAGCGCTCGATTTCCGCCGCGCCATGAAAAAGATCGACCAGGAATGGGGCAAGGACTGGTGGTTCCAGGTGTGGGGTCCGGACAACTTCAACGACGAAGGCATGGGCCAGCAGTCGGACTGGATGATACGCGCCGAGGACGACTGGCACGGTTTCGGCGACCTGGCTCCCGGCTTCAACATGCTCGACCCGATCAAGGCCACCATCGTCAACCCGGGCCTGTCCCTGGATGGCCAGTTCGGCGAGACGGGCATTCCTGCGTCCATCGTCACCAAATACCTGGCGGAACACGGCGTCATCATTGAAAAATGCGGCCTGTACTCCTTCTTCATCATGTTTACCATCGGCATTACCAAAGGCCGCTGGAATACCTTGCTGACGGCGTTGCAACAGTTCAAGGACGATTACGACAAGAACCAGCCGATGTGGCGCATCCTGCCGGAATTCGCAGCAGCCAACCCGCGCTACGAAAAAATGGGCTTGCGCGACCTGTGCCAGCAAATCCACGATTTCTACAAGGCCTACGACGTGGCGCGTTTGACCACGGAAATGTATCTGTCGGACATGATCCCCGCCATGAAACCGTCGGAAGCCTTCGCCAAGATGGCCCACCGCGAAATCGAGCGCGTGGCCATCGACGACCTGGAAGGCCGCATCACGTCCATCCTGCTGACGCCGTACCCACCGGGCATCCCGCTGCTGATCCCTGGCGAACGCTTCAACAAGACCATCGTCGACTACCTGCGCTTCGCACGCGACTTCAACGAGCGCTTCCCCGGCTTCGAGACGGACGTGCATGGCCTGGTCAAGCGCGAAGTCGATGGCAAGCGTGGCTACTTCGTGGACTGCGTGAAGCAAGACTAAGCAATACCCTCAGCAAATGAACGCCGCCTGGTCCTGGATCAGGCGGCGTTTTTTTATGGCGCACGCTTATGCCAGATCAAGCGCCTGTGATGGCCCGCTTCTATGATGAGCGGCTGACGCGCTTGCGGCGGTGCTTTGGGTGGCAATATGGCGTTCACGGTTTTGCTGGAAGTACTGCAGCAGGCGGCGGCCGGCAGTGGCGCCTTGCTGCTCGCCGCCTTGAAGCAGGCTCAGCTCACGATCGTGCGGCACGGCGAGTATGGGGACACCGGCCATGGCCTGGTGCTGTTTTCCGAAACCACGCCCCTCGTGCTGCAAGCGCTGCCTGGCTTGTGCGGCAAGCATCGCGTGCTGGCGATTGCCGCCTGCGCTGCGCCGCCCAGCTGTGAGCAGCAGCGGGCCGTGATCGCGGCAGGTCCGCTCGATCTGCTCATCTGGCCATCTGGCCATCGGGCATGATCGCCGTGGATCAGGTACTGGCGCGGCTGCGGCGCTGGCAAGCGGTGGCGCAGTTGCTGGCATCGACCGCGGTCGATGGCAGGCTGGCTGGCGGCAGCCACACCTGGCTTGCCTTGCTGCATGAGGTGGTGGAAATCGCCGCCTTCAGCCAGGCGTCCATCTTGATCACGGGCGAAACAGGCACCGGCAAGGATGTCCTGGCGCAGCTGATCCATCGCCTGAGCGCCTGTACCGGCGGCTTCACGGTGCTCGACTGCACTACCCTGTCGCCCGAGCTGGGCGGCAGCGAACTGTTCGGCCATGAACGGGGCGCCTACACGGGCGCTGCCAGCGCGCGCGACGGCGCGTTTGCGCTGGCCGATGGCGGCGTACTGTTTCTGGACGAGATAGGCGAATTGCCCTTGAGCATGCAGGCGCAGTTGCTACGGGCGATACAGGAACGCCAATACAAGCGGGTAGGCGGCAACAGCTGGCAACCGACGCAATTTCGCCTCGTCTGCGCCACCAACCGCGAGCTGGAAGCGGAGGTGGCGCGGGGCGCCTTTCGCGCCGACCTGTTTTACCGCATCGCCGGCTGGCGTTGCCGTACGCCGCCGCTGCGCGAACGGCAAGACGATATCTTGCCGCTGGCACATTATTTTCTGCAGGAACTGGCGCAGCTGGCACGGCAAACACCACCGCCGCTGGACCCGGCCGTGCGCGAATACCTGCTGCTGCGCGACTATCCCGGCAATGTGCGCGACTTGCGCCAGACCGTCACCCGCCTGTGGCACCGCCATTGCGGCCCCGGCCCCATCACCATCGGCGCACTGCCACCCGACGAAGCACTGCTGGCGCCAGCGTGGCCCGACCCGCAATTCGAAGCAGCCATCGGCCGCGCCCTGGCCCTGGGAATGGACTTGCCCAGCATCACGCGCAGCGCCACCGAGACCGCCATCCGCCTGGCGCTGGAAGAAGAACAAGGCAATAACCAGCGCGCCGCCGCCCGCCTGGGCATCACCGACCGCGCGCTGCAGATACGCCGCAAGGCAGCCGGCGCCAGAAACAATGGTGTTGCATAGCTATAAGTTGCTTTAAATCAAAGCAATAGTGCCCTCACGTCCAGTCGCCCATCACCACGATGCGGTTGCCGCGGCGGCGCCAGCGGCCACTTTCCTCATCCATGGGAGGTGGCCCCGACCGGAAATACGGCAAGTGCCGGTGCAAGGCGCGCGTCACGGCGCTGTCCAGCGCGCGGGAACTGCCATCGCCATCGGCCGCCAGCCGCGCCGCCTGGCCGGCGATACGCACGAAACGGCGCGCCATTGCCAATTCTTCTGCTTCCTCCCGCTGCGGGCTTGCTTCCGCAAACTCCCTTTCCAGCGCGCTGCTGGCGGCCTTGCCCAGGGCCGTCCCCAGCGCCGTGCCCACGCCGGGAATCGGGATCACCGAGCCCAGCGCGGCGCCAAGGAAGGGCAAGGCCGTCCTGGCGACCGTTTTCAGGACTGCTCCCAGCGGCGCGGCCACCTTGCCGATCGCCGAACCCGCCTTTTTGAGCCCCTTCCACGCACTTTTCAAGATATTGCCGAGGAATTGCTCCAGCTCCGTCTCGCTGCCCACTGACAGTAATTCCATGGCCAGCTGTAACTCCTCTGCTTCGCTGAACACCATGGCGCCCTGCCTGCCCGGCCGGCTTTCTCCAAACTCCAGCACTTCAAAGGCCACGCCGGCTCGCCGGCGGCATGCCGCGCAGGTACATTCCGCTTGATGCATGATGACCTCCCCGTCGTCAGATCCACGTCTCGCCCAGCACCGACAATTCCAGCTCGCGCCGCTGATTTGTCAGCACCCCGCGCCGCGTGGCAAACATGTCGTCGTGGATGCGCCGCTCGATGCTGCGCCGCTGCGCCGCCGACGACAGCGGCGCCACATACACCTGGTGGCCGCGCATATCGATACCCAGTATCTGGCCGCACAGCCGGTGCTGCAGCAGGCGGCGGCGCAAGTCGTCCGTCTGGCCACTGTAGGCCCGTTGACGGCCGCCCGCGTCGAATTCGATCAAATACAGGCCGGGACCCGTGCTATGCGGATCGCGCACGGCTGCATCGAGCGGCCCCAGCGACCGATAGCTCAGCGCAGCCGCTTCAGGCAGGCGCGCCAGGGTGGCGGCCAGGGTCGCCGGCACTTCCCCCTCGCTGCCGTCCGGCGCATCGCCCGGCGCATCGGCTTGTCCATCGTCCTGTCCCGCCGGCAGCGGATACAGGCCTGGCCAGCCCCCGTAGCGGGGCGCCAGATAGGGAAATGGATACGCATGCGGCAGCGGCGTGCGGCGCGGCTGGTAGCGCAGTGGCGCCGGCCGGCGCGGACCGCGCAGCGGCGCACGCACCCTGGCGCCGCCACCGCCGTAACGCCCGCCGCCCGCGCGCCAGCGCTCCCCTTCCCATTCGCCTTCCCACGCCTCTTCCCGCTGGCTGTTCGCCTGGCGATGCACTTGACGATGAAAGGGCAGTACTTCAAATAGTTCGTCCATAACGCCTCCTGTGCAACTGTTTAAGGATGGCCATCGCCTGCTCCAGTTCATGTGGCGCATGGTCGGCCCGCAATAAAAAAGTCAGCGCGCCCTGCCCATATTGCTGCCCCTGGCCAAGCGCCAGCACGCCCGCCGCCTGCAATGGTCCTGCCAGTCCCGCGCAGCCGGGCAAGCGCTGCACGGGAAAATCGCCGCCCCGGCAAGCGATGCCTGCTTGCGCCAGGCCGCCACGCCATTGCGCGACCCGTGCGGCCAGGCGGGAACGCAAGACGTCGCCCCACTGCGCATTGACGTCCAGGGCGCGCCGCGCCGCCGCCAGCACCGCTGCCGATGGCGGGCTGCAATGCACGCGGGTCTGGCTGCACGCCGCGAAGCGCTGCAGCATGGCCGCACTGCCCGCCAGCACGGCCAGCGGCACACCGAAGCCCTTGGCCAGCGACGCACCGATGAGTATGTGATCGCCCCGCAAGCCCTGCGCGCGCAGCGAACCGCCGCCCTGCGGTCCCAGAATTCCCAGCACTTGCGTATCGTCGAGCAGCAGATAACCGCCGCCTTGCCGCGCGACCTGCGCATAGCGGGCCAAGGGCGGCGCGCTGTCGCAGCCAGGCTGGTAGCCATCGGCCAGAATCAGCGGCCGGCGCTCCTGCCGCGCAAAATCACTGACCAGTTGCTGCAGGCGGAGGTAATCGCCGGCGTAAAACAGCTTCAGCGGCAAGCCCCGCGCCTGCGCCAGGGCAGCAGCCCAGCGCGCCACCGGATAACTGCCACCATCGGCCAGGATCGCCAGCCGGTCGGCCGCCAGCATGCCGAAGACATCGAAAAACAGGTGCAAGGTGGATGGCAGCAGGCAGGCTGCCTCGCAGCCCTGCAGCCGCGCCAGGCTGGCCGCCACCCGCCGCGCGCCAGCCGCTTCCTGCAGCGCCGCCGGCTTGCCCAGGGTGAGCGCCTGCCACGGCGCCAGGGCCGGCGATGGATGGCGCATGCCCAGGTACAGGGCGCTGGTGAAGTCGCGCATGCGCCGCCTTGTCGCTGTCAGGCATTGCGCACCTGCTGACTCAGGCGCTGGCGCAGCAGCACGGACGGCATCGTGCCTTCGGCGGCAGGGTCGCTGGCGTCGACGGACAAGTCCAGCCCCGTGGCGGCGCGGTAGGCGTGGATATAGCCCTGCACCTGCGGGCGCCAGAAACGGGCCCAGTTGAACGCCTGCGTCGGTTCGTAGATATCGCTCCAGTTGCCGTAGCGAATGGACAACAGCAGCTGTTCGCCGAACATGGCCAGGCTGCGAAAATGCATGACGCTGGTATCGGTCCAGCCCTGCAGTTTTTTCATCGCATCGACCCGGTCCATCCACGGTTCCGGGTACGCCACCATGATGCGGGTGGGCAGGAATTCGCGGAATTCCGGCCGCGCCAGCAGCCATTGCTGCATCAGCATTTCAATGCGCGCCGTCGAGGGCAAGTCGCCAAACTGGTTATGCGCGCCCTGCGACAGGATCAGGTGCACTTCCTTGAGCGCATTGAGCACGGGAAAGGCGTCGGCCTTGACGGTGGTGTCGTCATCCTGCCGGTAGAACGAGGTCAGCAGGCGCAGCAAATGGTGAAACGCTTCGAGGAACTTCGAGCGGCTGTCGGCAGGACGGAAATGGCGCACGGCCTTGCCATCGAGGCGCACGCCGTAATGATGGTCATACTCGTAATTGCGGCGCACCACGGTCAGCCGGTGCTGTTCGTCCTGGGTGTAGCCCCACAAGAGATTGTTGAGCGGGCGCAGCATGTCGATTTCCGTGTTCGACAGCGGGTCGAGACCCGTACCGGGCGCGCGCAGGTTCTGGAAGCGCTGGGTGATGGCGTTCATGGTCTGCACCAGCATGCCTTCCTCATGCCAGTACGACCAGATCAATTCCAGCAGGCAGGGATTACTCAGTTTTTCCTGGAGGATGCCGAAGCACAGGTCCACCTCGCCCTCCTGCCCGCGCGGAATGCTGACCGGGATATCGGGCAGCTTGCGGCGGATCACGGCCAGGTAGGGCAAAGTCTGGAAACCATCGACGTCTTCCAGGTATTCGGTGCGCAGAACCGTCTCCAGGTCGCGCCCGGGCGGAATGTCGCGCCGGTCCAGGTAGGCATTGTCCTCTGCCGGATTGAACGCCAGCGGCTGGTTCAAGACGCCGCAATTGACCATCACGAACGCTTCCGTCGCCACCTTCAGCACGCGGTAGGAATCGGCATCGGAGAATGGCAGCACGCGCCGCTGCCGCAGCTGCTGGAAGGCCTCCGCCTTCTTCTGGAAGCGTTCCTGCTCGAAGCCGCGCACACTGGCTACCTCATGGCAAAACAGGCTGTCCATGAAATGCAGGTAATTGGTGAACGACATCGCCTCGGTGCTGTTGCGTATCAAGGTCCACAGAGGCAGGTCCTCGGTCGGCTCCGTTTCCGTGCGCGTCAGCGACACGCCCACGCTGCCGGCGACCGGCAGCGGCTGGCGCTCTTCGCTGTCGAAGGCGGCGCCCACCGCCAGCATGGCGTCGGGACTGAGGCCATCGGGGCCCGGCAGCGCGCTGCGCACCTCGGGACGCTGCGCCAGCATCAGCTGGCCCGCGAAGCGGTGGGCGCCCGCGCGCCGCACGATGGTGGCAAAGGTGTGATCCAGCTTCGCCACCGGTTTCCACGGCGCCGCCGCCACCACCCTCACCTGCTCGCGGCCATCGGCACTCTGGTCGCCGTCAAAGCTGACGGCGGCGATGGCGCGCTCGCCTACCCGGCCATAACTGCAATCGCTGGTGCGGCAGTCGGCCGTCTCGAACGTCAGGTCGACCTGGGGATTGAGTGCCGGCGCAAAGCAGATGACGGCGCCGCAACCGGCCTGCACCTGCACGCATTGGGGCGGCGTGACAGGGAAATTGCCATACAGGGCCACGTAGCTGCCCGCCGCCAGGTCGGCAAATACCGTGCCGCCCGTGCCGTCGGTCCAGCGCACGCCAACGAGCTGCGCCGGTTCGGGCGTCCAGCCGCCAGGCGCGAATTGCTGGCAATCGACACCCTTGTACAGGCTGATGGCGGCATTGACCAGGCGCGTGCCGCTGTGCTGCTCATGCACGGTGACGGCAATGCTGCCACTCTGCTGTTTCGGGCCCGCCGGGGCCGCCGCCGTTCTCTTGCTGCTCATGTCATTCTCCTCAATGGATAATCAAACGGGATGCGAACCGCGGCGGGGCCCTGCCGGGCCGATAGCCGTGCTGCACCACATCGCTGCACAATTCCGACGTGTCCAGGGTGCTGCGCAAGGCCCAATGGGTCAGCAAACGGCCCAGCAGCTCGCTTTCATCTTCCGGGCCCAGGCTGCCGCTGGCGCGCGCCTGGCCGAGCACCGCAAACACCAGTGTCGGCGCTGCCTGGTACATCTGGCGCGGGACCAGGCCCCAGTGGCGGAACAGGCGGGCCAGCAGCGCCGGCTGGCGCAGCCGGACCTCCATCACTTCAGGCAGCGAACGGCCGCGCAGCGCAGGCGGGCGGTGCTGCACCAGCAAGCCCACCAGCGCCGGCATGCTGGCCTGCAGTTGCAGCAGCAGTTGCCGCTGCCCGGCAGGCACACCCGCCAGCGGGTAGTAGGCTTGCCACAGCTGCTCGATACGCGTCCATTGCGCATGCGGATACAAGGCCCGCCCCATCGCGCAACTGAGCTTGACGCGCAGCCACGGCACCGGGTGCGGATCGTCCGCATTCAGGCGGAAGACAAACACGCGCGGCAGGCTGACGACGCCGATCAGGCCCAGGGTGGCGGCCACGCCCACGCGCGCCAGCGACCAGAAATCGGCCACGATCTCGGCAATCCAGCGCTCCCACAGCTGCCACACGCGCACTTCGCCGCTGCCGCCGTGCTGCATCGCCTGCAGCACGGGCCGCAGCGACGCCACCAGGTCCAGCAGCGCGGCGCCCTGGTGGCCCACCTCGTGCACCAGCGAAGACGCGATGCCGCTGCCGACCATGCGTTCGCGCGGCAGACGGATGATGGCGACGGGGTTGTCGCCGCCACCGGGCAGGCGCGTGCGGGCACGGCGGATGGCGGCGCCCGGCCCCCGGTCCAGGTAGCAGATCACGGGCGGCGCCTGGAAGTACGGGCCAGACAGCGCCAGCGCATCGGCCGAAACGATGTCGAGACCGGACAGCCACACGCCCGTCTGGTGCTCGCTGCGCTGGGTGATCACTTCATTGAACAGGTCGAACTGGGTCAGGGCCGCGTTGAACTTGAGGCGTAAAAAGGTGAAGCGGCGCTGCGCCTCGGCGGCCGTGGCGGTGCTGTTCCTGTCGGCCAGTTCGCTGCGCAGCCAGTGCTGGAACTGCGCCACCAGGCGCCGCAATTCGCGCCGTCCCTGCACCAGCTGGCTTTCGATGGCCGACTGGGCGCTGGGCATCAGGGCCGCCGCCTGCACCATCGGCTCGATCAGCACGAACGGCTCCAGCCGCCCCAGGCGCGTCAGCAGCGAGCGCGCCTCCTGGCCCAGCATCCACCCCGCATAGGCGCCGATGGCCATGATGTCAGACGCCGTACAGGACAATCTTGTGGCCCTGGCGCGCCCAGCGGCCGCTGGACGGGCGCGTGCGCCCCGCCTGCCCCTGGCCGGCGCCATACGCACCCACGCCGGCGGCGCCGTTCTGGGCGGCGAGCTGGCCACCGGGCTGGCTGCCGGGACGGCCAAGCAGGCCAGGGGCGAACTGGCGCGCCGCCGCCGTGGCCGCCGCCTGCGCGATGGCGCGCGGGTCGCCATTGCCGCGTGCCTGGGCCGCGCGGTTGACCGTGTCGGCGGCCAGGCGCACGAATTGTTTCGCGCCCTCGAATTCGCGCTCTTCGTTCGATGACGATTCCGCTTCCAGGCCCAGTGCATTGCCGGCCGCCGACGCCAGGCCGCTGCCGATCTTGGCGCCCAGCGGGCCGCCGAAATAGCCGCCGATGGCGCCGCCGGCCAGCGGAATGGCCTTTTTCGCCACGCCCTTGAGCACGCCGCCGATGGCTTGCCCGACGGGCGACTTGATGATGCCGCTGGCTACCGAGCCGGCCTTGCGCAAAAAGTCGCCAAGAAACTGTTCCAGTTCCGCTTCGTTGCTGACCGACAACAATTCATTTGCCAGTTCCATTTCTTCCGACTCTGAAAACATGGCGTTCGCACCGCCCTCGCCGCTCCACTCGCCCTGGCCGAATTCAAATTGTTCCGCTTCGTAGCCAGACGCTTCCTGGCCATATTCCAGGGTCGTACGATCGATGTCATGCATGATGAGCTCCTGTCTGTTGACACTAAGGTTGAGACTACAGAGCCGGAGGGCCAGGCCGCCCGGCTAACAATCGAGCACCACCAGGTGCCCGCCTTCTCGGCGCCAGCGGCCTTGCTGCAGACTTTTCTGCCCCCTTGCCGCCAGCTGTCCGAGTAGCCCTGGCGCCAGCTTGCGGGCTACCTGCAGCAAGGCCGTTTCCACCTGCTCCCCTGGCGCCTGGAGACTGCCGCTGCTCTGAGCCAGCGCCGCGGCGACCGCAGCGATCAGGTCCACAACGTGGCGCGCCAGCGCAAATTCGCGGTCTTCCGGGCTGAGGCCTTCCAGTTCCAGGCCGAAAATACGCGCGGCCCGCTGCTGGCCGCTGCCGTGCAGCGGCAGCAGCGGCGCTATCAGGACGCCCAGCAGCTGGCGCAGCGGGCGTTGCCAGGTATTGCCAGCCAGCATCTGCGACAGGAAAGCGTCGAACTGGCGCGGCCCCGCCACCTCCAGCAGCCTGGCCGCCAGGACCAGCCCATCCTGTTGCAGCAACGCAGACGCACGGCTGCCGCCAGGCGGCGGCATTTCCAGTTCAGGACGATAGGCAAGCAGGCGGCTGGTCATGGCAGGCTCCGGCAAATGACAAAGGGCGGGACAGTGGTCCTGCCTTCCTGTTGCAAGGGGCGTGCCAGGGAAGATGAGGCCATTGCGAGCGATACGGCGAAACGGGTTTCGCCAGTGCTCATGCACTGCCGAAAGACGGCGAAACGTGTTTCGGCGCCAGTGGCTAGTCGTCAGCCATTGATGGCGATACGCAAGGTGGCCACATAACCATCGGCAGCATTGCCCGTCAAACGGGCCGTCTGCAGGCTGCTGGCCGGGCCGATGCTGCCGCTGCTGTCGCCAAGCTGCGCCAGGTTCGCCACGCTGGCCTGATAACCGCTGGCCGCATAGATCTGCTGCAGGGGCGCCCTGGGGAAGGTGAAGTGTGAAGTCTTGATGCGGTTGCTGCCGCTGGCCGCCTGCACCAGGCTGGGATAGATTTCCAGGTGTACATGCGGCATGCTGCCTGGCTGGCAAGCCGGAAAGATGGTGGTAAAGGCCAGCATGCCGTCAGCATCCGTTTCCTGCAGTCCACGCAGATAATTCTGCCCTGCCAGCGCGCTCGAATACAGGGAATAGCGGCCTTCGCGGTCGCAATGCCATATATAAATGGCGTAGCCGGCCAGGCTGGCGCAGCCGGCGCCGGCATTGAGCAGCTGCAGCCGTATGCTCAGGGGTACGCCCGTGGCCACTGCCGTGCCGCCGTTGAAGCTGCTGCGGATGTCGCTGCGCACAATGCCGGGCTGGTTCAGCACATTGATGATGCTGCCGGCATAGGTATTGCTGCCGTCGGCCGGATACGGCCCCGCCATTTCTTCGCGTATCACGGCGCAAGCCCCTGCCGATTCCGTGACATCCGCCGCCTCCAGCGCGCTCGCCGGCGCGGTGGCGTCGCTGGCGCCGCCGCAGCCGATCAGGGGCAAGGTCGCCGTGCCCACCAGCATCCAGCGCAGCAGCCGGCGCCGTTCTGCCTGGCGCCGGTCCATCATTTCGACCCTGGATGCCAGGTCGACAACAGGTGTATCCATACATATTCCATCAAATGGGGCAAGCTGGCCAGCGCCGGACTGAGGCTGGCGCACAGGAACAGCAGGCGCCTGGCGGCTTGGCTGAACGTGACGCTGGCTGGCTTGCGCTCCATGGTTTACGCCGTGGTGTTGACCAGGTTGCCGGCCGCTGGCAGGCTGGTGGCGCCGCTGGCGCCGCCCAGGCTGCCCGACAGCGATTGCAGGAAACTGCCCAGCTTGGCATTGCTACCGTCGCTGCTGCCGCTCAGTGAGGTCAAGAGATTGGCGAAGCTCGATTGCAAATCGCTGACGCTGCTGTCGCTGCCCGTGCTGCTACCGTCGGTGCTGCCGGTGCTGTCTGTGCTGGACGACAATTTCTGCATCAGGCTTTGCAAGTCCGACTCGATATGGCCGGGTCCGCCCCTGCCGCCGCCGTGGTGGCCGCCTTCGCCGGCAACCTTGCCCTGGCCTTCAGCCTGGCCGGCACCCTGCGCATGCAGGCTGCCCATCAATTGATGCAAAAAGGCGCCCAGCGCCTGGCCCGCATCGCTGCCGCTGGCGGCGCTGGTGCTGCCAGCGGTGCTGCTGTCCGTCGTGCTATCGCTATCGGTATTGGGTACGGTCACGCCGATCGATGACAGGGCGCTGGAAATCGCATCCAGGAAACCGTTGTCATCGGGCTTTTGCGGCGGCGTGCCGCCCGTGGCGCTGCTTGCAGCGCTGGCCGTGCTGCCGTCGAGGCGATTGAAGGCGTTCAATTGCAGGTTGCTGCTGGACGATAAGGCGCTGATGCTCATGTTGTATTCCCCTTTTTATAATAGATAAGGCTTGATTACACAGGTGCCGGCGGACGTGGACGCTGTCCCTGGCGGCCAGGACCGCCCTCGTGGCGCGCTTGACGGGCGGCCAGTTGCGTGCGCTGTTCCGGTGTCAGCAAAGCCAGCAGTTGCTGTTCCAGCCGCGCATGTTCCAGGCTGATCCTGGCAGTGGCTTGCGCTGCGGTATTGGCCAGGGTGGCGGCCTGGGCGTCATCGTATTGGGCGGAAGCGGCCAGGGCGCGCAATTGCGCATGCGCCTTGAAGGCGATTTTCTTTTGCTCGTGCAACAGCGGTTCCTGGGCGTAGGTCGCGGCAAATACCTTGTCCTGCTGCGCCTCGGTCAATTCGATGCCGCGCAGGAAAGCTGGCACGCCGTCGCCAGCATGGCCCGGGCCGTGATGCCCCATGCCGGTGCCGGGACCGAGGCCAAAGCCAGGCCCCTGCTGCGCCTTGGCCGTCAGCGGCGCGGCCAGGCCGGCCGACAGCAGCAGGAACAGCATCGTTTGTCGATGTTTCATGGGATTTCCCTCTCGTTTTGATGAAGATTGATTGTCCGGTGCTGGCGTGTAAAGCAACGTTAGTACTAAGTAAAAGCATGTAAAGGAATGTGAGCGCTTGTGTGTAAAACCGCGTAAAACGCTGTGTAACACCCGCCGATTGGCTGCTATCATCGGGACAAGACAATCTGTGAACATGGGAAAGACGCGCAAAGGATGAGCAAGGTACTGCTGATAGACGACGATGTGGAGCTGGTAGGCATGTTCCAGGAATACCTGGAACAGGAAGGCTTTGCGGCGCGGGCCGTGCATGACGGCGAAACCGGCTCGGCCGAAGCGCTGACAGGCCTGTACGCCATCGCCGTGCTCGACGTGATGATGCCGCGCATGAACGGCCTGGAAACCTTGCGCCGCATCCGCGCCGGCAGCAATATGCCGGTCCTGATGCTGACGGCGCGCGGCGACGATACGGACCGCATCGTCGGACTGGAGCTGGGCGCCGACGATTACGTCACCAAGCCGTGCACGCCACGCGAACTGACGGCCCGCATCCGCGCCATCCTGCGCCGCTCGCAGGCGGTGCAACCAGACAATTCCGGCGCCGCGCCCCTGAGCGTGGGCCAGTTGACGATGTGGCCGCAGCAGCGCCGCGCCGCCTGGGCCGGCACCCATCTGGAACTGACCAGCACGGAATTCAATTTGCTGGAAGTGCTGGTGCGCCAGGCAGGCAAGCCGGTCAGCAAGAACCAGCTGTCCGAACTGGGACTGGGCCGTCCCATGGCCCGCTTCGACCGCAATATCGATGTACACCTGAGCAGCCTGCGGCGCAAGCTCGGCTGCCTTTCCGATGGCCGTTCCTGCCTGCAGACGGTGTACCGGCTAGGCTATCAGCTGATCAAGGAATAAGCGTGGGACGCCTGTTCTGGAAGTTTTTCCTGTGTATCCTGCTGGCCCAGTTTGCCGCCACCATCGGCATCGGCGGCACCTTCTGGCTGAAAAATCGTGCTGCCCAGCAAGAACGCCTGCTCGATATCGATACCAGCCCGCCCGCGCAGATGGCCATCGATGCGGCTGCCGCCACCCTGGAGTTTGGCGGCAGCAATGCCCTGCGCCAATTGCTGGTGCAAACGGAACACCTGCGCGTGTATGCCGTCAATGCACAAGGCCACGAATTGCTGGGCCGTCATGTCCAGCCAGCGACCCTGGCCAAGGCGCGCGCCATGCGGGCACAGCACATGGGCCGGCGCGTGGTGCGCGAACTGGAAGGCGCCGATGGCGTGCGGCTGCTGCTGTTCCTGCCGTATTCCGAACATTTCCGCAGCTTCGATACCGGCGGCGCCCGCGATACCCTGCAAGCCATCGTGATGGGCGATCCCCGCACCATGCCGCCCGGCCGCGCCTCCGCTGACGCCAGCGCACCGCCACCGGGCGCCATGGCAAGCGCTCCCTTGGGCGGGATGAATGGCATGCGCGACATGGGCGGCATGCCGTCCGGCCCGCGCATGATGACGCCTTACCGCAGCTTCATTCCCGTGGTGGCCGCCACCGTGGCCAGCCTGCTGTTCGCATTCTTGCTGGCCTGGTATTTCGCCCGTCCCATCCGCGACCTGCGGCTGGCCTTCGAAGGCGCGTCCAGCGGCGACCTGGCGCCGCGTTTCCGCAACAAGCCGGGCGGCGACGAATTGAATGACCTGGGCCACGATTTCGACCGCATGACGGGACGCCTGCAAAACCTGATGGATAGCCAGACGCGGCTCTTGCATGATGTCTCGCATGAATTGCGCTCGCCGCTGGCGCGGCTGCAGGCCGCCATCGGCCTGGCCCACCAGCAACCCGAGAAAATGGCGGCGTCGATGGAGCGCATCGAACGCGAAAGCGTGCGCATGGATAAGCTGATCGGTGAATTGCTGACCCTGTCGCGGCTGGAAGCGGCGGCCGTCAACCCGCTCAGCGAAGACTTCAGCATCGCCGACTTGCTGCACGACATCGTGGAAGATGCCCGCTACGAGGCAGGCGGACGCCAGATCAGCATCAGCCTCAGCGGCGACGCCGATATCGGCGAAGCCATCGTGACGGGCCAGGCCGACCTGCTGGGCCGGGCGGTGGAAAACGTGGTGCGCAACGCCATCAAGCACAGCCCCGACGGCGGCGCGGTGGAAGTGGCAACTTCGCTGCTCGACGGCGGCCGGCAAGTGCGCATCGCCGTGCTCGACCAGGGTCCCGGCGTGGCGGCAGCCGACCTGGGCGCCATTTTCGAACCCTTCTTCCGCGCCAGCAATACACAAAAATCCACCGATGGCCATGGCCTGGGCCTGGCCATCGCCCAGCACGTGATCGGCGCCCATGGCGGCACGATCACCGCCGGCAACCGCAGCAATGGCGGGCTGAGCGTAGAGATGATCTTGCCGGCAAAGATGCCAGGCTGATTGCTTTAATCTGATGCGCCGGAGCTGGTCAACATCTGCAAGATGGCCTCGCTCACCACCTCCGGCGACGTCAGCGCCATCTGATGGCTGGAGTCGACTACCACCGTCTGCGCTTTCGGGTATAGCGCGCGGACGGCATCACGCGTGGCCTTGTCCATCCGGAACGCGCCAAAATCGACGGCAATCGCCGTCTTCGACACGGGTTGATTGACCAGCCTCACCATCGGTTTGTCATCGATTGCAGGCAGGCGCAAGACCATCTCGCCTGTTGCATCGATCTGTTCGATTTCGCGCCACACCGAACGTGAAAAGAACAGCTGGCCGGCGATACGCGTCAGCAGGGGAAACTCTTGCGTCCCCTTCACCATGCGCGGATACAGCGCATCGATCAGCACCAGCGCTTTCACTTCCTGCGGATAAGTCCTGGCAAACAGCTGCATATACAAGCCGCCCAGCGAATGGCCGACCAGCACATACGGCGGCTTCAAGTCCTTCTGGCGCAACAGGCTGCGCAACTCCTCGACCACGGTGCGGCCATCGCGTGGCGTGGTAGCGGCCGCGCTATGGCCGTAACCGGGCCGATTGTACACAAAGACGGAGGCCTCCTGCGCTATGCGTTCGGGCACCGTGCCCCATGCGGCGATGGTGCCGCGCGAACCACTCTCGAACACCACCACGTCGCTGGAACCGGGATGGCGCAATGTGAGCGACTCCACCTGGCGCCCGTCAATAGTATCGATCAGTGGCGTGGCAGGCGCAGCCTGGACCGCGCCGGCGAGGCAAAACAGCATCGGTATAGCCTTGAACATCGGTGTCTCCATCAAAGAAAACACCAGCATGGCAAAGGCCGCCGGACAAAGCACGGCCTGTGCGACGAATCGACAGCCGGCGCGACGGATGGCAAGCGGGCCAGTTGAACGCCGCTACATGGCCTTGAACAGGTGGACGAAAGCGCGGCTGACGGGCAGCTCGCCAGCGTGGCCGCGCATGCGCAGGAATAAACGGCTGGCGGCATCGCGGCGCGTGCCTTCCAGCCAGGCCAGGTTGATCACGGTAGAACGGTGTACCTGCCAGAACTGCTCGGGATCGAGCTGGCTGGCCAACTCGCTGACGGGCGTGCGTAGCAAAAATTCGCCATCGACACTGGACACCACCGTGTACTTGTCATCGGCGTGGAAAAAGCGCACCGTGGCAACGTCGATATGGTGCGTACGCTCCCCCTGGGAAGCGAGTAGATAGCGCAAACGGGGACGCGGCGTGAGGGTGAACGCGGCCGCCCCCGTCAACTGCTGCAAGGCTTGCGCCAGGGCCGCCGTGGGGAGCGCTATGGCGGGTGCTGCACGCAGGCGCGCCACCGTGCGGGCCAGCCTTTCCGTGCTGACCGGCTTGAGTACGTAGTCGAGCGCGGCATGTTCGAAGGCCTGTAGCGCAAAGGCATCAAACGCCGTGACGAACACCACCCGCGTATGCCCTTCTATGCCTTGCGCTACCTCCAGGCCGGTCAGGCCAGGCATGTCGATATCAAGAAACGCGATATCGGGCTCCAGCTCGGCGATGCGCGCGGCCGCATCGATGCCATTGCGCGCCAGATGGACGATGTGCAGTTCGGGCCACAGGGATAGCAACTGGTCGCGCAAATACTGCGCCAGATGCGGTTCATCGTCCGCGATCAGGGCGCGCATCATGCTGCCGCCTGCGCCACTGTGGTGCTTATACTGCAGCGGTAAGGCAGTTCCAGCATGGCTTCGGTGCCATCATCGCACTCGCGCAAGATCAGGCTCGCCTGCGTGCCAAACTGTGCCAGCAGGCGCGAACGCAGATTGGCCAGCGCCATGCCATTGCCCGGGCGCAGGCGTTTGCGGGGCGCCGCCAGACCGACACCATCATCAAGGATGCGCACCAGCAACCGCCCTTCACTCACCGCTGCATGGACAAGTATGCTGCCGCCATCGAGCTTGGGCGCCAGTCCATGTTCGATGGCATTTTCCACCAGCGGCTGCAGCATCAGCGTCGGCATCTGGGCCAGCCGCGCTTCTTCGCTGGCAGTGATGCTAAAACGCAAGCGCTGCTCCATGCGTATCTGCTGCAGGGACAGATAATTGCCTGCCATCTCGAGTTCCGCTTCCAGGCTGCTGTCGCCCTGGCGCAACTGGCCCAGGCTGGCGCGCAGGTAGCCGGAAAACGTCTCCAGCATCCGTTTCGCCCGTGCCGGTTCGACATCCATCAGGCTTTGAATATTGGCCAGGGTATTAAACAGGAGGTGGGGTTCGATCTGGCCCTGCAACAGGCGCAGTTGCGCCTGCGTCACCTGATTCTGCAATTGCTGCTGGCGCAGCCGCGAGCGCCACCAGGCCCAGTTGGCAGCCATCAGCAACAAAATAAACACCGCAAATTTGGTCAGCGCGGCAGGCAGGGAAATAAACATGCCCCACAGCTTGAAATCTAGCAGCATGGGCACGATGGTAAAGCCGACCGTCATGCCCAGGATGATGCCTGTCAGGGACAATCCGCCCAGCATCATGCCGGCGCGGATATCGCGCACCTGCGACATGCGCTGCAGCAGCGGTTCGGGCAGGTAGCGCTCGGCAACACGCAGTACACCGAACAGTGTCCAGACGATGCACAGGCAGATGCCGATATTGGGCAACAGCGACGCCCACCACCAGCCGGGGCGCTCCACCCGGCCAAAAATGGCGACGAAACTCATCAGACCCAGTGCCAGGGCGACCGCAAGCACGGATGCGCCCAGCAGGCGCGTAATGGTCGAGACTTCATGTTGCGGGCGCAGCTCCCACAGGGATCGCCAGCCCAGCATCAAACTTGCTTTTCTTGTCATGCCCCTAGTGTACCGGCCACAAGCCTTGCTGGCGAGCAAAAATCCGGCACTCTCAGGCGTAAGTATCGATCACGCTACCCAGGGTAGACGATACCGAGCGGACCTGGCTGGTGCTGGTGTCGGCGCCGTCGGGCGGCGGCGTCGTCTGCTGGGCCGTTTGTTGCGCGGCGGCAGCCTGCAATTGGGCAATCTGCGCCTGCAAGGCAGCGATCTGGTCGGCCAGCTGCTGCTGCAGCTTTTGCGTGGCGTCCGTCTGCTGGCCCTTTTGCGTATCGTCCAGCTGCTTTTGCACGGCAGTCATTTGCCTTTGCAGTGTGGCAATTTGTGAACTATTGCTACTGCCCGTACCGCTGCTGACGACGCCGCTGGCGCCGCCTGATGATGAGATTGCTGAAACCATATACCCTCCTGATGCCACTGACTGGCCCCTTTATTTATCGGCCAGGGCGGCGGCAAATGAATGGGCCAACGTGTAAAGCCAGGTAAAGACGGCGTCGGCTAGTGATATGGCAAGAAAGCTGGCACACTGGAGCTTGCTCTTGCCAACGCTCCCATCATGCCCGCCCTGCCAGACTTCCACCCCCGCCTCCATGCAGGCCAAATCGAGTTTCCCGTCCACCATATGCGCGGCGGTACGTCCACCGGACTGGTGCTGTGGGAAGCGTATCTGCCGCCGCAGCAGGACTTGCGCGAGGAATTGCTGCGCCACCTGATGGGCGTGCCGCAAACGGGGGCGCAGCCGGGCAACCGGCAAATCACGGGCCTGGGCCGGGGTCCCGCCACCAGCAACAAGGTATTTATTGCCGATGTGGAACAACATGCGGGGCAAGCACGGCTGGTCAGTACCCTGGCGCAACTGGCCAGCGAACATGGTCATATCGACTGGAGCGTCAATTGCGGCAATATGTCGTCGGCCCTGCAACTATGGGGCATCGACACGGGCTTGCTGGCATCTGAAAGCTTCGGCCCGCAGGAAGTGTCCATCCGCAACACGAATACGGGCGTGATCACCACCTCGCGCATGACGCAGCTGGCCGATAGTGGCTATGCCACGGCAGCCATTCCCGGCGTGCACGGCGCATTTCCCGCCGTCGACCTGTTCCTGCACGACCCGGTGGGGGCGAAAACGGGCAAGCTGCTGCCGACCGGCTCAGTGCAGGATGTGATCGGCGCTTATACGGTCTCTTGCGTGGACGTGGCCGTGCCGATGGTGATTGCCGACGCGGCCCAGTTCGGCAAGACGGCGCAGGAACCGATACGGGAACTGGAAGCGGACGCGGCTTTCATGGCAGCCATCCGCTCGGTCTGGATCGCCACAGGTTTACGCATGGGCTTGCGGCGCCGCGATGGCGCCCTGATGACCCAAGACGAGCTGGCGCGCAGCGAAACCATCCCCAAGTTCTGCATTATCGGCCCCGCGCAGGCGGGTGGCAACCTGGCCGCGCGCTACTTTACGCCGCAAACGGGCCATGCCTCGCTGGCCGTCTCGGGCGGCTGTTGCCTGGCGGCCGCGACACTGATCCCGGGCACGGTGGCGCACGCGATCGCCCGGCAAGTTGCGCCAGTGACTGGGGAATATGGGGAGTTCCAGGTGGGAATAGAAAATCCTGCCGGCATCCTGGATACGACCATCGTCGCGCGCCAGGTGGACGGCCAGATCGGGATACTGAGCGCAGCTTACCGGCGCAGCACGCAAATCTTGCTGCGCGGCCATGTGCCGCTGTACCAGGCCTCGCAGCAATTGCAAGCCTGGTTCAGGGAGCTGAATTAGGTTTTAGGCAAGGTGACGCCGACCTGGCCCTGGTACTTGCCGCCACGGTCCTTGTACGAGGTTTCGCACACTTCGTCGGATTCGAAGAACAGCACTTGCGCCACGCCTTCGTTGGCGTAGATCTTCGCTGGCAACGGGGTGGTGTTGGAAAACTCCAGGGTGACATAACCTTCCCATTCCGGTTCGAACGGCGTCACGTTGACGATGATGCCGCAGCGCGCATAGGTGCTCTTGCCCAGGCAAATCGTCAGCACATTGCGCGGAATGCGGAAATACTCGACGGTGCGGGCCAGCGCGAACGAGTTCGGCGGAATGATGCAATAACCCTTGCCCGAGACATCGACGAAGTTATTGGCGTCAAAATCCTTGGGATCGACGATGGTGGTATTGATGTTGGTAAACAGCTTGAATTCGTCGGCGCAGCGGATATCGTAGCCATAGCTGGACGTGCCGTAAGAAACGATGCGGTTACCGTCGCGCTGTTTGACCTGGCCCGGCTCGAACGGCTCGATCATGCCCGTTTGTTCCGCCATGCGGCGTATCCATTTATCGCTTTTAATCGTCATCGCAGGGGTTTCTTTCTAGAATATCGGTGGCTGGGCGGCGCAGCCAGTACAGGCGCGGCCCGAATGGCAGGATTTTACGCGAAAAGCCGGCGTTTTTGGCCCCCTTCCCCTGAAATTCCTTGCTAGTGCTCTGCCAACAGGGCCGTGATCATCTCATGCACGGCTTGCGCCGCCAGTTCGGGGGTTTCCATGGGAAACAAATGCCCGCCCGGCAACTGGCGAAAAAACGGCCCCACCAGCTTGCGCGTGGCGTCCAGGCCCGCCTGCCGGCTTTCCACCGATTCCGTGCCGCCGATAAAGCCGATCGGCACGGGAAAATCACCTTGGACCAGGCTGCCGATATGATGCGGCAAGCTGCGGTAGACGGCGGTTTCCACTTCGCGCGTAAAACGCAGTTGCACGCCGTCCGGATGAGGCGCCAGGCCGCTGGCGATATAGTCGTCCAGCACCTGCGGCGCCCAGGCGGCGAACATATCCTTGGCGGCAAAGTGCGCGTACGTGGCTTGCGCATCGGGCCACAGATAGCGGCGCTTAGCGGAAAAACGGGCCGGCGAATAACGTTCGCCCAAGGCCGTATGGCGCACCAGGCGCAGCAGCAAGGCGCGCCAGCCCGACACCACGGGCGAGTCGAGCAAGACCACGCAGCGCACCAGGTCGGGCCGCGCCTTGGCCGCCATCAAGCTCAGCATACCGCCCAGCGAATGGCCGACCAGGATCACGGGGCTGCTGTAGCGGCGTTCCAGGTCGGCAATCAGTTCCTGCTGCAATGCCGGCCAGCCCGTGCTGACGGGGTAACGGGGGTCGTGGGCATGCATATCGAGCGCCTGCACAGCGTAATGCGCGCCCAGCAAGCCGAACAGCTTGCGATAAGTGCCGGCAGGATAGCTATTGGCGTGGGCAAAATGCAGTGAAGGCAGTGTCATCGTGTGGGCTGATCGGTGAACGTGATGGCCCATTGTAATGGCGTGCCGGCAACATCAGCCTGAGGGAAGACTCTAATTACTGACCGGCTGGCCAATAAAGGAAGCCAGCACGACACCCAGCTCATCCATCGACTCGACGACGCAAAACGCGTCGTCAAACGCATAATCGCGGTTCATTGCGTTGCGCAGCACGATGCATGCCAGGCCGGCCGCGTTGGCGGCGCGCAAGCCACGGGGAGAATCTTCCACCGCCACGCAATGGGCCGGGTCCAGCCCCAGCTTTTGCAAGCCCAGCAGGTAGCCGTCGGGCGCCGGCTTGCTGTTCGCATAGCTTTCACGGGTCAGCACGAAATCGAAATACGGCAGCAAGCCGGTCGCCGCATGGCTGATCTGGAAATGCTGCTCGTAGGCACTGGTCACCACGCCCATCGCCACATGCGGGCGCAAGGCTTGCAGCAGGCCATGGATACCGGACAAGGCCAGTTGCCCCGCCTGGCGCAGCCGCTCGCCAAACAGGCGCTTGCGCTCGACCCGCAAGTGATTAATCAGGGCAATATCGTGACCCTGCCCCAGCAACACATGCCAGGCGCCGTAGTTATTGTCCAGGAACCAGTCAAAAAATTGCTTGGGCGTCAGGTCTACGCCGTACGGCAACAGCAATTCGCGGTTACTTTCATAAAACAGCTGTTCGGTGTTGACCAGCACGCCATCGTTGTCCCACAGCACACCCTGGATGGTTTTCATGGCTAGCTTCCGGCGCTTATTTGAAGAATATGTCGTAAGACAATTTAACGATCAACATCACCAGCAACACCAGAAACAGGATGCGCACGAAGGCAGCGCCCCGCCGCACGGCGATCCAGGTGCCCGTCAGCGCCCCCAGAATGTTGCACACCGCCATGGGCGCAGCCACCGCGTAGACCACGTGGCCGGCAGGAATAAAGAAAGCCAGGGCCGCCACGTTGGTGGCGATATTGACCAGCTTGGAGCAAGCCGAAGCGAGGATGAAGTCAAACCCGAACACGCGGATGAACAGGAAAATCAGGAAGCTGCCCGTACCCGGACCGAACAGGCCGTCATAAAAGCCGATGGCGCCACCGATCACCATGGCCAGGATCCGTTCACGCGTGCCGATAGCTCGCGGCTCGCGGGTGGCGCCGAAATCCTTCTTGATAAACGTGTAGATGGCCATGATGATGATCAACGCCAGCACCATCGGCCGCACCACTTGCTGCGGCACGTAGGACACGGCGGCCGCGCCCATGAACGACATGACGAAGGCGCAAGCCACGGCTGGCAGCACCAGCATCCAGGGAATATGCACCTTGCCGATAAACGAGCGGGCGGCAAAGGCCGTGCCGCAAGCCGAAGCGATCTTGTTGGTGCCCAGCAAGGATGTCGACGCCATGTTCGGCATCAGGTTGAACAGGGCCGGCAACTGTATCAAGCCGCCACCGCCCACGGCGGCATCGATCAGGCCGGCACAGAAGGCAAACATACACAAGAGGGAGATGGTCAGCATGCGGCGATCCAAAAAACAGTGGCAAGGTCGCAAGTATAGGCGCGCGATTATTTTATGGCTGCAGCTATGCATGCAACTTCGTATTGCGGAAAACGCAATCAGGCGTGGCGCTTGACGAAACAGGTATCGTGCGCTCTACTGGCGGTTTTCCATCCGCCCCGCCCTGCCATGTCCATGAAACTGATGTGGGAAATCCGCGCCTTTTGCAGCGTCGTCGAGAAGCGCAGCTTCGTCCACGCGGCCCGCATGCTGGGGCGTTCGCCCTCGGCCGTCACGCGCGCCATCCAGTTCCTGGAAGACGCGATCGGCGCCGAGCTGATCCTGCGCACACAAAAACAGTTCACCCTGACCACGGCCGGCGAAACGTATTACGCATCGGCCAAGCATTTGCTGGAAACCCAGGCCGAAGCGGAAGATCAACTGGCGGAACTGAGCAATTCACCGCAGGGCTGGGTACGCATCTCGGCGCCGGAAATCCTGTCGCTGGGATTCCTGCCGAAAGTACTGGCGCAGTTTTCACGCGACTATCCGAATGTCTCGGTCGATATCCATTTTTCGGACAAATCGATCGACCCGATCCAGGAAAAACTGGACTTTGCCATTCGCGGCGCCTTTCCCCGTTCCAGCGAGCTGATCGGCTATCCGCTGTGGAATTACCGCCGCTATATGTATGCCTCGCCCGACTACATCGCCCGCATGGGCGCGCCGCAAGAGCCGGAAGAACTGGCCAGCCACGATGTCATCGTGCACTCGGCGCCGCGCATCCTGCGCGACTGGCATTTCGTTTCCGGCGCGCGCAATGTGCGCTTCCAGGTCCAGCCGCGCTTCCGCTTTACGTCCGGCATCGCTACCTTCCAGGCTGCCCAGGAAGGCGCCGGCATCGCCCGCCTGGCCAGCTGGCTGGCGGAACCTGCCGTGGCGGCCGGCGCCCTGCAACGGGTGTGCCAGGCATACCGTTTGACGTCATCGAAAGAACTGGACCCCAGCATCCACGCCGTCTACGGCAGCGCCCGCCTGCCGAAAGGCGCCAGGCTGTTCCTTGAATATGTGCGCAAGAAAGGTTCGGAGATACCCGATGAGCGGACAGCTTCCTAAGCACATGAAATACACAGATGAGTTGCGCAGATAGGCAGCCCATGCAACAATGAGTAAACACTCATTAAAAACAATACGATGGCACGCGCTAAAAGCGAAGAAAAACGTCTCTCTATCCTGTCTGCAGCGACGCATGTCATTGCAAAACAAGGTACGGAAGCGCCGACCCTGCTGATCGCCAGGCAAGCGGGCATTGCAGACGGCACACTGTTTACTTATTTCCGTAGTAAAGACGTTCTTTTCAATGAACTTTATTTGCATTTGAAGACAGAGCTGCGCGATGCCATGATGCCTGGCTATCCGCTAGGCGCTTCGCAACGCGACAGGATCTTTCACACCTGGCACGCCCTGGTGCAATGGGGCATCGACAATCCCGAAAAGCGCCAGGCCATGCATGTACTCAATCTGTCCGAGCGGGTGACAGTTGCTAGCAAAGCAGCCGGCGCGGATGTGTTTTCATTTGTCATGGGGCTGCTGAAAGAAATTGTGGAATCGCATCAGCTGCTGCAAGTCCCAGTGTCGTTTTATGCCGGATTGCTGGGTGTGATGTCCGAATCAACCATGGATTATGTGTGTCGGGGCGTTGACCATCCCGAAGCCGCCATTGCCGCTGGTTTCCATGCCTTCTGGCGCGCCATCGGTGGTGACTAGCGTTTTTTGGCATCATAATGAGTGCCTGCTCACTTATAATTGCGGATCATATGGCTAAGGTTTGCTTTGGTCTGGAAAACGGCAAGATCGCCGAGGCCTCCTTAGTTAAAGGTCTCCTTATTTAAAGATATCCGGGGCATGCAGACCAGGCAATATCACAGCTCACCAAAGGGAAAACAAGCATGAAAGTTATCATTATCGGCGCGTCTGGCATGGTCGGTAGCGGCGCCCTGCGGGAATGCCTCCACGCACCGGAAGTCACATCGGTGCGCACGATCGGCCGCTCTCTTTTGAATATGGAGCATGAAAAGCTCACACAGTCTGCTTTCCCGGACTTTGCCGACCATCCTGAAAACATCCCGGCTGCGCTGCTCGAAGATATCGACGCCTGCTTCTTTTGCCTGGGCGCCACTGCTGCGGGGATGAGCGAAGGACAGTATGCCAAGCTCACTTACGAACTCACGCTCAAGTTCGCTAGCCGCCTGTGCGACTATAGCCCGAATGCGACTTTTATCTATGTGTCCGGCGCAGGCGCAGACAGCACAGAACGTAGTAACACCATGTGGGCCAGGGTGCGCGGCAAGACTGAAAATGCCTTACTTAAACTTCCATTTAAACAAGTACACATCTTCCGTCCAGCCATCATCCAGCCACTGCATGGCGCACAATCGAAAACTACGTCCTACCGCTACTTCTACAACTTGCTGGGCCCTGTCCTCACGATTGCAAGGCACTTCTTCCCGTCCAAGGTGCTAAGCACTGAAATCATGGGCCAGGCGATGTTGAACATTAGCCGATTCGGCACGACGGTGAAAGTGCTCGATCCAGCGGATATTTACGCACAGGCCAAGCGCTTGCACCCGAAGTGAGTTTAATAAGCTGATGTTGTCGATGTGACGCGATACGCAATCTTTATCCAGCACGTCGACATTCTTTTGCGCAGGCTTGTGCCACTTCCAGGCCAGCACGTTTATCCTTGAAAAATGTCCACGCCAGCTCGGCAATCTCAAGATCGTTATTTTGCCGGCCGACCATTCGATTGATCAGATAGGGGTAGCGCTGCGTGATACTCGGTTCAGCATGACCCGCGTTCTCTATCTTTAGCAAGCCCACTTGCAACTGGTCTGGCGCATCGCCCCAGAAATAACTGCTCGCAAACGTCTTGTTTTGTGGCTGACGGCGCGCGATAGCCGCAACCTGGGGTGTATCGGGCAAACCGGCCAGCTGGCGCCAGGTGTGAGCACTATCCTCTATCGAGCGCACTGCCGCCATGAAACCCAGGGTGTACCAGTATTTCCCGCCGTGATAAGGGATCAAGGGGTCAGCTGTACAACCTACGATCAGCGCCGACAGCGCCACCTTGGGCGCTGCAGCCGGGCCTGCAGGCGGCATGCCAGCCAGTATGGCCGTAAACGCCGCCAGCCTGTGCGGGATTTCCAGCGCCAAACGGTACGCCATATGCGCACCGCGCGACACGCCTATGATGTAAATACGCTCAGGATCAACATCGTTTTCAGCGATGGCCTGATTCATGATGGCACTGACAAACGCAACATCATCCTTGTTCGCCACGCGCGCAGCGCTGGCAAAACAATCGCTCCAGCCGCCCTTGCCAGCATCGGGCGCAGCCACCACGATTTGTTCACGTTCAGCAATCCGCAGCCACATCGACAATGGCGAAGGCGGAAACGCCATACCCATTACCTGCCTGGCCGACGCCCCAGCGCCATGCAGCACGATCACCAGCGGCCGTTTGCCGCATGACACCCGGTCGGGTGCCGCCAGTAAATAATGACGCGCCCCTTCCGGCCGCATCAGTGTCACAGGCACGGCAGTTGCAGCTGGCGCAGCGCTATCGCTGGCGCCATACAAGGTGGCTATTAACGCGGACTTGAGGCGGGCATACAGCGGCATCTGGGACTCTTTAATTTTGATTGGCGGGCCAAGGTGCCACAGGCTTGAGGGGCGAGCTGTATGCCGCAATAATGTTTTCAAAAAGAAAATTTTATCATGCAAGAGTTTTCCAGGAGGCAACAATACAATTATCAAATACACTAGATAAATTTTTCATCTATCGCTGATACCAATATGACTCGCCACAGCA
Source organism: Janthinobacterium sp. Mn2066 (assembly GCF_049319705.1). Lineage (NCBI taxonomy): Bacteria > Pseudomonadati > Pseudomonadota > Betaproteobacteria > Burkholderiales > Oxalobacteraceae > Janthinobacterium > Janthinobacterium sp. Mn2066. The sequence continues at coordinate 344,755 of NZ_JBMOUF010000002.1, read as the reverse complement.
AGACCCTTCTCCCGTTCACTGGCCGCCTCAGCTGCTAGCATGCAAGATGCCTCTTGGGCACAAGCATGCGTATCACAACCATTGCCATACCCACCTGCTTACCTTAAAAATGATACGTGCCGCTCAACATGACGGTACGCGTTTCTCCGGGCAAAATATTGCGCGTCACGTGCAGATGACTGGCGGCGTAATAGTGTTTGTCCAGCAGGTTGCGCAGCGACAGTTGCAGCTCGAATGACTGGCCATTGCCCAGGGTACGGAGATACGACTGCGTGGCGTCCAGGCGCGCATAGCCGGGCAAGATGGTAGTGTTGGCCTCGTCGGCGTAGCGGCGCCCTTGTGCGTAAGCACCCAGGCCGCTGCGCCAGACACCATCCCAGTCGTAATGCGCAAACAGGCTGAGCGTATGCGCCGCTACATTAGGCATGAACTTGCCCTGAAATTCAGAGCCGTTCAGGAAACGTGCATTGGTATAAGCATACGCGCCCACCAGCGACAGCTTGCGTGTCAATCGCCCGTCCAGTGACCATTCCAGCCCTTTCGAACGGGCTTGCCCCGTGACCTTCTTGTCGTAGGGATTCACTGTACTGGGGTCGTCGGCCAGCATATGGTTTTGTTGCAGCCAGAACAGCGCGGCATCGCTGCGCAAGCGCCCGCCCAGCCAGGCCGATTTCCAGCCCAGCTCGTATTGCCTGGAAGTGCGCGAAGGCAGCGACTGGCTAGTTGCCGAGGCCGCCTGATTCGGCGAAGTGCCCGTACTGACGCTGGCATACGCCGTTTGTGCCGCCGACCAGTGTCCGAGCAGCGCCAGCTTGGGCGACCAGCGTTGCTCGTTGACCGGGCTGCCGGTCGTGCCGTAAAAGAAGCGCTGCCGCATGAATTGCGCGCCAGCCACGACACTCCAGCGCTGCCAGTCGAGCTGGTCTTGCACAGTGACGATAGCGCTTTCCAGGTTTTCCCGCGTCAGGGTCGTATTGATGCCTGCCGGTTTGCTCACCCTGCCATACACGGGATGAAAGATATCGATAGGCGGGCTGTTGCTGACAGGCGCCGAGCCTGTCGGCTGGGCCAGTACTTCCCTGTAGTATTCGACTCCCGCATACAATTGATGCGTCAGCGCACCACTCTGCAGCTTGCCGCTGAGTGCAGAGGCAATGGAATCGATACGCCGCGTCGTGCCCGGCTCAATCGACACCACGCGATTGAAAGTGCCCGCTGTACCGGCCACCTTGTTGAACAGCGATTGCCGTATCACCGTGGAATCCGCCTCCAGATGGGTGGCGTCCAAGAACCAGCGCGCGCCCTCGCCCAGCGCCACGTCGGCATGCAAGTCGAATACGCGGCTGCGGGTGCTGGAAGTGTCCCACGGTTCAGCCAGCTGGCGATAAACGGGAATCGCGGCCGGACGCCCATCGATACCGGGTACACCGACGTCCGGCATATAGCGCTGGTTGATCAGCTCGACACCGGCCCGCAAGTGATAACGCTCGCCATGGCTTTGTGCCAGAACCAGCTTGGCACCATCGAGCCGGTCCGGCACACCGCGCCACTCAGACGCTTCGGAATGGCTGACGATCAGGCGCGCCGCCAGCGCATTCTCTGCGGAGATTAGCCGGTTGATGTCGGCCGATGTTTCACGTGCGCCATACAGACCGATACCGGCACTGACGCTGGCCGCGTCGCGCAATAGCGGCTGCTTGCTCAGCTGTTGCACGGTGCCACCCGGCTCGCTACGCGTAGCCACGGCCGCACCAGGGCCGCGCAACACTTGCACGCTATCGACAAAGGCTGGCACGAAAGGATAGTTGGACAGCCGCGCGCCATCGCGCAATATGCGGCTGGCGCCCGTGCCACTATCGGCCAGGAAACCGCGCAGTACGAACACTTGGGCGTGGCTGCCATTAAAACTCAAGTCCGCCTGGGCGCCGGGCACGTTGCGCAACAAGTCCAGCAAGGTGGTGCCGCCCTGATCCTGCAAGGTGGAAACGGTAACGGATGATAATGAAAACGGCACGTCGATGGCGGCGGAAGACAAGCCCAGCAGGCTTTTCCCCGTCGGCCTGCTCGCCTGGGCGGAAACCACCACCATCGGCAAGGTGGATGCGCCATCCTCTTGCGCTTGGCTAGGTGAGATATGGGCGAACAGGCACAAGGCGCAGGCGACGGCACGGTATTGCATCGAATAAAACATCGCTATCCTGAAAAGTAGGCATGCAGCAGCGCAGCACGCATGCGTGCGCGCTAGCGGCCGCTAGTAATGGTCATCGGCGTGCAGGAATGCTGCGCGCCGGGCAAGTAAGTTTCAGGTAGCGCTGGGAGGGGCGCGGGGATGGGATAGCGACCACGTGAACAGGGGCGCGGGCGAATGGTAAAACAGGGAAGGAAACACCTCATGCCCGCCAAGCACGGCGAACGGCATGGTGGATGCAGGCGGCATGCCCAGCGGCGTGGCATGGCTGGCGCAATACGGGCAATGTTCCAGATGGTGCAGCAAGGAATCAGCGGGCGCCTGGCTGGCGGGGTCCTCGGCCAGATCGACCTTGATCAGCCTGGACCCGCTAGAGGTACACACATCCAGCAAGCTGGTGTTTCCGCGCATGGCCGCCATGGCATGCGACATCGACGGCGCCAGCGCATTGAGCAGGATCGCAAAACAGGCGATCCAGATATGCAGCGTTTGTCGTTTCAGAAACCTTTTCATGGCGGCGATTATAACGCAAGCAATATTACTGTTCATACCAATAGCGCGGATGACTGGCGCGGTAACCGGTGACCGTGATCACCTCCCCAAACTCCAGGATCAAGGCCCCCGCCTCATCCGTGCGCAGCCGCGTGATGCCCATTTCCCCATAACGCGCATAGACTTGCGCCTTCGGGTGTTTGTAGCGGTTGCGGTGGCCCACCTGGAATATCGCCATACTCGGGTGCACGGCATTCAAAAAAGCGGGTGTCGACGAGGTGCCGCTGCCATGATGGGGCGCCAGCAACACGTCAGCTGCCAGCCCGCTTCCTGTACGCTCGCGTAATTGCGCTTCCTGCGCCGCTTCGATATCGCCGGCCAGCAAGATCGCATGCTTGCCTGCCGTGATTTTCACGGTGCAGCTGCGGGCATTCGGCTTCAGCGATTTATCCTCATGACTGGCCGCCAGCGGGTGCAGCATCTCGAAGCGCACACCGTCCCATGCCCAGCCTTGGCCGGCCGCGCAATGCAGATAGGGCTTGCCCAGCTTGTGCTGCGCCGCGACTGCCGGGTGGCCGGTAGTCAGGGACGAGGCCAGCCAGCCTACGGGGATATTTTCCAGCAAGGAGACGGCGCCGCCCGCATGGTCGGCATCGCTATGTGAAATGATCAGGCCATCGAGCCTGGCGATGCCCCGCGCCCGCAGATACGGCACGATGACCCGGCTGGCGCCATCGGAATCCATGCCATAGGCTGGCCCCGTGTCATACAGCAGCCGGTGGCCATGGGTTTCGACCAGCAAAGCCATGCCTTGTCCCACATCAAAAGCCGTGACCCATAACTGGCCCGGCGCCGGGCTGGCCGGCAAGGCCGTCATCAGGGGCAGCCAGCTCAGCATCCCCAGCCAGCGATGCGGCCAGCCGCGCGGCGCCAGCAACCACAAGGTGCCGAACAAGGCCCAGGCAAAACTCCACCACGGCGGCGCGGGCGCGGTCCAGACGGCAAACGGGCCGATGCTAAGCCACTCCAACGCTTGCACCAACAGCTGCACGATAAAATGCGCCAACAACAGCAGCCAGCCAGATAGCGGCGCCGGCAGCAGGCTGGCAGACAAGGACAAAGGCGCCACCACCAGACTGACCAGGGGAATCGCCAGCGCATTGGCGATCGGCGACACCAGCGACACTTGCGAGAACAACAGCATCGTCAGCGGCACCAGTCCCACCGTCACCACATATTGCGTATGCGCGCCCAGCGCCACTTCCGCCCGCAGCCGCTGCCAGCGGCTGGCGTCCGGGGCCACCGGCGCCGGTATGCGTCCCACGCTGGCATACAGAATCGTCGCGACCGCCCCGAACGACAGCCAGAAGCCTGGCCACAGCACGGCCCAGGGATCCAGCAACACCACCACACCCAGCGCGACGCACAGCACGTGGATGACGCTGGTAATGCGCCCCGTCCACAAGGCGATGGCGACCACCATCAGCATATATAAAGTACGCTGCGCCGGCACGCCGAAACCGGCCAGCAGCACATACAGCAAGGCAGCGATGGCGCCTGCCAACGCCGCCACTTTTTGCGCCGGCAGCAGCAAGGGCAATTGCCAGCCCATAAAAAACGAGCGCCGCCACAAAGCACCCGTCCCCAGCGCGACCAGCCCCGCAATCATGGTGATATGCAGTCCGGAAATCGAAATCAGATGGCTCACACCCGTGCGGTTAAACACTTGCCAGTCCGACTGCGGTATCGCCCGCTGATCGCCCACTACCAGCGCCACGATCACGCCTGCATAGGGCTTGCCCTGCAAGCTGCGCTCGATGCGCGTGCGCACGGCTGCCCGGCACGCTTCCACCATGTTAGCGAAACTCGGCACGAAATCGGTCAAGCGTACATTTGGCGTATCGGCCCGAGGCTGCGGCCGCACATAGCCCGTGGTGCGCACGCCCTGCTCCAGCAGCCACACCTCATAATCAAAGCCCATCGGGTTCGCATCGCCGTGGGGACGCTGCAGCCGCACCGTCAACTGCCAGCGTTCCCCCGGCTGCACATCACCCACGACATTCGTCACCTCGTCGCGAAAACCCTTGTACCAGGACAAGGCAATCAGCGGCGGCACTGGCACCCCTACCGCCTTCTCCACCGCAAAATTAAAGCGCACGCCCTGCTCGAAGCGATACGGCAGGCTGGCGATGGTGCCCGTGACCGTAATATCGCGGCCTTCGTCGGCCAAGGCCAACTGGGGAGCTAGCGCAAGTTGGGCTAGCCAGGCGGCCCAGAAGAAGCCAAGCATGGCGCCACCAGTGCATCCTGAAAGCGTGCGCAGCAATGCATGCTGGTGGCGCAGTGCGTATCCGGCTAACAGGCAAGCCAGGCAGGCTGCTGCCAGCGTGGTTCCAGCGTGGACCGGCAGCGCCGCCTGCGTCTGCAGCCAGTAAGCGCCAGCGGCAAAACCGAGGATAAAGGTGGGCATGGCGGGTGAGAGTCACGCGCTGAAATGCACCAGTATGGGCGGCGGAGGTCAGCCATGCGCAGCTTGACAGGCAGCGTTTTTGATCGGGCGCAGCATGATGGCGGATATCGTGCTTGAGGGATCAAAGGATGCCAGTGCCGCTCTGCCATTCAAAGACGGCCTCTGTTATGCATGCCAATTCTTGTCTTTTAACTATGCCCTGAAAGCCGTTGACCAGCCTGGTATTCTTACGCGCCGCCGCTACCAGCGTGCCGGTTACCTGTAAATTAATCAATATGCAGGCCAGTTTGAGGTGAAAAATCAAGAATTAAAACAGAGGTCGTGTCTGAATGGCAGAAACTGACCCCGGCTTCTCTATTGAACGGAGAGGCGCGGCCGGGAACGAATATTCGCTGGCCACGCCTATACTCATAATCTTTCTAGATAGTCGGATAAAGCTTGATACATGCCGCGCATCCAATGATTTATGAATGGGGCATTGTTGACCCCCGGCTCTAGGAGTGCTTTACGAATGGATTCATTTTCTAATCCCAAATTTCTAGAATTGACTATCTGATCTACTGATGTCTTCAGCAGCTTGGCGGTCTGGATGGCATAGCGGGACCCGAGACCGAAGTCATCAAAATGTTTTTGAACCCTCAACTTACTTATTCCGTCCCAACCCTCAGGCGGTTTGACAAAATATCTCACGGCCTTAGGCATGTTTGCCGCATTAAGTACACACTCTGCGTAAATCCATTGCTCGTTAAAAAAATGATCATTGTCAACATACGGTTGAATGAGCTGATCCTCGGGACGGGTCGCAAAAGCGGTTGCTTTCCCATCCATATTACAGTCTCGGCATGATGGCACGAGATTTTGCGGGAAAACTGAGTATTGCGGAAAATGCGCCTTCGGTAAAAAGTGGTCAAGGTTTTTTGGTCTGCCGATTCCTCCACAAAAAGGACAGTCATCATCCGCAGAACTCAGTAGTCGATCATAAAGCGTGCGTGACGCTTTCTCCTCGTTACGAAAATAATACTCATACAGATTCACCAGTTCGCTCTTCGCCAACGCTCCCACGACAATGGGATCTTTACTGAGATACGTACTTATCGGTTGGATCGAAGAAAGCGTGCCTTTGCCCCCATGATCAACGTAATCGGTTCCGGCCTGCAATAGGGCCACCTTACCATCTTTCATCTTCTGCAAGAACGCGTTATTTCCAGTGATTCCAACAATGCAGGTATCGAGCGTGGTCGCAAAGTCAGCTTTGGGATTTTCGAGGCGCATCATTTCGCGTGCCCTCCATCACGCTCCGCAATCATGATCAACAGAATTGCTCTGCCCTCCATGCCAAGTTGATTGTTATATCGCATGGTTACCTGTTCAAAGTTTTCTCCCGCCTTGACTGCGGTCGCGAGCATTTCATGGAATCCTGAGCGTGCGACCTCTAAGCTGAATACTTCGCTTGTTAACAACCCGAGATTTTCAGCAAATGTCTCAATTTTGGGCGATTTAAATGACACCTCTTTACCAACCCTGTGCGTTTTCCAAACGCAGGAGCGCGGAACCTCTTGGAGAATAACCGGGGAATGGGTTGCGATGATTGCGACGCCATTTTGGTCGAGCAGTAAATCAGATAGGGCACGTACGAATGCAGAGAGTAGCGGTGGATGCAGATGGCTTTCCGGTTCGTCCAGCAATACTAGCGATTTTTCCTGCACCGTTTCGACCAAGCGCGTTATTGTCAATAGCACGATGGCATGCCCAGAACTCATACGCGATAGGTACTTATCCACTTCAGCAGCATATACTTCACGCACTGTAGTCGAATCAGATTGCAGGTCCTGTAGTCGGCTTCTAACATCCAGATAAACTTCGCGAAGTTGAGCAAGATTCATTGCGGCAAAATGCTCGTCTGAGCCCAATTTTTCAATTGCGTGAAGCCATCGAGTTGTTTTTCCATCGTTTCTGAAACATTCAATAAGCGACTTTACGCAATCAGCTCGAAGATCTGCGATGGTGCGATGATGATCCGGCTTAGCTGAATCTTTTAGACCAATGTAGAAATAACACGTACCCTTTGAAGGGTCCGGTTGATCTTTGGGTGGATTAAAGGGATCGAATGCACTAAATGAAACAGAAACAAGACTGCTAAAGTAGCTCGTTCCAATCTCGGTTTCTGCAAACGCTTTAAGATTGTAGAATTTCGACTCCGTAGAACGGATTGTAATGGCGTCAATCATCCCATTAAGCAACGTAGTCTTGCCTACGCCGTTCCTGCCGATAATTGCATGAATGTTAGTACTAGGCGTTGAATCTACGACAACGGAAAAATCAACAGAAATTTTCCCAAGATGCTCTGACTCCGGTCTTGTAAACCTGAAGTTAAAATCAGTTCGCTCAGCAGAGCCTGCAAAAGCACGTGCGTACTGGCCTTGAATGAGGCCAAGTGATATATCTCGAAGGAGTGAAGTGCGAAGCACATTCTCTCCTTCGATCTCTTTGATAACACTTGGGTACAATACCAAATCTCTTAAGGCTGTAAGGATTTCATGTCCTACGCCACCTGGCAATGCGCCGAGGCGCCTGTAGAATTTAACATCCTGACCCAGTGAAAAATAATTCTCGGTTAGATTTGAAAATTCCAAGTCAAGAGTCGAATAGGTGAACACATCGACCGTCTGCCCCTTGAATCCTATCTTAATAGCGCCGATATCAAATTTCTGACCTGTTGAGTCAATATAGATTAGCCGAAACATTGTCACGAAAGAGTAATCGTTCCAATGATCGATCTCTAAAAGAACGGTATCGGTATCTTGGGAAGATGCTTGGCCACGAGAGATTAATTTAAATTTCATGTTCGCTTAGGATTTGTTAGATTAGCATTCCCTATGCTACATATATATTGCCATCTTGCATAGTATGGGATTGTTTTAACTGACTTGAAGAGTAATTTTCAACTAAGAGACGGTTTAATAACTTAGCGGAAATTTAGTCGATGCAGCAGTAACGCTCCCATGGCCAAGTAAATCATGTTTTCCGACACATCAATGCGCTGCTCATAGTCACGCACCAAGCGCCGGTAACGCATCCGCCATGCAAAGGTTCGCTCGACCACCCAGCGTCTTGGCTGAACAGCGAAACCTTGCTGCCCCTGCAGACGCCGCACTACTCCACTGTAAAGTCGAAAAACGCGGCCTTGTCCATCAACTGTCTGCGGTGGTATGTCGCATCCCCAAACAGATACTTTACCCAAGGCCAACGTTTGATCAAGCCGTCGAGCACCATCTGGGCACCAGTGAAGTCGGCGATATCGGCTGGCGTCAGGTTCACCGCCAGCAAGCGACCATCCGTATCGACAGCAATATGGCGTTTACGACCGCTGAGTTTCTTGTTGACGTCATAACCTCGCGTTCGTGCGCCTGGCGCTTTCACGCTCTGGCTATCGACAATGCCGGCACTTGGAAGCACCTCCCGTTCATTGCACAAGCGATCAAGCATCAGCGCCAAGTCATGGATGGTACGAAACAGCATGCGCCGCATCAGTCGTCAGAACCAGTAATAGACGGTCTGATAAAAAGGGAAATCATTGGGCAACATGCGCGACTCGCACCCGGAGCGCACCATTTAACGCAGCGCGTTGATCACTGCACGCAAATCCGTCTTGCGAGGTCTTCCCGTCTTCGCCTGCCTTGGCAACAGCGGCGCGATCAGGCGCCACTCGTCATCTTTTACATCCGTGGGGTAGCCACGTTTGAGGGCGGTTCTTACCTACTGGTGCCGGCTTCGACTCTCTTGCGTCCACATCGTCAATCGCTCCAAAACATCACAAATGATTGGACCCGAAAGTTACTATGAAGTTTTTAAACCGTTACTTAGGCCTTATGCTAATCTCCTAAATTGATAGTATTGAGCCAACGAACCATCTTCCGATAAGAAACATGAGCCTAAAAGACTATACAAACAACACTTATAACCAACACTTTGTATCACAAGCCGAACAGCGTCTCAATTCTTGCTCTGAGGATGCCCAATCACCAAAAGCCGAGATTTATAGCTTTGACATTATCAATAGAGACTATGGGAAAATTCGATTAAATAAAAAAATAAAATACACAAAAATTTAGCGTTCTCTGATCTATTCACGCTTGCACGCATAAACGAAACAGACCGTCTAAATTTTGAATATTTATTCAAAAAATATGAAGCTAATCATCCTAATCAGGTATCTACCCTACTAGAGTGGATTGCAACCGCAAGAGGTAAGGTAGAGTACACTTCGGATGGCATTAATCTTAAAAATATTGAAGAATGCGATTTTTCCATATTTTTCGAAGCCATAAAGCAAATTTATACTTACAAATTACTAAATTGGTTGAGAAATCCGTACAAAATTAGAGAAGTTCTAAAAATATTTGATATATTTACCGATTTCACTATTAACAAAGAAAACGCCATCTCCCTTTATATGGCACTCGCAGAAAAAAATGAGGCTGAAGAAAAATATATTTGCGATACTTTTCACGTATCAGCTGACGAATACAAGAAGTGGGTTAGACTTCTCTTACTTTTTTTGTATTCTGAAAAAGATGAACCCAGCTCACTTCAAGGAATGGTTGAAGAATTCTTTAAGGCCAATGAGTGCAGTAATTTAATTTTTATCCTCTCATCAGACAAAAATTGCGCATTACTTTCAGACACCGGCGTTATCATGGACTTACCAGAATTTGGAATTGCAACATATATTAACGTATCAAAAAATTGCGTTATTTTATTGCAACACACATTTAATAAAATTGTTTTGAAAAAGCTTTTCTCTGAAAATAGAAATTTAGAAAATTATAGCGCTGAAATTCAGGATGAAATTGCCCAATCCATAAATGCGAAGCTTTTTATTAACAACGAAGAATTACTTGCTGGATACAATAAAATCTGCGTAAAGGCCGCAGCGTTGCAGGTTTTCTCAGCATCATTGGACATCGTCGGCATTGAAGTGTTAAGGAAGTGCTGATCAATTCGCTTTCATAACGAATTTGACACACTAAACGGTCGACCAACGAGTCACACAAGGAACGAGAGGAACGAGTCCAGGAACGAGCAGGAACGAGGGTCAGTTCTGCCGTTCAGACACGAGCTCTAATATTAATAAAAGCTGAGATCGTGTCTGAATGGAACAAACTGCCCCCCAATCCAAAATGACCCACAAAACCCACAAGGAAATCCGCCAGGATATCTCCTGCATCAAGCACCAGAACGTGTTGAACTCGGAAATCGGCGATGACCACAAGGATTATTTCAACGGCGAAGCGGCGCTGAAAGCGGCCAGTAAGGACAACACCATGAACCAGTTCTGATGATGCAGTCTTGATGTGAATAAGCTCGTCTTGTACGTCATGTATTTGTGAGGCTTGTAAGCATTCGTTTGACGTACTCTTAACTTGGATAGATTGCGATGTGCTCTCCCCTGCCGCCCTTAGAATTTTTTATCCCCAACCGCAACTTCCCCCCCTCCTCCAGCGAACCGTAAGAAATGACAATCAACCGATAGTCATCCCCCCTCACACATGGAGTTCAAAATGGCACGTCTCGGGACAAATCTGGCAAAAGCAGCAACCTCTTTCATTCTGGCGCTGGCAGCGTCATCCGTCTTTGCGGCCTTGCCTGAAGGCGCAAAAGCGCCGGACTTTCAACTCGATGCGGCGCTGGCTGGCAAGCCGATGAATTTCTCGCTGGCCAAAGCGCTCAAAAAAGGCCCGGTCGTGCTGTATTTCTTCCCGGCTGCCTTCACGCAAGGTTGCACGGTGGAAGCGCATGAATTTGCGGAAGCGACCGATGAATTCAACAAGATGAATGCGACCGTGATCGGCGTGACGGCTGGCAATGCGGACCGCGTGGCCGAGTTTTCGAAGCTGGAATGCCGTGACAAGTTTGCGGTGGCTGCTGATCCGGGCGCCAAGGTTGCGGCCACGTATCAAACCCAGTTCCGCACCAAGGATGGCAAGGCCCTGTCCGAGCGTACTTCCTTCGTGATTGCACCGGATGGCAAGATTTTGCTCAGCTACACGGATCCGAACCCGGAATTGCATATCCAGAAAGCAATGAGCGCTGTGACGGCCTGGTACAAGGCGGCCAAATGATCATGCGCCTGATGGCGATGAGCGAGGAAGGGAGCACGCGATGCTGACTATCCTCGCCGCCGCATTCCTGGGGGGATTGATCCTCAACTTCATGCCCTGCGTCTTCCCGGTGATTTCACTGAAAGCGTTTGGCCTGATCCGCCATGTGCACGACCGGCGCACGGTGCGCATCGAGGGGCTGGCATTTCTGGCCGGCGTGGTGGTCACCATGCTGCTGCTGGGCGCTGCCTTGCTGGCGGCGCGCGCCGGTGGTTCGGCGGTCGGCTGGGGCTTTCAGCTGCAGTCGCCTGTGCTGATTGCCGCGCTGTCGCTGATCATGCTCGGCTCGGCCCTCAATCTGATGGGGGTATTCGAGTTCGGCCTGGCAGCGCAACGCATCGGTGGCGTGGCTGGCCCGAAATCAGGGCCGCTCGGGGCTGCCTTGACCGGTGCGCTGGCCATCGTCGTCGCCACGCCTTGCACCGCGCCGTTCATGGCGGGCGCCATCGGCGCAGCGCTGGTGCGCCCGCCGCTGGAAGCCATGTCGATCTTCCTGGCATTGGCGCTGGGCTTTGCCGCGCCATTTACCGCCGTTTCGCTGGTACCCGCATGTGCACGGCTGTTGCCGAAGCCAGGCGCATGGATGGTCACCCTCAAGCAGGTGCTGGCGTTTCCGATGCTGGGCGCGGCAGCGTGGCTGGCCTGGGTGCTGGCGCAGCAGGCAGGTTCGGCTGCCCTGGGCGTGTTGCTGGCGTCATCGGTCGTGCTGGGCTTTGCTGCCTGGCTGTACGGCGTGGCGCAACGGCGGCAGTTTTCCGGTTTGCGTCATCGGCCGCAGTTGGCGGTTTCCATTTTGCTGGTGCTGGGCCTGGCCGTTCCGCTGGCCGGCTTGCCCACGACCAGCGATGGCGGCAGTACAGCCAATACCGTAGCGGCCGCATCTGCCACCTCGGCCTCAGCGGACAAGCCCGTCAAATGGACCCCGCAAGAGATTATTGCGCAGCGCGGCCATGGCAAGCCCATCTTCGTCAACTTTACTGCTTCCTGGTGCATTACCTGCCAGGTGAATGACAAGGCGGCATTGTCGACCAAGGCGGTAAAAGATGCGATGATGCAGACCGGAACGATTTACATGATCGCGGACTCCACCAAATATAATGCGGATATCGACCAGGCCATCAGCCAGTTCGGCCGTGGCGGCTTGCCCGTGTATGTGGTGTATCCGGCCGATGGTGGCGAGCCTGTGCTGCTGCCTCAGTTGCTGAGCCCCGATATCGTGACGTCGGCCCTGGCAAAAGCCGCAAAGAAGCACTCGTAAACACCTCCCGGTACAAATCGCTGTCACCGGGTATCAATTCAACCGGGAACGCAATTTGACCGATACATCGCTGACTGAACCATCGCCGACTGAAACATCGTCGACTGAAAACGATGCTTCAAGAGCCGCCTGGCCGCAGCTGATGCTGCGCGCCCAGGATGGCGACCAGCTGGCGTATTCACGTTTGCTCAAGGCCATCGTGCCCGTGATCCGCGCGTTGGTCAGGCGCAAGATTTATCAGGATGACGCCTTCGTGGAAGACGTGGTGCAAGAAGTCTTGCTGGCCGTGCACCGGGTGCGCCACACCTATGACCCGCAGCGCCCGTTCCTGCCCTGGCTATCGGCGATCGTCTCCGCGCGCGCCATCGATGCCTTGCGCGCGCGCGGCCGCCGGCAATGCTGGGAGGTGGCCGATGAAGAAGCCATGCTGGACCATCCGGACGCATCAGTTGCAGAAAGCCATGACAAGCTGGCACCCAGGCAGCAAGTGGATCATTTATTGAGCCACCTGCCCGAGCGCCAGCGACAGATGGTGGAACTGGTCCATTTATCCGACATGAGCCTGGCTGAAGCCGCTGCCAGCAGCAGTATGTCGCTATCGGCTGTGAAGTCCGTGCTACACCGCGCTTTCATCACGCTACGCCGCTATAAAGATACGCACCATGACTAAACACGACGCCTTGATAGCACAGCTTTGTTCCGAAATGCAGCCAGTGAAAAGACCTGCCGCCCCCTGGTTACGGGCTGCATTGTGGATGCTGGTCGCCCTGCCCTGCGGTTTTATCGCGTCGCTGGCCATCCATCGGCACGGGTCGGACTGGTCCAATCCCGGTGCGCTGTGGGCGGGATTGGCGATTTTCGTCTCGTTCTGCCTGGGAACAGTTGCCATCGCGACCGCCTTTACCCTCAGCATCGCCGGACGCCGCCTGACACACCGGCACTGGCGGTCGCTCACGGCACTGTCTGTTGCGTGGCTGATGGTGAATCTGATCGATGTCACATTTTCCAGCGAGCCATGGGGCGATTTCGGCGACGGAATCTATTGCTACACTTTCATGATGCTGGCGGGACTGCCGATGATGGCGCTCATGATTGCCGCGCTGCGGCGCACCCGTTCGCTGCATCCTGGGCCCAGCCTTGCTATCGCGGGCCTCGGCATTGCGTCCATGACACAAATCCTGCTGGGATTCTGCCACCCCGTGGCCGGTGATGTGATGGACTTGATCATGCATCTGGCGGCCGCGGCCACGCTGGTGGCGGTTTGCGTGCTGGCAGGGCGGCGCTGGATTGCACTCTGAGGGAGTGCCGGCCAGCCGCCACGGCACGGTATAATCGGCCTCGCTTACTTCAACACCCAGGCACGACATGACTTCCTCCGCAACACCTCCCAAGACCCCCACCGATATCACCGACATCACTGAAGACCATCACGACGCCACCCTGGTCGCGGAACTGGGGGAACTGGCCGAGCATGTGCGGTTGGTGAAGATGGAAGGTCGCGTATTCGTGCGCTTTTCCGGGGTGGTCAAGGCCGGTGGCTTGCGCGTGCCGTATGCGCTGGTGCCCAGCCAGGGCGTGCTGGCGCGGCCGGCCAAGTGGCGCAAGATGGACCGCGACACCAAAGTGGCACTGATACGCGAACGGGCCAGCGCGGCCGTGTTCGATGAACTGCGCCAGCATGTGATGGACTTCGTAGCCGATATTGCGGGCCAGTGCGAGGATGTCGATACCGACCCGATGCTGTTCTTGCATACCTTGGGCGACATGCAGACGTCCGAGCCGGCCGGCATGGTGTTCGACCGCATCCGCCAGCGTTTTACGCACGCCATCGAGCGCCAGCAGGAAGAACAGCATGCGGCGCGCACGCGCCAGAGCATCAACCTGGCCGAATACCCGGCGTCGTTCGAGATGGCGCGCCGCCTGCCGCGCCGCTTTATCGCCCTGCTGGGGCCGACCAATTCCGGCAAGACGCACCGCGCGATGGAAGCGCTGGTGAAAGCCAAGAGCGGCGTGTACCTGGCGCCGCTGCGCCTGCTGGCCCTGGAAAACTATGAGCGCATGCAGGAAGCGGCGCCGCACGGCAAGCCGCTGGCCGTGAACCTGATCACGGGCGAAGAACGGCGTATGGAAGACGGCGCCACCCACGTGGCCAGCACGGTGGAAATGCTCGATACGAAAACCGTGGTCGAAGTGGCCGTGATCGATGAAATCCAGATGCTGGCCGACCCGGACCGGGGCGCCGCGTGGACGGCCGCCGTCTGCGGCGCGCCTGCCCACACCGTCTACCTGGTCGGCGCCCCGGAAGCGCGGCGCGCCATCGAAGCGCTGGCCGAGCGCCTGGACTGCCCGCTGGAAGTGCACGTATTAAAGCGCATGGGCCCTTTGTCGATGGAGCCGACTGCCGTGCGCAAGGTGCGCAACCTGCGCCGCGGCGACGCCGTCATCGCCTTCTCTCGCCGCGAAGTGTTGATGTGGCGCGACATGATCACGGAAACGGGACTGTCGGTCGCCACCGTCTACGGCAACCTGTCGCCCGAAGTGCGGCGCGCACAGGCGCAGCGCTTCCGCGATGGCACGGCCGATATCGTGGTCGGCACCGATGCGCTGGCGATGGGTTTGAACATGCCGATCGCGCGCATCGTGATGACCACCAGCGTCAAATACAATGGCCGCGAAGAGGAAGAAATTTCAGCCGCGCTGGCGCGCCAGATCGCTGGCCGCGCAGGCCGCTATGGCGTGCATGAAGAGGGCCTGGTAGCGGGCTACGACAATGAAACGCATGAAGTGATGCGCGCGCTGCTGAAGGAAAAGCTGCACCCGCTGAACACCAGCGGCTTTGCGGTGGCGCCCTCGCTGGAACATCTGCACCGGATTTCCTCGGTGACGGGCGAGTTGTCACTGGCCAAGCTGCTGCGCCGCTTCATCCACAATATCGACGTGCCGGACGGCTTTTTCTTCCCCCGCATCACGGAAGACCAGAAAGAACGCGCCGTCTGGCTAGACACCCTGCCCCTGTCGGTGGCCGACAAATTCACCCTGTCGCTGGTGCCGATATCGAGCAAGGTGCCGTCATTGCAAACGGCCTGGGAACACTGGGCGAAAAATCTGTCGCTCGGTAAAACCTCTACCCTGCGCCAGCACGCGTATGGCGGCGGCACGCAAAACCTGCAGCAGGTGGAAGATACTTGCCGCTATTACTCGGCGTATGCCTGGCTTAGCTACCGCTTGCCCGAATTTTTCCCCGATATCGAAGTGGCGCAAAACCTGTCGCGCGATGCTTCCGAACGGGTGGACTCCATCCTGCGCGCGCACAATGCGGCTTCGCGTGGACGCTCGGGGAAGAAGTTCCGCTAAACGATGATCAATACATCAACACCGGCCTACAATCGCTGAAAATCATATCTGCTTTTTAACAAGGTACAGATGACATCAGTCGGTATGAAAGGTGCGCCGGTATGCCGCCGGCGTGGTTTGCGCAATCCGGCGGAAATGCCGGCGGAAACTCTCGCCTGAACCGAAACCGGCGCGCTCGCACACCACGTCCAGCGCCAGGCTGGTATGCTCAAGCAACTCCTTGGCCAGCAGCACGCGCTCGCGCACGATCCAGTGGTACGGCGACAGGCCGGTACTTTCCCGGAACTGGCGCTGCAAGGTGCGCGGGCTCATCGCGGAGCGCGCCGCCAGCGTCTCGAGCGTGTGCTGATCGCGCGGATGCTGCTTGATCCAGTCCATCAGCTTGGACAGCCTGCCCTGCTCGTCCGAAGACATGGGACGCGGCAGGAACTGCGCCTGGCCGCCATCACGGTGCGGTGGCACGATGAGGCGTTGCGCCACCAGGTTGGCGGCGCGGGCGCCATGGTCCTGGCGTACCAGGTGCAGCATCATGTCGATCCCCGAAGCTGAACCTGCGGAAGTCATGAACTGGCCATCCTCGATATACAGGGCGTTCGCTTCGACTACGATATCCGGAAAATTCTTCGCCAATCGCTCGGCCAGGCGCCAGTGCGTGGTGACACGACGTCCGTCCAGCAGGCCGGCCCAGGCCAGCACGAATACTCCGGAACAGATCGAACAGATGCGGGCGCCGCGCCGCTGGGCCGCGCGCAGCTTTTTCAAGACCGCTTCGGGCGGCCGTTCCGCCGGATCGCGCCAGCCAGGAATGATGATGGTATGGGCCAGGTCTAGCAGCGCCAGCGTATGCGGCGCCACCATGGTCACGCCGCCCGTGGCGCGCAGTTGCCCACGCTCGTGCGAACACACGCCGAAACGATACCAGTCGACACCGAGTTCCGGCCGCGCCAGCGCAAACAGCTCAACCACGCAGCCGAATTCGAAGGTGCACAACTGGTCGTAAGCCAGCGCCACGACAAGCGGGCCGGCAGGGCCGGAGACAGGAACTGGAGTGACGGTTTTCATGGCGAGATATTACCTTATATGGCATAACACGCCATCTGTCATTGCTGTTGTCACGATCCTGAAATATGGCGATATCTTACCAGATAACGTCGTTAACGCCACTTGTGAGGCAACTCCGTTTGGCTCACCATGAAGACATCGGATACCCATCGGCAGTTTTACCTCTAAGGAACATTCTATGAATTCAAACCATGCATGGCTGGCTCGATTGTTATGGACATCGGTAGCGACACTACCGGTGCTGGTGCAGGCGCAAGCGCAAGCAGCCGACGGTAGTGCGGCCTCTGCCTCTCCCGAGGCAGCTGCCACGCCAGACGGCGCCGGGCAAGAGGTAGCGCGGGTGGTCGTCAGCGGCACGGCGGCAGCGGACCCGCTCGACAAAGGGGCGCCGACGGCCAGCCGGCTGGGGCTGACAGTGCGTGAAACGCCGGCAACCATCAACACCATTAGCGCCAAGACCATGGAGGTACGTGGCTACCAGAACGTCGAGCAGGCGGTCGACAGCATGCCCGGCGTGAGCTCGGGTGGCGCGCCGGGCAGCCCATCGCAGTTTTCCATGCGCGGTTTTACCGGCGACCAGGTCACCGTGCTACGCGACGGCATCTATCTCGGGCCGGCCGACATGACCTACCGCCCGCAAAATACCTTCAACCTGGCCAGCGTGGATGTGCTCAAGGGACCCGGCTCGGTGCTGTACGGCCAGGGTTCCATCGCCGGCACCGTCAACGTAATCTCCAGGAAGCCCACACTGAGCGGCAATTCATTCGACGCCGTCGCCTCGTACGGCAGCTTCGCTACCAGCCAGGCCGGGATCGGCGGCAATTTCGTCCTCAGCGATACACTGGCCTTGCGCGCCGACCTTTCGCGTACCGCCTCGCATGGCTACGTCGAAGGCGCCCGGTCGGACTCGGTGAACGGCACCGTCGCGCTGCTGTGGAAGCCGAACCCTCGCTTCGACCTGGAGCTGAGCCTGGACTACCTGACCGATCATCCTTCAAACTACTACGGCACCCCGCTGGTGTCGGCGGCGTTTGCCAGTTCACCGTTGAACGGCGTGGTGCAAACGGCAGACGGCAGCACGCTCGACAGTCGGATGCGCTACGTCAACTACAACGTCGGCGACTACCAGATCGCGTCGACCCAATACATGCCGCGCGCCAGCCTGCACTGGAAGGTCAGCGACGACATCACCATCAGCAACGACGCGTACTATTTTTATGCCGACCGTAAATGGAAAAATGCCGAAACCTACAGCTTCGATCCGGCCACCAGCCTGGTCGACCGCGACCGCTTCTTCGTGTTCCACGAGCAACACCTGTCCGGAGACCAGCTCAGCGCCAGTTTCAAGGCGCCGGTGGCGGGTCTTGCCAACCGCTTCGTGATCGGGATTGACTACAGCAAGCTCAATTTCGTGCGCACCCGCGGCTTTCCCGATGGCGACAGCGTCGACCCATTCCACCCGGTCGCCGGCAGTTTCGGCCCGCTGGTGGGGAGGCGTAGCCCGACCCGCTGGACCGACAGCGCCGTGTTCCTCGAAGATGGACTCGATGTGACGTCGCAATTAAAGCTGGTCGGTGGTGCGCGGGTGGAAAACTTCCACCTTGAGCGAGAAAACTACGATCCGGACGGCAATTTTCAAGCCGCCACCAGCTTCACACGCACCTTCAAGCCAAAAAACTGGCGCCTCGGCCTGATCTACCAGGGGCCGGCCGGCCTGACCCCGTATATTCAGTACAGCACCGGCCAGGACCCGGTCGGCTCCAATATCCTGCTGGTGAACGCCGGCCAGAATTTCGACCTCAGTAAATCGCGCCAGGCGGAGCTGGGCCTGAAGGCGGACCTGGGCGACCATCGGGGTGAAATGACGCTGGCCTACTATGACATCGAACGCAAGAACCTGCTGACCCAGACTTCTGCCGACGTGGTCGATACGGCTGGCATGCAAAGGTCGCGCGGGGTGGAAATGACGCTCGACTACAAGCCGCTGCCGGCGTGGAACGTGGACGCCAACCTGGCCTATACCAGCGCCAGTTACAGCAATTTCATCGATACCAGCAGCGGCGTCGACGCCAGCGGCAACCGGCCTGCCAACATCCCCAAATGGACCGCCAATCTGTGGAACAGCTATAGCGGCTTTGGCAACGTGCCACTGGAGCTAGGCGCAGGCGTGCGCTATCTGAGCGACCGTTTCGGCAATATCGCCAACACCCTGGTGCTGAAAAGCTACACGCTGCTGGACCTGACCGCCAGCTATAAACTGAGCCGCAACATCAGCCTGACGGCGCGCGTAAACAACGCCACCAACAAGACCTACGCCCAATGGGCGGACGTCAATTATCCATCGCAAATCCAGCTGGGAGCGCCGCGCAGTTATGAAATCGGTCTTGCCGCCCACTTCTAGAAAGGCCCCGCTGCTGCAGCGGCCAGCGCGCCAGGTGTCGCGCCTGCACCGCTGGCTGGGCACCGGCTTCGCCCTGCTGTTTGCACTGTGGTTCGGCACCGGCGTCATCATGATGTATGTGCCCTTCCCTGCGCTCAGTGACAGCGCGCGCATCAGCGCTGCAGCGCCGCTGCAACTGGCCGCTTTGACTGTGGCGCCGGCCGCTGCGGTGCAGGGACTGCCAGTGCAGCGCCTGTGCCTGCTCGACGTGCTGGGCCAGCCGCGCTACCTGGCCACGCTCGACGACGGCAGCGTGCGCAGCATCGCCGCCACGGACGGTGCAAGTATTGCGCCGCTCGACGGCGCCGCAGCGCAGCGTCTGGCCGAGCGCTTCGCCCGGCATCCGGCACAGGCCGTGGCCGGGCCGTTCGAGTACGACCAATGGGTGGTACACCAGCGTTTCGACGCCGCCCGGCCGTTCTACCGCGTTGACGTGGGCGACGCCGCCGGCACCGAGCTGTATGTGTCCGCCGGGCTGGGCCAGGTGCTGCAGCGAACCACCCGCTTCGAGCGCGGCTGGAACTGGGTTGGCGCAGTGGTGCACTGGATTTATCCGACCATCCTGCGGCATAGCCTGTGGGCATGGGACCAGGTCGTGTGGTGGCTGTCGCTGGCTGGCATCGCCGTCGCCGCGACCGGCTATTGCCTGGGGCTAATACGGCTGATTAACCTGCGCCGCAGCTGCCGCCCCGGCCTGTCGCCGTTTCGCGGCTGGCTACGCTGGCACCATGTGCTGGGACTGAGCGGTGGCCTGTTCGCACTGACCTGGATATTCAGCGGCTGGCTATCGATGGATCATGGCCGCCTGTTCTCGCTCGACCAGGCCAGCACCGCGCGCGCCGCGCACTTTCGCGGCGCCAGCCTGGCCACTGCCATGCGCGGGCTGACGCCAGCCGGCTTGCGCGCCATGGGCCCGGCGCGCGAAATCGAATTCCTGGCCGTTGGCGGGCAAGGCTTCGTGGTGCAGCGTGGCGGTGCCCCCGCAGACTACCGCCTGACGCCGCTGCGCGATGGTGTGGCGCAGGCCCCGATCGCGCAACTGCCTGACAGCCTGCTCGCGCAAGCGGTGGCCGCCGCGTGGGCGCCCTACAAGGTGCTCGATATCGCCCCCATCGCAGACGACGACGCTTACGGCCATACCCGTTCCGAACCGCTGCCCGACACCACACGGCGGGTGCGCATCGACGATCCCAGCGCCACCTGGGTGCATGTCGATGGTCAATCTGGACAGATCGTAGCGCTGATGGATCGCAGCCGGCGCGTGTACCGCTGGCTGTTTACCGGCTTGCACACGTTCGACTTCCCGCTACTCAACCGCGCCGGCCCGCTGTGGCAAGTGCTGATGCTGGCCGCGCTGGCCGCCGGGCTGGGCTTGAGCGTGAGTGCACTGGTGCTGGCCGGGCGGCGCATCGCCAAATCTTTAACACGCTGACTGCGTTGGCACCGCGGCGCAGACCATTTTTTAGCCAACAGGAGGAAAGATGAAGGATCAATTATTCATGCTGAAGCCGGGCTTTTTCGACGGCGACAAGGGCCCGTTCTATTGCCGCGATTCGATCGCCATCGAGGGCATGCTGGGCATGTTTCCGCAACTGCGCGACGCCATCGATATCGTGTATGTCGAATATGCCCGCCCGCGCCTGCCCATCATCGCGCAGATCGGCATCGAAAATCAGTCGGCGCCTGCGCTGGTCGTGGCAGCGCAGGTCATCGCGCCCGAGTTCGTCTTCAAGACGGCGATGGGCCAGCGTTTTCTCGACGACCAGGCACTGATTCTGCGTTATTTGTCGATACGCTATGGCGTAGCAAGCGCACGTTAACTGCGCGTCAACTGCGCCGCTGGCGAGTGCTGGAGAGGAGATACGGTGCCCAGGCTTTGAGCACGGTCAAGCCTGGCGAGTGCCTGGATCTCCCATCCTGCATCCCATGCATATCGATACTGCATAAGCACCGCTTCCCATTTCGGTCGCCAGCGGCGAGTATGGCGGCTGACGTTTATTTCACGAGAAACCAGATGCCCGCAAGTACAGCAATACCGCACCGCCCGTCTTTTTTGAACCCTCATCTGCCACTGCGCGACAACCAGCAAATCTGGCCCCAACTTGCCCCCATCACCCGGGCGCTGCTCAGCACCGATGGCAGTTTCACCCTGATGCTGCAATCGCTATCGAGCGAAGATATCAAGCCATCCGTGCTGCGCCACCAGCAGGTGCGAGCTGCTGGTAACGGGCTCGATGGCTGTTTCGAGGAAGGGGAATTGCTGCTGCAGCGCGCCGTGCTGCTCAAGACGGCGCAATCGGGACGCAATCTGGTGTACGCCGATTCCAGCATTGCCGTGGAACGCCTGCCAGCCGGCATGCAGGAAGCCTTGCTGGATGGCTCGCAGCCGATCGGCCTGCTGCTGCGCACCAGCCGGCTGGAAACCTATCGGGAATTGATCGATTGGGGCGTGTGCGCAGACGGCCAAGCCGATGACGTAAAGCGCCACCTGGCGCCGCAGGAATTGCTGTACCGGCGCTACCGCATCGACGCCGGCGGCCAGGCGCTGATGCATGTCTGCGAATATTTTTGCGCCAGCCTGTTTGCGCAAGGCGAACGCTAAGCGGCTTGCCGCATCTGCTGCACCGCTTCAAACCATTGCGCCCGCAGCCAGCAGTGGGCCGGGTCCAGGTCATTTTCGCCGTGCCACAGGATTTCCATCTGGCGCGGCGCCACCGGATAAGGTAATTCCTTGATCAGCAGCGCATGGGTGCGGACAAACAGCTTTGCCAGCGGACGCGGTACGATGGCCAGGGTATCGCCATGCTCGATCAGTGCGGGAATCGCCAGGAAATGCGGCAGCAGTGTCTGCAGGCGCACCGGCAAACCTGATTGGGCTAACGCCAGCTCCAGCGCGCCACGGTCGTACATATCGGATTGCCGCGACAGGCCACGCTCGCGGATAAAGCCGCCGACTGCGCCATCTTCCTCGCCGCCGGCCGATACCGCCGCCAGCGGATAGGTCGCCAGGTCCTTGACCGTGATATCGCGCTGCGCCGCCGGATGGCCGCGCCAGGCCACCAGTACTTCATCCTGTTCCATCAGCGCCTGCGAGCGCAAACGTTCAGGCATGCCGCCAAACATGCCGATGGCCAGGTCGATACGGCGCAAGTCGATCTGCTCGGCCAGGTTGGCGCGGGTCGAGGGCTTGATCACCAGGTCGACCAGCGGCGCCCGCTGGCGCAACTGGCGCTGGAAATGCGGCAGCAGGATGGCGCACACATAATCGCTGGCGGCGATGACGAAAGTGCGCCGCGCGCTGGCCGGCTGGAACGGCGAACTGGCGCTGGCCAGCGCACCGCGCATGCCTTGCAGGGCGGCGCGCAAGGGGCCGCTGATGGCCGTCGCATAATCGGTGGGCGCCAGGCCTTTGCCGGTGCGTACAAACAGCTCTTCACCGATGCTGTCGCGCAGCCGCGCCAGTGCATGACTGAGTGCAGACTGGCTCAGGTGCAGGCGCTGGCTGGCCCGCACCACGCTGCGTTCTTCCATGACGGCGTCGAACACCCGCAACAGATTGAGGTCCAGCCGGTCGAAAGAAATCATCTGAAATACGCCTGCAGCAACAACGATGGCGCGGATTCTACCGCAGTATTACGGCTTGGCCGCCTCATAATGCAGCTTGAGCACCAGGCCATTATGGTCGTCGGCCATATAAATATCGCCATCCTGGCCCTGCTTCACGTCTATCGGGGCGCCACGGCCCTGCTGGCCCTTGCGTTCCCAGTTGCTGATCAGGTCAACCGATTTACCCAGCGGCGCGCCGGCCTTGTCGGGCAACAGCGCCACCAGGCGGTGGCCATGGGCGCGGTAGCCGTGGTAGCCGATGATCAGGCTGTTTTTATACTGTTCCGGGAAACGCTGCGCCGTGTAAAAGAGCATGCCCAGCGGCGCAGCGTGGGCGGGTAGCAGGCGCAATGGCGCCGTGTATTTTGCCGCGCAATTGGTCTTCGGGTATTCGGGGCTAGGCTGATTATCGTCATAGCAGTAAGGCCAGCCATAATGCTGATTCGCCTTGACGATATTGAGTTCCTCGTGCGGCAGGTTTTCATCGTTTTTCAGCTGCGGCATGGCGGCCTGGATGGCGTCGCGGCCGTTTTCTGCCTGCCACAATTCGCCGGTAGCCGGATGAAACGCCAGCGCCATGGAGTTGCGCAAGCCATGCGCATAGGTGCGCCAGCCCGTGACGGTGCCGGCCGGCCAGGCCATCTTGTATTCGCGGATGGCGCCCAGCGCTTCCGGCCCTTCGGCCGCCGCGCATGGTTTCGACGGGTCGGGCGCCTTGCCATCCGCGCCTTCGCAATGGTCGGTGCTGGCGCCCACGTTCACATACAGGTCGCCCTGCGGGCTGAAACGCATGGCCGTCAAGGGATGCAAGCCCTGGCCGGGCGGGCCCGGCACCTTGGAAGTGCCACCGATCACGTCGGTGACGGTGACTTGCGGGTCGCGCGGATCAAAACGGAAAATGCGCTTGACCACGCCCACATAAATCATGCCATCCGGGCCTTGCACGATGCCGTTCGGCCGATCGAGTTTATCGAGCAGCAGCTTGCGTTCATAGCCGGGGCTACCGGGCTTGCGCTTGAGCAGCCAGAGCTTGCCCAGGCCCTCGCTCCAGCCGACCATGTCGGTGACCAGCAAGTCGCCATTCGTCAACGGCAGCACGCCACGGGGAAAGGTCAGCCCCTTGGCCAGCACGGCCACGCAAAAGCCGGGCTGCGTGGTGACGTCCAGGCGCGGCAAGCCATCGCATAGGGGGGCCGGGGCCGCCATGGCCGGCAACAAGGTAGTGGACAGTGCGGCGGCAACGAGTGATTTCAGCATATTATTATTCTATCAAAGGAAGGCGCGGCATCACCGCACGCGCGTTGGCCGTAGTTTGCGCCGCTAACTGGGCCAGCTCCTGGCCGCGCAACTCGGCCAGCACAGCGCCGATGCGGGGCAGTTCTTCCGGGCTGTTGCGGCCCGGGTGCAGCCAGCTGGGGGAAATATCGGGCGCATCGGTTTCCAGCACGATCGCGTCCAGAGGCAGTTCGGTGGCCAAACGGCGTATCTGCAGGGCGCGCGTAAACGTCATGGTGCCGCCGAAACCCAGCTTGAAGCCCAGGTCGATATAACCGTGCGCCTGCTGGAAACTGCCATTGAAAGCATGCGCGATGCCGCCGTTCGGGCGGATCTGGCGCGCATGTTTCAGCACGATATCCTGCGAGCGGCGCACGTGGGTCAGCACGGGCAAATTGAAATCGCGGGCGATTTTCAGCTGTTCGCGCAGGAAGTGTTCCTGCTTGCTGCGCATGGCCGGCTCGCACAGCATGGGGATAAAGAAATCCAGGCCGATTTCGCCGATGGCGACAAAGCGCGGGTCCTGCATGGCCGCGTCCACCGCCGCGCGCAGGGCCAGCAAATCATCGTCGGTAGCGTGCGGCACGTAGATCGGGTGGATGCCCAGCGCATAACAAGCGTTGGGGGCAGCGTGAGCCAGCTCGCGCACGATGGAAAAATTCGCCCGCTCGACGGCCGGAATCACGATCATGCCCACACCCTGCCCGCCCGCGCGCTGCGCCACCGGCAGCGATGCATCGCCAAATTCATGGGCGTCGAGATGGCAGTGCGTATCGATCCACAGCATGGTCATACCTCAGTCTCAATATTGGTACGGCTGCAGCCCTTCATCAGTCAGTCGCAGCACGCGGTCGCAGCGCCGGGCCAGCTCGATATCGTGCGTGACGATGACGAAGGCCGTGCCCAGGTTGCGCGACAGTTCCAGCATCAAATCAAAAATCTGTTCGGCCGTGGCGTGATCGAGGTTGCCGGTCGGTTCATCTGCCAGCACGCAGGCGGGCTGCGTCACCAGGGCGCGGGCCAGGGCCACGCGCTGGCGTTCACCGCCCGACAATTCGCCCGGCGTATGGGTCACGCGCTTGGCCAGGTTGACGCGCGCCAGAATCTGCTGCGCCAGCTCGGTGGCCGGCGCGCGCTTCATGCGCCGTATCATCAAAGGCATGGCGACGTTGTCCAGCGCGGAAAATTCGGGCAGCAGATGGTGGAACTGGTAGACGAAACCCAAGGAGGCATTGCGCAAGTCGCCGCGCGCCTTTTCACTGAGGCTGGCAAAGTCCTTGCCCAGCAAGGTCACCTTGCCGGTGGTAGGCGTATCGAGGCCGCCCAGCAAATGCAGCAGGGTCGATTTGCCCGAGCCGGAGGCGCCGACGATGGCCACGCGCTCGCCGCGGTGCACATCGATGTCGATCCCGGCCAGCACTTGCACCTTGTAGCTGCCTTGGGTAAAAGTCTTGCCCAGGCCACGGCAGGACAGGACGGGAGCGCCGTTATCGGCAGGTTTATTCAGATCGGTCATGGTAGAAGTCAGTGGATTATTCATAGCGCAGGGCTTCCGCAGGTTTGACGCGGGCGGCCCACCAGCTTGGATACAGGGTCGCCAAAAAGGCGAGGATCACGGCCAGCACGCCGATCTTGCTGACATCGGGCCAGCGCAGGTCGGACGGCACGGTGCTGATGAAATAAATATCCTTGGACAGGAACTGCACGCCCAGCAGGTGTTCGATAAACGGCACGATCACGTCGATATTGAGCGCGATCAGCACGCCACCTGCCACGCCCAGTATCGTGCCCAGGATACCCACCAGTGCGCCCTGGATCACGAAGATCTTCATGATGGAACCGGGCGACGCGCCCAGGGTGCGCAGGATGGCGATATCGGCCTGCTTGTCCGTCACCGTCATCACCAGGGTCGACACCAGGTTGAACGCGGCCACGGCGATGATCAGGGTCAGGATGATGAACATCATGCGCTTTTCCGTCTGCACGGCGGCAAACCAGTTGGCGTTCAGCTTGGACCAGTCGCGCAGCCACAGGTCGCCCGGCATGCTCTTCTTCAGCTCGGCCGCCACTTGCGGCGCGCGGTTCATGTCCGCCAGGCGCAAACGCAGGCCCGATGGCGCATCGATGCGCAGCAGCCGTTCGCCATCCTTGATATTGATGAAAGCCAGGCCCGCATCGAATTCATTATGGCCCGCCTGGAAGATGCCGCTGACGGTAAAGGTGCGCATGCGCGGCAGCACGCCGGCCGGCGTGACCTGGCCCTGGGCCAGCATCAGGGTGACTTTTTCGCCGAGGTTCACGCGCAGCGCGCGCGCCAGCTCGATGCCCAGCACGATATTGTAGGTGCCTGGCTGCAGCGCCTTGAAACTGCCAATGCGCGTCTGGCCCGCCACATCCGATACATTCGGCTCTTCTTCCGGCAAGATGCCGCGCACGATGGCCGGGCGCAGCGCATCGTCGCGCAACAGCATGCCTTGCGTTTCCACGAATGGCGCGGCGCCCTTCACTTCCGGATTCTTGAACGCCTGCGCTGCTTCGGCGCGCCAGTCCGGCATGCTGCCGCTGTTGTCGAACACTTCCACGTGGGCCAGCACGGACAGCATGCGGTCCGTGACTTCCTTCTGGAAGCCGTTCATGACGGACAGAACGACGATCAGCGCCGCCACGCCCAGGCCGATGCCGGCCATGGAAATGAGCGAGATGAAGGAGATAAAACTGTTGCGGCCACTGCGCTTGCCGGCCCGCGTGTAGCGCAGGCCGACCAGCCATTCAAAAGGCAGATTCTTTAAAATACTCATTGTTCCGGCGATTGTTATTGATGCTTGTTAGTTCTTAAATGGAGTCGGCAAACAGATTATTCGTAGCGCAGCGCTTCCGCCGGTTTCACCCGGGCTGCGCGCCAGCTTGGGTAGATCGTCGCCACCAGCGCCAGAGCAAAGGCGATCAGGCCGATCTGCGTCACATCCATCCAGTGCAGGTCCGACGGCACGGTACTGATCTGGTAGATCTCTTTCGAGATGAAGTGCAGGCCGAACAGGCTTTCGATGAACGGCACGATCACGCCCACGTTCAGCGCCAGCAGCACGCCGCCAGCCACGCCTAGCGCACTGCCCAGCAAGCCCACCAGGGCGCCCTGGATCATGAATATCTTCATGATGGAAAACGGCGAAGCGCCCAGGGTGCGCAGGATGGCGATATCGGCCTGCTTGTCGGTGACCGACATCACCAGGGTGGACACCAGGTTGAACGCCGCCACGGCGATGATCATGCTGAGGATAATGAACATCATGTTCTTCTGGCTTTGCACCAGCGCATACCAGCTGGCGGCGGCGCGCGACCAATCGCGCATCCACAACTCACCGGGCATGGACGCCTTCAATTCTCGCGCCACCCTTGGCGCCTGGTTCATGTCATGCAGGCGCAGGCGCAGGCCGGACGGGCCATTCAACTGCAGCAGCTGCTCGGCGTCCTGCATGTTGACGAACGCCAGGCTGCCATCGAGTTCATTGTGGCCCGCCTCGAAGATGCCGGAGACTTTCAGCGGACGCATGCGCGGCATCACCAGGCTATTCGGTGCATCGCCGGCCTTCGGCTCGCGCTCCAGCATCAGGGTCACGTTCTGCCCCACCTGCACCCCCAGCGCCTTGGCCAGGTCGATGCCCAGCACCACATTGTAGGAGCCGGGCGTCAAATCCTTGAAGTCGCCCTGCTTCATCTGGCTGGCCACGCTCGAGACGGTCGCTTCCTGCTGCGGCAGCACGCCGCGCACCACGGACGGGCGCATGGTTTCATCGTTCAGCAGCATGCCCTGCGTTTCCACAAACGGAGCGGCAGCCTTGACTTGCGGATTGGCGTAGGCGGCGCGCTCCTGCGCCTGCCAGTTCGGCATGGAACCGGTGGTGTCAAATACCTCGACGTGGGCCAGCACCGACATCAAACGGTCGGTGACTTCCTTCTGGAAGCCGTTCATGACGGACAACACGACGATCAGGGCGGCCACGCCCAGGCCGATGCCGGCCACGGAGATAAGGGAGATGAAGGAAATGAAGCTATTGCGGCCGCTGCGTTTCCCGGCGCGCGTATAGCGCACGCCGATCTGCCACTCGTAAGGAAATTTTCTGATGATGCTCATGCGCTCCCGCGACAACGATGATATGCGAGCGCGCAGTTTGCCACACAATGGCCGACTCATGCGGCCGATTTGCACGGCTGGCTGCGCACAAAATAGTCAAACACACAATATTTGACATACAAGCCAGCGGAAAATGCGCCGCCGCTACGCCATGCCCGCCACAATCGCCTACAATCTCGGGATGAATCAATTGACACTCGTTTTACCTTACGGCCTGCCCCATCCTGAGCTGGCCGCCGACCTGATCAAGGCGCTGCAAGCACCTGCCCTGGCGGCCCTGCTCTCGCGCACGTCCATCAGCACCGTCCATGAAGTGGACTATGCAGCAAGAGTGCTGCCGCATGAAGCCTGGCTGGCGCCAGCGCTGGAACTCGGGCCAGAGCCGGCCTACGCGGCCGACGCCATGCGCGGCTACGGCCTGCAGCCCGAACCAGGCGCCCGCTATTTCATCGTCCATCCCGTGCACATCCAGGTCGACCGCAACCACGTCAGCCTGGGCGATATGCGCCAGCTCGCTCTCAGCGAGGCCGACAGCCGTGCCCTGTTCGAGGCGGCCCGCCCGTATTGCGAGGAAATCGGCCAGCCTTTGTATTACGGCGACGCGCAAACCTGGTTCATGCGCGCCGATGGCTGGAGTGATTTGCAGGCAGCCTCTCCCGATGCGGCCGCCACGCAGGATTTGTCGACCTGGATGCCCGAAGGCGAGCACGCGCGCGCCTTGCGCCGGCTGCAAAACGAAATACAAATGCTGTGGCATGAAAACAGCGTCAACGCAGCGCGCGAAGAGCGTGGCTTGAAAGCCATCAATTCCTTCTGGGTCTGGGGCGCCAGTCAGGCAAGCGACCAGAAAACCGACTGTATTTCCAAATTACATACGGCCGAGGCACCAGGCTGGCTGGCGGCGCTGGCGGAACCTGCACAGCGCAATGGCAGTCCAAACAGTGTACTGATAAGCAAGGACGACGCATTGCTGGTGCATGGCGGATTGATCGGCCCCAGCCTGGCGCAGGACTGGGGCAGCTGGCTGCAACAGATGCAGGCGCTGGAACAGCACTGGTTCGCGCCACTGCTGGCCGCGCTGAAGGATGGCCGCCTCGGCAAGCTGCGCCTGGTGATGAGCCACCGCGACGGCTGGCTGGACTGTACCACCAGCAAGAATGCCCAGCGGAAATTCTGGCGCAAGCACACCCTGAACAAGTTGAAAGCATCATGACCCGCACCCGCATCGCCACCCGCCCCTGCCCCTACCGCGAATCCGAAATGCTGCGCCAGGGCGGTATCCACCCCGTGCTGGCCCGCTTGTACGCGGCGCGCGGCTTGTCTGACGCGGCAGAACTGTCGAGCGAACTGACGGCCCTGATACCGCCGTCCGGCTTGCTGCATATCGGCGCGGCGGGCGTTTTCCTGGCCGACGCCATTGCGGCAAAAAAACGCATGGTGATCGTGGCCGACTACGATTGCGACGGCGCCACCGCCTGCGCCGTGGCCCTGCGTGGCTTGCGCGCGATGGGCGCGGAGGTCGATTTCATCGTGCCCAACCGTTTTGAATACGGCTACGGTTTGACGCCGGAAATCGTCGAACTGACAGCCCGCGAAAAATCGCCCGACATCATCATCACCGTCGACAATGGCATCGCCAGCATCGACGGCGTGGCCGAAGCGAACCGGCGCGGCATCCAGGTGGTCGTCACCGACCACCACTTGCCGGCCGACACCCTGCCCGACGCAGCCGTCATCGTCAACCCGAACCAGCCCGCCTGCGGCTTCCCGAGCAAACACCTGGCGGGCGTGGGCGTGGTGTTTTACGTCTTGCTGGCCTTGCGCGCCGAAATGCGCCAGCGTGGCATTTTCGACCAGAAAACCCAGCCGCCCCTGCAAAACCTGCTCGACCTGGTCGCGCTGGGCACGGTGGCCGACGTGGTGCGCCTCGATACGAATAACCGCATCCTGGTGGCGCAAGGCTTGAAACGCATGCGCAAAGGCAATATGCATGCGGGTGTAGCCGCCCTGTTCCGCGTGGCAGGCCGCGAAGCGCGCAGCGCCACGCCATTCGACCTGGGCTTTGCCCTGGGTCCGCGCCTGAATGCGGCGGGACGCTTACAAGACATGTCGCTGGGTATCGAATGCCTGATCACGGACGACGAAGGCCGTGCCTGGGCGCTGGCCCAGCAATTGAACGACATCAACCTGCAACGCCGCGAAATCGAAGCGGAAATGCAGGATACGGCCCTGCTGCACCTCGATAGTTTCGAGCCTGCCAACAGCAGCACCATCAGCGTGTTCGATGAATCCTGGCACCAGGGCGTGATCGGCATCGTGGCCTCGCGCCTGAAAGAAAAATTCTACCGCCCTACGATTACTTTTGCGCCGGGCGCCGATGGCTGGATCAAGGGCTCGGGCCGCTCGATTCCCGGTTTCCATATGCGCGACGCGCTCGACCTGGTCTCCAAGCGCGCCCCAAGCCTGATCGACAAGTTCGGCGGCCACGCCATGGCGGCAGGCTTGACCATCCGCGCCGATGCTTTCGAGGCGTTTTCGCAAGCCTTCGAAGCGGTCGGCCAGGCCTGGCTCAGCCAGCAGCAGCTGGAAAGAGTGGTGGAAACGGACGGCCCACTGGAAGACGCCTACTACACCACAGCCTTCATCGAACTGATGGATGGCCAGGTGTGGGGCCAGGGCTTCGCACCGCCCGTGTTTTGCGATGAATTCCGCGTCGTCAGCCAGCGCATATTAAAAGAGCGCCATCTGAAGCTGCTGCTGGAAAAGAACGGCGTGCGTTTCGACGCCATCTGGTTCGGCCACACGGACGCCCTGGGCGAACGCACGCGGGTAGCGTTCAGGCTCGATGCGAATGAATACAATGGCACGACTAAAGTTCAGTTGATGGTGGAGCACGCCGAACCTGTGTAGTGAAAGACTAAATCTGCGGCAATAACGTTGCGTTGATGCTATTTCCCCCCTAAAAGCAAGTACTGGGGTTAGTCTGATCGAAATGCTCCCCACTGGGGAACATTTCCCCGGCGGGTCTGACCTCGGCCTTACATAGCCCCCATGCTCACTGGCTTAAACCACCTCACCCTGGCTGTGCGCGATCTGGAACACAGCCTGCTCTTCTATCGCAATACTTTGGGCTTGCGACTGCATGCGCGCTGGGACAGGGGGGCTTACTTGTCGGCGGGAGACTTATGGCTATGCCTGAGCTTAGACAGGCGGGCCAGTGATGCCCAGCTTGCCAGCGCCGGCTATACGCATACAGCGTTTTCCATCGCCGCCACCGATTTCGCCGCGTTTGCGGCCAGGCTACGCGAAGCTGGCGTACCCGAATGGAACCGTAATCGCAGCGAAGGCGATTCCCTGTATTTTCTCGATCCGGACGGTCATCAGCTGGAAGCGCATGTGGGCGGCCTGGCAACGCGGCTGGCCGCTTGTCGGGCTGCGCCCTATGATGGCATGGTTTTCTTTGATGAATGACAAGGTTTACAACGCACGCTTGCACGCCAGATGCAGCCACTCCAAAAAAGGAGTAATATAAATCCATAAAAGGAGCCATCATGCATCTCGCCTACGCCTACCCCAAGAGCCGTTTTGAGCCGGCTGTCCTCGTCGACCTGAACGCCAAGGACGAGCGCGCGCGTTTGTCGCTGGCGGCGCTGAAAGGTTTTTTCAAATTGGCCGCTGCCTGGAAGCTGCGCGACGACGATGCGCGCGAGTTGCTGGGCGGTTTGTCGAGCAGCGCTTATTACGAGTGGAAAAAGAATCCGGACCGCTTGCTGGAAGTGGACCGCATCACGCGCATTTCCTATCTGCTGGGCATTTATAAAGCGCTGCATATCCTGTACGGCGACAAACTGGCCGATGAATGGGTCAGCTTGCCCAACAAAAACCCCATCTTTGGCGGACGCACGCCCCTGTCGCAAATGCTGGCCGGCGGCTTGCTGGCCATGCAAACCGTGCGCAAGCTGCTCGATGCGCGGCGCGGAGGGCTGTGATCTTGCCGCCCTCTTTCAAGGAACACCTGCCGCCCCTGGCCGCCCTGCGCCAGATCGATACCTGCCGCCTGATTCCATCGCGCTTTGCCGAGATGGAAGACTCCGTGCTGGCGCCGCTGGCAGAAGACGACGATCATTTGCGCGAACTGTTTGAACTCGATAACGCCACCAATGCGCGGCTGGTGGCGGAATACGGCGGCGCGCCAGGAATTGGCGTGGACGAGCTGGTTTTTGGCGTGCCCCACTTCCGCATCATCAATGCCGCCTACACCTATGCCCGGCCGGAAGGCGCGCGTTTCAACGATGGCGAGCGGGGCGCCTGGTATTGCGCGTTCGAGATGGAAACGGCGCTGGCCGAGATCATTTTCCACAAGACCGTGGAATACCAGGAAATCGACTATTTTGACGACAGCGTCAGCTACCAGTCGCTGCTGGCCGATTTTTCCGCCAGTTTCCACGATCTGCGCGGCCAGGAGCGCTACCAGGCTTGCCTGGACCCGGCCAGCTATATCGCCTCGCAAGACCTGGCGGCCGTATTGCTCGACGCAGGTTCGCTGGGCGTGATCTTCCCCAGCGCCAGGCGCGCGGGCGGCACCAACCTGGCTTGTTTCCGCCCTGCCCTGGTCGGCAATGTTCGCAAAGGCGCGGCCTATCGTTTAACATGGCAGGGTAAGCCGACGCCGCGTGTTGAAATCATGTAAATACGCGGCCCGGCAGTTGACTTTCATGCCCTTAGCGTTGTCCAGTTTTACCCCCAACAGCGAAAGTACCGGGGTCGGACCCGGCGGGTCCGACCCCAGAATTTGCTTGCGGGGTGATCATCATATCAAGCCAAGGGCGTCATTATCCGACTTATCAATCCTGAACTCGCATGCAAACCAACCCTGAAAAAGATACCGACCTCCGCCTCAAAGTCAACAGCGAAACGGCCCGCCTGCCGTGGCGCGAACTGGAAAAACACTACGCCCAAGGCAATGTGGTCTGGGTCGCCAATGAACTGGACCTGGTGGAAGTAGCCGTGCGCATCTCGCACGACGACAAGGCCAGCATCGCGCAATGGATGGGCGACGGCAAAGTGGCCAAAGTGTCGGACCAGCAGGCGCTGGAATGGCATACAGGCGATGCATCGCTATGGGCGGTAGTTGTCAGCCCGTTTATCCTGGTTCAACAGGACAAACCCACCAAGCATTAAGCACATCATAGACTGCGCTCCAGCATCAAACGTACCGTCGCATGGCCGGGTGTGCTCGTCACGCTGCTGCTGGAACCATCGGCATCGGCGTACGATAGACCCTGCACCTGCGGCTGGTGCAGCAGATTGGCCAGCGACAGGCGCACCCGCATCTTCGCTTCCGGCTGCCACAAGGCATAGGCGTCGACGTTGCGCTTGACACCCGCGTAGCTGCTGGAATACGCATCGAGACGCGCCAAACCACCAGTCTGCAGATTGAAGTTGCTACCCATGCTGATGACGGCTGACAGCCGATAATCGAAGCCCAGATTAAGCGTCAGCGGCACCTGACTGGCCAGGCGATTGTTCGGCCCCGGCACGGCATCTACCCGCGACCAGTTGCGTGCTGCGTTGGCGCGCAAGTCGATATCGGGGGCGCCGGCCAGCCAGGTCCGCAAGGGGAATTTCAGATCGGCCTCGATGCCATGCACGTTGGCGATGCCATTGTTGAACGGGCTGGTGATCCAGATGCCATCCTGTTCGTACAGCCGCTGCACGGTCACGTCGCTGATACGCCGCACAAACGCCGACACGCTGGCTACGCCGCTCTTGCCAAAGTAACTTTCATAAGCCGCATCCAGCCCCCAGGCCAGTTCCGGGCGCAGATCGGGATTGCCCTGGAAGTCGGGATTATTGGCGCTGTTACCGTTATTGATGGTGTAGCGGCGCGGCACCAGGCTGCGCGTGCTGGGCGCCTTATAAGTGCGCGCCAGGGCCAGACGCAGCTGGTCACGCTCCTGGTCGGGCAGCTTCCACAGCATTTGCAGTACCGGACTCCATACACTGGAACGCGTTTGCACCCGGCTCAACGTGCGCCCTTCGGTGGCCGTACGCAGCCCTTCCCAGCGCACGCCCGCATACATTTGCAGCCGTGGCGTCATTTCCCATTCATCCTGGGCAAACAGGGCCAGGCGCTGCACATCGGCCGTGTAGTCTTCATCGAGCGCATACGGTGCGCCGCCAGCTGGAAACATGTCGCGCTGGCCGCGCGCTTCGCTGCGGCGTATCAGGCTGCCATCCCAACCGGTGCTCAAGGCATGGCCACCACCGAGGCGGGCCAGGTATTTGCCGCTGCTGTTATAGCTATCGTCTACAGCCCACGAAACCACGCGGCGCAGCAGCAAAGGCGTGCCATCGATGGCGTCGCCATCAAAAGCGTAGTCGGTATCGCGCCGGTTGTGGTTGACGCCCAACCTGGCCGTCAGCTTGCCAGCCGCACCGAAGGAATGCACCCAGTTCACATCGCTGCGAACTGAAAATATGCTCGCCTGCGAGTTGGCGTCATTATGGGGATAGCTGGTGGAGGGACCCAGCAAGCTTGTTTCGCGCGCCGTGCCATCGAAACCCGTGCGGTACCAGTCCAGCAGGCTTTGCCAGGTCAACGTATCGCCATTGTCCAGCACCCAGTTCAAACGCGGCGTCAGGCTGGCCTTGTTGATGGACGAGCGGCTGTCATTGCGCGTGCGGCGCAGCGCCAAAGCCTCGCCAGCAGGAGCATAAACGCTGTCTTGCGTACTGCCGTGGAATACATCGTCGGTGCTACGGTCCAGCGCCCCGGTCAAAGAATAGGAAAAACCCTGCAGTTTGTCTTCCATGCGCAGCGATGCCGATGGATTCCAGCGACCGGCCACCTGGCCCGCCCCCAGCCTGGCTTCGCGCTGCGTGCGGCTAGCGCCCTTGCGCAAAATCAGGTTGATGCTGCCGGCGATCGCCTGGGTACTGTATTCCGCCGTCGCACTGCGCAAAATCTCGACGCGCTCTATCATTTCGGGGGCGATCGACTCGATGGAAAAACCGGGCGGCGCCGGATCGCCATTGATCAGGATTTGCGTGTAGCCGGCACCCAGGCCGCGCATGCGCACTTCATTGCCGACCACGGACACACCCGGCTGCCGCTTGAGCACAGCCGCCAGGTTATTCTCGCCATACTGTGCAATATCGTCGCGGCTGATGACGATTTTCGCAGCCGTATCGTCGCGCCGCTGCTGCACGCCGCTGGCGCCGGACACTTCCACGCGGGCCATGGTCTGCTTATCCTGGCTGACGGTATTGTCCTGCGCGTGACTGGCGGTGGCGGTCAGGTATAACAGAATAAAAGGGGAAATACTGCGGCTGCTTTTCGATGGCATGGAATGCTGATTCAAGTAATGGTGGGAACTGCAGTATTGCCAAAACAAAGGCTGCCGTCGCCTGGCATGTGATGAATCACCGTATCGCCGTGACGGCTAGACCATGGTCCGACGCACAGCATCCAGATAACGCTCGCTGACCGGCACCTGCGCGCCACAAAGCAAACTGAGGACATACGTGCCATCACCCGTCACGGCCAGGCTGGACACCTGGTTCAGGCGCACGAGGGCACGCCTATGCACCCTTAAAAACTGCGCCGTATCGAGATACGTTTCCAGTTTATTCAGTGTCACGCGATGCAAGATGGTACGCCCTGCCATATGCAGTTGTACATAGTTACCGGCCGATTCCAGCCATAATATTTCATCAACGGCGATACGCTCGATACGGCCGACGGAACGCACACTCAGATGGAACAGATAGGGCGACTTTGCGGGGGCCAGATAAGCACGCAAGGCGTTCGCATAAGGACCACGCTGTGCCAGCGCCAGCATGGCCGCAGCCCGCTCCACCGCTTGCGCCAGGCGGACATCGTCCAGCGGTTTGAGCAAATAATCGAGGGCATGCACTTCAAACGCGGCCACCGCATGTTCACTATATGCCGTCACAAAGATGATCAGCGGCGGCTCGGCCAGCTCACTCAGGCTGCGTGCCAGCGCCAGGCCCGATTCCTGCGGCATTTGTATATCGAGGAAGATCACATCGACTGCTTGCGCAGCCAGTGCGGTCCGGGCGGCAGCGGCGCTGGCGCATTCGGCGACAACACGCCATTGGACATGTGCGGCCAGCGCATAGCGCAAATTCGTGCGACTCGGTGCTTCGTCATCGACGATCAGAGCGCTAATCATCGTTATACTCATCACGCCGCCTGCAGCGGCATACGGATTTCAACCAGGAAGCGGCCATTTGCACGCTGCGTCTGCAGGCTGGCCTGCTTGCTGGACGACTGCAACCGTTCGCGTGTATTTTGCAGCCCCAGTCCCGCGCCGGGATTGGGCGTAGCGTGCGGCTGCACAGGGTTCGACACCCTGATCAGCACATCATTTCCAAGTACTTCAAACGACAAGCGGATATCGCCCTCGCCATCATGGCTGTCAAGATCATGGCGCAACGCGTTCTCGATCAAGGGTTGCAGCAACAGCGGCGGGCAATCGCCATGCCGGACCGTCTCGCAGTCCCCCTCGATGGTGAACCGCAGCCGTTCACCGTAGCGCAGCTTTTGCAGGGACAGATAATCGTGCACGAACTGCAGTTCTTCACCGATCGTTACCATCTCACGCGCACCGGCCGCCAGCGCATAACGCAGCAAGTCGCTCAAACGCGCAATGCCCGACAACGCCAGCGGACCATCGCCCGTGCGTACCAGCGCGCTGATCGCATTCAGGGCGTTAAAGATAAAGTGCGGTTCCAGTTGCGCGCGCAGCGCCAGCATGCGCTGCTGTTCCAGCGCCAGTTGCAAGGCCAGGTTAGCGCTTTGCGCGCGCCGCCAGCCTGCTTCGCGCTCCCGCGCAAGACGCCAGTTGCCTATCGCCGCCATCGCCAGCAGCGTGCCACTCATCCAGGCAAATTCCGTAAAGCGGTTAAACATCTGTAGCGCCATGAAAGCTGAGCCGACAACCTCCAGGCTTACCCCCGCGCCACGCAATACCACATCGCAGAAGGCCACATACAGCCATTCAAGTGGCAGGAAAAACAGCAGCAGCGCCACATAGACCAAAGCACTGCGCCTGGCGCTGTCAAACAGCGCTGGCCAGCGATTCAAGGCTAGCGACAGGCCGCTGCCCAGCATAATCATCGGTACGTGATACAGCAGCCAGCGCAGCAGGAAATGGCCATAGCCATGCGTGGCCGCGCCTGCATAATCGCGGTAAGAACCGAGCGCACCGACGCCACAGATCAGGGTCCAGACAGCCGTATGGCAGACGATGGTCGTAGCGATGGCTGTGCAGGATGGAGTCGATGGCGCGGCGGGAGTCTTCATGCGCGGCGAGTATAGCAGCGCGATGACGCCGGCCACCGGCAAATCATCCCTGCACAGCGGGGTTTCGTCACACGCGAAATAGAAACCTTAGTGCCCTCCTCCCAGATACGCCGCAATCACCTTCGGATCGGTCTTCAAACTCTCGGCCGGGCCATGCACGGAGATGCTGCCGTTTTCCAGCACGTAGCCATAATCGGCCACGTTCAGGGCGGCGGCGGCGAATTGCTCCACCAGCAGCATGGTCACGCCCTCGGCTTTCAGGCGCGTGATGATGCGGAAGACTTCTTCGACCAAAATCGGCGCCAGGCCCATCGACGGTTCGTCCAGTAAGATCACTTCCGGGTTCAGCATCACGGCGCGGGCCATGGCCAGCATCTGCTGTTCGCCTCCCGACAAGGTGCCGGCCAGTTGGTCGCGCCGCTCCTTCAACCTGGGGAACAGCTCCATGGCCTTGTCCAGGTCGCCCCGGATATCGCCCTTGGGCCGCGCCCGCGTAAAACGGGGGAAGGCGCCCAGCAGCAGGTTGTCCGTCACCGACATCGAGGCGAAGACGCGCCGCCCTTCCGGCGAATGGGCCAGGCCAGCGCGCGCGATGCGGTGCGAATCGAGGCCGGTCACGTCCTCGCCGCCGAGCATGACCTTGCCCGATTTGGGTTTCAGCATGCCGGAAATGGCGCGCATGGTGGTGGTCTTGCCGGCGCCATTCGAGCCGATCAGGGTCACCAGCTTGCCTTTGGGGACATCGAGCGAAATGCCGTGCAGGACTTCGACCTTGCCGTAGCCCGCATGCAGATTAGAGATGGTCAGCATGATGTTCCTCTCAATGCGCCACAGGGGCCAGGGTTTCGGCGCTGCCGCCCAGATAAGCTTCGATCACTTTAGGGTCGCCTTGCACGGCAGCAGGCGCGCCCTCGGCGATCTTCTGGCCAAAGTCCAGCACCGTCACCACGTCGGACAAGGCCATCACCACGTCCATATGGTGCTCGATCAGGATGATGGTGATGCCATGCTCGCGGATCTTGCGGATGATCGCCATCAGCTCCTTGATGTCGGGCGCCGTCAGGCCGGCAGCCGGTTCATCGAGCAGCAGCAAACGGGGATTCAGGCCCAGCGCGCGGCCGATTTCCAGCAGCCGTTGCTTGCCATACGGGAGATTGCGCGCTTCTTCATTGGCCAGGCCGGCCAGGCCCACGAATTCCAGGATGCTGGCGGCCCGCGCGCGCGCCGCCGCTTCTTCGCGCCGGTAGCGCGGCGTGTGCAGCATCACGTCCAGCACATTCGACTCGAAGGTATTGTGCAAGCCCACCAGCACATTTTCAGTGGCCGTCATTTCACCGAACAGCTGCACATTCTGGAAAGTGCGCGCCACGCCGCCCAGCGCGATCTCGGATGGCGTGCGGCCGGAAATCACCACGCCGGCAAATTCCACCTTGCCAGCCGTCGGTTTGTAAATCCCCGTCAGCACGTTCATCATGGTGCTCTTGCCCGAACCATTCGGCCCGATCAAGCCATGTACGGAGCCTTGCGTGACATTCAGGTCCACCAGGTTCAGGGCCTTCAAGCCGCCGAACTGCATCAGCGCCTGCTCGACTTTCAGCAAGGCCGCCCCCTGCTGGCCGCCCTGCGCGTGCTGGAACGGCGCCACGCCACTGGCCGCCACGGCCGCCACATGGCCACGGCCCTTGCCGACAAAGCTCATTAAAAATCCCACGATGCCGTCCTGCAGATAGTAGACGACGAATAAAGTCATCAGGCCGAAGATGGTCAGGCGCCAATCGACCATATTATCGAGTTTGTAGGAAAACGCGGCCAGGCCGATGGTGGCGGCCAGCGGCACGATCACGCCACGCACGGTAGAACGCTTTTTCGCCAGCATGTAGGCAGAACCGATCACCCCGAGTATGGCGGCGGCCACGGCGATCTGGCGGAACAGCTCGATATCGGCCAGCAGGCTCGGTAGCATGACCACGATCAGCGCGCCGATCAAGGCGCCCGAACGCGTCTTGCGGCCACCCATGATGACGGCCAGCAGGAACAGTATCGTCAGCTCGAAGTTGTAGGTATTGGGCGAGATATACTCTTCCGAGTAGGCGTACAGGCTGCCCGCCAGGCCCGCGAAACCGGCACTGATGACAAACGCATACACCTTGTAGCGGTACACGGACACGCCCATGCAGTCGGAGGCGATCGGGCTGTCGCGCAGCGCTTCGAAGGCACGCCCCAGGTTCGATTTCAGGATACGGTGCACGATCACCAAGGAGATCACCATCAGCGCGGCCACCATATAGTAGTACTCGACTTCGGAAAGCTTGTGACCAAACAGCTCGGGCTTGTGGATCTTGATGCCCATCGGCCCTTCCGTCAAAAAGGTCATCTCGTTGATCAGGATTTGCACGATGGTGCCGAAGGCCAGGGTCACCATCGCCAGGTACGGGCCCGTCACGCGCAGGGCCGGCAAGGCCAGGATGGCGCCGAACAGCGCCGCGCCCGCAATACTGGCGGGAATGGCCAGCCAGAACGGCAAGCCCAGCTTGAATACCAGCACGCCGGTGGCGTAGGAACCGACGCCGAACAGGCCAGCGTGGCCCAGCGACACCTGCCCCGTGTAGCCGACCACGATATCGAGGCCGAACAGCAGGATGGCGTAGATCAGGATGGTTTCGGCCAGGTGGATGTAATACGGATTCGGGATAAGAATCGGATAGAGCACCAGCGCGGCCAGTCCCGCCGCGCTCAGGACCAGCATGGTGATTTTCTTGTTCATCGATGCCTCAGACTTTCTTGATCGCGGCTTTGCCGAACAGGCCGGACGGCTTGATGGCCAGCACCAGCAGCAACAGCAGCAGTCCCGGTACTTCCTTGTAGCCGGTGGAAATGTAGTAGCCGGTAGTGGTTTCGGCGATGCCCAAAATCAGGCCGCCGACGATGGCGCCCACGCCCGACGTCAGGCCGCCGATAATCGCCACCGCAAAGGCCTTCAAGCCCAGCGAGGCGCCCATGGTGGCGCCCGTCAGGGTCAAGGGCGCCACCAGCACGCCGGCGAAAGCGGCCGTGGCCGACGACAAGGCGTAGGAAAACGTGATCACCCGGCCCGTATTGATGCCCATCAGGCCGGCCGCGTCGCGGTCATTGGCGGTGGCGACCACCGCCTTGCCATAGATCGATTTGCGGTTGAAGATTTCCACCGCCAGCATGATGGCCAGCGCGCCGACGACGACGGCCACCTGCATCGGCTGCACATTGGCGCCCAGGATGGTGAACGGTGCGGCCGACAGCGGCGAAGGAAAGGTCAGGTCATCCTTGCCCCAGATGTTTTCCGCCACATTTTTAAAGATGATGGCCAGCGCGATGGTCGACATGATCCAGCCGAATTCCGACTTGATCTTGATCGCGGGCCGCACGCCTATCCATTCGACGAACATGCCCTGCAAGGCGCCAAAGGCAATCACCAGGGGAATCATCAGCAAATAGCCCATGTACGGACCGCCGTGGATGGTGCCCACCAGGGACAGGCCCACCAGCGCGCCCAGCATCAGGGATTCTCCCTGGCCAAAGTTGAGGGTGCCCGAAGTGGCGAAAGTCAGCTGGTAACCGAAGGCGATGACGGCATAGATCATGCCCAGCGCGATGCCGCTGAAGACAAGCTGCAGGAAGATTTCCATGGTATTCCCCGATAGACGAAGATATGACAATGGCCAGCAAGGCTGGCCATTTCAGCGCTAATGAATACGCATTAGCCGGACTTACTTGGCGAGGATCACCTTGCCATCCTTGACTTCGCCGAACACGGTCAGCTCCGGCGTGATGGCTTCATGGTTGGTCTTGCTGAATGGCTTGTTGTAGGTGGTGACGGCGCCGTCGACCTTTTCACTGAGGTTTTCCAGCGCAGCGCGCACTTTCGGACCATCCGTGCCGCCTGCCTGCTTGATGGCGGCGGCCAGCAGGTAGACGGAATCGTAGCCCTGGGCTGCAGACACGGCCGACGGCATGCGTCCACCCGATGGTTTGTACGCCGCCACGTAGGCGTCGATAAAGGCCTTGCGCTTGGGCGTGCTGGCGTCCTGGATGAAGGTTTGCGGCATGCGCGTGCCGTCGCCGTTCTTGCCCGCGTTATCGATGAAGTTCCCCATGGCCAGGGTCCAGCTGCCGATCAGCGGCACTTTCCAGCCCAGTTTTTCCATGCCGTTGGCGATCTGCGCCAGTTCCGGGCCGATGCCGTAGGTGAGCACCACTTCGGCGCCCGCCTGCTTGGCTTTCAACAGCTGGGCCGTCATGTCGACGTCCTTGATATTGTATTTTTCGACGGCGACCGGCTTGATGCCTTTCGCATCGAGCGCTTTTTCCAGATCGGCGCGGCCCAGCTGGCCATAATTGGTGGAATCGGCCAGGATCGCCACTTTCTTGAAGTTACGGCGCGTAACGGCTTCTTCGACGATCATGTGCGACTGGATCTGGTCGCTGGCGGCGTTGCGGAAGATGTAATTCTCCGGCTGGTCGGCGAATTGCTTGGTGATGATGGAGCCCGTCGCCACGTTGTTGATCACCGGGATCTTGGCTTCCTGGTAAAAGCGCTGCGAAGCGAGCGCCACGCCAGTGTTGATGTAGCCCACGGTGGCGGCGACTTTTTCCTTGTTGATCAGCTCTTGCGCGATCTGCACGCCGCGCTCGTTCTTGGCTTCGTCGTCGCGTTCGATCAGCAACAGCGAACGGCCCATGACGCCGCCCTTGGCATTGATTTCCGCCACCGCCAGCTTGACGCCGTCGCGCATCGACACGCCCATGGGCGCGGAACCGCCCGTGAAGGGCCCGGACACGCCAATCTTGATGGGGTCGGCTGCATGAGCAAGCGACGAGAGCTGCGAGAAACCCAAAACCAAACTTGCCACAAGCAACTTCTGTTTGAAATTCATTGTCATCTCCTGTGATACAACGTTTTTAGTCCTACTTATTTTTATAGTCGTACGCTGGATAACCGCCCCATCGATAAATCATTGTAGGTTAGTAAACATGCACCAGCAACAACTACATATGACGCGGCGCAGCATGCATAAAAAGCCCAATTGCTTATTCAAATGTCAGTTTTCTGTAAGGAAAATATGCGGGAAATTGACGCGGCACGCGCTGGCATTGTGGTGAATAACAGGGCTCTGTCCTCATTAAATAGGGGAACCTGTCTGCAAAGCTGAGGTCTGACTGATCAGAGCAGCCAAACAGGGAGATGGCCATGCAACAGGTTCAATGGCAGGCGTTCATCATGCAGTTCGCCATGCTGTCCCGGCGCCAGCGCCTGGACAGCGTAGTAATGTTGAGCGGTACGCCGCGCCAGCGAGCGGCTGTCGCGCTGATCGAACGCACGGCCCAGGCACGCCTATGTTGTCCGGCGTGCCACTCGCGGCATCTGCACCGGCACGGCCGCGCCAACGATCTGCAGCGTTATCGCTGTGTGCCTTGCGGCAAGACATTCAATGCGCTGACGGGCACGCCCCTGGCGCATCTGCGTCACAAAGCCTTGTGGCTGGACTACGCGAATTGCCTGCTGAACTCGGATTCCGTACGCAAGGCTGCCCAGCAACTGGGCATCCATCGCAATACCAGTTTTCGCTGGCGCCACCGTTTTTTATCGCTGGCGAAAACCGACCGCCCGCACTGCCTGCATGGCATCACCGAGGCCGACGAAATGTATCTGCTGGAATCAGAAAAAGGGGCCCGGCATTTGCGGCGTCCGGCACGCCGGCGTGGTGGTCACGCCCGCCAACGCGGCATTTCCAGCGCCTGGTCGCGCGCGACCGGACGGGGCAAACCATCGATTTCGTCATAGGCAAGGGGGCCATCACGAAGAAGCAACTCTTGACTTGCCTGCCGCCCGTGATCGACAAGGATATTTTGCTGGTGACCGATGGTCATGCGGCGTATGCCGCCTTTGCCCGGGAAAAGGGCATCAGCCATCAAGCCGTCAACTTGCGGGCCGGCATCCGCGTGCGCGGCGCGGTCCACGTGCAGAACGTCAACGCGTATCACAGCCGCTTGCGCGGATGGCTCAGCATTTTTCATGGCGTGGCGACACGTTATCTGCCCAATTACCTGGGCTGGCGCTGGATACTCGATGCCAAGCGCATCCTGTCTGCTGAAACATTATTGAAGGCAACTTTGGGAGAGTTCCCACATTTGACGGTGACATAGCCAATAACAGTGCCGGGACAAGCAAACGGGGCAATCGACCGGACACTGATCTGGCGCAAATCCGCCACGGCCCGGCATGCTAAGTTCGGCAATGCCAGCGCCCGCGCGCAGGCCACTGAACCACCCCACCGCATGGAGGCCCTATGCAGCGTCCGTCGATTTTTTTCCTGTCCGCCTTGCTCCTGGGCGGCTGCACGAACCTGGCACCCGTGCGCACCTTGGCCGAGCAGACGCAAAAACTGTCGACCAGTTTTACCCCCATGCTGGCTGGCACGTTCAACAGCTGCACCGACAACGCCATGCGCAAGCGGCTGATCATGAGCGAACGTTTCGATGCGCAAGCGAGCGAACAGGCGGCGCAGGCCGACTGCCTGCCGATCGCCCAGGCCAGCATCCCGATCGCCAGGTTGAACGATGTCTTGCTGCGCTATGCGCAAACCCTGGCGACAGTGGCGGACGACAAGCTAGCCGTGCACAAACAGGAATTCAAGGCGCTTGGCGATGCGCTGGGAGGACTGGCGCAGCCGGGCGGCGATGCGCCGCTGCTCGACGCCGACAAATTGTACAAAGTGGTCAAGCTGAGCGAACACCTGAGCCGCCTGGCCACGCAGCGCCTGCAGAAATCGGCCTTGCGTGAACTGCTCGATGAGCAGGAAGCCTTGACCATCGTCAGCAATGCGCTCAAGGAATATGCGCGGCGCAGCTACCGCGCCGGCTTGCAGGACGAGCTGCGCGACCTGCACCTGCTGCGCAGCGCCGTCGATGGCGCCGCGCCGCGCGAACCGCTGGCCGCCAACTACATCCGCACGCGGCTTTACCTGGAAAGCCGGCAGTTGCAGGAACGGCAAAAAATCGTCGCCAGCTATGTGCGCGCCGTCGATTCGCTGCAGGCCAGCATCGCCAGTTTGCGGGCCAATCTGGACAGCCTGCAGGCGCCGGAACTGCAGCAGCAGCTGGCGCAATTTTCCGAAC
Organism: Janthinobacterium sp. Mn2066; assembly: GCF_049319705.1. Lineage (NCBI taxonomy): Bacteria > Pseudomonadati > Pseudomonadota > Betaproteobacteria > Burkholderiales > Oxalobacteraceae > Janthinobacterium > Janthinobacterium sp. Mn2066. The sequence continues at coordinate 299,834 of NZ_JBMOUF010000002.1, read as the reverse complement.
ACGTCGATACGCTGCAACAGCAAGCCGTCTTTTATGCGCCTGCCCGCTGGTAAATCCAGTAAGTCCTACTACAAAAGGAGAACAGCATGGCCCAACTGACTGCATTGACGAAGGACCAGGCTTATGCGATTGCCGACAGCCTGGCGCAGGCATCGAGCCTGGTGCTGGAATTGCGCATCCGCCAACGCACTTCGCTGGCGCCTGCAGAGCGGGACTTATTGGAACAATATGAAAACCACCTGGACCAGATGGTGGCCCTGTTTCGCGCCTACGGCATCAGCCTGATCGCCGAAGGTGCGGAGCAGGCGCGCAGCGATATCGAGGGCGCCATCGCCAAGGGCAAGGCTAAGCTCAAGCGCATCGCCGACGTCAAGGCGGCCATCGGCACGGCGGCCAAGCTGGTTGACCTGGGCGCGGCCATCCTGTCACGCGACCCGTTCGCCATCGGCGAGGCGGCCGCCAGTTTGCACAACGGCAATTAAAAAAGCGGACTCCGTCGGGAGTCCGCTTTTGATCTGGCAAAACAGCTATCTGAATAACGTCAGGCGGGAACAGCCGGTGGCACGACGCCAAGCGCTGCAGCGGCCATCGCATTATCGCCTTCGCTGCCGGCCAGTACATAACCGCGCTCAATCAGCTTGCGCGTGTAGTACTTGTTGTACATGAAGGCCCACACAAAACCGATAAATGGAAAACCGAAACCCAGTGTCATGAAACCGATGATCAGGGAGATCACGAAGCCACCGATAAAGGTGATGAAATCGCCACGGAACAGGGCTGGGAAAAATCCAAAAAAGAACGTCGTCCACGAAAAACCGTAAAAACCATCCTTGATGACGCCGGATTCCTTGTGCTTCAATGCGATACGAATTGCCATGTTGCCCCTTTCGGCAGGTGAGGAGGTAGTGAGACAAGGTTATCGATAGATGGCCTTGTCCTTTTCTTGACGGTCCCCGTAGCGCTCGGCAGTCTACACATCAAGGCGCAGGCTACATCACATTTCGACTCTCTCGCGATACAGGAAATATTGCTTCCACAAGTTAAATTTCATTTTATCAACTTATTAAGTTGATGGGTGGAAATTTTTATGAAAGATTATTTTTCACCGAACGCGAGGAAAACTCAGGGCTCGGGCTGACGGTGGCCCATCGCATGTTCCGCCATTTTCAGGAACAGGGCGGCCTGCTCCTCATTGTGCGCATAGCCCATGCGCCCCTCGCCCAGGGCGACGGATTTCTGCAACAGCGCTTCCGGATATTCAGCCTCGCAAGCGGCATCGAGCCAGTAACGGGCCTGCGCTGCATCGCTATCGAGCAGCATGTTCGCCACGAGGAACATGGCCGGCACCACTTGCCGCTGCGCCGCCAGGCTGAGCCAGTGCAAGGCCGCAGCCTGGTCTTGCGGGCCGCCCATGCCGTTCTTGAGCATCAGGCCCAGGTAATAGGCGGCCGGGCCGCTGCCCTGCCCGGCCGCCTGGCCAAACATGGCGCGTGCCTGTGGCTGTTCCACCGGCGTACCACGCATCAAGGCCTTCGCTTGCGCCAGTTGCGCGGCAGGCTCGCCCGCTGCCAGCGCGGCCGCCAGCAGCCAGGCCGCCACCATCATTTCGACAGGTCGACCTGGTACAGCGCAAAGCCCTTGCCTGCGCCATCGTCAGCCTTCAGTTGTGTCACGTTCTCGATGCCGGCGTCCCTGGCCAGGGCGATCATGTCCGGCGCCGAGTGGAATACCACCGGGCCTTTGGTCGCCACTTTGGCGAAGCGCCAGCTGCGCGCGGCGCCGTTTTTCACGCGCGTCAGGTTTTTCTCCTTGCTGACATAGGCGATCAGGATTTCGCGGTTGTTGTCCGGCGAGGCGACCACCGTCTTGCTGCCATCGAGGCCAGGGAAATTACCGCCGCCGCTGGCGCGGTAGTTATTGGTCGCGATCAGGAATTCCTGCTTCGCATCCACCGGCTTGCCCTGGTACGTCAAGCCCTTGATGCGCTGGCCGGGCGGCTGCGTCACGTCGATCTGGTAGCTGACATCGGCGCTGCTGATCGTATCGAAGTTATAGCTGGGATGCGCTGCGTTGACCAGTTCCTGCGCTTCAGGCTTGTTCGGATCGATGGTATTGAAGCGGCGCGCCGACTGTTCCAGCCAGGCCGTCAATTCCGCGCCAGTCATCTTCACGCCATACAGGGCGTTCGGATACAGATACAGGTCGGCCGCGTTATTGAGGGCCACGCTGCCCGCCTTGACGTCGGTGTAATCGGAGACGCCGGCCGAACCGCTCTTGAAGGGAGATGACATCGACAGCACCGGCAAGCCGGCGTATTGCGGCAGGTTGGCCTTGACATAGGCTGCCAGATAGGCGCCCTGCGCCTGGTTCACCACCTCGATGGCGCTGACGTCGCCCACGTCGGCAAAATAGGTATTCATGCGGAAGTCCGTCACGCCCACCGGCGTTTGCACGTACTGGATCGTGGCGGCATGTTCCTCGGCCACCAGCGCGCTAATCGCCGCATCGGGCGCCACGTAGCTTTTATCTGCATTCTGGATGCCGCGCGCTTCCACCGTGGTGCGGTTCTTGTCGACGATCCACTGCTTGCCGTCATATTGCAGGTGCAGGCCGATCACGCCCAGGTGCTTGCCCCACAAATTGGCCATCACGGTCGGCACGCCATAAACCAGGCCTTTTACCTTGTCGACGCCGGGCAAATTAAACTGCGGCACCGTGCTGCTGGCGTTCGGGAACAGCTGGTGCGAGTGGCCGATCAGCATGGCGTCGATGCCGGGCACTTGCGCCAGGTAGTAATTACCGTTTTCCATGGTCGGTGAATACGGGCTGTCATCGAGGCCGCCATGCGAAATCGCCACCACCAGGTCGGCGCCCTTGGCGCGCATCTCGGGGATGTATTTTTCGGCTGTCTCGCGCACGCCCTGCGTATAGATGCGCCCTTCCAGCCAGCGCTTGTCCCAGGACAAAATGGTCGGCGGCGTGAAACCGATGATGCCGACCTTGATGGTGGCCGTCACCGGTTTGCCATCGGGGGCGGTCGCCGTAATCTGCTTGTCGATGATGTGATAGGGCGCAAACAGCGGCTTACCGCTCTTCATGCTATAGACATTGGCCAGCACTTGCGGAAAGTGGGGGCCGGCGCAGCGCGGCTTGGCTGGATCCACGCTGTCGACGTCGAACTGGCTGCCCGTCACCTGGCTCAGATACGCCAGGCCGTAGTTGAATTCATGGTTGCCGATGCCGCCGCCGTCAACCTTCAGCAGATTCATGGCCTTGTAGATGGCCAGCGTCTGGTCGCACGCCACCGGTTTGACCAGCGCCTGGTAATCGGCCAGCGCCGTGCCCTGGATGGTGTCGCCGTTATCGAGCAAGAGATTGTTCGGGAACTCGCTGCGCGCCTGCGCGATCACGGTCGCCGTGCGTTCCAGTCCGATCGAGGGTTCGGCCTGCAGCTTGTAATAGTCATAACTCAACACATTGGCGTGCAAGTCCGTCGTCTCCAGCAACGCCAGGGTGGCGCTGCTGCCGGGCTGCGGTTTGGCTAACCCGGTAGCGGCGGGCGGCAAGGCGCCGCAGCCGGCCAGCAGCAGCAGCGGTAACAGGGCGAGACGAGGAAGTTGGCGCATGATGGTTCCCTATGGAAAGACAATATCGCCAGCATCATACGCAGCACGGCAGCCACCATCAAGCCATAAAATATTGTCGCAAATATAGCAAAACAGTGATTTTATTCTCCCCTGCGGCTGTGATTCATTGCTGCCGCCATCAGAAACGGCCCATGCTCGCGTATAATTCAGGGTTTGATTTCACCATAGAAGACCAGAATATTATGGAAGCCGAACGCATCAACGCCATCTCCGCCCTGCTCTCCGACCTGACGGTCCGCGAAGCCGAACTTCGGAGGTATCTTTGACTTCACTGTCAAGTCGGAGAAACTAGAGCAAGTCAACGAAGAACTGGAAGATCCCACCGTCTGGAACGATCCCAAGCGCGCCCAGGACCTCGGTAAGGAGAAGAAGGCGCTGGAAGCCATCGTCTTTACCCTGACCAAGGCCGACGCCGACCTGCGCGACACCAGCGACCTGTTCGCCATGGCCCGCGAAGAAGGCGACGACGATACGCTCGAAGCGGTCGGCGCCGACGTGGAAGAGATCCGCAAGGTCATCGAAAGCATGGAATTCCGCCGGATGTTCAACAATCCGATGGACCCGAACAACTGCTTTATCGACATTCAGGCCGGCGCCGGCGGCACGGAAGCCCAGGACTGGGCCTCGATGCTGCTGCGCCAGTACCTGCGCTATTGCGAACGCAAGGGCTTCAAGGTGGAAATCCTGGAGCAGTCCGAGGGCGAGGTTGCCGGCATCAAGACCGCTACGCTGAAAGTCGAGGGCGATCACGCCTATGGCTTCCTGCGCACGGAAACGGGCGTGCACCGCCTGGTGCGCAAGTCGCCGTTCGACTCGGCCAATGGCCGCCACACCTCGTTTACGTCGCTGTTCGTGTACCCGGAAGTCGATGATTCGATCGAGATCGACGTCAACCCGGCCGATATCCGCGTCGATACCTACCGCGCGTCGGGCGCCGGTGGCCAGCACATCAATAAAACCGACTCCGCCGTCCGCATGACCCACGGACCGACCGGCATCGTGGTGCAGTGCCAGAACGACCGTTCGCAGCACCGCAACCGCGCCGAAGCGATGGAAATGCTGAAGGCCAAACTGTACGAACATGAGCTGCGCAAGCGCATGAGCGAGCAGCAAAAGCTGGAAGACTCGAAAACCGACGTGGGCTGGGGCCACCAGATCCGCTCCTACGTGCTGGACCAGTCGCGCATCAAGGATTTGCGCACCGGTTTCGAGACGGGCAACACCAAGGGCGTGCTCGATGGCGACATCGACGACTTCATCTCCGCCTCGCTCAAGCAAGGCGTATAAGGATGAACGCATCCGCACCGGCACCGGCAAAGCAGGCCTTCCTGTTCGACATGGATGGCACCATCGTCGACAACATGGCCTTCCACACGCAAGCCTGGCTGGCGTTCTTTGAACGCCAGGGCCATGTGCTCGATGCGGAAGCGTTTTTCCGCGACACGGCAGGACGCCAGGGCCAGGAAATCCTCACCCATTATCTGGGTGCAGAGATCGACCATGCAGCGCTGCTGCTGGAAAAGGAAGTCGTCTACCGCGAACTGTATGGCCCGCACCTGGCCGCCGTCGCCGGTTTCGGCCAGCTGATTTCCAGCGCGCGCGCCAGTGGCGTGGCGCTGGTGGTCGGCACGGCCGCGGCAGAAGACAACATCGCCTTTACGCTCGACGGCCTGGACCTGCGCCACCGCTTCGACGCCATCGTCGGCGCCGGCGACGTGGCACGCGGCAAACCCAGCCCCGACGTCTTCTTGAAAGGCGCGCAGCTGGCCGGCGCACTGCCGGAAAACTGCATCGTGTTTGAAGACGCGCCCCTGGGCGTGGAAGCGGCGCGGCGCGCCGGCATGCGGGCCGTGGTGCTGACCACCACCCTGCCGGCCGAAGCGTTTGCCCAATTCGACAACGTGATCGCCATCGTGCCGGATTTTTCCGCGCTCGGCGTCGAGACACTGTTCGCCAGCGTGGCGCCAGCGCTGGCACCACATCATCAATAATCACCAACTAAGAACACCATGACTACGGATATCCAAGAACAAGCCGCCGCCCCCGATGAAAACAAGATCATCGCCGAGCGCCGCGCCAAGCTGGCCGCACTGCGCGAACAAGGCATCGCCTTCCCCAACGATTTCCGCCCTGAGCACAAGGCGGCCGATCTGCACGCACAATACGACAGCAAGACGCGCGAAGAGCTGGAAGAGCATCCCGTAGCCGTGGTGCTGGCTGGCCGCATGATGCTGAAACGCGAAGCCGGCAAGAAAGCCGCTTTCGCCACCCTGCAAGACGCTTCCGGCGCCAAGGCCGATGGCCGCATCCAGATCTACGCCACCCTGGACCTGACGGGCGAAGCGGCCATGGCCGCCCTGCACCACTACGACCTGGGCGATATCCTGGGCGTCAAGGGCACGCTGTTCAAGACCAAGACCGACGAACTGACCATCAAGGTCACGGAACTGCGCCTGATCACCAAGTCGCTGCGCCCGCTGCCGGACAAATTCCACGGCCTGGCCGACCAGGAAACCAAGTACCGCCAGCGCTACGTCGACCTGATCATGAATGAAGAGACGCGCCGCACCTTCAAGGCGCGTACCGCCGCCATCTCGTCGATCCGCCGCTTCATGGAAAAGAACGAGTTCATGGAAGTCGAAACGCCGATGCTGCACACAATCCCGGGCGGCGCGGCGGCAAAACCATTCATCACCCACCACAATGCGCTGGACATGCAGATGTTCCTGCGTATCGCGCCCGAACTGTACCTGAAGCGCCTGGTAGTGGGCGGCTTTGACCGCGTGTTCGAAATCAACCGCAACTTCCGCAACGAAGGCGTGTCGATCCGTCACAATCCTGAATTCACGATGATGGAATTCTACGCGGCGTACACCGACTACAAATGGCTGATGGACTTCACCGAAGCCGTCATCCGCCAGGCCGCCATCGATGCGCACGGCACCGCCACCCTGACCTACGGCGGCCGCGAGCTGGACCTGGCAAAACCGTTCCATCGCCTGACCATCGTCGGCGCGATCAATAAATATGCTCCGCACTACACCAACGAGCAATTGCACGACGTGGAATTCATCAAGGCCGAGCTGAAGAAATTCGGCGTCAAGCCATTCGCCACCGCCGGCCTGGGCGCGCTGCAACTGGCGCTGTTCGAAGAAACGGCTGAAGCACAGCTGTGGGAACCGACCTACATCATCGACTACCCGGTCGAAGTGTCGCCACTGGCGCGCGCTTCCGACACGGTATCCGGCATCACCGAACGCTTCGAACTGTTCATGGTGGGCCGCGAAATCGCCAACGGCTTCTCCGAGCTGAACGACGCAGAAGACCAGTCGGCCCGCTTCCTGGCGCAAGTCGCCGCCAAGGACGCCGGTGATGAAGAAGCCATGTTCTACGACGCAGACTACATCCGCGCGCTGGAATACGGCATGCCCCCAGCCGGCGGCTGCGGCATCGGCATCGACCGCTTGATGATGATCATCACGGATTCGCCGAATATCCGTGACGTCTTGCTGTTCCCACATCTGCGCCGCGAAGAATGATAATCACCTGAAAAATCTACTGCGCGTCGTGATTTGCGGCCTGCGATGCTCACTGTGCCCCGGCACAGTTGCGCTTCTTAGCCACAACTCCCTTCCGCTCGCTACGATTTTTCAGGCGATCGATGCTTCAAGGCAAAAAAGCCGTCAGATCTTATGATCTGGCGGCTTTTCTTATTTTTGGTTCAGTCGGCTCATCACGGCGCCACGACCAAGCGTAGCGAGCAAGCTCAATATCGGGTTGAGTAGCGGAGCCGTACGCACGTACGGTGAGCAACGGATGCCCGAGAGTGAGCTGCGCAGTAGCTTGGGCGCGGCGCCACCACGATTACTGGATCACTGTGTAGCACGGCGTATAAGCCGTCCCCGCCAGCTTCATCCTGTGCTGCGCCACGAACGAGGCCAGCAACTTGTCCATCGGGCCCATGATGGCCTTGTCGCCGTGGATTTCAAAATTGCCGTGTTCTTCGATCGAACGGATGCCGTCGTCCTTGACGTTGCCAGCCACCACGCCCGAGAAGGCGCGGCGCAGCTGGGCTGCCAGCAGGTGCGTGGCCTGGTCCTTGTGCAGGCTCAGGTTGCGCATGTTTTCATGGGTCGGCTTGAACGGCTTCTGGAATTCATGGTCGATCTTCAGCAGCCAATTGAAATAATAGGCGTCGCTGTGGGCCTTGCGGAATTCGCGTACCTGCTTGATCCCTTCCAGCATTTCGCGCGCCACCAGTTCCGGGTCATCGATGATGATTTTATAACGCTGCTGCGCTTCCGGACCCAGCGTGTCGCTGATGAACTGGTTGATCTGCACGAAGTAGTCGCGCGAGGTTTCCGGTCCCGTGAAGATCAGCGGGAATGGAATTTCCGCATTGTCCGGGTGCAGCAGGATACCGAGGATGTAGAGGATTTCCTCGGCCGTGCCGGCGCCGCCCGGGAATACCACGATGCCGTGTCCGGCGCGCACGAACGCTTCCAGGCGCTTTTCGATGTCCGGCATGATGACCAGGTCATTGACGATGGGATTCGGCGATTCGGCCGCGATGATGCCTGGCTCGGTGATGCCCAGGTAGCGGCCATTGTGCAGGCGCTGCTTGGCGTGGCCGATGGTGGCGCCCTTCATCGGGCCTTTCATGGCGCCCGGGCCGCAGCCGGTGCAGATATCGAGGCCGCGCAAGCCCAGCTGGTAGCCCACTTCCTTGGAGTAATTGTATTCGGCGCGGTTGATCGAGTGGCCGCCCCAGCACACCACCAGGTTCGGGTTGAGCTGGGTTTGCAGCACATTGGCGTTGCGCAGGATATGGAACACGGCGTCGGTCACCCCTTCCGTGCTGTGCAAGTCGAATTTCGGGTTACCCGTCACTTCATCGCTGACGAAGATAATGTCGCGCAGCACGGCAAACAGGTGTTCGTGGATGCCCTTGATCATCTTGCCATCGACAAAGGCGATCGCGGGCGCCCCCTTGATGTCGAGCTTGATGCCGCGTTCGCGCTGGATAATCGACACGTCGAACGATTGATAGCGTTCCAGCAAGGCGCGCCCGTCATCGACGGTGCTGCCGCAATTGAGTACCGCCAGCGCGCAGCGGCGGAAGGTGTTGTACAGGCCGCCCTGGCTGGTGTCGAGCAGTTTGTTGACTTCGGTCTTGGAGAGCACGTCCAGGCGGCCCTCGGGAGAAACCAGAGTATCGATAACGTCGTGTTCCATAATGCGAAAAATCCCTTAAAAAATCGATCCTCGGATGTGTTGCAGCACCAATATACGACAAGTCGGCACGCTTGTGCTTGGCGGCATGGAAATCGCTTTTCTCGTCCTAACCATACAAACCGGTTTGAGCAATATAAAACTCCCATTCTTGCTAATGCGAATGGAAATCTTCGCATAGCGCAATTTGTAGATTAGAATGCGTCCCTATTGGAATTCCTGTACCTGCAGCGCTTCACGAGAGAGCCCACTGTACAGGCACGATTCCATATGTTTGTTTTATCGATTCACTATAATAATTTTCAGGAGGAACCGCATGAGCGGTGCGACTACGCCCAACAAGGAAGCCGTTATTCCCGAGTTCAAGCAGATTATGGGCCATCCAGGCCCATTGTGGATGTTGTTCATGACTGAATTCTGGGAACGCTTCGCGTTCTACGGAGTTCGCTGGGCGCTGGTACTGTATATCGTGGCCCAGTTCCACAGTGGCAATGCCTCAGGAGAGGCGGCAGCCACCCTGACCTACGGTTCCTTCCTCGCATTGGTGTATGCAGGCGCCCTGTTCGGCGGCTATATCGCCGACCGTATCATCGGCTACCAGCGCTCGATTTTGCTGGGCGCCACTTTCATGGCTGCCGGCCTGTTCTGTATCGCCGTACCAAACCAGGATATCTTCAACCTGGGCCTGGCGACCATGATCGTCGGCAACGGCATGTTCAAGCCAAATATCTCGACCATGGTCGGCAAGCTGTATGCAGCCGCCGACCAGCGCCGCGACAGTGGTTTCACGATCTTCTACATGGGTATCAACATGGGCGCCCTGGTCGCGCCAGTGATCACCCAGTGGCTGGCCGAATCCATCTTCGGCACCACCGCCATGCCTTCCTACAAGATGGTCTTCATCGCTTCCGGCATCGGCATGCTGATCAGCCTGGTATGGTTCTTCATCGGCCGCCGCGCCCTGAAAGGCATCGGCGCACCCGAAGCCGGTGCAGAAGGCCCTAAACGCGTGATCTGGGTTGCCCTGGGCTGTCTGGTAGTGATCCCGCTGATGTACTTCCTGCTGACCGTCGGCGCTGAAACCTTGCAAGTCATCCTGACCGTGCTGTTCCTGATCCTGGCAGTGATGCTGGTGATCGAAGGTATCCGCGATGGTAAAGTGGCACGTGACAAAGTCATCGCCATGCTGCTGATCTTTGCCTTCAACATCCTGTTCTGGATGTTCTTCGAACAGGCAGGCAGCTCGTTTACCTTCCTGGCTGAAAACATCGTCAACCGCGACCTGGGCTTCTGGATCTTCCCGACCGCCTACTTCCAGACCGTCAACTCGGTGGCCATTATCTTCCTGGCACCAGTCATCGCCGCCATCTGGGTGTTCCTGGCGCGCCATAACGTCAACCCTTCGATCCCGCGCAAATTCGGCCTGGGCTTGCTGGGGAATGCATTGGCCTTCGGCTTGCTGATCTTTGCACTGTCGAGCCTGGTTGGCGCCGACAACAAGATCCCGTTCTGGACCCTGGCAACCGTCTACGTGCTGCAATCGGTAGGCGAACTGTGCCTGTCGCCTATCGGCCTGTCGATGGTCACCAAGCTGGCGCCAGTGCGCCTGGTTGGCCTGGGCATGGGCGGCTGGTTCCTGTCGACCGGTATCGGCAACAACCTGTCGGGCATCTTCGCCAGCTACGTCAGCGGCAAGAGCGGCATGTCGGTGCAATCGGCACTGTCCGGCTACACCTTCGGCTTCTGGTCCCTGCTGGGCGCCGGCGTGGTGCTGTTCCTGATCGCACCGCTGATCAACAAACTGATGCACGGCGTGAAGTAATCTGCCGGTTCAGCTAAAAACGGCGGCCTGCGGGCCGCCGTTTTTCATTCCAGGAACAGTTTTCTCCATTCCGGGCGTTACAATACCGCCATGGCCGATGGCCACTCCACCAACCACGTCAAAGATTCCCATGTCCAGCATTTCCACCACCACGCCCCTTTCCGACGATGAATACGCCGAACTCGACACCCTGCTGGCCGCGCCTGCCCTGGCTGGCCGCGCCATGGATGTGTCGATGCTGGAAGGTTTTCTGACGGCCGTGGCCCTGAGCCCGAACACCATCGCATCTGCCTCATGGCTGCCCTGGGTCTGGGACAAAATCACCGGCACGGCAGCGCCGGAAGCCGGCGAAGCCACCGAACGTGCCAGCGCGCTGGCGCAACGCCACCACGCCTACATGGTCGAATGGCTGGCGAAAGACCCGGACAGTTTCGAGCCCATCTACGAATGCGGCCCGGAATGGAGCGTGCCCGCCTGGTGCGCAGGCTTTTTGCTAGGTACCAGCCTGGACAAGCCGCAATGGGCCGCCCTGGGCGTGAGCCACCCGCAATACCTGGCGCCCTTCCAGCACCTGGCCACGGCCAGCGAACTCGATGACGAAGCGGCGGAAAAAGCCATGGATGGCGTGACGCCGTCCGTAATCGCCATCAACGCAGCCTGGGCCCGCCAGCGCCACCTGAAGCAAAGCCATTCAGGCGCCACCGTGCTGCGCGACATCCCCAAAACGGGCCGCAACGATCCTTGCCACTGCGGCAGTGGCAAGAAATACAAGAAATGCTGCGCCGACGCCGACGCAGCCGCTGCGTAAGGTCAGCCCTCCTTGCGCCAGCTGCTGACGACCCTGCTCCGCTTCCTGCTGCGCCACGCGCTGCAGTTTGCGCTGTTCATCGTGATCCTGCTGGCCGGCCGCTGGCTGCTGGCCGAATGGCGCGCTTACAGCATCACCAGCAAGACCGTGGCGACGTTACGCCAGGCTGCCGCCGCAGCCGATGGCCAGGGGTTGACCTTGGGCCAGGCGGCCACGCTGCGTATCCAAAACCTGCAACATGCCTCGCAAGCGGCGATTGCCGCCCGCCAGGCCGAAGTGCAAACGCAATTACGCGCGCTACGCGATCAACAGCAGCCATCGCTGTTCACTATTCCACTACCCGACGCGGCCATGCTGGCCCGGCATGCACAGCAAGAAGCCACGCGACGCATCGAGATCGAAGTGCTGGCCCAGGAAGCGCACTACCTGGGCGCCTTGCAGGCAGCGCTCGCAGGTGAAGATGGCCGCCTGACCCTGGCCCGGCTGCACGGCGAACACGTGCTGGCCTACGCCGCCCTGCAAGCCAATCTGAACCTGCAACAGCAGCTGGAAGCAGTCCACCCGCTGGCAAGCCGCCTGCCCGGGAGTGTCGCGAATACACGCATGACGCAACTGGAAACGCAAGAAGTCCGCCTGCGCGAAAACAATCTTGCAGCCTGGCGTGCCTACCAGGCGCAACAGGCGCGCAACAGCCGTGCCCATGCTGCCCACCCTGGCCCGTTTGCCATCGACAACAAGGCGCTGGCGGCGGCACTGGCGCCCTTGCAGGCAGCGATAGACGCCGGCGAGGTCCAGCAAGCGAAAAGCTGGATCGGCCGCTGGTCCGGCCCCGTCAGGGAAGTGGCGCCCACGGCCGCCCTGCTGGTGCTGTCCGCCATACTGCTGCCAGTCGCCATCAAGGCCTTCTTTTACTTCCTGCTGGCGCCCCTGGCGTCGCGTTTCAAACCGCTGTCCATCGCCCGCGAATTGCACATCGATAGCGCCAGCCTGCCCTTGCGCCCGGACGGCCAGTCGCGCATTTCCGGCGTTTCGCAAGCGTGGACCCTGGCGCCCGGCGATGACATGCTGATCCATCCCGACTACCTGCAATCGTCGCCCGTCAGCACGCACAAGAATACCCAATGGCTGCTGGACTGGCGTTTTCCCTTCACCAGCCTGGCCTCCGGCATGGTGGCGCTGACGCGCATCCGCAGCAAAGAACACGCTTCCGTGACCATCTCGGCCAGCGAGGACCCGCTCAGCGAAATCGCCGTGCTGGACCTGCCAGCCGGCGCCGCCCTCGTCTTCCAGCCGCGCGGCCTGGTCGGCATCATCCAGCGGCAAGACCAGCCAGTGGCCATTTCCAGCCACTGGCGCCTGGGCAGCCTGCATGCCTGGCTGACCTTGCAACTGCGCTTCATCGTCTTTCGCGGCCCCGCCACCCTGATCGTGCGCGGCTGCCGCGGCGTGCGCCTGGAGCGGGCCGGCCAGGGCCGCTCCATCAGCCAGTCCGCCACCCTGGGCTTCAGTACCGACGTGCTGTACTCCACCATGCGCAGCGAAACCTTCATCCCCTACCTGCGCGGCCAGCAGGCGCTGCTCAACGACCGCTTCGACGGCGATGGCGTCTACCTGTACGAAGAAACCCCGCGCCACGGCAAGCAGCCGGGCAAGGTGGGCAGCTGGTTCGAGGGCGCCACCGACGCCATATTAAAAGTGTTCGGCATTTAAATTCATTCAACAGGAAACAGGCATGACAGACACGGTTACTTCATATATCGATGCGCGTTTCGGCACGCTGGTACTGGTGCCCGGCATGAACAGCTACGCAGGCACGGCCAACTGGCAAGATACGGTGATCGACCTGCATTGCTCGCTCGACGATGCCCCATCGCTGCAGCAAGTGCTGCCCGTGGCGCACGCGCTCTGGCAGGATCAAACGGCATGGCAGGACCAGCTGCAGGCGGGCGCCATCGCGCGGCTGCTGGAACTGAAGAACAGCAGTTGGCTGGAAGAGGACGAAACGCCGCTGACGGCCGCCGATTTTACGGCGCGCATCACGCTGTTATCGGTCACCGTCTACGCCGGCGGCGGCTTTGATTTCCTCTACCACGATGGCGACCTGTTCTGGGGCCATGTGATTGAAATCAGCGGCAGCCTGGAAAACGGCGTGACGCATGCGGATATCCTGGGCTAGGGAATGCCAGCGGCACGCATCGCTTGCGGCAAGTCAACAGTCCACCGGCCTGCCGGCGCTACAGTAGCCTGATCCGCCACGCCACTGACACCATCGCCGCCATGCGCTCACTGCTCCACACCATCAGCACCATCAGGAACACCTTGTCCTTGCCAGCCAGGCTGACGCCAGCGGCGCGCAAGGAACGCCGGTCGGACCGGCGCGGACTGCCGGATCTCGATCCCGGACCGGCTGCCGTCATCGACGCCTGCACCGCCTGGCTGGGCGCGGCGCAAGACCATTCGGCGTCGGCGGACGGCGGCGTGGCCCGCGATTACAGCCTGCTGACAGGCTGGTCCAGCTCCTATCCCGAAACCACCGGCTACATCATCCCCACCATGATCGCCATGGCGCAGCACACTGGCGACGCGGCGCTGCATGCACGCGCGCGCCGCATGCTCGACTGGTGCCTGGCGATCCAGTTCGAGCATGGCGGTTTCCAGGGCGGGAAGATCGATTCCACGCCGCGCGTGGCCGTCACCTTCAATACGGGCCAGGTCCTGCTTGGCCTGGCGGCTGGCGTGACTGCGTATGGCGCCAGCTACGGCAGCGCGCTGCACCGCGCGGCCAGCTGGCTGCGCGACAGCCAGGATGCCGATGGCTGCTGGCGCCAGCATCCCACGCCGTTCGCCCAGGCGGGCGAGAAAGCCTACGAAACGCATGTGGCGTGGGGCCTGTTCGAAGCGGAGCGCGCCGCACCGGGCCATGGTTATGGCGCGGCCGGACTGCGCCAGGTCGACTGGGCGCTGGGCAAGCAGCAGCCGAATGGCTGGTTCGCATCGAACTGCCTGGACAACCCCGCCCTGCCCTTGAGCCATACCATAGGCTACGCCTTGCGCGGCCTGCTCGAAGCGCACCGGTTCTCGGCGCGTACAGACTTGCTGGACGCCGCCTTGCGCACCGGTTCCAGCATCGCCAATGCAGTAGCGGCCGATGGCTACCTGCCAGGCCGCCTGGGCCCGGAATTCCTGCCGGGAGCCGATTACGCCTGCCTGACCGGCTCCGCGCAAAATGCGCACTGCCTGTTGCTGCTGTATCAGCTGACGGGCGAACGCCGCTACCTCGACGCGGCACGCCGCCTGAACCGTTACGTGCGGCGCACCGTCGCCATTGACGGCCCGGCGCACCTGCGCGGCGGCGTCAAGGGATCGTTTCCTGTCGATGGCGATTACGGAAGCTGGTCCTACCTGAACTGGGCGGCCAAGTTCTGCATCGATGCAAACCTGCTGGAACTGGAAATACACGATGCTTGACCGGGCAAAACGCGCCATCAACGATGCACTGGCAACCTGGCGCCACGCGGCCAGCGCCAGCCAGATACGCCAGACCGGGCGTCATGTAACGCGCGCGGAACTGGCGGCCGATCTGGTGCGGCTCGGCGTGGCCGCTGGTGACACGCTGTTCATCCATTCCTCGCTGAAAAGCCTGGGCTACGTCGAAGGCGGTCCACTGGCGGTAATCCGCGCCCTGCAGGATGCCGTCGGCCCGCAAGGCAGCCTGCTGCTGCCCACCTATTATCTACCCGGCGGCACCGTGCGCGCCACCTGCGCCATGACAGGCTATGTGTTCGACCCGCGCCGCCATGGCACGCACATGGGCCGCCTGCCCGAAGCGTTCCTGGCCAGTGGCGCCATCCACCGCAGCATCCACCCTACGCATTCCGTCTCGGCCTGGGGCCGCCACGCTGCCCACCTGACCGAAGCACATCACCGCGCGCCCTCGATCTTTGGCATGGATTCACCTTGGCAGCGCTTCATCGGCTGCGAGCAGGCAAAAGTGCTGGGGCTGGGTATTTCCATGGGCCCGGTGACGTTTTACCACGCGCTGGAAGACGCCATGGGCGACGCTTTTCCCGTAGCCGTCTGGGAGCAAAAAACGGCGCTGCTGGCCTGCCGTGACCATCACGGCAAGCGCTGGAACGTGCCCGTGCGCCCCTTCGATCCCCTGGTTGCACAGCACCGCATCGACCAGCCCGGCCGCGATGACTTGCGCAAGTATTTTCAAGACGAGTTTGACGCCGCCGGCCTGCGCGCCCATGGACAGGTGGGCGATGCGGCATCGTGGTGCATCGCGGCGCAGGCGTTTTTTGATCATCTGCGCCGGCTGGCAGGCGAGCATGTGACGATTTATGCCACTGCGGCCGAACTGGCGGCGCGGCCCATCCGCGCACTATAGAAAAATATAAAAAAAAACCGCCCGGTATGATACGGGCGGTTTTCATGAGGCCAGGTCCAACATCAGGCCTGCGGACTATCGGCCTTCTTTTCGCGCGAGACAAAATACAGCAGCACGATAATGGCTGCGTACGGCAGCAGTGACAAGGCGTCCGAATGCAGGCCTGCGTAGAACGGATTGCCGTGTTCGGCCCAGTCATTCATCATCTGGTCGAAGTGCGTCAGCACGCCAGCCGTAATCGCAATGATGATACCGGCCAGCGCGCCGCCGGCGATGTAGCCGGAAGCGAGCAGCACGCCCGAGCTGCGGTCGCCCGCCAGTTGGCGCTCTTCTTCATTGAGCCTGGCATTGTGTTCCAGCTTGTTGTTGCGGCGGTCAGCCACCCAGCGCACCAGGCCACCGACAAAGATCGGCAAGGTGGACGACAGCGGCAGGTACACGCCCACCGAAAACGCCAGCGAAGGAATGCCGGCCATTTCCAGCACCACCGCGATCATCACGCCAAACAGCACCAGGGTCCACGGCAGCTGCTGGTCGAGGATGCCCTTGATAATGTAGGACATCAGCACCGCCTTCGGCGCATCATACTTTTTCACTTCCGAACCGTCCGGACGCTTGTTGTAATGGCCGTTGATACCCGGATCGACCAGGTAAGCCAGCTCGCCATCGTCCTTGACGAAGTACTTGCCGGCCGGGCCGCCCACGGTGTCGGTTTTTTGCCAGACTTTATAGGTGTTGTGGTCGGTGTCCGCTTGCGGGCCTTGCAGCTGGCCTGTCACTGTCAGTTTCGAGGCGTCGACCGTCAAGCCAGGCGCCACCTGGGCGGCCGGCACGTAGACGGTGCTCGCCTCGTTCAGCTTCAGCAGGATCGGTCCCAGGATCAGGGCCGACGACAAGGCGCCCGCCAAAATCGCGTACTGCTGCAGGCGCGGCGTGGAGCCCACCAGGTAGCCGGTCTTCAAGTCTTGCGATGTCGTGCCGGCATTGCTGGCGGCGATACACACGATGGCGCCCACCGACAAGGCGGTGACGTAGTAGCGGCCACCGGTCCAGCCCATGATCAGGAAGATCAAACAGGTAAACAGCAAGGTGGCTACGGCCATGCCCGAGATCGGGTTCGACGAGGAACCGATTTCACCGGTCAGGCGCGACGAGACGGTGGCGAACAGGAAGCCGAACACCAGGATTAGCAGCGCGCCCAGCAGATTCATGTGCAACGGCGCGGCAAAGGTGATCACGGCGATAATCGCCAGGCAGCCGATGACGACCCATTTCATCGGGATGTCCTGCTCCGTGCGCAAGGTCGAATTGGCCTTGCTGCCCTTGCCCATGCCGGCCAGGCCAGCCGACAGGCTGCGCCAGATCATCGGCATGGCGCGCACCAGCGAAATCAGGCCGCCTGCAGCGACGGCGCCCGCGCCGATATACAGCACATAGGCGCTGCGCACGTCGTCGGCACCCATTTCGCTGATCAACTTGGTGCCTGGCGAAAGCACGGTGGTCAGGCTGTCGCCGAAGAATTTGATCATCGGGATCAGGAGCAGATACGACAGCACGCCGCCAGCGGCCATGGTGGCGGCGATGCGCGGACCGATGATATAGCCCACGCCCAGCAACTCGGGCGAAATCTCGGCGCCGATCGAGCCGCCCTTCAGCGGTGCGGCGAACTCCACGCCCGGCGTATCCTTCCAGCCCTTGAACGAGATATTGAATACCTTATACAGCAAGCCCACGGCAAAACCGCCGAAGATGATCTTGGCGCGTTTCTTGGCATCCTTGGCGGCGGCCGATTCCTGGTCGATGCTTTCGCCGGCGGCGATGCGCGAATCTGCCGTCGCAGCGGCCTTCAGCACTTCGGCGCACGCCGTGCCTTCCGGGAATTTGAGTTCCTTGTGCTGGTCCACGATCATGGTGCGGCGCATCGGTATCATCATCAGGATGCCCAGCAAACCACCGAGGATACCAACCAGCATGACGCGCGAGATTTCCAGGTCGAAGCCGAGGATCAGGATGGCGGGCATGGTCACGCCCAGGCCGAAAGCGAGCGACTCGCCAGCCGAACCGGCCGTCTGCGTGATGCTGTTTTCCAGGATCGACGAATCCTTGCCGCCCACCTTCTTGGCCAGCCCGAACAGGGTGATGGCAATCACGGCGACCGGGATGGAAGCGCTGACGGTCAGGCCTACCTTCAATACCAGGTAGAGCGAGGACGCGCCGAAAACCATGCCCAGGATGACGCCCATGACCAAGGCGCGGAAAGTCATTTCCGGCAACTGTGCCTCAGCCGGGATATATGGCTTCACCGCACTCGGTATTGCATCTTTTGCCATGGATATTCCTTATCTATTAATAAATCAAAACAGCCCGGATGGGTGTCCGGGCTATTTTCTTGAAGCCGAGACTATCGCACAGGAGCGTTTCGATGAAAAGGTTTTTTGCGCCGCAGCCGCCCCTGGCAGCCCTTCGGCCGCCTTGCTCCATCGCGCTGACAAGCTGGCAACGAGCTGGGAACGGTCACGGCATTGGTCTATAATCGCTGCCATCGTGCGCCGCACGCCAACGTGAGAAATGTCTTGACTGCTTCCCGATCCGGATTCCCCTGGCCTTCGCGCCGCGCCCTGACGCGCACCGCCATCCTGGCCGTGTGCGCCGCGCTGGCCGCCGGCGTGCTGCTGGCCGCCTACCTGTTCCTGTATGTGAAACCGCGCCTGCCTGCGCTCGACGTGATCACCGATTACCAGCCGAAGATTCCGCTGCGCGTGTACACGGCCGACCATGTGCTGATCGGCGAATTCGGCGAGGAACACCGCGACTTCGTGCCGATTGCGCAAGTGCCCGAGATGATGAAGAAAGCGCTGCTGGCCATCGAGGACAGCCGCTTCTATGAACACAATGGCATCGACTTCGTGCGCGCAGCCGGCGCCGTCATGTCCAACCTGCGCCATGGCTTCGGCCACGGCGGCGGCTCGACCATCACCATGCAGGTGGCGCGCAATTTCTTCCTGACGCGCGACAAGGTCGCCTCGCGCAAGCTCAATGAAATCATGCTGGCCCTGAAGATCGAAGCGGCACTGTCGAAAGACCAGATCCTCGAGCTGTACATGAACCAGATGTACCTGGGCCAGCGCTCGTTCGGCTTTGGCAGCGCGGCGCAAACCTATTTTGGCAAACCACTGAAAGATCTGTCTATCGCGGAAATGGCCATGCTGGCCGGCCTGCCGCAAAATCCGGCGCGCCATAATCCGATCAGCAATCCGAAAAAAGCCCATGCCCGCCAGCGGCTGGTCTTGAAACGCATGCGCGAACTCGATTACATCACCGAAGGCCAGTACCAGCAGGCGCTGGCGCAGCCGCTGCGCATCAATAGCCGTGGCAATCAAGGTTTTGACACACATGCCGAATACGTGGCCGAATTGGCACGCCAGGCCGTGTACGCCAAGTTCAAGGAAGACAGCTACACCAAGGGCATCAGCGTCTACACGACGATTTTGAAGGCGGACCAGGATGCCGCCTATGAATCGACGCGCCGCAACGTGATCGCCTACGACCAGCGCCACGGCTACCGTGGCCCGGAAACCTTCATCGACCTGCCGGCCGACCAGGAAACACGCGACGACGCCATCGATGCCGCGCTGCAGCGGCGTCCCGACAGCGATGGCTTGATCGCCGCCGTCGTCACCGACGTCTCCAGCGGCAAGGTAGTGGCCGATACCGGCGATGGCGATCCCAAGACCATCAGCGGCGACGGCCTGCGCTTTGCAGCCGCCGCCCTGTCGTCGAAGGCAGGCAGCGGCATCAAGCTGCGTCCGGGCGCGGTGATCCGCCTGTCCAAGGATGGCAAGGGCAACTGGGCCATCACGCAAGTGCCGCTGGTGGCCGCCGCCTTCGTCTCGCTCGACGCGGAAACAGGCGCCTACCACGCTATGGTGGGCGGCTTTGACTACAACCTGCAGAAATTCAACCACGTCACGCAAGCCTGGCGCCAGCCCGGTTCGGCCATGAAGCCCTTTGTGTATTCGGCAGCGCTGGAAAAAGGCTTTTCACCGGCCACCCTGATCAACGACGTGCCGCTGGAAATGCAGGCCGGCGGCAAGGTCTGGGCGCCGCAGAATGACGACTTCAAGTTCGACGGCCCGATCACCATGCGCTACGCGCTGGCGCAATCGAAGAACGTCGCTTCGGTGCGCATCCTGCGCGCGCTGGGCGTGCCCTATGTGCACGAGTTCATCGAAAAATTCGGTTTCGATCCGGCCCGCCAGCCGAACAACCTGACCATGGCGCTCGGTACCGGTTCCGTCACGCCGGTGCAGATGGCGGGCGCCTACGCGCTGTTTGCCAACGGCGGCCACCAGGTCGAACCGTACCTGATCGACCGCATCGTCGACGCCAAGGGCGCCGTGCTGCTGCAGACCAAGCCGCCAGCGCCCAACGACGACAAGACCCTGGCCCTCGATCCACGCAATGCCTACGTGATGGACAGCATGCTGCGCGAAGTCACGCGCACGGGTACCGGCTCCATTGTCACCAAAAAACTGGGCCGTAACGATATCGCCGGCAAGACCGGCACCACCAGCGACGCCGTCGATGGCTGGTTCGCCGGCTACAGCGGCGGCATCGTGGCGGTGGCGTGGATGGGCTACGACGATCCGAAATCACTGGGCGGACGCGAATTCGGCGCCACCCTGGCCCTGCCCATCTGGCTCGACTACATGCACACGGCCCTGGCCACGCGCCCCGAGCAGACGCGCGCCGTGCCGGCGGGCCTGAGCCTGGTCGATGGCGAATGGCTGTACGATGAATTCATCGACATGGGCGCCGTCAAGACGCTGGACATGGATACGGAAACGCCGACCGACCCGGCCGCCGTGCCGGACACGGCGCCGCCACAGGAAACCCCGCAGGCGAATTAAGCGGAGCAGATAACAAAACACCGGCATTTGCCGGTGTTTTTTTTGGACTGTCAATTGATCAGGCGGTTACGCCGAGATACCCCCTCACCGTCCGCACCACGCTCTCGGCAAAATCATCCACATTCACCTTGGCTGCGCGGTACTTCCAGCGCTTGACGTACCAGTCCTGGAACAGGGCCAGGCAGTGCGATGACAGCAGGGTCGGATCGCCCAGCGGACGCGGTTCGATTTCGGCGATGGTGGCGGCGATCAGGGTTTGCACGTACAGCTCCGAATTTTTCGCCATGCTGCGCTGCTCCACCTGCAGCACGCGCGAGTCCATGTAGACGAAATAAAACCAGGGCTGCAAGACTTCGGACAGGTAGATCGACGAGCGTATCATCGCCTCCAGCCGGTCCAGCGGCGACTTTACGTCGACGAACATCTGCGGCAGGGCTTGCGTGGCGTGACGCACCACGTCCTCGATCATTTCGGCCAGCTGGTCCTTGCTGGCGATATAGCCATACAAGCCGCCCATCGACAGCCCTGTTTCGCGGCACAGGTCGCGCAAGCTCATGGCGCGGAAACCCACGTCATTGGCCAGGCGGAAGGTGGCGCCAAAGATGCGCTCCAGGTTTTCCAGCGCCGGCTTGCGGCGCTTGACGCCGATGCGGCCCGCGTGGCGGTCGAGGATGTATTCCCAGATGTTTTCGCCATTCAGGGGCGACATCTGCTGAAACTGTTCAAAGTTGAAATGGGTCGACAAGGGCAATCCTGGAAACGGGGTGATGGCGGCAGCTCCAATACCAATTCAGTATAAATACATACGCCGCCTGTGCGTGGCAAGCCGCCTGATTTCGGGGCAAATTATAGCGCAGGAAAACAACGTTTTAGCTTTTTAACCACGCAATTTCATGCAAGTAGTGCTACATTTAAAAAACCGAGCGCTCGCTATTTTAACTATTTGCTATCACCAAACGCATCGTCCGAATGCTGCGTGACTGTCATTGGCGCCGGTATTCGCTGCAGCTTCGACATTTCCACTATTTCACAATAACGGAGACAAAATGAAGAATCGCTTCTGGCTAGCCCTTTCCTCCCTGATCCTCTCTTGCACCATCGGCCTGCTGCCATCCACCGCCTCGGCCGCCGGCTATACGCAGACCAAGTACCCTATCGTGCTGGTGCACGGCCTGTTCGGCTTTGACAAGCTGGGCCCGGTCGAATACTTTTACGGCATTCCCGACGCCCTGCGCAGCGGCGGCGCGCAAGTCTATGTGACTACCATCTCGGCCGCCAACAGCACCGAAGTGCGCGGCGAACAATTGCTGACGCAAGTGCGCCAGATCCTGGCCGCCACGGGCGCAGCCAAGGTCAACCTGATCGGCCATAGCCACGGCGGCCCGACGGCGCGCTACGTGGCTTCCGTGCGGCCCGACCTGGTCGCTTCCGTGACCACCGTGGCCGGCGTCAACAAGGGCTCGAAAGTGGCCGATATCCTCACTGGCGCACCGAATACCAGCGCCGCCATCGGCGACGCGCTGGCCAGCCTGATCGGCATCCTGTCGGGTAACAAAGGCTTGCCGCAAAACGCGGGCGCCTCGCTGACATCGCTGTCGACAGCCGGTTCGCTGGCCTTCAACAGCCGCCATCCTCAAGGCGTACCGACCACGGCCTGCGGCGAAGGCGCTTACCAGGAGCGGGGCGTGTATTACTTTTCCTGGAGCGGCGCGCAGCCTTACACGAATGTGCTCGACATCGCCGACCCTGCGCTGGCCACCATCAGCCTGGCCTTCGGCGGCGCCAAGAACGATGGCCTGGTCAGCAGCTGCTCCAGCCACCTGGGCAAGGTGATCCGCGACGATTACGCCATGAACCACCTCGATGAAGTCAACCAGCTGGTCGGCATCGTCAACCTGTTCGAGACCAGCCCTGTCACCGTGTTCCGCCAGCACGCCAACCGCCTGCAAGGCATCGGTTTGTAAGGAGACGGCCATGCGCTCAAACACGCAACGATTCGGCATCGGCGCGCTGGTCCTGCTGCTGGCAGGCCTGGCTTATTTTCAGCTCAGGCAGGAGCCGCCTGCGCCGCCGGTGGAAAAGGCGGAACCCGATCTGTTCGCGTTTGTGCGCTCGATGGAAGGCACGCGGCCCGATGGCAATCTCACGGTCGCTGCCGGCGACCAGCTGGTGGTCGATGCGGAGCTGGGCCATCTGTTCGATTACTACCTGGCGGGCCTGGGCGAAAAGCCGCTGGCCGCCATCCGCGCCCAGATAGAACTGGAACTGGACAAGCGCCTGGCGCCTGCCCCGGCGCGCGAGGCGAAACGCCTGCTGGGCGCCTACCTGGCCTACAAGCAGGCGCTGGTCGGCGTCGAACAGACTTTACCGAAATCACAGGACATGGCGCAGGCCGCCAGCGCGCGACTGCAAGCGATGCGCCAGCTGCGCGCCACCTACTTTACACCGCAGGAAAGCGCCGGCCTGTTCGGCGCCAGCGACGCCTACGACGATGACGCCGTGGCGCGCATGACCATCCTTAGCGATACACGCCTGAGCGAAGCCCAGCAACGCGAGCAGCTCGCTGCGCTGGACGCCCGCCTGCCGCCAGGCCTGAAGGCGCAGCGCGATGCACCGCTGAAGATGGCCAGGCTGGAAGAATCGGTGCAGGCGCTGCGCGCCCAGGGCGCTGGCGAGAATGAAGTCTACCGCCTGCGCGCGGCCACCTTCACGCCGGAAGCGGCGGCCCGCCTGGCAGACCTGGACCGCGAAGAATCGCAATGGCAGCAGCGCATCGTGCTGTACCAGGCCGAAAAAGCCCGGCTGGGCCAGGATGGCGAGGCGCTGCAAAGACTGCGCGAAGCCAGCTTTACGCCAGATGAACAGCGCCGGCTGGGCGCCTACGAATAAGTCAGCGGCGCCCATGATGAAAATAATATAATTTTGTATAATTGATTCATTTCAACAGGATCAATCCAGAAAGACTGCATGTCCGATTCCTTCTCCAGCGCCATGAGCGCAGCTCCCATCCATGCAGCACCGATCCCTCCGGGCGGCGTGGACCGCGCTGCCATCCGCGCGATGCAGGCGCGCTACCGACGGGATATTACCGATGCACTAAAAGCAGGTCTGGATATCGACAAGCTGGCGCAGCAGCAGCACGAACAGATTCTGGCCTACATCGCCACGCTCGGCGAGGCTGACGCCGCCGCCTTTAAAAGCATCTACCTGGAAGAGGGGCTGGCCTTCCAGGCCGGGCCGACGCCGGCGCAGATAGCGCAGCAAATGGCAGAACAACAGGCTGCCGAAGCACAGCGCAAAAAAACCGATGCGCGTGTCAAGCGGGGCATCGTGGTCGTGATCGTATGGATCGCCATCGCCGCGTATTGGCTGTCGCGCTGACCATGACACACCTCACTGCCCGGGCAACTGCTCCAGCAGCGCCTGCGCTTCCAGCATGTCGGCACTGGCGTGCCCTTGCGTGAACGCGCCGTAAATACCCGCCAGTAGCGCATGCGCCTGGCGGGCTTCGCCCTGGCTGGCCATCAGGCGCGCCAGGCTGGTGGCGCAGCGCAGTTGCCAGCCAAGCGCACCCTGCTCGCGCGCCAGTTGCAAAGCCTCTTCCAGTTGCGCGCGCACGCGCAGCAGGCCTGCACGATCGCCCTGCTCCAGCAGTTGCCAGTCGCCGTGCGCGGCGCGGCGCAGCACTTCGGGCGCGCTCCATGGCGCCTGCCCGCTGCGCGCTCGCCGCAGCGCCGGTCCATCGACAGGTGCGTCGTGCAAGGTCACCATCACGTCGGCCTGCAGCGGCCAGCCCACGGGCACCGGCCAGGTAAAGGTCACGGGTTCGCGCACGCTGTCGAGCAGGCGCTGGTAATTCTCGCCCCAGTTGCTCCAGTACAGCAAGCCATAGCGGGCGCCGTGTTCGCGCAGCAGGTAGACCCAGGCG
Source organism: Janthinobacterium sp. Mn2066 (assembly GCF_049319705.1). NCBI lineage: Bacteria > Pseudomonadati > Pseudomonadota > Betaproteobacteria > Burkholderiales > Oxalobacteraceae > Janthinobacterium > Janthinobacterium sp. Mn2066. Next base: position 275,097 of record NZ_JBMOUF010000002.1, on the reverse strand, counting down.
CGCGCCAGCACGTGCTGGCCACACCACAGGGCGACCGGGATGGCGCCAAAGGCCAGCGCCAGGCAGAGCGACACGCCATTGTGGTCGAGCCCCACCAGCACTGCTTCGCGCGCCACCGCCAAGGCCTCGTCGCTCTGGCCCATCAGCCACAGCGAGCGGCACAGATTGCCGCGCATGCAGACCTGGTAGTCGGCCAGCAGCGCACTGTTGAACCCCGTGTGGCCGCCGCCTTGCGGATGGGCGAGCACGGCGCGCGCCAGTTCCGCCGCTGCCGCGTGGCGGCCCAGCATATGTTCACTGGCCGAGGCCATGCGCGCGTGGATCAGCAGCATGGCGGGATCGTCCTTGCCATCGCACAGTACGCCGAACTGGTCGGCAAAAGCGGCGGCGCCAAAGAAATCGGCCAGCGCCATGCTGACGATCCACATGCCGCACACCGCTTCGGCGCGGCGCGGCGCGCTGGTGATGCGCATGGCCAGCACATAGCCGCGCTGGAAGGCGATCACCACTTCCTCGGTAACCCCCATCGTATGCATCAGCAAGTGGCCAAGGGTGATGCGCAGCTGCACTTCCGCCTCCACATCGTCGATGCCGTTCAGTTCCAGGTATTGCAAGGCCAGCCGCACGCGGCTGCGGTACTCATCCATCAGCGACAGCTGGTAAAACAGCGTTTGTGCGGCGATGGTCAGGCGTATGCCCAGGCGCACGTCGCCATCCTCGCCGAAGGCCCAGTCGATGGCCGAGCGCAGATCGTCCACGTGGCAGCAGTAGCGCGTGCTCCAGGTATCGGCCGCCATGCTTTCCCAGTCGTCGGCGATGGTGTCGGCCAGGCCGGCGCAATGGCGCGCATAACGCAGCGATACTTCCGCCCATGCGCTGCTGTCGGCCAGGCGCTGCGCAGCATAGGCGCGCGTGGTGTCGAGCAGGCGGTAATGCGCCTGGCGGCAGCAAAATTCGATGCTGAGCAGCGACTTGGCCGCCAGGTCCGCCACTGTGTCAAACACGTCGCGCCCCACCACGGCGGCCGCCGATTCGAGCCGGAAGCGGCTCTTGAAGACGCTTAGCGCCAGCAGCACGCTGCGCTCTTCCTCGTCCAGCAAGCCATAACTCCAGTCCAGGGTGGCGCGCAAGGTCTGGTGGCGCAGCGGCGAATTGCGCGGCCCGCGGGTGAGCAAACGCAGGCGGTCGTGCAACTGGCGCTGCAATTCATGCAGGCCGAAGTGGCCCACGCGCCCGGCCGCCAGCTCCAGCGCCAGCGGGATGCCATCGAGGCGGCGGCAGATGTCGGTAACCACGGCTACGTCGGCATCGGCCAGCACGAAACCGTCCACTACGGCCGCGCAGCGTTCGCAAAACAGCTGGACGGCGGCGAAATGGCGGGCCGCCAGCGCGTCGGGCAAGACATCGGCCGGCGGCAGTTCCAGCGCCGGCAAGCGCTGCAAGTGCTCGCTGGAGATGCGCAGCGGTTCGCGGCTGGTCGCCAGCAGGTGCAGCAGCGGCGCGCCTTTCAGCAGCGCGTCGGCCAGCGCGGCGGCGGCGGCGATCACATGTTCGCAGTTATCGAGCACGATCAGCATGTGGCGGTGCTGCAGATAGGCCAGCAGCGCAGGCATGGGTTCGTGGGCCGGCACGGCCACGCCCAGCGCCGTGGCCAGCGCCAGCGGCACCAGGTGCCCCTCGGCCAGCGGCGCCAGGTCGACGAAACAGACGCCATCCGTGTAGCGGCGCAGCACCCGCGCGGCCAGCGCGATGGCCACCGTGGTCTTGCCGATGCCGCCCGGACCGACGATGCACATCAGCCGCAATTGCAGCAGGTTGGCCGCCATCGCTTGCACGGTCTCGCTGCGCCCCACCATGCGTGTCAATACGACCGGCAGGTTGTGCTGCGGTTCGACGGGCACGCCGGGCGCGGCTTCCACCGGTCCTGCCAGCGACAGCGGCGCCAGGAAACCGTAGCCACGGCCGGGGATGGTGGTGATGTAGCGCTGCCCGTCGCGGCCATCGCCGAGCACCTTGCGCAAGGCGGCCAGGTGCACGCGCAAGGTCGCGTCATCGACCACGGCATTGGGCCAGACGATGGCCAGCAACTCCTGTTTATCGACGATCTCGCCCGCCCGCTCCAGCAAGGCCAGCAGCAAATCCATGGCCCGGCTGCCCAGGCGCAGCGCGCGTTCGCCGTCGAACAGCATGCGCTCGAGCGGCAATAGGCGAAACGGGCCGAAGACATAAGCCGGGACGGTGCTGTTCATAGTTCTTGCACGGAAAAAGGTGATTAAAGCAAGGGTGAATAAGGCAAGGTAAGTAAAGCTTGCGGGATGCAGGCAAAATGCAAGCGAGCGGGACTAGGGGCTATATAGTACCGACATTCTACCGAGCATCCGCTCTGGCCTACATGGCGCCATGTATGCATGGGCTGTTACATGGCCCCTTACATGGCATCCGCGAGCGCAGGCCGCCCTTCGGCCAGCAAGGCGGCAACCGCGGCGGCCGGTGCAGGCCGGTGCAGGTAAAACCCCTGTACCTGCTGGCAGCCGAGGCGGCGCAAATGGGCCAGCTGCTCGTCGCTTTCCACCCCTTCGGCCACCACTTGCAAGCCCAGGCCGCGCGCCAGCGCAATGGTGGAGGCGACGATCATCGCATCATTGCGGTCGATGGCAATATCGCGGATGAAGGAACGGTCGATCTTGAGCGTGTGTATCGGTAGCATCTTGATATGACTGAGGCCGGAATAGCCGGTGCCGTAGTCATCGAGCGAGATGGTCAGTCCCAGCGCGCGCAAACGGCGCAATACATTCTTGGCCTGCGAAATATCGTCGATGAAGCAGCTTTCCGTCACTTCCAGCTCCAGCAGGCCCGGCGCGATCGCATGGCGCGCCAAAGCGCGCATCACCGTTTCCGGCAGCAGCGGGTCGCGCAGCTGCTTGGCCGAAATGTTGATGGCGACGGGAGACAGGGGCAAGCCGGCCTGCCGCCATTGCGCCAGCTGGCGGCAGACGACATCGATGCTCCAGTTCCCCAGCGCCACGATGGCGTCCGTCTCCTCGGCCAGGCCGATGAATTCATTCGGGAAGATCAAGCCATGCTGCGGATGGTCCCAGCGCAGCAGCGCTTCCAGGCCCACGATACGCAACTGCGCCGTGTCGAACTTGCCCTGGTAATGAAAGCAGAATTCATTATCGCGCATGGCGGTGCCAAAGCGCCCCTGCAATTCCAGGCTGCGCGCCGACGACAGGTTCAAGGCCATGTCGTGAAAACGGAAACCATCGCGCCCGCCCGCCTTGGCCGCCGACAGGGCGCTGTCTGCGCTGGACAGCAAGGCATCGACGCTCTGTCCATCGCGCGGATACAGGGCGATGCCGATGCTGGCCGTGGCGGCGATCTCGTGGCCGGCGATGGCGGTGAAAGGCTGGCGCAGGGCCGCCAGCACGGCCGAGGCGATGGCCGCCACGCGCTCTTCCGAGGCCACTTCACTGAGCAGCACGACGAATTCATCGCCGCCCAGGCGCGCCAGCACGTCGTACTCCCGCAGCACCTGCTGCAAACGCTGCGCCGCCGCCTGCAGCAGCGCGTCGCCGGCCAGATACCCGAGGCGCTCGTTGACCTGCTTGAAACGGTCGATATCGAGATACAGCAGCGCATAGTGGTTGCGGCTGCGGCGCGCATGCAGCAGCTTGCCGCCGGCGCTTTCATAAAAGCGGCGGCGGCTCGCTACGCCCGTCAGCGCATCGTGCGCCGCCAATTGGTCGGCGCGGCTTTTTTCCTGCGCCAGCTGCAGGCTCAGGGTAATCTGCTCGCCTTCCGCCTGGCGGCGCTGCCACTGCAGGCGGCGCCGCGCGGCCAGCAGGATGGCGCCGCCCAGCGACAGCAAGGCCAGCGACAGCAGGCCCGCCTGCGTCAGATGGCGGCGGCGCACGCCGGCCAGGGCCGCCAGCACCAGCGCCTGGTCCTGGCTGACACGCACCAGCAAACCGTGCCGCGCCACCAGCCGCTGTTCCAGCAGCGGCGGCATGGCGTGGGGAGCATGGCTTTTCGGCGCCATGGTCGGCACGCCGTTTTCCATGGCCGCCAGCAGCACGCCCTGATGATTGATGATTTCTATGCGGTCGCGCGCCTTGCTGCTGATATCGCGGTAAGGGCGCAGGAAGAATGACAGGTCGGGCGGCAGTTCGGGCGCGGCGCCGAGCGCATCGTCAAGATGGGCGCCCAGGATGGTCGCCACATCATGGTTTTCGATGCGGGCGCGGTCCAGCGCCTGCTGTACCTCGTCGTCGAGACGAATCGCGGTATAGATCCAGATGCATAGCAGTAAACAGATCGTCAGGATGGCGCACAGCACGCTCCAGGCACGGCTGCCACGCCAGACGGCGCCCAGCCACGCCAGCACCATGGCCAGGCGGGGCGGGCGCAATGGCCGGTCCACGGTTGCGCGCAGCACCACTAGGCCACTAAGCAGGCAGGCGCAGCATGGCCGGCGCAGCCGATGCGCCAGCGCGCGGTAGCGTGGCAGGCGCCTGGCGCAAGCGGAAGACGCTGACGATCTGCAGCAGGTTGACGGCTTCGCCTTCCAGCGACTGCGACGCTGCCGCCGCCTCTTCCACCAGCGACGCGTTCTGCTGCGTCACCTGGTCCATCTGCACCACTGCCTGGCTGATCTGGGCGATGCCCGTGCTTTGCTCGGCGCTGGCAGCCGTGATGTCGGCCACCATGTCGCTGACGCGGCTCACCGCCTGCACCACTTCCTGCATGGTGGCGCCGGCTTGCGCCACCAGCGCCGCCCCTGCATCGACCTGCTGCGTCGAACTGGCGATCAGGGCGCGGATATCACGCGCCGCCGATGCCGAGCGCTGCGCCAGGTTGCGCACTTCGGTGGCGACGACGGCAAAGCCGCGTCCCTGCTCGCCCGCGCGCGCCGCTTCCACGGCCGCATTCAAGGCCAGGATATTCGTCTGGAAGGCCAGCATGTCGATCACGCCGATGATGTCGGCGATTTGCGCCGACGAGCTGCTGATCGCTTCCATCGTATGGATCACCTGCCCCACCGCCTGGCCGCCCCTGGCGGCGATCTGCGCAGCGCTGACGGCCAGCGCACTGGCCTGGCGCGCATTGTCGACGTTTTGCTGCACCGTCGAACTCAGTTCTTCCATGGCCGACGCCGTCTGCTCCAGCGAACTGGCCTGCTCTTCCGTTCGGGCCGACAGATCGACATTGCCCACCGCGATCTGGGTCGACGCCGTGGCGATGGTGTCGGTACCGGAACGCACCTGCTGCACGATGTCGAGCAGATTGCCATTCATGATGGACAGCGCGTCGAGCAGCTTGCCCGTTTCGTCATGCCGATGCTGGCCGAACGAGGAGGTCAGGTCGCCGGCGGCCACGGTTTGCGCCACGCCCAGCGCATATTGCAGCGGCCCGACGATGCTGCGCGTGACCAGCCAGGCGGTAACGATGGAAAACGCAATCGCCAGCGCGCTCAGGACCAGCATCATGTTGCGCGCCTCGATATACTCGTCGCGCACTTCGGCGCCCGCCACTTCCATCCGTTCATGCTGATGCGCGATCAGCGCTTCGAGCGCCGCCATGTAGCGCAGCTGGTCGTCGCGCACTTCGCCCAGCAGCATGCTGGTGGCCTCGTCGCGCGCGCCCTCGTCCAGCAGGGCCAGCACCTTGTCGCGGCCCGCATTGAAGGTGGCGCGCGCCTGCGTCACGGCCAACAGGGACGCACGGCCTTTTTCCGACAGGATGATGCGGTCAAGCTGGGCCAGGCGCTGTTCCGTGTCCGTGCCCGCCTTGGCGATGGTGTCGCGTTCGCGCGCCAAATGCTGCGGCTCCGTCATCAGCAGCAGATTGCGCGAAGAGCGGGCAATCACGTTGACATTCTTGATGATGTCATTGGCCAGCACGGTCTTCGGGTATTTGTCCTCGACGACATCGCGCATGCGCGTATCGAGGCCGGACAGGCGCAGCATGCCCAACGCAGCAGTTGCCAACAGCAAGGCGGTCAAAAAAGCAAACGACCAACGCAAGCGCGTTCCAATATTCATATCTGCTAACTTCATTCGCATCCTTCAATGTAGTGCATCGATCAAGTGCGCCAGGCCGTCATACGGAAGCTGACGACAATGGCTGCCGCCGCCTGCAACCATGGAAGGCCGGGCGCGACAGGCAAGCAGGATCAGCCGGGATGGGGCAAAAGCAGCGAGGGCGGGAGCGTGGAAACGAAATGCGGCATCACATCCGCTCCCGACGCATACGTGCTACAAGAACAAGTGTGAGTTATCTGTCAGGCAATGTCTCGTTAAGATTTGCAAAGTTTTGCTTAGGCGGCAAACCAGCCATTTTTATAATACTGTCATTTTAAACAATAAAAAGCCTCGAAACCGGCATTTCCTCACAAAACATCCCGGCCACCGCACCATGCAAAACGGCCGCACAAGGCGGCCGCTGTGGCACTAATTCATACTATTTTTGCAATATCAGAATACTTCCCACTCATCTTCTGCATGCACGTTTTTGCGCGGCGTGGGCACGGCGCGCAGCACCGGACGAACCTTGACGGGCGGCGCGGCATGCGCCACGGAGATGGCGGGTCCACGCTTGAAAGGCTTGAGGGGCTTGACGGACGCCGGCGCCGTTTCATCGAGCTTGAAGACACTGACCACCTCCGCCAGCTGGCCGGCCTGTTCCTGCAGCGATTCGGCCGCCGCGGCCGATTCTTCCACCAGCGCCGCGTTCTGCTGCGTCACCTGGTCCATCTGGCTGATCGCCTGGTTGATCTGGTCGATGCCCGAGCTTTGCTCCTGCGTGGCCAGGGTGATCTCGGCCATGATATCGGTCACGCGCTGCACGCTGCTCACGATATCGGCCATCGTGCCACCCGCTTCGGCCACCAGTTTGCTGCCCTCGTCCACCGCTTCGACCGAGTCGCCGATCAGGGTCTTGATTTCCCTGGCGGCGGCGGCAGACCTTTGCGCCAGGTTGCGCACCTCGCCCGCCACCACGGCAAAGCCGCGTCCCTGCTCGCCGGCGCGCGCCGCTTCCACGGCCGCGTTCAGGGCCAGGATATTGGTCTGGAAGGCAATTCCATCGATCACGCCGATGATATCGACGATCTTGCGCGAGGAATCGTTGATGGCGTTCATCGTCTGCACCACCTTGCCCACCACGTCACCGCCCTTGACAGCGACACCCGAGGCACTGCGGGCCAGCTGATTGGCTTGCCGCGCATTGTCGGCATTCTGCCGCACGGTCGAGGTCAGCTCTTCCATCGAGGACGCCGTCTCTTCCAGCGAACTGGCTTGCTCTTCCGTGCGCGAAGACAGGTCGAGATTACCGCTGGCGATCTGCGACGAGGCCGTGGCGATGGTGTCCGTGCCGCCGCGCACCTGGCCCACTATATTGACCAGGCTGGCGTTCATATCTTTCAGCGACTGCAGCAATTGCCCCGTTTCTTCCGTCGTCGTCACCTCGATGCGGCTGGTCAGGTCACCGGCAGCCACCGTCTGCGCCACTTGCACGGCAGCATTGATGGGGCGCGTGATGGCACGCGTAATATAGGCGGCGCAAGCGATACCCAGTGCGGCAGCGAGCAGCGCAAGACTGAGCATCAGGCGTTCCGAACGCAGGACGGTGGCGGCCCCATCGGCCACGCTGGTGTCGGCCACGCCCTTGTTGAGCTTGATGATCTCGTCCAGGGTGGCTTCCGCCTTGCCGAACGGCGCACGCGAAGCCAGGTATTGTTTGTAGAAATCGACAAACAGCGCTTTCTGCTGCTGCTCGTCGTGCTGGCTTGCCAATGCGCTCAAGGTGGCGCCCACCTTGTCGTCATCGTTCTTCCAGGTGGCCCACTCGCCCTGAAAACGTTTCCACAGCAACACTTCCTCATCCGTCTGCGGCAAGGCCTCGTACAACTTGCGGCCCTGTTCGATATCCGCCCAGGCATGTTCGCGCAGGCGCAGCGCCTGGGCAAACTGCTCTTGTGACTGGTAATTGTTTTCATAGATCGCAGCCGTCAGGGTAGCCGCCGCCACCGCCGTCTGGCCTTCATTGATCATCAGCAAACCCTGGATGGAAGGTAGCCGCACCACGCCGATTTCATCGACGGCATTACCCACCTTGGCAATGCCGGCATAACCGCTGGCGCCCACCACCAGCAAGGCCAGCATCATGACAGCGACCAGGGTCGCCAGCTTCCATTTGATCAATAAATTTTTAAACATGGCGTTCTCCTTTATGTATTCGTGACAACTATCGGCAATACCGCTACTGGCCGCCTGATACGGGCCGGTGGATGCTTGTATAAAGAAGATGGCGAATGAGACATGAATTCCGTGACAATTAGCGAGATTTGCTGGCTGCCAGCATAGAGGAAAAAAAACGTTTTGACTGATACATGACTGATACAAAACAAGATTTTTTTCGTGCCACGCTGTTTGCCACAAAAACAAGGCTGAAAAAACGGCCATGGCAAGCCTGCCGCTATTGGCTGCAGAGTTGATCGTCGTATAAGATGGTCAGCAAGCAAACAATGAATATCCTGAAAAACCATGGCTTATCCTATCGAACACAAACTGGTGATCGGCGTCGCTTCGAGTGCGCTGTTTGACTTGTCCGAATCGCACCAGATCTACCTCGATAGCGGCCCCGAGGAGTACCGCAAGTATCAGGAAGCGCATATCGACAAGATCTTGCCGCGCGGCGTGGCGTTTCCCTTCATCCGCCGCTTCCTGAACATCAACAAGCACTATGTCCGGCAGTCACCGGTGGAAGTGGTGCTGTTTTCGCGCAATTCGCCGGAAACGGGTTTGCGGGTCATGCATTCCATCGCCCATTACGGACTCGACATCTCGCGCGCCGCCTTCATGACGGGCAAGCCGCCCTACCCTTATTTGCCCGCCTTCAATGCCTCGCTGTTCCTCAGCGCAAACGAAGACGACGTGCGCAGCGCGCTGGCCTGCAATTCCCCCGCTGGCCTGGTGCTGCCCTCGCGCACGGAAGACGATGAAAGCGATGAGGAATTGCGCGTGGCCTTCGACTTTGACGGCGTGATCGCCGACGATGAAGCCGAAGCCGTGTTCAAGCGCAATAATGACTTGAATGAATTCCACGCCCATGAAACCCTGCACATGGGCACGCCGCACCGGCCCGGACCGCTGGCCGGCCTGTTCCAGAAACTGGCCACCATGCAACGGCTGGAAGAAAAGGCGCAGCGGCGCGATCCCGATTACAAGAAGATCTTGCGCATCGCCATCATCACGGCGCGCAACGCGCCTTCGCACGAAAGAGTCGTGACGACCTTGAAAAGCTGGGGCGTGGCGGCGGACGAAACGTTTTTCCTGGGCGGCATGGACAAGTCGCGCGTGCTGGAAGTATTCAAGCCGCATATTTTCTTCGATGACCAGCTGAGCCACTTGAAATCGGCGGGCGGCAACATTCCCATGGTGCATGTGCCGTTTGGCGTAGCCAATGTGCTGCGTCCATAAAAAAGGCCATGTAAGAACATGGCCTGCAAAAACCGGCGCACCGAAGGGGGTACGCTGCGCCGGCCTGGTTAGCTCAATTGAGCAACTTACTGCACCAGCACCGCATTCATCGACGCGGCGTTGACCGTCGCGCCGAAACCGTTGAGGATGTGGGTGATCTCGCCCACGCCGCCCAGCGAGACGGTGGTCATATTGTGCAGCATCGCGCCATTCAAGCCCGATGCCGGCACTTCGAAGGCGTTGTGCAGCTTGATGGCGGGATTGACATTGAAGTAGCAATACACGCCCACGCCCCACGCTTCGTGGCTGGTCACGTGATCGGCCACCTTGTACGAGGCATAGCCGTTTTTGTTGCCATCCATCCACTGGGCTTGCGTCGGCACATCATACGGCGCTTCGCTCTGGTAGAAATACACCTTGCCGCGCTCGCCATTCCACAGGGTCTGGTACTTCTGGTAATGCTCGACGGCCAGGCCATAGATGAGGACATCGCTACCGTTGACGATCAGGCCATAGTCGGCCGGGTTGATCGTCCAGCCATGCGTGACTGCCCCTTCTATGCCATGGTCGGCGCGCCAGATCCACAGATTGTCGCCAATCACGTCATGGCTGTTGATGCGCACGCTGGTGGTGGCCTTGCCCTGCGAGGCGCCGCCGACGCGGGCAAAGACATCGAACAATACGGTCGGATTGGCGATGTGGCGGGTATTGCTGCCGACCGGACCGACATCGAGCAGCACCGGCGAATTGGTCACGCCGGCATCGAACAGCACGCCGGCGATCGACACGCCGTCGACATCGGCCACCGTCATCGCAGCCTTGCCCGTGGTCGGGATGATGGTGGCCAGGCCCAGGCCCAGCACCACCGTGTTGGCGTTGTTGACGCGCACGGTATCGGTCAGGTTATACACGCCTGGCGTCAGCAGCAAATGCTTGCCCTGGGCCAGCGCCGCGTTGATGGTATCTGCCGTATCGACGTTGGCCTTGGCGATATGGAACTGGCTGATCGGCAAGGATACGCCAGGACCGGCGCCATTGGCCCAGGTGATGCCCTGGCTATTGCTGCGCAGTGCAGGCACGAAGACGCTGTAGTTGCCGGCCGCATCGACGGTCAGGAACGGTTTTTCACGCACTTTCGGCGTTTGTGCAATCGTCGTGTTCGGCGGATTGGGGAAGCTGGCCACCGGCGAATTCACGTTGCCGACAAACACCATGTTCCACACGGCACTGGCCCAGTGGTTCCATTGCGAGTTGCGCGCCAGCCATTGCTGCTGGCTTTGCGAATTGACTTCGCCATCGACCAGGGTATCGGACATGAAGCCGCCGCTGGACCAGCCGCCATTGTCGGCCAGCGCCAGGTTGCCCCGGACGTGCATGCGGCGCATCGGCGCCGCTTGCGACACGGCCCACATGCTGGTGCCGCCGCTCGGTGTGAGCGAAATGTTTTCGACCGAACGCCAGAAGTTTTGCGTGGCGTTGCCGTTGAACCAGGACGCATCGACCTGGATGGTGCCATTGATATGCGTGTCGTCAGGACGCTGGCCCAGGCCCGCCACGTGGGTATAAAAGCCCACGTTGACATAAGAGGCTGGGTAATTGCCCGGTTTAAACAGCAAGGCATAGCGATTATTGCCGAACTGGTTGGTGCGTTGCTGGCTGTAAACCTGGTCCACCTGCGCCTGGATCGCCGCTGCGCTCATGCCGGGATCAAAAATCTTCACGTTCGGGCCGAAATCGGGCGTCGTACCGCCGCCCGTCGCCGGCGTCAGTTGCCATTGCTGCCCTGCACTGCCATTGCTGGTAAAGATTTGCACCGGCGTACCGTTGGCCGTGCCGGCATTGCTGACATGCAGCGCCTTGCCGCTATTTTGATTAATCAGGGTATAGGTGCCGCTGGCATTGGCGTTGATCTGCCATTGCTGGGCGCCGGTGCCATTGCTGGTGTAAATGCCGACGGGACTGGTATCGGGCGTGGCGGCCCCCAGCACGTCGAGCGCCTTGCCGCCATTCTGGTTCAGCAAAGTGTAGGTGCCATTGGCATTGCTGATGACTTGCCACTTTTGCGCGGCCGAGCCATTGGCCGTGGCAATTTCCGTGATGGTGCCGTCGCTTGAAGCGCCATTTGCCGGCTGCAGCGCCTTGCCGCTATTCGGATTGACCAAGGTGTAGACGGTGCCCGGCGTGATGGCCGCCAGCGCGGCATCACCTGCATTGGTCACGCCCTGGGCCAGCAGCTTGCTGCTCTGCCCCCCTTCTCCCTGGCCGCCGCACGCGGCCAGCATTCCACCCAGCGCCCAGAACGCCAGGAACTTGCTGATAGTCGTTTTCAAAAGTGTCTCCTCATCGAATGAAGTGGAAAAATACTTGTTGCCATCCTCCCTGTCAGGCCAGGAGGTGAGTTACCGCCACGGAAGCGAGTGCTCCTCCCGTGAAGATTCTGTGCAATGAAAACGACAGTCCGGCAAGGCCGGAACATGATCAGATCGCGGCGACATAACAGGCGGATCGATCAGTGGAAGCGCTTCCATACTCATGCCAAAAAAATTCCAACGCGTGGAATGGTGGCTAGGGTCTGTGACCTGGCTGGTTGCGGCCCAGGCGCGCAAGGCGCGGTCTCCGGGCGTGATTATTTTTATGCTACGAAGCAACTTTACGCCACGAATTTGCGCTTGTCTAGTGAAAAAAGCATTTTTTAAAAAGCAATAGTGATACGAGGGAAACGCGACTGCAGACAAACGCGGCATGGCTTGCCAGGTACTATAATGATGATTGTCGCTGCGCCGCCGAACCGGCTGGCGCGCACCTCCCTACCATTACTCTGTCATCGCCTGCATGTCATTTGACTTAAAACAATCTTTTCCCAAAGCCGGCAATCGTTTTGCCTTGCCGGCCCTCTATGGTTCCTCCGACGCCTGGGCGCTGGCCAACGCCGCGCTGGAACTGAAATCGCAGGGCCGCATGCTGGCCGTGGTAGTAGCACAAGCCAGCGACGGCCAGCGCCTGCTCGATGAAATCCCCTGGTTTGGCGGCAAGGAGCTGCGCTGCCATTTGCTGCCCGACTGGGAAACCCTGCCCTACGACGCCTTCTCGCCGCATCAGGACCTGGTCTCCGAACGCCTGGCCACTTTGCACGAAATCCAGAACCGCCAGTGCGACGTACTGATCGTGCCGGCCACCACGGCGCTGGTGCGCCTGGCGCCGCCTTCGTTTCTGGCCGCCTACACCTTCTTCTTCAAGAAGGGCGAGACGCTGGACGAAGCGCGCCTGAAGTCGCAACTGACGCTGGCCGGCTACAGCCATGTATCGCAAGTGATGTCGCCCGGCGAATACTCGGTGCGTGGCGGCCTGCTGGACCTGTTCCCCATGGGCTCGGCGCTGCCCTACCGGCTCGACCTGTTCGGCGACACAATAGAAAGCATCCGCACGTTCGACGCCGACACCCAGCGCTCGCTGTATCCCGTGCATGAAGTGCGCTTGCTGCCGGGGCGCGAATTCCCCATGGACGACGCGGCCCGCACCACTTTCCGCAGCCGCTGGCGCGAACAGTTCGAGGGCGATCCATCGCGCTCGGTGGTCTACAAGGACATCAGCAGCGGCATCGCCTCGGCCGGCATCGAGTACTACCTGCCGCTGTTTTTCGAAGAAACGGCCACCCTGTACGACTATCTGCCGCCGGACGCCGCGCTGGCCCTGGTGGGCGACATCGACGCCGCCATTGGCCGCTTCTGGACCGATACCCAATCGCGCTACCGCTTCCTGAAAGCCGACCGCGAGCGCCCCATCCTGGCGCCCGAAGCGCTGTTCCTCAGCGACGAACAGTTCTTCAGCCTGGCCAAGCCGTATCCGCGCCTGGCGATAAGCAAATCGAACGATGCGCTGGCGTCGGAACTGTCGGCGCCCATACCGAACGTGGCCGTCAACCGCCGCGCCGACGATCCGCTGGCCAACCTGCGCAGCTATCTGCTGCAGCCGGGCCGCCGCGTGATGATCTGCGCCGAATCGAACGGCCGCCGCGAAACCCTGCAACAGTATTTCGCCGAATACGATTTGCAGCTGGCGCCCGTGGAAGGCTGCGACGGCTTCCTGTTATCCGACGCCAAGCTGGTGCTGGGCGTGGCGCCGCTGCACGCCGGCTTCGAACTGTACACGGCCGATGGCAATCTGAGCTTCATCACTGAAACGGAGCTGTATGCCGGTTCGGGCCGCCGCGCGGGCGCCAAGAAACAGGAAGGCGTGACGCAGGTCGAATCGATGGTGCGCGACCTGTCGGAGCTGAAAATCGGCGATCCGGTGGTACACATCAACCACGGCATCGGCCGCTACATGGGCCTGGCCAGCATGGACCTGGGTGAAGGCGAGACCGAATTTTTGCACCTGGAATACGCCAAGGACACCAAGCTGTACGTGCCCGTCTCGCAGCTGCACGTGATTTCGCGCTACTCGGGCGCCTCGCCCGAAGACGCGCCACTGCACTCGCTCGGTTCGGGCCAGTGGGAAAAAGCCAAGAAGCGCGCGGCCGACCAGGTGCGCGACACGGCCGCCGAACTGCTCAACCTGTATGCGCGCCGCGCCCTGCGCCAGGGTCATTCCTTCGAATATTCATCGCACGATTATGAGCGTTTCGCCGACAGTTTCGGTTTCGATGAAACGCCGGACCAGGCCGAGGCCATCCGCAACGTCATCAAGGACATGACGTCCGGCAAACCGATGGACCGCCTGGTGTGCGGCGACGTCGGTTTCGGCAAGACCGAAGTCGCCCTGCGCGCCGCCTTCATCGCCGTCATGGGCGGCAAGCAGGTGGCGATCCTGGCGCCCACCACCCTCCTGGCCGAACAGCATGCGCAAACCTTCGCCGACCGTTTTGCCGACTGGCCCGTGCGCATCGCCGAACTGTCGCGCTTCCGCAGCGGCAAGGAAATCACGCAGGCGTTCAAGGGCATGGCCGACGGCACGCTGGACATCATCATCGGCACGCACAAGCTGCTGTCCGACGACGTGAAATTTACCCGCCTGGGGCTGGTCATCATCGACGAAGAACACCGGTTTGGCGTGCGCCAGAAGGAAGCGCTGAAGGCCCTGCGCGCCGAAGTCGATGTGCTGACCCTGACGGCCACGCCGATTCCGCGCACCCTGGGCATGGCGCTGGAAGGCTTGCGCGACTTTTCCATCATCGCCACGGCGCCGCAAAAGCGCCTGGCCATCAAGACTTTTGTGCGCAGCGAAGGCGAAGCGATCATCCGCGAAGCCTGTCTGCGCGAGCTGAAACGCGGCGGCCAGATCTACTTCCTGCACAATGAAGTGGAAACCATCCAGAACCGCCTGGCCATGCTGACGGAACTGCTGCCCGAGGCGCGCATCGCCGTGGCGCACGGCCAGATGCACGAGCGCGACCTGGAAAAAGTCATGCGCGACTTCGTGGCGCAGCGCTTTAACATTTTGCTGTGCACCACCATCATCGAAACCGGTATCGACGTGCCGACGGCAAACACCATCATCATGCACCGCGCCGACAAGTTCGGCCTGGCGCAGCTGCACCAGCTGCGCGGCCGCGTGGGCCGCTCGCACCACCAGGCCTACGCCTATTTGCTGGTGCACGATGTGCAGGGCTTGAGCAAGCTGGCGCAGCGCCGGCTGGACGCGATCCAGCAGATGGAAGAACTGGGCAGCGGCTTTTACCTGGCCATGCACGACCTGGAAATCCGCGGCGCCGGCGAGGTGCTGGGCGAAAGCCAGTCGGGCGAAATGACGGAGATCGGCTTCCAGCTGTATTCGGACATGCTCAACGAAGCGGTGCGCTCGCTGAAAGCAGGCAAGGAGCCGGACCTGGCCGCACCGCTGGCGTCCACCACCGAGATCAACCTGCACGTGCCGGCCCTGCTGCCTGCCGACTTCTGCGGCGACGTGCACGAGCGCCTGTCGATCTATAAACGCCTGGCCAACTGCGCCACGCAGGACAAGATCGACGATATCCAGGAAGAGCTGATCGACCGCTTCGGCAAGCTGCCCGACGCCGTCAAGGCGCTGATCGAAACGCACCGCCTGCGCATCGCTGCCAAGACCGTGGGTATCGTCAAGATAGACGTGCATGGCGAGGCGGCGACCCTGCAATTCATGCCCAAGCCGCCCATCGATCCGATGCGCATCATCGAATTGATCCAGAAAAACCGCCATATCAAGCTGCATGGACAGGACAAGCTGAAGATCAGCGCCGCCATGCCGGACCTGGCCGCGCGCGTCACGCAGATCAAGACCACCATCAAACAGTTGACCGTGTAAACTATCGCAACTATCTACGCCAGGCTGACTAATGACCAATACGACTTCCATCACCATGAATTTGATCTTGCAGGGCACGGACGGCGATAGCGCCCGCCTCGACCGCATCGCCGCGCTGGCCGCGCCCACGCACATCACGCGCCTGAGCCCCAACGCCGTGCGCTGCGAAGAAATCGCCTACTCGCCAGCGCTGCGCCCCACCATCGAAGTGGCGGCCCACGCGGCGCAGCTGGACGCCACCTACATGATGGGCTTGCGCGAGCTGTCCGAATTCAAGCTGGTGGCGATGGATATGGATTCGACCCTGATCACCATCGAATGCATCGATGAAATCGCCGACATGCAAGGCTTGAAGCCGCAGGTGGCGGCGATTACGGAAGCGGCCATGCGCGGCGAACTCGATTTTTCTGCCAGTTTGAAGCAGCGGGTGGCCCTGCTCGAAGGCCTGGACGCCTCTGCCCTGCAGCGCGTCTACGACGAGCGGCTGCAGCTGTCGCCAGGCGCCGAGAAAATGCTGGCGGCAGTGCAGGCGGCCGGCCTGAAAACCCTGCTGGTCTCGGGCGGCTTCACCTTCTTTACGGACCGCCTGAAAGAACGCCTTGGCCTGGACTACACGCACGCCAACACGCTGGAAATCATCGATGGCAAGCTGACCGGCAAAGTCCTGGGCGGCATCGTCGACGCCGAGGAGAAAAAGCGCACGGTGGAGCGCGTATGCAAGGAAATCGGCATCTCGCCATCGCAAGCCATCGTCATGGGCGACGGCGCCAACGACTTGAAAATGATGGGTATCGCCGGTCTTTCCGTGGCCTTCCGCGCCAAGCCGGTGGTACGCTCGCAAGCCGACGTGGCCCTCAATTTCGTGGGCCTCGATGGCATCCTGACTATCCTGAATTAAACTGCTACAACTGCCATAACAGCAGCGGCAGCAAGCCCCACCAGGCCAGCACCAGCAGCCATTGCAAAGCCGCCAGCAGCGCGACCCAGTCGAACTTTTCCACCCCGTGCGCCTGTTGGCGGCCGCGCCAGCAGCGGGCCAGGCCAAAGGCCACGGACAGCGGCAGCGCACCCGTGACGATGGCCAGCAGCACGCTGGCCATTGTCACGTCACCCAGGCGCAAAAAGGACTGGAACACGAAGAACGGCACGGGCAGCAGCAGCGCCAGCACGGATAATAAAGGCGCAAACAGCTGGTCGCTGCGTTTCAGCTTGCGCCGCGCTGCCCGCCACAGGCCCACCAGCAGCAGGTACAGCAGGCCGGCCAGACCCAGCGCCACACTGCCCCACAAGACCAGCATGCGCAGCATCGACGCCCGTTGATACGTGTGCAAGCCATCGCTGAACAGATAGCGGCCATCGGCCTGCATCAGCACATGCGATGGCGCGCTGCGGTCGCTGGCGCGGAACAGCAAGCCGCCCAGCGGTTCGAGTTCCCTGGGCTGGCCCTGGAATGGAATCAGGTACAGATCATCGCCATCCCATTTCAGGCGCACGAAACCGAATACCGTATCGACCCAGGCCATGCTGCTCATGGCGCCGGGCGACGGCAGGTACACGCCTTCCCAGTTTTCCACCGTGGCGGCCGGCTTGCCCGATGGCGCGGGGGCGCGCAAGGGCAGTTCCAGGTCGCGCATCAACAGCCGGTTGAAGCGCTCGTAATCGGCCGTTTCGCTATCGGTATTGAAGGCCACGAAGAAGGCGCTCTTCTGCTCGGGATACACGCACAGCATGGCGCGAAAACCCACCGTCGTGCCAGGGTGGCAGGCGCCCAGCACGTTGTGGCGGTCGCGCGTGGCCAGCGCCAGGCCGTGGCCCGCTTCCAGTCCCGCCTCTGCGGCCTGCGTGCCCACGGGATTGGAAAGCGCCGCCATCAGGGTCGCGGCGATGAAAGGGCTACCGTGCAGCTGTCCGTCGCCCATCAGGAATTGCGCCAGCTTGCCCATGTCGCCCGCCGTGGTGGTGAACTGGCCCGCCGGGCGCAGATACATCGGCACGGCCGCTTGCGTCAAACCCCGTTCGAAGTGGCCCATCGCCAGGCGCGGATCGGCCTGCGGACCCGTTTGCGTGACAAAGGCAAAGGTGCTGTCGGCCATGCCCAGCGGCTGCAGCACTTGCGTGTCCAGGTAGCGTTCATAAGGCTGGCCCGTGACTTTCTCGATCACCATGCCCAGCAAGCCATAACCCATGTTCGAATACGCATAGCGGCTGCCCGGGCGCGCATGCACGCGCAGCAGGTTGCCGCCATGGGCAAAGGCGTCAGCCAGTGGGGTATCGGGCAAGGGCCTGGTGCTGAACGCTTGCCATAAGCGCAGGTCGTCGAGGCCCGCCGTGTGCGCCAGCAAATGACGGATGCGCACCGGGTCGCTGGCTTGCCAGGAATTCTTCAGCGCCAGCTGCGGCAGTATCTGGTCCAGCGGCGTGTCGAGCGTGAGCTTGCCCTCGCTGACCAGGTGCAGCACGCCCAGCGCCAGCACCACCTTGGCGACCGAGCCCACCTGGACTCTGGTATCGGCCTGCATGGGCAGGCCGCTGGCGGCATTTTTCAGGCCGGCGGCGCCCGTGACGATGCTGCCATCGGGCTGCAGCTCGGTCCAGACGGCGCCCGTCAAGCCCTCTTCCTTCAAGCTGGCCGCGATATCGCCAGCCAGGCTGGACTTCGCTTCCTGGGCATATGCCGCGGGCACGGCCAATGCGCATAACAGGCTTGCGGCGTGCAGTAGGCGACGAAAGCGCCGCTGCAGCGGGATTCGATACTGTTCAGTTTTCAGCACTGCCACCTCTTTTATCCGTGACTGGCTCCGCAACCTTGCATAGCTTGCTACAATGAAAACTCCAGCAAGCAAGGAGCGACCATGTCACAACAGATTATTTTGGAAAACAACGTCAACCAGGCCAAGACCCTGGCCTGGTGGTTATACCTGATCCATGGCGCCAGCTTCGTGTTTTCGCTGGGCGCCTTTTCCTTCATCCCGCTGATCATCAATTATGTGAAACGGGGCGAAACGGCGGGCACCTTCGTGTACAGCCATCACAGCTGGCAAATCCGTTCCTTCTGGTGGTATGTCGTCTGGGTCGTACTGGGCGCCATCCTGTGGATGACCTTGATCGGCATCCCGGCCGCCCTCGTCGTCTGGGGTCTGGCCTGGCTGTGGAAGGCGTATCGTTTGCTGCGCGGCTTCATCGACCTGAACAACAATAACGCGATGCCGCTGTAGCCTCCGCTCAAGCCAGTGCGGCGAATGCCTGCGCTATATCGGTGATCAGGTCTTGCGGGTCTTCCAGGCCCACGTTCAGCCGCACCAGCTGACCCGCTTGCAGCCAGCCCTTGCGCATGGTAGCGACCGGGTACGGCATCACCAGGCTATTCGCGCCGCCCCAGCTGTAGCCGATCTTGAACAGCTTCAAGGCATCGACGAAGCGGTCTGTCTGCTGCTGCGTATAGCGGGCATCGAACAAGACGGAAAACAGGCCGCCTGCACCCGTAAAATCACGCTGCCAGATGGCGTGGCCAGGACAGTCTTCGAATGCCGGATGCAGCACCGTGGCGATCTCCGGCCTGCCCTTGAGCCACTGCGCCACCGTGCGCGCGCCCGCATCGTGGGCATCGAAACGCAGCTTCAGGGTCGGCAAACCGCGCAGCACCAGATAAGCATCGTCGGCCCCCACGCCCAGCCCCAGACGCATATGCGCCAGCGCCAGACGCTCGTACAAGCTACGCTCGCGCGTAATCAAGGCGCCCATCAGCACGTCGGAGCCGCCCGACTGGTACTTGGTCAGCGCCTGCATGATGATATCCACGCCCAGCTCGAAGCCGCGCAGCGCCAGGCCCGCCGACCAGGTATTATCGAGCGCCACCAGCACGCCGCGCGCATGGGCGGCCGCACAGATGGCCGGCAAGTCCGGCACTTCCATCGTCACGGAGCCCGGCGCTTCGGTCCAGATCAGCTTTGTATTCGGCTGTATCAGGGCGGCGATGCCGGCGCCGACCAGCGGATCGTAATAGCGCGCCGTGATGCCGAAATCGTGCGCCAGCCAGCGCCCCAGTTCGCGGTTCGGGTTATACACGTTTTCCGGCAGCAGCACGTCATCGCGCTTTTCAAGAGGGCGAAATCGGCCATGGCAATCGCCGCCAGGCCCGATGGCGCCAGCAGGCAGTGATTGCCGCCCTCGATCGCCGCCAGCCGCGCTTCCAGCGTAAAGGTGGTGGGCGTGCCGTGCAAGCCATAGGTATAGGCGTTTTTATCCTTCCACTCGCCCGAGCGCATCGCGGCCACGTTCTTGAACAGCACGGTGGAGGCGTGATGGATCGCATGGGGAAAGGCGGCAAAGCCGGCCGGCGCCTGGTAATCGCTGTGGATCAGCGCCGTCTGCGGGGATTTTGTCTGGGTCATGGCGTCGTCGCAAAATAAAAAAGGCGGACCGCATATGCGAGTCCGCCTTGATTGTAAGGGCTTTGGCCCTTTGATGCCGTACGACTGTTACACGCGCTTACATGCGCTTATTCAGCCGCGCCCCACAGGTCATGCGCATCGGCCGACGTGATTTTCACGTCGACGAACTGGCCCACGGCCAGCTTGCGGTGCGGCTCGTATGGCGGCTTGACGTACACCACGCCATCGATTTCCGGCGCATCGGCGGAAGAGCGGCCCACGCCGCCGGTGCGGGTGATTTCATCGATCAGCACGCGCACGGTCTTGCCGACCTTCGCTTGCAGGCGTTTTTTCGAGATTTCTTCCTGCAGCAGCATCACGCGGCCACGGCGCTCTTCGCGCACTTCTTCCGGCACCGGATTGGCGATCTCGTTGGCGGTCGCGCCTTCGACTGGCGAATAGGCAAAGCAGCCCAGGCGGTCGATCTGCGCTTCCTTCAGGAAGTCCAGCAGGTACTCGAATTCCGCTTCCGTCTCGCCAGGGAAACCGGCGATGAAGGTCGAACGGATGGTTAAATCCGGGTTGATCGCGCGCCAGGCCTGGATGCGGTCCAGGTTTTTCTCGCCGCTGGCCGGGCGCTTCATGCGCTTCAATACGTCCGGATGCGCATGCTGCATCGGGATGTCCAGGTAAGGCAGGATATGGCCGTCGCCCATCATCGGGATGATCTGGTCCACATGCGGGTATGGATAAACATAATGCAGACGCACCCAGGCGCCGTAGGACTTGGCCAGTTCGCCCAGCGCTTCGGTCAGCTGCGTCATATGGGTTTTGACAGGACGGCCATTCCAGAAGCCGGAGCGGAATTTCACGTCCACGCCATAAGCCGAGGTGTCCTGCGAAATCACCAGCAATTCCTTGACGCCCGACTTGAACAGGTTTTCCGCTTCCATCATCAATTCGGCGATAGGACGCGACACCAGGTCGCCACGCATCGACGGGATGATGCAGAAACTGCAGCGGTGGTTACAGCCTTCCGAGATTTTCAGGTAGGCGTAGTGTTTCGGCGTCAGCTTGATGCCTTGCGGCGGCAGCAGGTCGAGGAAAGGCGCATGCGGTTTCGGCAAGTGCGTGTGGACGGAGTCCATCACTTCCGCCAGCGCATGCGGGCCGGTCACGGCCAGCACTTTCGGATGCACCTTCATGATGATGTCGTCGCCGGCAGCATCCTTCTTGGCGCCCAGGCAGCCCGTCACGATGACCTTGCCGTTTTCGGCCAGCGCTTCGCCGATGGCGTCGAGCGACTCTTGCACGGCAGCGTCGATGAAGCCGCAGGTGTTGACGATGACCAGGTCGGCGCCATCATACGATTTCGCCGTTTCATAGCCTTCGGCGCGCAATTGCGTGAGGATTTGCTCGGAATCGACCAGCGCTTTCGGGCAGCCGAGGGAGACAAAGCCTACTTTTGGTGCGGCGCCGGCAATGGCGGCGCCAGGCTCGGATTTGACGACAGGAATACGGGAGATCGAATGCATGATAGATTGCCAGGAAAATTTTGACCAATCGAACATTGTACATTATTCTGCGCGCATGATCCGTGCTACGATCCTTATAAGTAAACTGAAAGTAAGCCGAAGGCCCGGTTTGTCGCATTCCAGGCCGGTTTCACCGCAAAAATGATAGCAATGACCACCACAGGAGAACCGACTACGTGGCAACACTGAAAGACGTCGCAGTGCTCGCCGGCGTAGGCATGTCGACAGCCTCGCGCGCCATTTCCGGCGCCGGCCCCGTATCGCCCGACGCCCTGGCCCGCGTGCAGGCGGCCATCAAGCAACTGAACTTCCGCCCGTCGTCGATCGGCCGCTCCTTGTCGGCCAAGTCGCTGGGCATGATAGGCATCTTCGCGCCCTCCTTCTTTGGCGCCTATTACGGCACCATCCTGAAACAGACGGACATTGAACTGCGCGCGCTGCGCCGCCACGTGGTGGTGGCCACCGGCTGCGGCGACGGCACGCCGCGCGAGGAAGCCATCGAAGCAGTCAAATTCCTGATCGGGCGAGATTGCGACGGCATCGTCGTGCTGGGCCACGACTTGCACGACGAAGACCTGGTGCAGCTGCAACGCATGCATCCGAAAATGGCGTTCCTGAACCGGCGCCACCCGGACCTGCCGCAGGCGTCGTTCTGCCCCGACCATTATCATGGCGGCACCCTGGCCGCGCGCACCCTGCTCGAAGCAGACCATCGTCACTTGGCCGTGATCTCGGGGCCGCCCGACACCCTGGACAATGAAAGCCGCTTGCAGGGATTCTTTGATGAGCTGGAACGCCATGGCATCGCCAGGCAGGATGTGCCTTTGATCAGCTCGGACTTTTCGCGCGAAGGCGGCTACGCCTCCACGCAAGCTCTGCTTGATGATGGCAAGCCATTTACGGGCCTGTTCTGCGCCAACGACGAGATGGCCGTCGGCGCCATGTCCTGCCTGCACCGGGCCGGCATCCGCGTGCCCGATGACGTATCGGTAGTCGGCTACGATGATGACTATTCCGCCGCCTTCACGGCGCCAGGCCTGACCTCCGTACACATCTCCATCCGGGAATTGACGCAAAACGCCGTGCGCTGGCTGCTGAACCAGTGCTACGGCACCAGCTACACCATCGAACGCGACTTCCCCGTCACGATTACCCTGCGCGCTTCGGTAGCGAAGCGGCAGGGAAGCTAAGCACTACAGACGCAGTTCGCTGGCGCCGTCGAACAGCGAGGCCTGCGCCGTGCGGATGGCGAACGTGGTGTGGCCGGCGTCGATCACATCCTGTTCCTGCGCCACGCTGGCGATCTGGTTGCCGTTAAAGTCCAGCCACACCACCTTGTGATTGCCCATCGCCTCGACCAGTGAAATACCGGCTTGATACGGCAAGCCCTGGCCGACGCTGATGTCTTCCGGCCGCACGCCCAGCACGCAGCTTTGCCCTTCCGCCGGCGCCTGCCTGAAGGCGTAGCCGCTCACGTCCAGGGTCACGCTGCCGCTGCGGAAGGCAATCCCGCCCGCCTCGTGGTGCAAGGTGCCGCGGAACAGGTTCATGCCCGGCGAGCCGAGGAAGGTGGCCACGAACAGATTAGCCGGTTCGCGGTAGATGGCGGCCGGCGTATCGAACTGCTGGATCACGCCGCCCTTCATCACGGCCATGCGCTGGGCCAGTGTCATCGCTTCGACCTGGTCATGCGTGACATAGATCATGGTCGCGCCCAGCTGCTGGTGCAGCTGCTTGAGCTCGCGCCGCAGTTCCGTGCGCAGCTTGGCGTCCAGGTTCGACAGCGGCTCATCGAACAGGAACACGTCGGCCTGGCGCACGATGGCGCGGCCGATCGCCACGCGCTGCCGCTGGCCGCCGGACAATTCGGCCGGCTTGCGCTTCAACAGCGGCTGCAGCTGCAGCATGTCGGCCGCGCGCGCCACCCGGCGTTCGATCTCGGCCTTGGGCGTGCCGCTGATGCGCAGGCCGAAGGACATGTTGCGCTCCACATTCATGGTCGGGTACAGCGCATAGGACTGGAACACCATGGCGATGCGCCGGTCCTTGGGATCGGCCCAGGTCATGTCGTGGCCGCTGATTTCGATGCTGCCGCCACTGACGTCGATCAGGCCGGCAATGGTGTGCAGCAGGGTCGACTTGCCGCAGCCCGAAGGCCCCAGCAAGACCACGAATTCACCGGCCTGCACGTCGAGGTTCAAGGCGTCGATGATGGTATTGCCGCCCAGCTGGATCTGAAGATTACGTATCGCTACATTAGACATGATTACCCTTGTTAGCCCTTGACCGCGCCGGAGGCGATACCGCGCACGAACCAGCGGCCGGAAATGAAATACAGACCCAGCGGCACCATCGATGTCAGGATGGTGGCCGCCATGTTCACGTTGTACAGGCGTTCGCCCGTGGTCGTATTGATGATGTTATTGAGCTGCACCGTCATCGGCAAATGGTCGGAGCCGGCAAACACCAGGCCGAACAGGAAGTCGTTCCAGATCCCCGTCACCTGCATGATGGCCGCCACCACGATGATGGGGGTGGACATCGGCAGCATCAATTGCAGGAAGATGCGCCAGAAACCGCCGCCATCGATGCGCGCCGCCTTGAACAGTTCCTGCGGCAGCGCCGCGTAGTAATTGCGGAACAGCAGGGTCATCACGGGCATGCCGAAAATGGTATGGATCAGGATAATGCCCGGCAAGGAGCTGAACAGATGCGCCATCGCCAGCAGCCGCACCAGCGGATACACCATCACCTGCACCGGCACGAAGGCGCCCATCATCAGTACGGCGAACAGCAGGTTGGCGCCGCGCGGCCGCCAGAACGACAGCGCATAGCCATTCACTGCGCCCACCGCGATCGACAAGATGGTGCTGGGCACCACGATATAGACCGAATTCCAGAAGCCGCCACGGATGCCATTGCATTCCAGGCCGGTACAAGCCGATTGCCAGGCCATGCTCCATGGCTCCAGCGTGGCGTGCACGGGCAGCGCAAACAAGGTGCCCAGGCGGATTTCTTCCATCGGCTTGACCGAGGTCACCAGCATCACATACAGCGGCAGCAGGAAGAACAGTGCGGCGCACAACAGGAAGGCATAGATGCCCAGGCGCGCCGGCGTCAGGCGCGAGCGGCGGCGGAGCGCCGGATTCATGACAGCGGCAGTCATCGCGCCACCTTGCCCTTGCTGGCGCGGTTGCGCACAAAATAGATGGGAACGACGATCGCCAGCACCGTGGTCAGCAGGACCACCGAGGCGGCCGAGGCCAGGCCGATATTGGCCCGTCCGAACAGGTAGTCCATGATGAACTTGGCCGGCACTTCGCTGGCCGTGCCCGGACCGCCCTGCGTCATGGCGACCACCGCGTCATACACCTTGACGACCATCACGAACAGCAGCACGAAGGCAGTCGAGATCGACGGCCCCAGCATCGGTAGCACGATGCTGACGTACACGCGCCAGCGCGGAATGCCGTCGATGCGGGCGGCCTTCCACATTTCATCGTCGATGCCGCGCAGGCCGGACAGCATCAGCGCCATCACCAGGCCCGAGGCTTGCCACACGGTGGCGATCACCACCGTGTAGATGGCCATGTCCTGGTCGATGATCCAGTCGAAGCGCGCATGCTCGAAACCGAGCTTGTGCAGCACCTCCTGGATGCCCAACTCAGGATTGAGCATCCATTGCCAGACCAGCCCCGTGGCCACGAAGGACATCGCATACGGATACAAAAAGACGGTACGCAGCACGCCTTCGGCGGCCACCTTCTGGTCGATGAACACGGCCAGCAGGAAACCGAGCACCAGGCAGGCGGCGATGAACAGCACGCCGTAGATCACCAGGTTATGCAGCGACAGCAGCCAGCGCTCATTGTTGAACAAGCGGATGTACTGCGCGGCGCCGACAAAATCGTCGGCCGGAAAAGTGCGCGAACTGCTGACCGACACGCGCAGGGTCCACAGCATCGTTCCCACGTAGGCGAACAATACCGTGAGCGCCATCGGCAGCAGCGCGATATTGGCGGCCAGCGAAAAGCGTCGCCGCTTCGCCGGCTTGTTGACATGACTCATACCGTCTCCCGTGAATTGCGGCGCTTACTCTTTCAAGGCGCTGGCGAAGGCCTTTTGCGCATCTTCGGCGGACTGGTTTTTATTCCAGTAATTGGTCAGCACGTCCTGCAAGGCGCCGTTGGTGTCGGGCGAGGTCAGCATCTCCGAGTTCGGCAACTGGCGCGACTTGTCCTTCATGATGGCGATACCCTGCTTGGCGCAGATGTCGAGCGAACTGTCGTCGACGTCGCCACGGATCGGAATCGATCCCTTGCGCGCGCTGAAGGCCACTTGCGGGCCTGGCGCAGTCATGGTGGTGGCCAGCAGTTTCTGCGCCTTGATCACGTCGGGATTCGACGATTTCGGGAATACGAAAGCGTCGCCTGCCACGATGTACGGCGACTTCGGACCGAAGCCGGGGAAGCAGCCGAATTCCTTGCCGGCCGTCTGTTTCGCGGCCGAGAATTCGCCCTTGGCCCAGTCGCCCATGATTTGCACGCCAGCCTTGCCGGTGATGACCATGGCGGTGGCGTCGTTCCAGTTGCGGCCCGGCGCGCCCGCATCGATGAAGCCGCGCAGTTTTTTAAACGCGATCAGCACCTGCTTGAAGGCGTCGGACTTGACGGCGTTCTGGTCGCGGTCGCGGTAGACTTTCAGGTACAGGTCGGGGCCGCCCACCATCGCGAAGATGGCGTCGAAGGTGATTTTTTCCTGCCATACCTGGCCGCCGAAGGCCAGCGGCACCACGCCGGCCGCCTTCAATTTCGCCAGGTCGGCCAGGAATTCATCCCAGGTCTTCGGTTCGTCGGCGATGCCGGCCTTTTTAAAGGCGGCCTTGGAATAGAAGAACCAGGCGGGCATGTGGATGTTGACGGGCGCTGCATAGAAATGGCCCTTGATCTTGATGGCGTTGACGATCGATGGCGGCATGATCTGGTCCCAGTTGCCCTTGATCGCCACGTCATCGATGTTATTGAGCAAACCCTGGTCGACGATATCGCGGAATTGCTGCGAAGTATTGAACTGCGCCGCCACCGGTGCATTGCCGCCCACGATGCGGTTGATGGTGGTGGCGCGCGACTGGTCGGCGCCGGCGATGGCCTGGTCGACCCACTGGCCGCCGGCCTTGTTGTAGGCATCGGCAAACTGGCGGATGGCGGCCGATTCACCGCCGGAGGTCCACCAGTGGATCACGGTAGCCTTCAAGGGCGCGGGATTTTGCGCCAGGGCTGGCGCCATGAGGGCAGCCTGGGCTGCCAGGGCCAGCGCGATTGCGCCAGCAGTTTTATTGGTTTTATTCATGTTGTCTCCTGTGAGCGTCCAGCGCTCTTTTTATGGGAATGAATCGGCTATGCCTATACCTAAAACTTTACCAGATGAAACGTCCTACAAACATCAACGATACTCACACTCCTCAAGGCTGTGCATGACGGCGTGCCAGGAAATCACGCACCAGGAAGGCGCTCTGCTTCCAGGTGCGCTTTTGCGTCGCATAATCCACATGAATAATGCCGAAGCGGCGCTCGTAACCGAAAGCCCATTCGAAGTTATCCAATAGCGACCAGATGAAATAACCGCGGATGTCCACGCCCGCCTTGACTGCGGCGTCAACGGCTGCCAGGTGGCGGTTCAGGAACGAGATGCGGCGCGGGTCCGCCACCTTGCCATCGACCACTTCATCGTCCGACGCCGTACCGTTCTCCGTAATGTAGACCGGTGGCAGGTTGGCGTATTCGTGATGGAAACCGACCAGCAAATCGTACAAGCCTTGCGGATAGACTTCCCAGCCCATCTGCGTGCGCTCCACGCCTTCCAGGTCCACTTCCAGGTAGCCATGGCCGCCATCGCTGACCACATTCGTGCGGAAATAGTAATTGATGCCGAGGAAGTCCATCGGCGCGCCGATGATGTCCATGTCGCCGTCCAGGATCAGAGGCCTGGCGCCAGGCCACAAGCTCCATAAGGCTTCCGGATAACTTTTCTTGAACAGCGGATCGAAGATCCAGTTGTTGTGCTGCAGCTCGAACAGCTCGGCTGCGCGCTGGTCGGCGGCGCTGCTGCCGGTGGTCGTGCCACGGCCCACGTTGGCCACCAGGCCCACTTGCGCGCCCGGATCATTGCGTCGCAGATGCACCAGCGCCAGGCCGTGACCGAGCAGCAGATGGTGCATCGCCTGCGTGGCGTAACGCACGTCCGCCCTGCCCGGCGCGTGGTGGCCACCGCCGTAACCGTGGAAGGCCGAGCACCAGGGTTCGTTCAGGGTGGCCCAGGCATCAACCAGGCCGGACAGTTCGCGGCTCATCAGGTCGGCGTAGTCGGCGAAACGGTAAGCCGTCTCACGGTTGAGCCAGCCGCCACGGTCTTCCAGGTGTTGCGGCAAGTCCCAGTGGTAGAGGGTGACAAAGGTTTTCAAGCCTTTTTGCTTGAGGCGCTGCAGCAGGTTTTTGTAGAAGGCGATGCCGACAGGGTTGGGCTGGCCTTGCTCATCCATGACGCGAGGCCAGGCGATCGACAAGCGGTAGCCATCGACATTCAGGGCGGCGATGGTCTCGACATCGTCTTCCCAGCGGTGGTAGTGGTCGCAGGCGAACTCGCCCGTGTCGCCAGCCAGCACCTTGCCTGGGGTGGCGGAGAAAGTATCCCAGATCGATGGCAGGCGGCCATCTTCATGCACGGCGCCTTCGATCTGGTAGGCGGCAGTGGCCACGCCCAGCAAAAAATCTTTCTTCCACAACACCGAGTCGGCCGGTGGCGAAAATTCCGTTTCCAGTGCGGCGGATACAGGCGGGACAACTGATACAGCGGCTTGATTCACACAATCTCCTTCACTTCGGATGGGAGTGGAAGCGCTTCCACAATGTGTAGTAATACTACCAGTGAAGAATTTTCAATGTCAACGCAATTTTTTGCGTAAATTGATGAGGGATGGCCCGCAAAGCCGCTTGCGCTGCGGTGCAGCAAAAAAAAACGGCACAGGGGAAAGCTCCGCTGTGCCGTTGGGTGGGGCCCGCTTGCAAGCCCCATATTTGCTGGTATTTACTTCTTGTCCGCCGGTGGTACGGGCGGTACGAACGGGAAGGTGCCGAACAGATTCTTGCTCTGGTTTTGCATTTGTTCCTGCATCTGCACAAACAGGCTCTTGCTCTGGTCGATGTAGTTATTCATCATGCCCTGCATCATCGGACCTTGCACGTTCATGAATTGTGTCCACATTTCGGGACTGAACGGCTTGCCATCGAAACTACCGGCCGAGGTGCCCGTGAATTTATGCTGGATATCGGTGAACGCCTGCACGTTCTTTTCCAGGTAGGAGCCCATCATGCCCTGCATGGCGTGGCCGTAGTAGCGGATGATTTGCGACAGCACGCCGCTGGAGAACATCGGCACGCCGCTGGCCTCCTCTTCCAGGATGATCTGCAGCAAAATGCTGCGCGTCAGGTCTTCGCTGGACTTGGCGTCCACGACCGTGAATTCTTCATTGTCCAGCACCAGCTGCTTGACGTCCGTCAAGGTGATGTAGGAACTGGTTTGGGTATCGTACAAACGGCGGTTAGGGTATTTTTTAATCAGGCGGTCTATACTTTTTTTAGCACTACTCATCACAAAGTCCCACTTATTGCGCCGCAACGCATACTGAGTTAATCCGAAAAAAAAGCGAACGTGGGGTCCGCTTTCGCACCTGCCTACTTTTTGCATTATAGAGTGGAAAACGACCACTTTGCACATTCGTGGCAAAGATTCCCACATTTATTGCAACGCAACTAGAAGTAGATTCCTGACAAGACCAGAGATTACCCTGGTCTTGGCTAGCAACAGACTTAATCTGCCCTGACTTTAACATACCGGCCAGGCGCCGGTTCGATCGCCTTGTAACGCTTGCCGCCGGGCTTGGCCGGCGCCTTTACCTCTGCGCCGCCATGTTCGGCCAGGAACGCGGCCCATTCGGACCACCAGCTGCCCGCATGTTCGGTTGCGCCGTCCAGCCACTGTTCGGCGCTCAAGGGCTTGGCTTTCGCGCTACGTGGCTGGTCGTTGCTCCAGTAGCTGCGTTTTTTCTTCGACGCCGGGTTGATCACGCCGGCGATATGGCCCGAGGCGCCGAGGATAAACCGGTTGGCTTTCGGCTTCTTCGGATTGAGCAGTGCCGTCGATGCGTAGGCAGAGCCCCAGGGCACGATGTGGTCTTCGCGCGAGCCGTAAATAAAGGCTGGCGCATCGATGCTGCTCAAGTCGATTTTCTCGCCAGCCACCGTCAGCTTGCCCGGCACTTTCAGGCTGTTTTCCAGGTAGGTGTGGCGCAGATACCAGCAAAACATGGGGCCTGGCAGGCTGGTGCCATCGCCGTTCCAGTACAGCAAATCGAAGGCGACCGGCTCCTTGCCCTTCAGATAATTCGACTGCACGTAATTCCACACCAGGTCGTTCGGACGCAGGCTGGAGAAAGTACTGCCCAGGTCACGGCCGGACATCAGCCCGCCCTTGCCCAGGGTCTGCTCGCGCAGCGCCACTTGCGGTTCATCGACGAAGACCTCGAGCGCGCCCGTGTCGCAAAAGTCGAGGAAGGTGGTCAGCAGGGTTAGGCTCGATGCGGGATTCTGTCCGCGCGCCTTCAGCACGGCCAGCGCGGTCGAGACGATGGTGCCGCCCACGCAAAAGCCGAACATGTTCAATTTTTCCTGGCCCGAAATCTCTTGCGTGACACGGATCGCTTCGATCACGCCCTGCTCCACGTAATCATCCCAGGTGACGTGCTGCATGCTCATGTCGGGATTGCGCCACGAGATCAGGAACACGCTATTGCCCTGCTCCACCGCGTAGCGCACCAGCGAGTTTTCAGGCTGCAAGTCCAGGATATAAAATTTGTTGATGCACGGCGGCACCATCAGCAGCGGACGCGCATGCACGGTGGCCGTGCTCGGCGTGTACTGGATCAGCTGGAACAGGGCGTTTTCAAACACCACCGTACCCGGCGTGGTGGCCACGTTGCGGCCCACTTCGAAGGCGGACTCGTCGGACTGCGAAATGCGGCCTTTCTGCATATCGGCCAGCATATTCGTCAAGCCCTTGGCCAGGCTTTCGCCCTTGGTCTCGATCAGGGTTTGCTGGGCGTCGGGATTGGTCGCCAGGAAATTGGCCGGCGACATGGCGTCAACAATTTGCTGTACCGCAAAACGGATTTTTTGTTTCTGATGTGGCGACGCTTCGACCGCCTCGGCCATGGCGGCCAGGAATTCGGCGTTCAGCAGATACGCGGCGGCATTGAAGGCCGACAAGGGACTGGCATGCCAGGCTGGCGCGGCAAAGCGGCGGTCTTTCAGTTCCGGCGTCTTGCCCCCCATGAAATCGCCCCACAAGCCCGTCAGCTTGGCCATGTAGTCATTCTTTAATTGTTCCACCACTTCCGGCTTGATGCTGGCCCCGGCGTCCTGCAAAATGCCGGCCATGGGATTTGCTGCCGGCTGGGGTACCATGTTGAACCAGGTCTTCCACTGGTTCGGATCGCTGATCTGCGCCATCCACTCCTGGGTCATGACTTGGGGATCGGGCATATTCATTGTGTAAATCCATTCCATTAAAGAATTAAGATGTCGTCACTCTCTACTGTATCCAGCCTCGCCTGGCCTGGTTAAAACCTATGATGCTGATCGTTGCTATTGCATGGATTTACGTGGTGGGCCTGATGGCCCTCACCGAACCGTCCTTTGTTGCCGGACTGATGACGTTCCTCCTGTACTGTCTTATTCCTTTGTCTATCCTATTCTATCTGACCGGGTCAAAAAGACGCAAACGGCGCGCCGCAGACAAAGCCGCCGCAGCGACCGCGGCTTCTGCAGACGATAAAACAAAAACGGCAGACACATAAGCGTCTGCCGTTCATATTATTTGCGCCAGATCAAACTGGCCTGTCGTCCGGTGACGCCATCGCGCCGGTAGGAATAAAACTGCGCCGCATCGCTGACAGTGCAATACTCGCCGCCCGCTACCCGACTCACACCGTCACGCCGCAGCATGAGGCGTGCCAGCGCATATATGTCCGCCAGGTATTTGCCCGGCTTGCCAGCAATGGCAATAAACGCGTCCGACAAGGACTGCGCTTCGACCGCATCGCGCGCGCCGTCGCGAAACGCCTGCAATACGTCAGCGCCTACTTCAAACGCGCCAGGACCGATGGCCGGCCCCAGCCAGGCCAGGATTTCCGTGGCGCCGCGCGCGCGCATCTCTTGCACGGTCGTCTGCAAGACACCGTTGGCCAGGCCGCGCCAGCCCGCATGCGCGGCCCCCACCACCTGGCCGTCATGCGAACAGAACAAAACCGGCAGGCAATCGGCCGTCATCACGGTGCACACCACGCCGGGCTGCGTGGCCACGCTGGCGTCGGCGTCCGGCACGCAGCCGGCAAGCCCAGCTGCATCGGCCACGGCCACGCCATGCACTTGCGACAGCCAGGCCGGCTCCGACGGCAACGCTGCCGCCAGCCGTGCCCGGTTCTGCGCCACGCAGGCTGGATCGTCGCCCACGTGCACGCCCAGGTTCAAGCCGCCGCCACCCCGCCCATCATCATACGGCCCCAGGCTGGCGCCGCCCGCGCGCACGGTCGACAAGGCACCGACATTGGCAGGCAGGCCTGGCCAGTCGGGAACAATATGCGGCACGGCGATGGCGATCTGCATCAGACCAGTTCCGGCTCGGGAATACCGGCCTTGGCGATCAGTTCGGCAAAGTCATCAGCCAGCGGCACCAGCCATTCGCATTGCTCGCCCGTGCCCGGATGGACCAGGCCCAGCCGGCGCGCCTGCAGCGCCTGGCGCGGGAAGACGGAAACCAGGTGCGGCTTGCCATACACGTAGTCACCGACCAGGGCGAACCCCAGGTGCTGCATGTGCACGCGGATCTGATGCGTGCGGCCTGTTTCCAGGCGGCATTGCATCAGGCTCACGGGACGACGGTCGAGTTCGCCGCTGCCGATCAATTCATAGTGCGTGATAGCCGGCTTGGCGGTGAAGTTTTCTGACACGGCCATTTTGACGCGGTCGCGCGGGTGGCGCGCGATGGAAGCGTCGATGGTGCCCGCCACTTTCGGCGTGCCCCATACCAGCGCGAAATATTCACGCTTGACGGTGCGCGCCTGCAACTGGCGCACCAGGTCCGTTTGCGAGGCCAGCGTCTTGCCCACCACCATCAAGCCGCTGGTATCCTTGTCCAGGCGGTGCACGATGCCGGCGCGCGGCACGCCAGCGAGCTGCGGGCAGTGGTGCAGCAGGCCGTTGAGCAAGGTGCCCGACCAGTTGCCAGGACCCGGATGGACCACCAGTCCGGCCGGTTTATTGATCACGATGATGTGTTCATCTTCGTGCACGATGTTCAATTCCATCGCTTCCGGCTTAAAAGCCTCGTCTTCCGGCGCACTTTGCGGCAGAATGACGATCTTTTCATCGCCATAGGCGGTCATATTGCGTTTCGCAACTTTACCGTCCACGGTGACGAAACCGGCTTCCAGCCACAATTGCAAACGGCTGCGCGAATACTGCGGCACCAGCTTGGAAATGACCTTGTCGAGGCGATGTCCGCAGGCGTCCGGCGTTAGTTCCAGGTGGATCGGCGCCAGGTCATCGAACAGCTCGTCGCCGTCAAATGCCTCGTCGGCATCCTGTGCATCTGTGTGCACATCGACGTCGTTGAGGTCGGAGTCAGATAGGGGGGCAGCCAAATTCGGCTTAGAAGTTAATATCACAGCATTCCCATCGGCTATAATCAGCCTATTGTAAAATCTTGGTTAAAACCTTCTTGCAAAACGTCATGCAAAAAAAATTATCGTTGGTAGTCGCTTCAGTCGTTCTGCTCGGCATGTCCGCTTGCAGCTTGTTGCCAGAAAAAGTGGATGAGACCAAAAACTGGTCCGTTACGAAATTATACTCGGAGGCCCGTGAAGAAATGAGCGGGCAGCACTATGAGACTGCCATTGGCCTGTTTCAGAAGCTGGAGGCTAACTATCCTTTCGGCAACTATGCCTTGCAAGCACAGATGGAGATCGCTTACGCGTATTATAAGTCGGGAGACCAGGCTCAGGCACTAGCGGCTGTCGAACGCTTCATCAAGTTGCACCCGAACCACGCCAATGTCGACTATATGTACTACCTGCGGGGCTTGATCAGCTTTAATGATCAACTGAGCTTCCTGAACTTCCTGTACGAACAAGATCCGACCGAACGCGATCCGAAGGCCACGCGCGAAGCGTTTGCTGCTTTCAAGCAACTGGTCGACAAGTTCCCGAACAGCAAGTACACGCCCGATGCACTGGCGCGCATGCATTATCTGATCGATGCGATGGCGAAATATGAAGTCCATGTGGCGCGTTATTACTACCGCCGTGGCGCCTACCTGGCTGCGGCCAACCGCGCGCAAGGCACCATCAGCGATTTCAGCGCCTCGCCGGCCATCGAAGAAGCGCTGTTCATCATGTACCGCTCGTACGACAAGCTGGGCATGACCGACCTGCGCGACGACACCCTGCGCGTGCTGACCAAGAACTACCCGCAAACCGCCTTCCTCAGCCCGGAAGGGGTGAACAAGGAACGCCGCTGGTGGAAATTCTGGCAATAAAATAAAAAACCGGAGCTTGCTCCGGTTTTTTCTTGATGCCAGGGCCGCTAGCAAGCAAAAAACTGGGGTCAGTTGCCTCGCAATCGGAACACGCTCCACTGGAGCGTGCTCCCCCGACGGGTCTGACCCCGGCTCTTACTCTCCGACCCTGCGGCGAAACACCCAGTTCTTGTCATTCGAGGCTTCCGGCACATAAGCGTAGCCATCGGCATCGAACTGTTTCAATTGCTCGGGGTCGTGGATGGCGTTGACGGTGGCGTAGCGGGCCAGCATGCCGCGCGCGCGCTTGGCATAGAACGAGATGATCTTGTACTTGCCATTCTTCCAGTCTTCGAACACGGGCGAAATGACGGGCATGTCCAGCTGGCGCGGCTTGACGGATTTGAAATACTCTTCCGAGGCCAGGTTCACCAGCACCTTGGCGCCCTGCTCTTGCGCCGTGCGATTGAGGGCATTGGTGATGGTGTCGCCCCAGAACGCGTATAAATCCTTGCCGCGCGCGGTGGACAGGCGCGTGCCCATCTCCAGCCGGTGCGGATGGATCAGGTCCAGCGGGCGCAGCAGGCCGTACAGGCCCGACAGGATGCGTACGCGCGATTGCGCGTAATCCAGCTGGCCCGGCTGCAGGGTGCGCGCTTCGAAACCGGCGTACACATCGCCATTGAACGCCATGATGGCTTGCCGCGCATCGGATGGCTGCGGCGTCCAGGACGCGTAGCGGGCCACGTTGAGGACAGACAAGGCATCGGAAATGCCCATCAGGCTGCCGACCTCGGCCGGTGAAAACTGGCGCATGCGCTCGATGAGCTGGGCGGAATGGTCGAGAAAATCGGGGGTGCTGTGCAACTGGGTGGTTGGCGGCGTCTCCAGGTCGAGACTTTTGGCGGGCGAAAGCACGATCAACATAAATTATCACTACAGAATAGAATTGCCGACATGATACCTGCTCCACAAAAACTCGTCCTCGACACCAACGTCTGCCTCGACCTGTTCGTCTTCAACGACCCGCGCTGGGCCGGCTTGCTGGCCGCCATGGAAAGCGGGGCCGTGCACGCCATCACGCGCGAAGATTGCCGCGCCGAATATCTGGTGGTATTGCATTACAAACACTTGCCGCTCGACGAAGCCAGCCGCGCCGTGGCTGCGGCCCGTTTTGACGCCCTGATCACGGTGGTGGCGCCAGCCGTGTCTGGCGTGCGCCTGCCCGTCTGCACCGACAAGGATGACCAGAAATTCCTGGAACTGGCGCGCGACGCCAACGCCGACATCCTGATCACCAAGGATAAAGCCCTGCTGAAACTGGCGCGCAGGACCGCCAAGGCCGGCATGTTCCAGATCATGCTGCCAGAGAAGTGGGTGATCGCCGTGCCACCCGAAACAGTTGCGGCTGCGCTAGAATAAAGCCAACCTCTTACACCATCGCCCGATTGCCCATGAATAGCACGCCTTACTCCAGCCAGACCCCTGCCCTGCAAACGCGCTTGCCTGCCGTGGGCACCACCGTGTTTACGCGCATGTCGGCCCTGGCGGCCCAGCATGGCGCCGTCAACCTGGGACAAGGCTTTCCCGATTTCGGCTGCGCGCCAGCGCTGATCGAAAGAGTCAGCGAGGCCATGCATGCCGGCCATAACCAGTACCCGCCCATGACGGGTGCGGCGCCCCTGCGCGAGGCCATCGCGGCGAAAATCGCCAGCCTGTACGGCCATCAATATGATGCCGCCACGGAAATTACCGTCACGGCCGGCGCCACGCAAGCCTTGACCACGGCGATTCTGTGCTGCGTCCACCCCGGCGATGAAGTGATCGTCATCGAGCCGGCCTACGACAGCTATCTGCCGGCGATCACGCTGGCGGGCGGCCTGCCCGTGCTGGTGTCCATGCAGGTGAACGAGCACGGCTATAGCGTGCCGTGGGACACGCTGGCCGCCGCCGTCACGCCCAAGACGCGTTTGATCATCATCAATACGCCGCATAATCCGACCGGTACCATCTTGCGTCCGTCCGACGTGGCGGCGCTGGCCGACATCGTGCGCGGCACGCAGATATTGATCTTGTCGGACGAAGTCTATGAACACATGGTGTACGACGGCCAGCAGCACGTTTCGCTGAGCCGCCACCCGGAACTGGCAGCGCGCAGTTTCATCGTTTCCAGCTTCGGCAAGACCTATCATGTGACAGGCTGGAAAGTCGGTTATGTGGCCGCGCCAGCCAGCTTGTCGGCCGAGTTCCGCAAGGTGCACCAGTACAATGTTTTTACGGTCAACACACCGATGCAGCATGGCGTGGCCGCCTACATGGCCGATCCGCAGCCGTATCTGGACTTGCCCGCCTTTTACCAGCGCAAGCGCGACCTGTTCCGCGACGGCCTGGCGGGCAGCCGCTTTACCTTGCTGCCGGCCGATGGCACGTATTTCCAGTGCGTGCGCTATGACGCCATCTCGCAGCAAAGCGAAGCGCAGTTCGCCGAATGGCTGACCAGCGAGATCAAGGTGGCGGCCATTCCCGTATCGGCGTTTTATGCACAAGGCAAGGAATCGGGCATCGTGCGCTTCTGCTTTGCCAAACAGGATGAGACCCTGCGCCTGGCGCTATCGCGCCTGGCAGCAATATAAAGCTTTCCGCCAGCAGCCCACAGGCTGCAGACAGGGGAGCAGAACGGAGACTAGCATGGTTCAGCGTCGCATCGGCTTGGCCGACCTGGTTCCTGGCGAACCCCTGGCCTGGGATTTGTATCTGGCGGACCACAGCGCCGGCCCGCAATTGCGCAAGGGACAGATCATCAGCGATGGCGCGCAACTGGCCCGCTTGCTGCAGATGGGCCTGTACACGGGCACGCCCGAGCAGCCCTCAGTATTGCACCTGCTCAATGAAAGCGCGCAGCGGCTGGACCGGCTGCTGCAAGACTTGCGCAAGGAAGGCAATGCCGAGCGCGACGTGCGCGCCATCGCCCGCGAACTGCTGCGCGCGCTGAGCCTCGATGCCGATATCGCCCTGGCCAGCATCTTGCTGAACCAGATCGCCGGCCGCTATTGCGTGCGCCACTGCATCGAAACGGCGCTGCTGGCGATGCTGGTGGGCCAGG
Source organism: Janthinobacterium sp. Mn2066 (assembly GCF_049319705.1). NCBI lineage: Bacteria > Pseudomonadati > Pseudomonadota > Betaproteobacteria > Burkholderiales > Oxalobacteraceae > Janthinobacterium > Janthinobacterium sp. Mn2066. The sequence goes on along the minus strand of NZ_JBMOUF010000002.1, from coordinate 237,707 downwards.
CCATGGGCAAGCCCGACGATGAATTGCTGCGCATCGGCGCCGCCGCGCTGACCATGAACGTGGGCATGTTGTATCACCATGACAGTTTCCAGGACAAGCGCGGCCCGTTGACCGATGATGAAATGCGCATCGTCCGCCTGCACCCCGTAGAAAGTGCGGAACTGCTGCGCTGCGCCGGTGTCGAAGATGAAGAGTGGCTCAGTTGCGTGCTCCTGCATCATGAAAACGACGATGGCAGCGGTTATCCTGAGGGCCGTAGCGGCGATGAAATCTTGCAGAACGCTAAGCTGATCGGCCTGGCCGACCGCTATTGCGCGCGCGTCTCGGCCCGCAACTACCGGCGCTCCATCCTGCCCGACCAGGCGCTGCAGCAACTTTTCCTCGACCAGGACCAGGCCATCGATCGCGTGCTGGCCGAACAATTCGTGGCCATCCTGGGCAAATATCCGCCCGGCACCCTGGTGCGCCTGCGCAATGGCGAACTGGGGGTGGTCACGCAACGGGGCGCCGCCTACGTTCACCCGCTGAGCAACCCGCAAGGCGCCCCCCTGCCCGCCACCGAACTACCAAAGATACTACCGCGCAACACCGGCGACAGCCAGTATGCGATCATCGCCGCCCTGCATGAAGACGACGCCCATATGCACTTCAGCATGCGCCATGTGTGGGGCGATGAGGCGCGGCTCTAAGCAAGGCCACCTCCCAGTCTTGCGGGTTCAGCGCTGCGGAACAGAAACAGCACTGCCACCGTTGGCTGGTGTCGCAAGCTGCTTGATAACAACATCTTCAGTATGGCTATTTCGCCTGCAATTCCGCCAGGGCCTGATAAACCTTCCCCCACACGTCACGATTTTTAGCGACCTGTAATGGCGTCAAGCCGTCGATAGCCTTGGCATTGATATCTGCACCGGATTCAATCAAAAACTGTAGCAGCAAGAGATTGACTCCGTCTGCAGCGTAGTGGAGAGGCTGCCAGCCTTTCTTGTCTTGCGCGTCGATCCGGGCGCCGGCATTGAGTAATAGCTTGACAACCGCTTCATGGCCGCTGGTATGACTACGCTCATACCCCTTCTTGACAGCAGAATGGATAGGCTGAAAGCCATTGTTATCGACATGATCGACTGTTGCCCCGGCTGCCAGTAGCATCTTGACCGCCTCTGCATTGCCGGCGTAACAGGCACTGAACAATGGGGTCTGGCCATCCTTGTCGGAGGCGTTCACATTGGCCGAAGCGGCAATCAGTAGCTGGAGAACACCCAGGCTATCTTTCTTTTCAACGGCATGCGCGAGGGCAGTATTTCCTTGCTTCCCAGTGTTTTTTTCAATATTGGCGCCAGCATCGATCAGAATCCTGGCCATGTCCGTGTAGCCCCGCATGGCAGCGAAATCAATCGCGCGCACTCCGTACTTATTGGCGGCATCGACATGCGCGCCCTGTTGCAGCAGTCGCACCACTTCTTGCGTATTACCCTTGTATGCAGCTTCATTGAGATCATTATCAAGCGATTCGCCTGCATGAGCGATAGACGCAACGAGCATTGCCATGCTGGACATCAGAACGACGAAAACTGACTTTATATTTTGCGCACCCATCTATTCCATTTTTCCTTTGAATTCAACATCAGCACGGTAAATCACCGAAGCTGTTAACATTGCTCGATTAGCAAATAATTGCATTAGAGAATTATTTCAGTCTACGCAATGGGCGGGCTCATGTCTACTGCCAATAGGGCAGGTTCAGCATGCTTTTACAGCGTATGCATTGGCGCTATGCTCGATAAATAGGGAAAGACCGCGATCTGACTAAGATTTCTCTTTGGCATGATTGATGGAGTATTTCGGTATCTCTACCGTCAAGTCTTCGCCACTGACGCGCGCCTGGCAAGACAGGCGGGATAGCGGCTGCAAGCCCCAGGCCTGGTCGAGCATGTCCTCTTCGTAAGCGCCGAAGGAACTCAGGGAGGCGTAGCCTTCGCGCACGACCACGTGGCAGGTGGAACACGCGCCGACTTGTCCGCAAGCGTGCTCGATGTCTATATGATGCACCAGCAAGGCATCGCAAATACTGGTGTTTTCGGCTACCTCGAACACGGCGCCGGCAGGCGCCAGCTCAGGGTGGGGCAAGACGGTGATTTTTGGCATACGGGAATCTCCTTGAATACTGCTACTGTGGAGCTTCCCGTACTGACAAGGTCAAGCCATTAATCAGGTAAAACAGCAGCAGCTTTGCGTGCCAGCGGTATCTGCAAGTTCGTGGGACGGTTTTCGGCCGTATCAAAGCCACGGCCATCGATATGGCGGGCGCCCCAGAACAGCAGCCCATGCGCGAGATACACCAGATCGTATTCCATGAAATGCTGGCCTTCGACCAGCCCAAACGGCGCGAAGGACTTGCCGAAGACACTCTGCGTGCCGCCCACTTCCCAGCGCGCATAGCCTGCGCTTGCCACCTGCTTGAGCAGGTCGGCAAAACCCTGGGTCAAGGGCGTTACGGTATAGGCCTCATCGGCCACAAAATCGACCTGCTGCGCACCGGGCGCAATCGGGTGCGCGCCGCGCCAGGCCATATGCCCCTTGATCACGATACGGGCCAGCGGCAACTTGCCGTTGGCATCCGCAAAATTGACGACCGTCAGTTCGAAACGGTCGCCAGCTTCGTACCTGAAATCACGCGTCAGATAAAAAGGCTGGCGCGAACCGTCCGGATTTTTTGCTGCGCTGGGGCGAATTTCGGGAGCAAGGCTGCTCCATACGCCTGCTAGGGCTGTTTTGATTTGATCGAGATGCATGGCGTGCGGTCCTTGTGAGGTGGTTGAAACAAGACTATGACGATCGTCATAGTAGCACCGATTATAATGACCGTCATAGTTTTTCTCACCTATCCAGGCAACAAGGAATCCCAGTCCATGGCAAATGACGTACGCGACCGCATGATCAAAGGGGCTGGCAGCTTGCTGGCACGCAGCGGACTGCAGGCAACCTCGTTCTCTGAGGTGCTGGCGGCCACCGGCGCGCCGCGCGGCTCGCTCTACCATCACTTTCCCAATGGAAAAGACCAACTGGTCGCCGCCGCCATCGATATGGCCGGTGGCGTGCTGCTCGACTTCATGGAGCGCCGCAGCGGCGACTCCGCCGAGGCAGTAACCGGGCACTTCCTGGAAATCTGGCGCACCATCCTCACCCGTTCGGAATGCGAATCGGGCTGCGCGGTGCTGGCGGTGACCGTGGCGGCAAGCTCGGCCGAGCTGCTGGCGCACGCCACCACGGTATTTCGCAGCTGGCGCGAGCGCCTGACGGATCTATTGAAGCGCGGCGGCGTGCCGGCAGAAAACGCCCGCCGTTTCGCGATCATGCTGATCGCCTCGGCCGAGGGCGCGGTCGTGCTGAGCCGGGCTGAAAAAAGCCTGGAGCCCTTCGAGGCAGTGGCGCAGCATTTGATGGAAGAGGCGCGGCGATTGCAAGCGACTGGCGCGGCAAGCTGATTGCAACTGCCGGGCGCTTGCTCCGCCGGTCACAGGGCTTGGCTGCTATTTCTGGGGAGTCACGCCTATCGTGCCCAGCCACGTTTCCACCAGCGCAGGCCACTGCGTGATGGCATTCCTGCTGGGGCGCAAGCCAAACGCATGGCCGCCCTGGGCGTACAGGTGCAGCTCCACCGGCACATCGGCTTTCTTCAGGGCCGCGTAATACAGCAGGGAAAACTCGACCGGATCGACCGGATCGTCCTGTGCATGCAGCAAAAAGGTCGGCGGCGTCTGGCCGCTGACGCGGATGGTGGGGTTCAGCCTTGACAGGTCGGCCCGATAGTTGGCCGACATATGTCCAGGATACAGCGCTACGGCATAGTCGGGACGGCAACTCTCTTCGTCCGCCTGGTCGACAGGCTGATAGATGCGTTTGCCATGCGTGCTGATGGCCGCCACCAGGTGGCCGCCGGCAGAAAAGCCCAGCACACCGATCTTGTGCGGATCGATACCCCATTCAGCGGCATGCTGGCGGACCAGGCCCAGGGTCCGCTGGGCGTCCTGCAGCGCCGTATGTACCTTGGGAATGACACGAACATTCCGGACAGGGTCCCAGTGGGGGCCCGATCCAGGCACGCGGTACTTCAGCAGCACGCAGGTGACGCCGATCGAGGTCAGCCAGTCACACACTTCCGTGCCTTCCAGGTCGATGGCCAGGCTCCGATCACCGCCGCCAGGAAACACGATCACGGCAGCGCCCGTATTGTGTCCCGTGGGCGAATACACCGTCATGGTCGGCCGCGTGACATTATCCACTTCCAGCCAGGGCCGTCCGGCGACCAGCTTGTCGTCCCGCAAGGTCATCTCTTCCGGCCCCGTGACAGCTTTCGCGTCAGGAATCGCGCCTGGCCAGATCGGCAATTGCTGGTGTCCATCGGCAGGCTGCCATGCGGCAGCGTGCACATTCATGCAGGCAAACGCCGCGACAAAACCGAGTGGGTATCTCAAGCAATATTCTTTCAAAAAGTCAGGCCAGTATTTCGCCAACCGCACGACAAACACGCTCCACGTCTTCCTTTTGCATGCCGCAGTGCAAGGGCAAGGTGACGGTCTGGCGGCCGATGCGTTCCGCGTTGGGGAACTGCCCTTCCCTGTAGCCCAGCTGGCGTCCCAGGGTAGTCAGGTGCGACGGTTCATACGACAGGCCGGTGGCGATGCCCCGTTCGCGCAGTGCTGCGCGGAAATCCTGGCGCGTGATGCCGAGCTGCCCGAACGGCAGCAGCACGCAAAACATATTCCAGCTTTGGCCTTCGATGCCGCTAGCCGGCAGCACGGCGTTGGGAATCCGCGGAAATACTTCAAAGTAATGGTCGGCCAGCACGCGCCGGTGCGCGAGGAAACCAGGCAATTGCCTGAGCTGCACCAGGCCGATGGCGGCCGACACGTCCGACATATTGTATTTGCCGCTGGCCTCGCGCACGTCGCGCGAGTCGTCCGGCAGGCGCTCGATGCCGTGAAAACGCAGCACATCGATGCGCCTGGCCGTGGCCTCATCAGGCAGCACCACCGCGCCGCCTTCGATGGTGGTCATATTCTTGTTGGGGTGAAAGGAAAAAGTGGCGATATCGCCAAAGCTGCCGACCGGCTGGCCTTTCCACTCGGAACCCTGCACCAGCGCCGCATCTTCGATCACGCGCAAGCCGTGATGGCGCGCCAGCGCATACAGCGCGTCCATGTCGCCCAGGGCGCCAGGGAAATGCGTGGGCACGATGGCCCTGGTGCGCGGCGTGATGGCGGCAGCGACTTGTTCCAGATCCATCGCCCGCGTGACCAGGTCGCAATCGACGAAGACGGGATGCGCTCCCACCTTGACGATCATGTTCATGGTCGAGAAAAAACTTTGCGTCGAGGTGATGACTTCATCACCGGGCCCCACGCCGCAGGCCAGCAGCGCCAGCTCCATCGCGCCCGTGGCCGAGGTCAGGCTGCGCGTGGGCCGGCCACCGAAGGTTTGCGACAGCGCATGTTCGAATTCCTGCACACGCGGACCGCTGGCGATCCAGCCACTGCGCATGGTATCGGCCATCGCGGCGATGGCTTCTTCTGAGATACTGGGTTGGGAGAAATTAAGAACTGACACAGATAATCCTTTATTGATTGTCACAATGACATTTATTTTTGTGCTTGTCCATGACAGAGATACGCTGAATGGCTGCTAACCCCGAAGCGGACCTTGAGTTTCCTGGTGTTGGTCTGATTGATCAGGCATGAACAGAATCTTGGCCGTGGCACCGTATTTTCCCAGCAATGACGTGGTCTCGGGTGATATAACGAGCTCGCTCCAAGTCAAGCCAGGTGTGACAGACACGAAAATACAACTCGCGATAGCAATCTGAAAGCTCATTTTTTATCCAACAAAGGGCGCCCTCCAGACTATCCTCCGTCACCTGAAACTCATATACCGGCTCAGGTCTGCCGGTCGCAGGCCACCACGTCGACTATTAAAGCGCATAGCTAAACGTTCGAATGTATCAGCGTCAATCCCGTGTACAACGATGCCATAGCTCAATGCGTCATTGTCGTTGAGTGCTTTTATCATGATTTAGGCAATTCATATTCACTTGGTGTATCCGCCCACCGGATTGGAGAAAATACGCTTTCCGCCTCCCGGAGCGTTTCTCTAACAAAGCCTTTCCGAGCCAGACAATCATGGTGTATGCACTGGTGTCCCCAGAACTGTTATGGTGAGTATCGTCCAAGGCTCAGCATATTTATATTTTTACAACCAAAAAGATAGTCTGCTTTTGGCCGCTAGCCGACTTCTGCTTGCCCAGGTTAGGCAATGCTGCTTTCATATAGCTCGCGATCGAGCACTCTATCAGCGGACAAGCCGGAAATAGATCTGCGTTCTGCAGGTAATGACTTAACAAATTTCACAACATCAGGAGGTGGTGTCAGGTAATTCAAACTGATTGAACCGTCCTCATTTTGTGTCCCATGCTTAATCAAAATGGGAAGCGCTATGTCCCATGAAACCAACGTTGTGTCTTTCTTCTTCTGGAAGAAGTGCGTTGGTGCCAGTTCCTGACGCGGCACGCAAAGATAATCGACCGGGGTGACGACGACGGGAATTCCGTCAGGCCAAACTGCGGCAGTTATGGTAATTCCATCCAGATTCAAAAACATGATGCGAGGAACAAATTTCGACTCTCCCACATGCGCCTGAATTTCAGAGCGAGACAAGTTCCATCGCCAAGCTTCCTGGAGCTTCTCAGATGGAAGATGAGAAATACCATGTCTATTGCCTTCATCCTGCAAGATTGCCTTGTATCCAAACTCGTTTCCAGAACTCCATCCAGAACATAGTTTTTCTGCGTTGTATTCACCATCCCCCATGCCTTCAGTTTGTGGGTCCGAAACAAGAAGATCAAAGTATTTGACGAACGCGCTAACCTCGGGTTCCGCCTCGAAGATGAAGTAGCTCGGCCGGAAGTAATTAATGTTTAGCGCGACCGGAAGATCCCCTCTGGCCTCGTCGTCAGCCTCGGACTGAAATTCAAATACAAAATAGACTCCAGTATCTTCGTTGCTGTACAAGGCCTGCGAGCCTTCACATTTGTAATTTGGCCTATCGCTGAAGTAGGTGCAAAAGTCTTCTTCAGTAAGAAGTCCATTTCGAGGCTTGAAATACAGGTCGTAACTCATATTGGTATTTTTAAGCTAAAGTTTAAGGTTATTGTTCAACGGCGCAGCCAGGATTGCGCAAGAATCAATCGCCGTATTCAGCCAGCCTTTCATGGAACGAACCTTGCCAATCAAGAGATCCAGGAAGATTTCTGAATAATTGTTCGTACATGATCGAGTTCGTTACATCCGCGGATAAATTTCTATGACTGCTACTGGCTGTTTGCAGCGTTTGCTTATTACCAATCAATCACAGTATCAAAAACTTACTTCGCTGCCCCCACCAACTGCACCAGCTTGCGCTCGACAAACGCCTGCAATTGCGGCGACAGCGTCTGCAAGCCCTTGGCGCGCTCGTAAGCCTGGCGCGCCTGGGCTGGGCGGTTGTCCGCTTGCAAGGCGATCCCCAGGCCCATCCACCAGACGCTGTTGTCGGGCGCGCTTTGCAGGGCCAGTTCGTATTGTTCGGCGGCATCGTGGTAGCGTTGTTGACGTTGCAGCACGCCAGCCAGAAAGGCGCGGTATTCGCCATTGTCGGCGGCGTATGGCAGGCCGCGCATCAGGGTGTCGAGCGCCGCGCTACCGCTTTTATCCAGCTGCAGCCTGGCCAGCATCATCGCTTGCGCCGGCTGTTTCGGGTCCAGTCCCAGGCTCAGCTGCAACTGGCGCATGGCGTCGTCCGGGCGCTGCGCTTCCAGCAGCAAACGGATCAGGGTTTCGCGCGCGCCCTGGTGGCGCGGATCCAGCTGCAGGGTTTGCTGCAAGCCGGCCATGGCTTCGGCCACCCTGCCATCCTGCAGATAGCCCAGTGCGCGGCGGTATTCGTTTTCCACGCGTTGCTGCGGCGTGACCTGCTTGCCTTCGACGATCTTTTCGCCGATGGCGGCAGGCTGCGGCACCTTGGCCACGGGCGCCACGGCACTCTTGACCGGCTTGGGCGTGATGCGGCGCAGCTCTTCCGGACGTTCCTTGACGGGCGCCGGCGCGGGCGTGATCACCGGCGCCACCGGTTCAGGAACCGGAACTGGTGCAGGTACGACTGCAACAACTGGCGCAGGGGCCGGGACCGGGACCGGGGCCGGGGCTGGAGCAGGCACGGCCACGCTGGCCACGTTGACCAGCATCGGCGGCACAGACGGACGCTTCAGGTAGACCCAGCCCAGGGCGATGGCGGCGGCCGTCAAGCCTGCCGCGCCGCCAAACACCAGCGCGCGCGGCAGGCCACGCTCGCGTTCGGGCACGGAACGGATGCCTTCGGCGTCGCCGCGCCCGTCAGGCGTGCCGCGGGCGTCGAGGTCTTGCAGCATTTTGTTAATCAAGCTCATTTACAGACTCATTTCAATAGTGTCCAGGCTACGGCGCAGCCGGCGGTCAGTACCACAATGCCAGCCAGCCATGGCCACCGGCGTTGCCACCCGCGCCGGCTGGCCGCCACCGTATCGCTGGCAGCGAGCGCCACATGGCGGCGATTGACTTGCTGTTTACCTTCGCCATAGGCCAGCATCAGCGCCTTGTGCGCCATGATGTTGACCAGGCGCGGGATGCCGCCGCTGGCCGCATACAAGCGGGCCACGCCGCCCCGGCTGAACAGGCGCGCGCCCGCGAAACCGGCCACGCGCAGACGGTGCGCCACGTAGAAATCGAGGTCGTCGCGCGAGAGCGGCCCCAGGTGGTAATGAAAGGTGATGCGCTGCGCCAGCTGGCGGATTTCAGGCAGGGCCAGCTTGACGTCCAGTTCAGGCTGGCCAAACAGCACGATTTGCAGCAGCTTGCGCTTTTCCGTTTCCAGGTTGGTCAGCAGCCGCAGCGCTTCCAGGCTATCGACGGGAATCGCTTGCGCTTCATCAAGACACAGCAGCACGCGCTTGCCCTGCGCCGCCAGGTTCAGCAGGCGCAGGTTGATGCCTTTCAGTAACTGATGCTGGTCTGCATCTTTTTCCAGCAACACGTCGAGATCGTCGGCCAGGGCCAGGATCAGCGACCGTGGCGGCAGGTTCGGATTGGGAATGTAGGCGGTAACGAAATCATCGCCCAAGGACTGCATGAACTTGCGGCACAGGAATGTCTTGCCGGTTCCCACTTCGCCCGTAATCTTGATGAAGCCTTCGCCATTGCGCGCCGCCACCAGCAGGGTATTCAAGGCCTTTTGCGATTGCGGGCCATTGAAAAAGAAGCTGGTATCGGGCGTGAGGCCGAACGGCGGCTCGCGCAAGCCGAAATGGGCCTGGTACATTTAACGCCGCTCCGACGGGCGGCGCGGATCGAGCGCCTCGATGCGCTTGCCCGAATCGATCAAGTCTTCATTCCAGCTATTGGCGCCATCGACGATGGTCGGCTTGATCAGCACCACCAGCTCGCGTTTCTGGATCACTTGCCCCGTGTTGCGGAACAGCGCGCCCAGCAAGGGAATATCGCCCGCGCCCGGCACTTGCGAGCGGTCCGAGGTCGTCGATTGGCGCATCAGGCCACCGATGGCGACGATGCGGCCATCCTGGCTGCGCACCATGCTGTCCATTTCCGAAGTACTGGAGGCGGCCAGCGGCAATTTCAGCGAACCGGCGCTGCCCAGGTCGACTTCCTTGTTGACGGTGCTGACCTGGCTGACGGACGGGTGCACGTGCAGGATGATATTGCCATCGGCATCGATCTGCGGCGTCACGTCCAGCACCACGCCCGAAAAGAACGGCTGCAAGGTGACATTGGGGCTGGTGGTGGCGCCGCTGGCGGTGGTATTGGTGGTGGTCGACACGCCCGTCACATAAAACTCGTCCGTGCCGATCTTCAGTACGGCTTTCTGGTTGTTCATGGTGGCGATACGCGGGCTCGACAGCACGTGCACGGAGCCTTGCGATTCCAGGAAGGAAATCATGGCGGCGAAATTGGCCGTCTGGAACGCCAGGCCGAACATCGAGCCGGCCGAAGTCGCCGCCGAGCTCAGGCCAAAACCGCTGCTGGCCGTCAAGCCGCTGCCATTGGCCATATTCGGCGGCTGGCCGCCATTGAAGGGCAACGGCGCCAGATTGGCGCCCGGCTGGATGAAGCCGGTCGAAATGCGGTTGGTGTGGCCGCTCTTGATCGAGGCAAACGAAGCCCAGTTGATACCGGTCTGGGTATTGTCGTTCAGCTCCACTTCCAGGATCTTGGCTTCCAGGATCACCTGGCGGTCCACCGACAATTGCGTCGCCTTCAGGTATAAATCGACGTTGCGCAGCTCGTCGGGCATCGCGCGGATCACGATCACGCCCGATTGCGGGCTCAGCACCACCTGGCGGCCGCCTTCCGTGCTGCCGACGATGGCTTCCAGCGCCGTTTTCAGCTCGGGCCAGAAATCGGCCGTCGAAGAAGTCGTCAGGTTGCTGCTGTCCTGCCCCGGTCCCTGGCCTGGCGCACCGTTTTGCTGACCCTGCCCATTATTCGGCAACGGGTTCAGTCCATTGCCACCATTGCTGCCCGACACCGTGGCGCCCACCGACGCCACCGACGTGGACGACACGCGCAGGTTGGAACTGCCCTTGCGCGACCCGGTCAGGTAATTGACGTGGAACAAGCGCGTCTGCATGCTCAAGGGCTTGATGAAGATTTGCGTGCCCTCGACCTTGTAGTCGTAGCCATACAGTTCGCGCACGGCGTCGAGCGCCTGGAACAGGGTCACGTCCTTCAGGTTGGCGGAAATCGTGCCGCCGATATCGGGATGGACCAGCATGTTGTAGCGCGTGCCGGCCACGATGGAGGTAAAGAACTGGCGGGCCGGCACATTGTTGAAGGCCACGTTGAAGCGTTCATCGAGCGCCTCGCGCGCCTTCGGCAATTGCTGGGCCAGGGCAGCGGCGGGCGGCAGCAGCGCTGCGTCGACGGCGTCCGACTGGGCGGCAGGAGAGGTTGTCGCCGCCGCGCCTTTCACGGCGTCGGTGATGGCGTTATACGTATCGCGCTTGACGGGGGCCACGTTACAGGCCGCCAGGCCCATGCTGACGCTGATAAGTGCTGCCAGCTTGCTGATCTTGAACATGCTTGCCTTGTATGTAATATGCATCGCCACTTCTTCTACTCCTGCTTGCGGCCCATGCTTGCGCCGGGCTTGTTTTCAATCTTGGGGGCCGGATAGAGCTTGAAGGTTTCCAGCGATTTTCCACGCCGCAATACCACCGCCGTGTCCTGGATCTCCACCACCACGGCGCTGCCCACTTTCGATCCCTGGCGCACGACCTGGCCATCGATCACGGCCACCCGGCGACCGCCCGGTTTGTTCGATATCAACACCGATTGCAATTGCGGCCGGGCCGGCTTGGGCGGGGCGGCCTCGCTGGCGGCCGGCGTCCACAGGGCTGCCGGCGGACGCGTGGGATCGTCGATCGCCTGCGCGTGCGCAGCCGGCGCGCAGCACCAGGCCAGGCCCACGCACAATACGGAGCGCAACATCATAAAGCCATCCATTTCTCATCCATGCTCAGGGTGTACAGCGTCAGGCTCAAGGTGGCGGCCGGATAACTGCTGGCGTCCAGATGCGCCCGGCCCCAGAACACCTGGGTCGGCATGGTTTGCAGCGCCTGCATGTAGTTAACCATTTCGCCATAACTGCCCTGCACCACCACTTCCACGCCATGCCGATGCAAGACACCTGTCGGGGCCGTCGTCTTGTCAGCAGAAGCCTTGGCGTCAGGGGTTGGCGGCACCGCTCCCACCGTATCGCCAGGCAAGGTTGTCAGCGACACCAGGCGCAGCTGCGCATGCTGACGCAGCAGGCTTTCCAGCAGCGCCACCATGCGTTCAGGCGCCACCAGGCCATGCTGCATCTGCCGCAGGCCAGCGCTGAGGTTGGTATTTTCTTTCAGCAAGCTTTCCAGCCGAACCCGCGCCGCCTGGTCCGGGTCCACGCTGTGGGCTGTCACGGTGAGGGCAATTTCCTGGTCTACCGTGCCGAGCATGGTGTGCGTTTGCGCGATGCTGGCCCCCAGCCTGGCGTAGCTGGCCAGCAAGGGGGTCAGCAGCCAGAAATAAAACAGGAAGATCAGCACGGCCGCGGCGGCCATGAAGACCATGGAGCGCTCGCGCAGGCTGAGGGCGTCGAAGCTGGCCGCCCATTTTTTCAGTGTTGCCAGCATCAGCGCTGCCCTCCCGCTTGCGGCGCAGGCGCCGATGCAGCAGCCTCGGCGGCGGCCCGCGTCGATTGCAGGCTGAACACCACATACGGTGCTGCCTTGACGGCTTTGCCATCGGCAGCCGGCGCATTCACTGCTACCTCATCGGGCGGCCCGATATCGAGGCTGGCAAAGGTCTTGCCCTTGAATACGTCTTGCTGGCCCAGGCGGCTGATATAGGCGGGCAACAGCGAAGCATGCAGGGCGCGCCCTTCCAGGCCGATGTCATTGCCGGCGCCGGCGATATGCAGGCCAGTCAGCCACACGCCGTCCACCCTGGCCTGCGCCAGTGCGCGGAAGTAGCTGGCATAGCCCTGGATATTGCCCAGCTCGCCACGTCCCAGTATGCCCGTCGCATCCTGCAGCAATTTCTGCTGCGCCTCGGCGGCAGCCAGTTGCTGCGCCACCACCGGATCCTTATGGCGCGGCGGAAAGTCGCGCAACGCCTTGTCGCGGCGTGCTTCGCGCTGCGCCAGGTCGGCCTTGACGGCGCTTTCCTGCTGCTCCAGTCCGGCTACCTTGCGCTGTCCATACACGCTCAGCACCAGCAAGCCGACGAATAGCAAGCCCAGGCACTGGCTGGCTGCGCGCGCCGAGATCTGGTGTTTTTGCCGTTCGAATCTGGGGTTGAACAGATTGATTTGCTGGCTCATGCACCCTTCCCTTCGGCATGGCCGCCACTGCGGTTTTCCTCGCGCAGGGCCGTGCCCAGCGCCAGGAAGTAGCGTGCCTGTATCAGCGGATGACGCAGTTCGGCCACCTCGCTGAAATCAAAGATAGTGTCCAGGTCCAGCCGTTCCACCGGCATGTACAGATTGTCGGCCAGATAGCCGTGCAAGCCGTCGGCGCCGGCCGCCATCAGCATCAGGCGCGACAGGGAAATGAAATGGAACTGGCGGTCGAAGTGGTCGAACGAGCGCTGCAATTCCAGGGTGACGCGGTCGTAATACTGGCTGGCCTGGTCCGATTGCAGCTGCGCCAGTTTCACGTCGATGCGGCGCGCCTGGTACAGCTCGCCATTAAAACTCATCGTCAGCAAGCCGCCATCGCCGTCAAAGAACAGCATGGCCAGGCCGCGCCCCGGCGTTTCCAGCAAGGTGGCAATGTTACGCTGGGCCATTTCAGGGATATCGATCACGGACAAGGGGAGCTTGCATTCGCCATACAGCGCCTGGCGGCGCGATACGGCGGCGTTGCGCGCCGCTACGGCAAACACGCTGCTGCCGCGCTGGCTGGCGTTGGCATCGCCGGGAATATCGAACACATCGATGGTAGCGTCGGCCAGCGGAAAGTCCAGCATGTCCTTCAGCCGCCAGCCGACGGCCGTTTTCAGCTCTTCACGCGGCACGGCCGGCGCTTCCACCGACAGCAGCTGGTACTCGCCCGCCGCCAGCACGGTCGTGCAGCGGTAGGACGCAGCCTGTAATTCCTTGGCCAATTTATCGAGCACATCAACGGAGGCCGGATGCGCGGACGGCTGGAATCCCGCGCGCCTGACCAGCGGTTTGCCTTCAGCCTGGCGCACGACCACGGCGGCGCTCACGCCTTCGCTACCAAATGCCGTCGCCAGCCATCCTTCTTGTTTCTTTACTCTAGCGAATAAACCCATGCGACCTGTCCAGTGTAAGTGCTTGCGCAATCTTGCTGCGCAGATAATGCATCACGCCAATTTTAATTCATGAAACCAATTTTGTTGTATAAAAACAATAAATTAGCCTGCTTTTTCCTCTTTTTTTGAGCCAGCTCTTAATCTGACAGCACCGCCTGCACACGGCGCTGGATGTAATCCACGTTATTGCCCGGATTCGGACAGCCGCCCGCTCCCGGCTGGTTGCAAGCCGTCGCCATGATTTGCCAGCTACGCAAGGCGCCGGGACTGGTGGTCAGCCGGCATTGCACGCTGACAGTAAAGGTAGACAAGGAACTGCCAGCTGGCAAGGCAAACGCGGTATCCGGGAAACAGCTGCCATCCGTGCGCACGCGCAATTGCTGGTACAAGCCCCATTCCAGGCCAGTGCGGGCCGCCTGCGTCACGCGCGCGCCCTGCACATCCATGGCCGAGCCGGTTTGCTGGAAGGTGCTGAGATTGACCATGGCAACGGCCAGGCCGGCCAGCACCACCAGCAGGAAGATGGCCGTGACCAGGCTGAAACCGCGCTGGCGGATAGCGGAAAAATGCTTCATGGTGCTCATGGTGTATTGGCCACCTGGACTTGCTGCACCAGGCTCACCGTGCCCGTATTGCTGTTGGCCACGCCCAGCTTGAGCGTGACGCCGACCAGGCCGCGCTGCACATTGGCCAGCTGCGTATAGCTGAAGGTGCAATCGGCGCCCTGCCCCGCCAGCAAGGCGCGCACGGGCGCCGCCGCCAGCGGCGCCGCGCTGGCGTCAAGCGGTTGCGCAGCCTGGATGGCGTAGCCGGAATAACGTGTCAGGGTCCCCGTCACGGGATTGCAGACATACGTGACGGGCGTGGACACCACCTGGAACCGGTGCGATGGCGATGGCATCGGTGGTTGTTGCGTAACAAAGGGATTGCTGGCAAGCGTGATGCTGTTGCCAGACACGCCAGTCACCGTAGCGCGGTTGCAGCCCGCCGCGCAGTTGTACGCATTCGCCGGTTCATAGCCCGGTCCCAGGTTGTAGACGACGATCGCATCGCCCACCTGGATTTGCTGGCGCGCGCCCAGCGCATCGGCAGGCGCCGCGCCCACCAGGGTAAAGCGGTTCGGATTGGGGTAAGCGACGGTCGGGTCAAAGCCCAGCACATCGCCCTGGCCGGGCGCATCGTCATCGCTCAGGTAACGGCCACCGGAGCGCGTCAGCAGCAATTCCAGGTAGCGCCCGTCGGGCGACACGCGCACGCTGTTGGGCAAGGCCAGGCGCAGGTCGCGCGCAATGCGGCGCGTGGCAATGTCGGCCGTGTCGGCCAGGCTGGCGCGCGCCGTGGCGTCCACATACCCTTGCACGGGGACGCGGATAAACACGGCGACCATGCCGCCGATAATGCCGGCGATGACGATCACGATCACCAGTTCCACCAGAGTGAAGCCGCGCGCGCGGCGCAGGAAAATTGGCGTGCTCATGGGATGCTGTTCGGTGCGTAGCGCGTGCGGTAGCCATCGAGCACGACTTGCTGCTTGCCCTGGAAGGCGACGGCAACCTGTATCCACAAGGACTCGCTGGCAGCAACGCCATTCAAGGCGGCCTGCTGTATCGTGACGGTGACGCTATAGCCGGCAGGGAAAGCATTGCCGGCCGCATCCGTGGTGTAGGGATTGGCTTGCTGATAATCACTGACCTGCATATACGGCCGCGCGCCTGGCGCTGCCGGTCCCGTGGTGCAGTCGGCCGTGCTCTTGGCCGTCGCGGCGGCCGGATCATCCACGGCGCAAAAGGTAAACCGCGCGCCCTCGATTTCTTCGAGCATGCCTTCGGCCAGCGCCAGCGCCTGCTTGCGCAATTGCGGATCGGCGCTATTGCGCGTCGTCAAGCTCATCACGCCCAGGATGGCGGCGGCGGCCACGCCGACGATGACGATGAACACCACCAGTTCGATCAGGGTGACGCCGCGCTGGCGCCGAACAGAACATAACTCAGAGGTAGACATACCCGGTCTCCCCTTCGATCTGGATGGTGCGCGTGTTGCCGTCGCCCTGGATGGTCACGGCCAGGCGGGCGGGAAAGGTAGAAGCGGCAGGAAACACGTCGCCCAAGGCATACGGTTTGCCCAGCGCATCGAAATAAAAGCCACTGGTATTGGCAGGCGCAATGGCCATGCTGACGCTGGCAGGTTTTCCTTCACACAGCCAGTTGCTTTGCTGATTGCAGGCGGCCAGGGTTTCCTTGTTGCCGCTATTGCCGCCCGCTGGCGGCAGCACCCGGTTGGCAGCCGTACAGCCCGCATCGAAACACAGGGCCACGCTGGCGCCATCGAGGCGCACGAACACGGGCCGGTTTTGCGCCACGGCCAGCTTTTGTCCGTAACGCACGATATTCATGGCTTGATCGGTGAAACTGCGCGCGTCATACGCTTCGCGCTGGAAGAAACGCGCGCCGGCAAACGCGGCCAGTATGCCGGCCAGCACCAGTACCGCCACCAGTTCGATCAAGGTAAAGCCGCGCACCCTGGCATGCCGCTGGCCAGGGCGCCCGGAGTGCTTCGTCAGGATCAAAGGTGCTTGCAATGGCTGGCCCGTAAAAAAGCCCAACTGGCCGACGCCTGCGGTTGGGCTGGTGTGATGCGCTGCCGCCACGCCAGCGCCCGGCATGTTGCCAGGCGCGGCGCAGGCGGCGCCAGGATTAACGGCAGTTAGCCTGGGTAGCCGCGCTCAGGTCGATCACCGGCGGGGTTGGCGCCGTCGCCGGAGCCACCGCAGCGACAGCCTGCGTGTATTTCACGATACAGTTGGCATGGCCGGCGTCCGGGGTCACCGTCACCACGCCATTTGCCACCGCGACAGTATAGTCACTCAAACCACCGGCAGCGGCAACGATGCCAGCGTTGCTGCCCGCTGGATAACCGGCTACGCCGGTGACGGCAACGCCTTCCATCGGCACGGTGACCGTATCGGCCGGCGAACCGGCCACCAGCCACTGGGCATGGAACAGGGCCGAGCCTGCTTTCAGGGAGCCGCCAGCAGCCTGCATCTTGGCGGCGCGTGCGTCACCGGACACATCGATAAACTTGGGAATGGCTGTTGCTGCCAAAATACCCAGGATGACGATCACCACGACCAGTTCAATCAGGGTAAAACCTGCCTGGGCGCCACTTTTAAAACTGCGTACCGACTTGTTCATGCTTGGTCTCCAAAATCAAAAAATACAACAGAAAAACTTTAATTTCTTGCCGCATCGGTGGCTGGCAGCGCCACGGCATCCGGTCCACCCGCCGCTACAATGTCGGGCATGCTGGCCAGTTGGCCGGCGTCAGCGTCAATATTGGGCAAGAGTACCTTAAATTTCATTACATCAACTCTCGCTGGTGAAAAAATATTACCGGTTCTCAACAAAAAAACAAGTTTCTGATCACTTCTATCAAAAAACCAATTTCCACTCGGCAACTTCCCCACATCGGGCGCCACCAGTTCGCCCAGGTCATTCGGCGGCCTGTCTTCCAGCCAGTCCAGCGGATTTTGCCGCTGCAGCTCCGGCAACACCGCTTGCTTGCCGTGCAAATAAAGCTGCAGCGCCTGCACCCGCAAACTGGTGCGCAATACCCCCAGCATCTGCGCCACCGCCGCCCGCTGCGCCTGCTCCTGGTAGTAGGCAAGCCGGCTCAGCAAGACAGTCGCCAGCAAGCCCAGCACGATGACCGCCACGGCCAGCTCGAACAGGGTAAAACCACGCTGGCGGGCTCTGCTGATCATCAATGCAGGGCCGCGCGGCCCAGGTCCCAGATCGGCAGGAAAATACCCAGCGCCAACACCAGCACCATGACGCCCAGGAACACGATCAAGATCGGCTCGATCTGCGACGACAGGGTTTTCAATTCATAATCGACTTCGCGTTCATACATTTCCGCGATCTCATCCATCAAGTCGTCCAGCGAGCCGGATTCTTCGCCCACGGCAATCATTTGCAGCACCACCGGCGTAAACACATTGGCCGCCACCGAAGTGCGCAAAATGCTCTCGCCGCGCTCGACGCCGTCGCGCATTTGTTCCACCCGCGAACTGAGGTAGGTATTGTCAACGGTTTGCGCCACCACCGTCAACGCTTGCACAATTGGCACGCCACTGCTGCTTGACAAGGCAAAACTACGTGCAAAGCGGGCCATGGTGCCCTTCAGGATGATCTTGCCGGCAATCGGTAAACGCAGCTTGCTGCGGTCCCATTGATAGCGTCCGTCAGCCGTACCCAGCCATGCGCGCCAGCCAAAATAGCCGCCCACGCCCAGCAGCGCCAGCATCGGCCAGTAGTCGACGGTAAAGCGCGACGTGCCAATCAGAATGCGGGTCATCAACGGTAATTCCGTGTGGAAACTGGCAAACACTTTCTCGAACTGGGGAATCACGAACATATTGACGACGACCATGGCGCCGATCATGGCAAACACCACGAAGCTGGGATAACGCGTGGCCGATTTCACGCGCGCGCGCATGTCGCGGTCAAATTCCAGGTGGTCGAACAGGCGCAAGAAAACTTCGTCGAGGCGGCCCGTCATCTCGCCCACGCGCACCATGGACAGGTAAAACGGTGTAAAGATGGCCGGATGGCGCGCCATCGCCGCCGACAGTTCGCGGCCCGCGTCCAGCGATTCGCGGATATCCTTGATCACGCGGCCGAACGCGGGGCTGATGGCGGACTCCTGCAAGCCGGCCAGGCCGCGCATGATGGGCACGCCCGCTTTCAGCAAGGTGTACAGCTGGCGGCTGAATAGCTGCACGTCCATCGGCGTGACTTTTTTTTCAAGCAGCCTGGCCCACCAGCCCATCTGGCTGGCGCCCGCACCCGTGACGGTCTGCGTGGTGACGCTGATTTCCACCGGCGTGATGCCGCCGGCCATCAACTGGTCGGCCACGGCATTGCTGTCGGCCCCTTCCATCACGCCCGTCAGCAATTGCCCGCTGCTGTTGCGCGCCTTGTACGCGAAAAACGCCACGTCAATCCTCGGTCTGGTTGCTGATACGCATGGCTTCGCTGATCGTCGTGCGGCCGGCAACCACCAGTTGCACGGCATGGCGGCGCAAGGTAGCACCCGCCATCTGCGCCGACGCCACCTTCATGAAGTGGGATGGATCGGCATGGTTGGCCGCGTCCGCCACGGCGCGCGTGATTTCCAGCAATTCATACACGCCCGTGCGGCCCCGGTACCCCATGCCATTGCAATGCGAACAGCCTTTACCGTGGAAATACTGGTTGCGCTCGACCAGCTCGCCCAGCTCCATGCGCAGCCATTCATATTCATTGGCGGTGGGCGCATACGGCGTGCTGCAGCTTTCGCAAATCACGCGCACCAGGCGCTGCGCCAGCACCGCTTGCAGCGAACTGCCCACCATGTAGCGGGGCACGCCCATGTCCATCAGGCGCAGCGGCGTGCTGATGGCGTCGTTGGTATGCAGGGTCGACAGCACCAGGTGACCGGTCATGGCCGCGCGCAAACCGATTTGCGCCGTTTCCTGGTCGCGCATCTCGCCCACCAGCACGATGTCGGGGTCTTGCCGCAAGGCCGAGCGCAGCACGCGGGCGAAGTTCAGCTCGATCTTGTCATTGACTTGCACCTGGTTAATGCCCGGCAAGCGGTACTCGACCGGGTCTTCCACCGTGATCAGCTTTTTTTCCACCGAGTTCAGTTCGGACAAGGCGCAATACAGGGTGGTGGTCTTGCCGCTCCCGGTCGGCCCCGTCACCAGCACCAGGCCATTGGGCCGGTGCACGATGGCGCGAAATTGCTCGACCAGCGCGGGCGGCATGCCGATCGCGTCCAGGCGCAGGGAGGTGCCGCCCTGGTTCAGCAGCCGCATCACCACCGATTCGCCATATTGCGTGGGCATGGTGGAAATACGCACGTCGATGCGCTGGTTTTTCACGCGGATGGCGAAACGGCCATCCTGCGGCATGCGCTTTTCGGAAATATCGAGGTCCGACATCAGTTTCAAACGCAGCGCCAGCGAACTGGCAATCTTGCTGTCCGCTTCCGTCTGCAGATGCAGCACGCCGTCGATGCGGAAACGGATTTGCAGCCGGCCTTCCTGCGGTTCGATATGGATGTCGGACGCGCGCACCTGCGTGGCGTCTTCGAACACCGATTGCAGCAGCTTGACGATGGGCGCTTCTTCCAGCCCCGGATTGGCGGCCAGCGCGCCGAAATCGACCGAGACATCGCCCAGGTCCTGTTCCAGCTCGCGTGTCAGGGTGGAAATATCTTCCGTGCGGCGGTAGATGCGGTCGATCGCCTGCAGCACTTCCGTTTCATTGACCACCGCCAGCTCGATATGGCGCTTGACCAGGCGCGCGATCTCGTCGTAGGCGAACAGGTCGGTCGGATCGGACATACCGACCAGCAAGCCTTCGCGCCGGTCTTCCAGCACCAGCGCGCGAAAACGGCGGGCCTGGGTTTCCGGCAGCAAACGCACCAGCTCGGGATTGATGTTGAAGAATTTCAGATTGATGTAGGGAATGTCCAGCTGGCGCGCCAGGGCGCCCGAAATCTGTTCTTCCGTGACATAGCCATGCTCGACAAACACCCGCCCCAGCTTGCGTCCCGAACGCTTCTGCTCCGTCAACGCCAGGCCCAATTGTTCTTCCGTCAGCAATTTCTGCTGCACCAAAATCTCACCGAGACGGACTTTCTCAGGCCTTGCCATGCTTACTCCTCAACAGGTTCGACGGACATCGTGCGCCAGCGGCGCGCAGCGGTATTTTATTCCAGAACGTGTTGTTTCTTAAAGAAAATACATTCCAAAGCTTGATTTCCGCATATCCAGCTACAGTATCAGGAAACACTTGCCCGATGCCAGTGGCCGTGGCAATAATGGCATTCACTTAACACACTGCCCTTCCCCCCATGAGCGACTACGCCATCCGCTACCACCATGTGCACAAACAACTGGCAGGCATGGCGGTGCTGCGCGGCGTCGACCTGGCCATACGCCCCGGCGAACTGTTCGGCCTGGTGGGCGTGAATGGCGCCGGCAAGACCACCTTGCTCAAATGCCTGTTCGACTTTTGCACGCCGGATGCGGGCAGCATCGCCATCTTCGGGCAGCCCCATCACGTGAGCTCGGCGCGCCAGCCGCTGTCTTTCCTGCCCGAACGTTTCCAGACGCCCTATTACCTGACGGGCCGCGACTTCCTGCGCTACCTGCTGGGCCTGCACCGCGTGCCGTATGACGACACTGCCGTGCGCCATGGCATGGCGGCGCTGGACCTGGCGCCCGAAGCGCTGGGCCGGCCCGCGCGCGACTATTCAAAAGGCATGATGCAAAAGCTGGGCCTGCTTGCCTGTTTGCTGTCGGGCAAGCGGCAGCTGGTGCTCGATGAACCGATGAGCGACCTGGACCCGAAGGCGCGCGCGCTGTTCAAGCAGGCGCTGCTGAAGCTGCGCACGCAAGGCCGGGGCGCCTTGCTGACCTCGCATGCGCTGGCCGATGTGGATGAACTGTGCGACCGCATGGCCATCCTGCACGAGGGGCGCATCGTGTTTACGGGAACGCCGCTGGAATGCCGCCAGCGCCACGGCGATGGCCCGCAAACCAGCCTGGAACAAGCGTTCTTGAACTGCATTGCCACCGAAAATATTGCTGCGCAACATCCTGAATAGCCATAGGGAAATCAAGCTTAATGATGAGGCAAGCATCAGCCCAGGCACGACCGTGGCGAAGGGCAACTTTATTTCAGTTCCTGCCTGTTTTTGCCTGCACACACGATTGCTTTTAGGCCATCATGCTGTTTAAAATTGCAAAAGCACAACACGACATCAAGGGCGATATCTTCATGAGCAAACACCCTATTCCTGTGCTGGCCCCGGTCGCTCTTGCCTGTTGCGCCCTGCTCGCTGGCTGTGCGGCGCAGCAAACACCCTTGTCGCCGGGCCATATCAACGAAGCGCCCCGCCCTGCCGGCGCGATTCCCGAGACGGTACAGCAAAGCGCTGTGCTGGCCCCGCCCGTGGCCGCGCCCAAGGTCGAGACCTACAGCGTGACGGTGCACAGGGTGCCAGTGCAATCGCTGCTGTTTGCACTGGCGCGCGACGCCGGCATGAATATCGATATCCACCCGAACATCGAAGGACTGGTCACGCTCAATGCCCTGAACCAGACCTTGCCGCAATTGCTCACGCGCATCGCACGCCAGGTGGACATGCGTTATGAAATCGACGGCAAGAACCTGACCGTGCTGCCGGACGAACCGGTCTGGCGCAATTACAAGATCGATTACGTCAACATGGCGCGCAGCACTAACAGCAGCGTCAATATCGCCACGCAGATTTCCACCGCGGGCGGCGGCGCCAGCACCAGTACCAGCAACGCCAGCGGCGGCAATAACCCTGGCAATACCGGCAGCCCGGTGGTGGGCGGCAATGGCAACAATAACTCGACCACCCTGGTGGTGAACCGCTCGGAAAACAATTTCTGGTACAGCCTGGAGCGCAATATCCGCGACCTCCTGCGCGACAGCACGCTCAACGACCCGCTGGCCGACCCGCTGGCCCTGCTGAACCAGCAACTGGCCAGCGTGCCGGTCCAGCCGCAAAGCAACAATCCCAACGCCACGCCATCGGGCAGCAATCCGCCATCGGACAGCCTGAATCCGCCTGCCGGCCAGGCCACGCGAAGCCAGCCGGGCGGCGGCGTGCCGCTGGACGCGAATGGCTTGCCGCTGTTAAAACTGGCCAACAAGGGCAAGCCTTCTTCGGTGGTGGTCAATGTGGAAGGCGGCCTGATCGCCGTGCGGGCCACCGGGCGCCAGCATGAAAAAGTGGCGGAATTCATCGATATCGTGCAGCACAGCGTCAAGCGGCAAGTATTGATCGAGGCCACCATCATCGAAGTTCGCCTCAGCAACGAATACCAGCAAGGCATCAACTGGTCGCGTCTGACGGGCAGCCTGCGCATCAACCAGGGGCAAGTGGGCACGGCCAGCCTGCCATCCGGCGTGGTGCCCAACTCCACGCCCGGCATCTTTTTGCTCAATTACGCCAAGGACAGTTTTGCCACCACCATCCAGCTGCTCGAATCGTTCGGCAAGGTCAAAGTGCTGTCCAGCCCGAAAATCAGCGTGATGAACAACCAGACGGCGATGCTGAAAGTGGTCGACAACAACGTCTTCTTCACCATCAAGGTCACGCCGGCCGTGATCAGCTCCAGCGGCACCATCACCACGCCGGCCACCTATGAATCGAAACTGGAAACGGTGCCGGTCGGTTTTGTCATGAGCGTGACGCCGCAGATTTCCGACAGCGACGAAGTCACGCTCAATGTGCGCCCCACCATCACCCGCATCGTCGGCTACGTGCAAGACCCGAACCCGGCGCTGGCCACGGCCAGCGTGGTCAGCCGCGTGCCCGTGATCCAGGCGCGGGAGCTGGAATCGATCATGAAGGTGGCCAGCGGACAAATTGCCGTGATGGGCGGCCTGATGCAGGATTCCGTCGACAATGCCAAGGATGGCGTGCCCGGCCTGTCCAGCCTGCCGTTGGTGGGCAACCTGTTTACCTACCGCAATGAAGCGAGCAGCAAGACGGAGCTGGTGATCTTCATGCGCCCCGTGGTGGTCAAGGACGCCAGCATCGAAGGCGATTACCGCGACTACCGCTACCTGCTGCCTGGCCAGGTGCCGCTCAATAGCCAGCCTTACTCGGATGGACCGCCGCAGGCGCGCCTGCAGGGAGACCCGCCATGAGCTTGCTGATGCAGGCGCTCAAGAAAGCCGAGCGCGCCAAACAGAACAGCCTGCACGAAGACGAGCTGGAAAAGCCGTCCGAAGCCTACGACCAGGTGCTGGAACTGGCGCCAGCCGATGACACGCCGATCCCGAGCGCACGGCAGGCGCAGCCGCCGCCATCCTTCGACACGGCCGATACGCTGAGCCTGGAGCCGATGGCCTCCAGCGCGCCGCCGCAGCCACAGCAGCCACCACCGCAGGCGAGTACAGAAGCACGCGCAGAACCACGCATGGAGACGCCGCCGCCCGCCAAGCCGCGGGCCACTCCCTCCAGCCGCGCTACTGCGCCACCGCGCAGCGCCGTCAGCATCGATCCGGCTACCGCGCGCCTGGCCGTGCTGCTGGGCATCTTATTGCTGGTGGTGGCCGTGATGGGCTATTGGTACTGGCGCGCCAGCAGCAGCCCCGGCGCGGGCGCCAACCTGCCTGGCGTGCCCATGCCGCTCACCGATGCGCCCGGCGCCGGCAGTAGCGGCCCGGCCGCCCCCATCGTGGTGCTGGCGCCATCGGCGCCGGAACAGGAAGCGGCGCCAGCGCCGGTGATCCACCACGAGGAACGCCCCGTCCTGCACGCCGAGGCAGCGGCGTCTGCGCCTGCGCCTGCGCCGCCGCGCGTAGTCCCGCCCGACACCAGCAATATCAAGGTGGTGCGCACCGATACGGCCCCGCGCATCAATCCCGGCCTGCAGCAAGCCTACCAGTTACTCAACGATGGCCAGTTGGCCGGTGCCCGCCAGCAATATGAAGCCGTGCTGCGCCAGGAGACCAGCAACCGCGACGCGCTGCTGGGCCTGGCGTCGGTCGCCTTGCGCGAACAGCAAGGTGCGCAGGCGGCCGCGCTCTACGTGCGCTTGCTGGAACTCAATCCCGACGATGGCGTGGCCCTCGCTGGCCTGATCGGCTTGCGCCAGGGCGACGTGGTGCAAAGCGAGTCGAAGCTGAAAGCCATCCTGGCCCGCTCGCCCGACAGCGGCCCCGTGCTGTTTGCGCTGGGCAATGTCTACGCCAAGCAGCGCCGCTGGCCCGAAGCGCAGCAGCAATTTTTCCGCGCCTACAGCGCCGTGCCCGGCAATCCAGACTATGCCTTCAACCTGGCCGTGGGCCTGGACCAGCTGAACCAGCCGAAAATGGCCGCCAGCTATTACGCGCGCGCGCTGGCCCTGGCGCAAACAGCGCCAGCCGCATTCGACCAGGCAGTGGCGCAGGCGCGCCTGCGCGAACTCGGTGTGCCTGTCAACCCTGCAACAGACGGCATCGTCATTACCAGACAGGAATAAACGTTTCATGGCAGAACAGGCAAAACTTCCGCTGGGCAAGTTGCTGATCCAGAAAGGCGTGATCAGCGAAGACCAGTTGCGCATCGTGCTGATCGAGCAGAAGCGCAGCGGCGAGCCGCTGGGCAAGCTCCTGATCAGCCTGGGATTTGTCACGGAAGCCACCGTGCGCGAGGCGCTCAGCGAAAACCTCAGGCAGCAAAGCGCGGACTTGTCGAACCTGGTGGTCGATGCCATCGCCCTGAAACTGATCCCCAAGGACGTCGCCAAGCGCTACCGTGTGTTTCCCATCGTGTATGAGCGGCAAACGGATAATCTGATCCTGGCGATGGCCGATACCAGCAATATCGTGGCGCTCGACCAGATCAGCGCCATGCTGGTGAAAGGCATCACGATTTCCACCTTGCTGGTCAATGAATCCGATATCACGCGGGCGATCGACCAGTACTATGGTTTTGAATTGTCGATCGATGGCATCCTGCATGAAATCGAAACGGGCGAAGTCAATTACCAGAGCATGGCTTCGCCGTCGGACGAATACAGCCAGCCCATGGTGCGCCTGATCGATGCGCTGCTGGCTGACGCCGTGCAGAATGGCGCATCCGATATCCATTTCGAGCCGGAACAGTCGTTCCTGCGCATCCGCTACCGCATCGACGGCATCCTGCGGCAAATCCGCAGCCTGCACAAATCATACTGGCCCGCCATGGCGGTGCGCCTGAAAGTGATATCGAACATGAATATCGCCGAAGCGCGCGCGCCGCAGGATGGCCGCATCACGATCAAGTTTTCCGGGCGGCAAATCGATTTTCGTGCTTCCGCGCAACCGACCGTGCACGGCGAAAATTTTGTCCTGCGCGTGCTGGACCGGCAAACGGGCATCGTGCCGCTGGATGCCCTGGGCCTGGCCGAGACGGAACTCAATCTGCTGAAACTGATGATCGCGCGGCCCGATGGCGTGATCCTCGTCACGGGCCCGACCGGCAGCGGCAAGACCACCACCCTGTATTCCATCATCAACCATATCAATACGGAAAGCGTCAACATCATGACCCTGGAAGATCCGGTTGAGTATCCGATGAACATGATACGGCAGACTTCCGTCAACGAATCGGTCAAGCTGGGTTTTGCCGACGGCATCCGCTCGATGATGCGGCAAGACCCGGACGTGATACTGGTGGGCGAAATCCGCGACCGCGAAACGGCTGAAATGGCCTTTGCCGCCGCCATGACGGGCCACCAGGTGTATTCCACCCTGCATACGAATTCCGCCATCGGTTCGCTGTCGCGCCTGCTCGATATCGGCATCTTGCCCGACATCATGGCCGGCAACATCATCGGCATCGTGGCCCAGCGCCTGGTGCGCAAATTGTGTCCGCATTGCAAGGAAACCCAGCTGGCCGACAGCGTCGAACGGCGCTTGCTGGGACTGCATCCCGACGATGAAGCCGTGCAGATCTGCCGGGCGGTCGGCTGCGAGCGCTGCGCCCACCAGGGCTACAAGGGACGGCTGGCCATCATGGAACTGCTGAAAATGACGCCCGAACTCGATGAAATGACGGCCCGCCGGGCCAGCACCCGTGAACTGAAGAATGCGGCCCAGGCAGCCGGTTTCCACACACTGGTCGATGACGGCTTGCGCCGCGTGCGCGAAGGGGTAACCACCCTGGACGAAGTGGCGCGCGTGGTCGACCTGACGGACAGGCTGAGCTGATGCCGCAATATGTCTACCGCGCCATGGACGCTGGCGGCGCCCTGATTCCAGGCAGCATGGAAGCAGCCAATGTGCCCGACCTGGAGGCGCGGCTGCACCGCATGCAGCTGGACTTGATCGACTGCAAGATCACGGGCCAGTACCTGGCGGTGTTCGGCAAGCGTGTGATCCACCGCCGCGACCTGATCAATTTCTGTTTCCACATGGAACAGTTGACGGGCGCGGGCGTGCCGATCCTCGACGGCTTGAACGATTTGCGGGTCAGCACCGACCACCCGCGCCTGCGCGAAGTGGTCACCGACCTGATCGAAAGCATCGAAGGCGGCTTGCCCTTGTCCGGCGCGCTGGCCCAGCATGGCGACATTTTTGATGCCACGTTTACCAGTTTGATACTGGCGGGTGAACAAAGCGGCAAGATTGCCGAAGTATTCAAGAACCTGTCGGAAAGTTTGAAGTGGCAGGATGAACTGGCCTCGCAAACGCGCAAGATCGTGATGTACCCGATCATCGTGGCCATCGTGGTCTGTGCCGTGACGTTTTTCCTGATGATCTACCTGGTGCCGCAACTGACCTCGTTTATTCGCAACATGGGCGGCGAATTGCCGCTGCACACGCGCGTGCTGATTGCCGTCTCGAACGTCTTTATCGATTACTGGTATCTGCTGCTGGCCCTGCCCATCGTGCTGCTGCTGGGCGCGCGCGCCTGGATCAAGCGCAGCAGCGCGGCCCGCTACGCGTTCGACGGCCTCAAACTGCGGGTGTGGCTGATCGGTCCCGTGCTGCATAAAATCATCCTGGCCCGCTTCGCCACCTTTTTTGCGCTGATGTATGCGTCCGGCATCACCATCCTCGAATGCATCCGCCTGTCAGAAGGCATCGCCGGCAACCAGGTGGTGGCGGCAGGCCTGCGCCGCGCCGCCCAGCTGATCAGCGAAGGCCAGGGCGTGACTCTTGCCTTCCAGCATACGGGTATCTTTCCGCCGCTGGTGATCCGCATGCTGAAAGTGGGCGAAGCGACCGGCTCGCTGGACACGGCCTTGCGCAATGTCAGTTATTTCTACAACCGCGAAGTGAAGGAATTGATCGAGAAAGTGCAAGCGATGATAGAGCCGGCCATGACGGTGATCCTGGGCCTGCTGCTGGGCTGGATCATGCTGTCGGTGCTGGGGCCCATTTACGACACGATCAGCACGATCAAGACGTGAAGGCCGACACGATCATGTCCCGCAAACAACTCTTTTATCTCACCAGCGACACCCTGGTCGCCTACGACTGGCGCCACGGCGCACTGGGCCCTGGCCACGCCTTTCCGGCCAGTGCCGCCGGGCTGGAGGCTTTCGCGGCCTGGCTGGAAGTGCCGAACGAGCAAAGGTTGCGCGTGCCCGCCTACCTGCTGACGGACTTGATCGAGGAAGACTTCCAGCGCCAGCTGCTGCCCCACGTGCGCGGCAAGGCGGGCCGCGCACTGCTGGAGCGGCGCCTGGGCCAGCTGTATCGCGATACGCCCTACCGTGGCAGCACCCTGCTGGGCCGGGAAGAGACGGGCCGCCGCGATGACCAGCTGCTGTTCTTTGCGCTGACCAACCCTGCGCTGCTGCAGCCGTGGACGGAAGTGCTGGACCAGATGCGCGTCCCGGTGGCCGGCATCTATTCGACCAGCCTGCTGAGCATTGCGCTGGTGAAACAACTGGCGCTGCCGCATGAACACTTGCTGCTGGTAACGCAGCAATCGGGCGGCTTGCGGCAAAGTTACTACGAGCAGGGACAGCTGCGTTTTTCACGCCAGACGCCGGCGATTGCGCTCGACGGCGTGGCCGTCAATATCGCGCTGGAAACAGAAAAGACGCGGCAATTCCTCACCAGCACGCGCATGCTGGCGCGCGGCGATGTCCTGCATACCGTGATTTTGGCGCCGGCCGGGCAAATCAGCAAGCTCGAACAGCTGTGCGACAACGGCATCGAAGTGGCGTATCACTTTATCGACATACAGATCGCCAGCGCGCGCGCGGATTTGAAAACGGCGCCCGTGCTGGCAGATGCATTGCTGCTCAGCTTGCTGGGCAAGCGGCCGCCGGCCAGCCATTATCCGCCCGGATTGCTGGCCCGCCACCGCCATGTGCAGCGCAGCCGTACCGCGCTGTATGGCGCCAGCATCGCGCTGGGCACGCTGGCCGTCATATGGAGCGCAGGCTATCTGCTGGGCGGCCTGCAGGATGGCGCCGAGACCACGCGGCTGCGGCAGGAAGCGGCCTCGTACCAGGAACGCTACCGCCAGGTCATGTCCGACATGCCGCCCGCGCCGGCCAGGACCCAGACCATGAAAACGGCCGTCACCGTGGAACGCATGATCAGCAGCCAGGCGCCGGAGCCGGGCCGGCTGCTGGCGATGCTCAGCGCGGCGCTCGATGGCGCGCCGCAAGTGCGGCTGAACCAGCTGCACTGGAATGCGGGGCCGCCACCCGTGCGCGCAACATCGGGGGCACAAGCGGGGGCACAAGCGGCGCCGCAAGGACAGCCAGTGCCGGCCTTGGCGAGTACACTGGCCGGCATCCCGGCGCCGCCCCCGCAAGCCTTGCGGCTGGAAGCGGACGTCGAGATGCCGCGCAACGATTACCGCAGCGCCTTGGCCGCCATCACGGCCTTTGCACAAGACCTGGCGCGCCAGCCGCGCCTGCGCGTGGAAATCGAGGAAGCGCCGCTGGACTTGCGGCCCGGCGTGTCCCTCAGCGGCAAGAGCGCGGCGCCGGCGCCCGATGGCCATGCCCGTTTCACCGTCTTGCTGGTGTGGCAGCCATGAGCGGCCCCGTCAAATCGCCGCACTTGCCCGGCATGCAGAAAGCCGCAGCCGCGGCACGCCCCGCGCCGTGGTGGCTGGCCGAACTGCACCGGCTAAGGCCCGCCCTGCTGTGCGCCGCCCTGACGGTGGCGGCCAGCGTGCTGCTGCTCGGCTTGAGCTACCGCTACGCCGACGACCAGGGCGATGAACGGGAACTGGCACGCCAGGCCCGCGCCACGGCGGCCAACCGGTTTAATCAGGTGGAAACGGAAAAGCACGATATCCGCGCCTATGAACCGGCGTTCCTGGCCTTGCGCCAGCGGGGCCTGGTCGGCGAAGAAAACCGCCTGGCCTGGATCGACGCCATCCGCCACAGCCAGGAACAGCGCAAGCTGCTGCCGATCAGCTATGACATCAGCGCCCGGCAAGTGCTGAAAGTGCCGCCAGCGCTGGCCATGGGGGCGCTGCAGTTGCGGGGCACGCCGATGCGGCTGCAGATGGAGCTGCTGCATGAAATGGATGTGCTGAACCTGCTGGACGACTTGCACCAGTCCGGCTCTTTTGCCGTGCAGGATTGCAACATCAAGCGTAATACGTCAGCCGCCACCTTGAGCGCCGAGTGCGGCTTGCTGTGGCTGACTTTGGGCAATACCGGCACGGAGCGCCCATGAAGCATTTACTCTTCCTTTTGCTCGTCACCGTATCGGCGCAGGCCCAGCCTCCGCAGCTGGGACGGCTGTTTTCCTCGCCCGAGCAGCGGGCCCAGCTTGACGCCCAGCGCTATGGTGCGCCGCGCGCCGACAAGGCAACGCCATCGCCGCCGCCCGAACCGCCGCCACCGGTGGAACTCAATGGCGTGGTACAGCGCAGCAGCGGCCACTCCACCATCTGGCTGAACCAGACGCCGCACAACGACACCAAGGGGACGCTGCGCCTGTCGAACGGCCAGCCACTGCGGCTGAAACCGGGCCAGCGCTACGATCCGGCCAGCGGCGCCATCCGGGAAGTGACCGAGGCGCAGCCATGATGGCAAGCAAGCAAGCGGGCTTCAGCCTGATCGAAATCGCCATCGTGCTGGTGATCGTGGGCTTGATGATAGGCGGCCTGGTCACGCCATTGACGGTGCAGTTGGAACAGCGCAAGGTAGCGGAAACGCAAAAATCGCTGGAAGACGCGCGCGAAGCGTTGACGGGCTTTGCCGTGCGCTATGGCTACCTGCCCTGCCCGGCGATTTCCGCCATGAACGGCCTGGAAGACCGCAGCGGCGCCCGCTGCACGGAAGAAAAACGGGCCGGCTTCCTGCCATGGGCGACATTGGGACTGCGCAAGAGCGACAGCTGGAACAATCTGTTCCGCTACAGCGTCACGCCCGCCTTCAGCGACAGCGAACAGCAATTTGGCCTGGCGACGCCGCGCGACATCAGCATCGCCACGCGCGATGGCGGACCGTTGACGCAAGCGACCGCCTTGAACGACATTCCGGCCGTGATCATGTCCCATGGCAAGAATGGCTTTGGCGCCACCAGCGCGCAGGGCCAGCGCCAGCTGGCGCAAGCCGATGCGGGCAATCTCGACGAGCGCAACAATGCCAGCAGCGAGACCCTGTTTATCAGCCGCGCCGCCAGCACGGGCTTGCAGGCGGGCGGCAGCTTCGACGACATGATCGTCTGGCTGTCGCCGAATATCCTGTTCAACCGCATGGTCACCGCGCAAAGGCTGCCGCGCTGATGCTGTCACCATCCCTCATCATCGCCCGCTATACCCTGCTCGAAGCGCTGCGCAGCCGGCTGCTGTGGCTATTCATGCTGGCCGCCTGCGCCGCGCTGGGCCTGTCCGGCTTTTTGCAGCAACTGGCCTTAACCGAAAGCCGCGCCGTGCAGGCGGCACTGCTGGCCGCCGTGCTGCGCCTGGCTAGCATGTTCCTGCTGGCAACGTTTGTAATCACCAGCATGGCCCGCGAAGCGGCCGACAAGGGCACCGAATTGCTGCTGGCCCTGCCCATGCCGCGCGCCAGCTATCTGCTGGGCAAGCTGGGCGGCTATGCGGCGCTGGCGACCGTACCGGCGCTGCTGTTTGGTGGCCTGACAACCCTGTTTGCGCCACTGGCACAGAGTGCGTTGTGGGCCATTTCCCTGCTGGGCGAACTGTGGATCGTCGCCGCCTTCAGCCTGCTATGTGCAGCCAGCCTGCAGCATGCCTTGCCGGCGCTGGCGGCCAGCAGCGGTTTTTATGTGCTGGCGCGCAGCGTGGGCAGCTTGCAGCTACTGGCGCACAGTCCCGGCGCCGGGCCATCGTGGCCGCGTGAAGCCATGGCCAGCGCCATCGATGGCCTGGCTTTGCTGCTGCCCCGCCTGGACAACTTCACGCGCACGGACTGGCTGCTGTACGCCACCGGCGACTGGCATGCGCTGGGGACGGTGGCCGCGCAAACGGCCATTTACGTGACCTTGCTGGCTGCCTGCGCGCTATGCGACTTTTACCGCAGGAACATCTGATGGCCAACAGTCTGCGTCCTGTGTCGAGCGTGCCCCATTTTGCGTGGCTGCTATTGGCTTGCGCCCTGCTGCTGCAACTGGCCTGGCGCTGGAGCCAGAACAACGAGGCAGTCCGGGCGCAGCCGCTGCCGGCTCCGCCGCCCTTGGCCGCCGTACGCCTGGCCAGCCTGGGCGACCCGCTGGCCATGGCCAGGGGCTGGCTGCTGTATCTGCAAGCGTTTGAAGACCAGCCCGGTGTCAGCCTGCCCTGGCGCAGCCTCGATTACGATCACCTGGCCGGCTGGCTGGAAACGGGCTTGAACCTCGATCCGCGCAGCCAGTATGCGCTGGTGGCGGCCAGCGAAGTCTACGCGGGCGTGTCCGACCCGCTGCGCACGCGGCGCATGCTCGATTTTGTCGCCCGCAGTTTTGCCGAGGATCCCGCGCATCGCTGGCCCGCCATGGCGCAAGCCACATTGAGCGCCAAACACCAGCTGCACGACTTGCCGCTGGCCCTGGCCTATGCGCGCCAGTTGCGCCTGCAAACGGCCGGTGTGCACGTGCCGCCGTGGGTGCGCGAAATGGAAGCCTTTATCCTGGAAGACATGGATCAGCTCGATAGCGCGCAAATCGTGCTCGGCGGCCTGATCCAGGATGGCCAGATCACCGATCCGCATGAACTGGCCTTCTTGGCGCGCCGCCTCGATACGCTGGCAAGGAAGAAGGACCTGTTAAAAAATGTACAATAAACCATCACCGGCAGCCTGTTCGAAAGGAAATACCATGACTTACCGTCGCCAGCAAGGTTTCACTTTGGTTGAAATCGCCATCGTCCTGGTCATCATCGGCTTGCTGCTGGGCGGCGTGCTCAAAGGCCAGGGCTTGATCGACAGCGCCAAGGTCAAGAACATCATCCAGCAATCGAATTCGCTGACGGCTGCCGTGAACGCCTACCAGGACAAATTCCGCGCCCTGCCTGGCGATGACATCCAGGCCACCCTGCACGTGCCGAACGCAGCCGGCAATGGCAATGGCGATGGCCAGATCGGCGACGGCCAGCCGCGCGAATTCACGCTGGCGCCGCAGCACCTGGCGCTGGGCGGCTTCATTACCGGCTCGTTCAACGGCACCAGCCAGTTCATGACCAGCGCCCAGGGCGGCGCCGTCTACCTGTACAACGACGAAGTGGGCGGCCGCGCCGGCAACGGCATACGCTTCGACAACCTGCCCGAAGGCTACGCCGAGCAAATCGATAGCAAGCTCGACGACGGCATCGCCACCACCGGCTCCGTGCGCGCTACCCAGCCTTATGGCAATACGGGGGCGATTATTCCGCGGACGGCCGTGTTTTTCTGATGCGCGCCGCTGCATGGATATCCGGCATGGACGATTGTCCCTGTTAGATATCCATGAAAATTTCTGACTTCCATAAGCGGCGCGCTGCTGTGTTGGCTGCGGCTCGCAGTACCAGCACTGCGTCGCAACAGTCGCCTTGCATCGCATCCCCTTCTGCTCTTCATAAATTCACAATAATTTCCTGATGATTATTTAGCTCAAACTGACCCCGGCTTCGCGCCAGTGATAGGCGCATGCATAGGCATGCGCCTATCGATGTTCCTCTGTTTCGGCTGAAGGCAGGTTTGCCAGGCTGGTGCCAGTTTCAATGCACGTACTCGGCAATTTCCAGCGTTCGTACGTTTTTGTTATTCTTGACGACCAGGTAAAGTACCCCATCGAGGTTAAGGAACTCATCAGGTTCCAGTGCCTCCCGCTCTTCGGCCTTAAAATCCTCGGATGAGTAGCTTTTCAGTCGCGCATCGTCATAGCTGACGGTGACTGGCGTCGATGCGACGGGCGTTTCCGGCATGACCGGGATTTCCACGTTATCGTGCTCTGGCGCGGGCGTGCGCGTCATTTCGCCCCATAAGCCTGCTGCGGCAAGCATGGTGTGGCCTTTGACGTCATGATTTTCCTGGGCCCACTTAAAGAACAGTGCAAATACATGCGGCGCATCTGCGGCGGCGGCAAGTTCCTGGAAGGCCGGAATAAGTAATTCGGTCCAATTGCCGAGCGTTACTTCAGGCACAATCTCTTGCACCTCGGCTGTCAAGTTACTCTTGATCACAGCATTGCGATCATTCTGCATCCTCTGGATGGTCGATTGGATATCAGCGACGTGACGGATAAGGTTGAGCGAAAAGCGTTTGAGTGCTTCCGATTGCTGGACTGCCTCCGGATGTGCGGCCACGATATCGGCGGCCACCCGCATCATGAGCCCTTGACCACCCTCGGCGCCGCGCAGGGCATCGATGATAGACCAGGCGGTCGGGTCGGGAAAGGCTGCATACAGCGACTTCAGGGGGGCGCTGGACTCGACCATGCTGTCTACGGTCAATTTTGCATCGGCAGACGGTGTGACAAATAGGTTGTCGAGCTGCGTGATGAGCCCGGCAGACAGCGGCAGGGCCGCCCGATTGAAATTTTGCCGGGCCTGGTCCCCGCGCGACGTGAAGGTCACCGGGACGATGCCGCGCGCCTGCGCCCAGGCAAGCAACAATTCGCCCTCGTTGATTCCACTTGCCGCCGCCAATGCACGCAGTCGCGGGTCGTGGCGTGCCAGCAGGTATTGCGTCGGGATCCCCGTGCCCTCCCCGCCGACGCCCGCGCAGGCGCCTACTTGCGCGCTCCCCATCAAACCGTACGACATATATTGGATATTCTCTTCTTTGCAGTACTCCCGGACCTTGTCATCCCGAAAGTAGGGACTGAAACGATTTTGCACGTACCTGATCGGCGCCCCAGCCTCGACCGCAAGCGGGACCAGCATCTGGAGCTCGGGCAGTGACACGTTACTGACTCCTAATGCTTTAGCACGGCCTGCGACAATATGTGAGGCGAACAGCTTAATTGTTTCGTGCAGTGTCGCCTCGTCGGTATCGACGTCATGCAGCATCAACACATCCGGCAGCTCGCCACCCAATGCCGTTTTTGCTTTGGCGAGCTTGGTGCCAACTTTGCTCGCCTCCAATTCTTTGGCACGCCCCTGAAGATACATGGGCACCTCGCCCTGCGGCAATCCGCTGATTTCTATCGCAAGCTTGGCATCGTGGGCCGGTTGGGTCTTAAAAATGATGGTCAGCTCGCTGCGCGGAATCGCCAGTTCGTCGACGGCGGCCCACAGGCTTTCCAGCGTTCCATAGGTGGATGCAGTGTCAAATACCCGATATCCTGCTTCAAGCGCCTGCCTGAAGACAGCTTTCTGTTCGTCCGCATCGACAAAAGAGACGGCAATGTCTGTACCGAACGGCTGTATCGCGACCCGATGTATGGCTGCCTTTAAGGCGGCTCTGTCTGCATAGCGATGCGGCTCAAGATCTGTGAGCCAGCGCTGAAAAATACCCTTTTCGGCGGGGGAAAAATTCCAGTCGGACTCCACGATATCCATACCGGACTCGTACCGCGCGCCTTCATTTTCCGCATCCACCCGGATTTCGCGTTGCACCACCGGCGTTGAGGTCGCGAGCGGCGCCATGGCGGTGCTGCTGGTTGCAGCCATTCCACGCGGTTCGTTCGCCTCCGCCAGACCTAAAACAGTAATACGCTGGGTGACTGCGCCTGCTACGCGTTCCGCTGCCACTGGGTTCCCGGCAATATGACCGGCCTCATGGGGCAAAGGCCTTTCTTGCCCCGCCCCCAGATGAATCTCCTTGCCTTGGGTATAAGCATGCGCCTGCAACGGCGCCGGCTCATCCGAGTTATGGTGCACCTTTACATGATCCATGCTCATGCCAGAGAGCGAGTCCAGCCCTGATTTCAATGGATTGGGCAGGCCGGCAGGGTTTGTTTTTTCTTCGTGTTGCGCCACCATCCGCGGACTGTTATGAATGGCTTCGCTTAGCGCCCGCTGCTGCAACACACCCGGGCTGTTATTCATCATCTCGGCCAGTTGTCGTTGCGCCACCGCCTCGGGCCGATTATCCGCAAACCGCCAATCCTGCCTTGCCGTCCTGCCGGTTTTCGTTTGAACGGCATCAGGCGTATTTTTTGACTGGAGTGGTGCTTGCATGAGGTGGCATCCGTCGAAGAGTGTCGTTGTTGATACGGCCACATCATCATAACCACATTTTTCTGAGGTAGCCTGATTTTTTCTGATACCCCACCAAAGCGGCTTCTTTCGCCACCGCATCCGGCGCCGCATCTCATATACGATGCATCAGATTGACGCTGCGTCACTAGCTGAAAGTGCGAATGCCACGCTTTTTTTGCACGGCAGAAACTATGCTTGTCATGTCTATCCATTTCGACTAGCATCGTTTCATTCCTCGCATCTTTCTGGGAGCTCGCCGCTTGCACGATTTGCCCTCGATACGCGCAAGAATCTCGCGGCTGGTGCTGGCCTGGGCCGTACCGACGGCGGTGGTGTTCGTGCTGCTGGCCATCCAAAGCTACAAACGCGAACATGATCACGTCGTCAGTGAAACGGCGCAGGCGGCGCGCGCCGTCAGCGCCACGGTCGAACGCGACATCGACGGCGCCCGCATGGCGGCCTACATGCTGGCAAACTCGCCCGCCCTGCGCGATCACGATATCGCCGCCCTGCGCAGCCAGGCGGCCGGCCTGCTGCGCCCCGGCTTTGCCGTCAGCGCCTTCATTTTGTCCGACACGGCGGGCCATCAGTTATTTGACACCTCCCTGCCCCCGCAGGCCACGCCGCCCGACCTGGCGCCCAAGGCCGCCGCCAGCATGCAGCGCACGGTCGACCGGAACCAGCCTCGCCTGACCAACCTGCCTGCAGGGGCAGCGGAACCGCCGCAGATGGCCTGGAGCACGCCGCTGCCACGGGACAAGGGCGCGCCGCTGGTCCTCACGGCGCTCTATCCGGCCAATTATCTGCCGGGCGTGATGCGCGAACTGGGCATGCCGTCCTACCTGAGCGCGGCCATCCTCAATGCCGACGGCATCAACGTGGCGCGCACGCGCGATCCGCAACGCTATGTGGGGCAGCGCAGCATGCCGCAACTGCTGGAACAGCTGCTGCACGCGCGCGACGGCATGGTGCGCCACGCATCGATGGAGGGCCTGGATGTCTACACGGGCTTTCACCGTGCCCGCGATGACGCCTGGACGGCGGCCGTGACCATGCGCACGGCCACCGTCAGCGAGGCCCTGCTGCGCTCAGTGCTGACGGGTTCCGCGATCCTGGCGCTGCTGCTGGGCGCGGCCTTCGCGCTGGCCTGGAAGATGGGCGGCCGCCTGGCCTACACGCTGCAAACCCTGACAGGCCAGATACAGGCGCTGGCGCAAGGCCAGCCACTGGCGCCCGGCCGCCATACCAACCGCGAATCGGCCGACATGGCGCAGGCGCTGGCCACCCTGGAAAGCGATTTGCAGCGCCACCGCACGCAGCTCGAAAGCCTGGTGGCCGAGCGCACCCTGGCGCTGGAGCAGTCCACGCGCCTGCTGGCTACCGTGTATGCGACGGCGCCGATCGGTCTCATTTTCGTCGATCGCGACCTGCGCATCGTGATGATCAACGACTACCTGGCGGCCCTCAATGCCACGCCCGTGGCCAGCCATATCGGCCGCCCGCTGGCGGAAATGATCTTCAACGATGACGTGCGCACGGAAGTCGAACGGGGCTTGCGCCATGTTTTGGAGACCGGGAAAGCCATCGTCAATATCGAAATGAAAGGCTATACGGGGGAAAACCACGACGAAGCCCGGCACTGGATCGTGTCCTACCACCCGATTTTCGGGCCGGAACAGCAATTATTGGGCGTCTCCGGCCTGTTACTGGACATTACGGAGCGCCGCCGCACGGAAGCGGAATTTCGCCACTCGCGGCACCTGTTCGGCACTATCATAGAAAATATTCCAGCGATGGTGTTCGTCAAGCGCGCCGACAAGCTGAGCTTTGAGATGGTCAACCGCCATGCCGAGCTGACCTTGGGCCGTTCGCGTGAACAATTGCTGGGCAAGACCGACCATGACTTCTTTCCGCCGCAGCAGGCCGCCGCCTTCATCAATGCGGACCGCAAGCTGCTGGCCACGGGACAAATGGTGGAAATCGAACAGGAAGCGATCAATACCGCCGATGGCACGACACGCTACTTCACCACGCGCAAGGTGGTCTTGCGCGACGACGCCGGCCGCGCCAGCCATGTGCTGGGCGTGTCCATCGATATCAGCGAACGCAAGCGGGCCACGGAAGTGCTGCACGCCACCACCTTGCGGCTGGAGCAGAGCGAACGCTTCATCCGCACCGTCACCGACAACCTGCCGGGCATGGTGTCCTACTGGGGCAGCGACCTGCGCTGCCGCTTCGCCAACCAGTTCTACACCGAGTGCTTCGGCCGCAGCAGCGCCGAACTCGATGGCATCCACATCAGTGACCTGCTGGGGCCCGAACTGTTCAAGGTCTACACGCCCCAGGTGGAAGGCGTGCTGGCCGGCCGGCCGCAAAGCTTCGAGCGCGACCTGCTCGACCCACAAGGCCAGGTGCGCCATACCTGGACCAATTACATTCCCGATTTCGACAGCGATGGCAGCGGCAGCGTGCGCGGCTTCTTCGTGCTCGGCTCGGATGTCTCTGAACTCAAGCGCACGCAATTGCGCTTGCACGAACTGAACGAACAGATGGTGCGCGCACGCGACAAGGCCGAGGCGGCCAGCATCGCCAAAAGCGATTTCGTGGCCAATATGAGCCATGAAATCCGCACGCCGATGAACGCCATCATCGGCCTGGCGCGCCTGCTGGAAGAGTCGCCGCTGGAGCGGCGCGAGCGCAGCTACGTCAGCAAGATCCAGATGGCCACGCAGTCGCTGCTGGGCATCGTCAACGACGTGCTCGACTTCTCGAAGATCGAAGCGGGACAGCTGGTGCTGGAACAGCGCCGCTTCCAGCTCGAACGCATGCTGGCCAGCATCGGCGTGCTGCTGGCCAGCAGCGCCTGGGCGCGCGGCGTGGAGCCGGTGTTCGTGCTGGACCCGCATGTACCGGATGAACTGATCGGCGACGCGCTGCGCGTGGAACAGATTCTCATCAACCTGGTCGGCAATGCCGTCAAGTTCACCAGCGATGGCGAAGTGGTGCTGGCCATCCGCCCCCTGTTCGAGGACGCCGACAGCGTGACCCTGGAGTTTTCCGTGCGCGACACCGGCATCGGCATCGCAGCGGCCGAACAGGAGCATATCTTCGACGCCTTTTCGCAGGGCGACAGCAGCACCAGCCGCAAATATGGCGGCACCGGGCTGGGCCTGGCCATCTGCCGGCGCATGGTGGAACTGATGGGCGGCAGCCTCAGCGTCAAGAGCACCTTGGGGCAAGGCTCCGACTTCCGTTTCGTGTGCCGCTTCGGCCGGACCGGGCCAACGCCCGCACGCAGCACGGCGCCGCCGCTGTCCGTGCTGATCATCGACGACAACGCCAGCGTACGCAGCATGCTCGAACAGTTGTGCGCGGCGCAGGGCTGGCAGTACCGCAGCGCCGATGGGGCCCTGGCCGGGATGGCGCTGCTACGCAGCCATGCCAGCCTGGATGACGGCAAACCACCGGCCGAGCTGGTGCTGCTCGACGCGGCCATGCCGGACATGGATGGCATTTCCATGCTGACCGAAGTACGCGCCGACGCCATGCTCAAGGTGCCGCCGGTGATCATGCTGGTGGCCGACCAGGCCAGCGAAAAC
This sequence comes from Janthinobacterium sp. Mn2066, assembly GCF_049319705.1. Lineage (NCBI taxonomy): Bacteria > Pseudomonadati > Pseudomonadota > Betaproteobacteria > Burkholderiales > Oxalobacteraceae > Janthinobacterium > Janthinobacterium sp. Mn2066. Next base: position 198,109 of record NZ_JBMOUF010000002.1, on the reverse strand, counting down.
CTGGAACGCATCGCCAGCAGCCTGGCACTGGCCGGCATCGTGTCCAAACCGGCCACGCCGGCGCGCCTGCTGGCCGCCATCGATGCGGTGCGCCAGGGCCGCAACGCGCCACCCGTACTGCCCGTCTCCACACCGTTGTCCGGCCTGCTGGCGGGCATGCGCGTGCTGCTGGTGGAAGACAATGAAATCAACCAGGAAGTAGCGCAATACATCCTGCTCCATTCCGGCGCAAGGGTCGCCGTGGCCGCCAATGGCCAGCTGGCCGTCGACCTGCTGGCCGCTGCGCCGCACGACTTTGACGTGGTGCTGATGGATTTGCAAATGCCCGTGCTGAATGGCTATGAAGCCACGCAAGCCATCCGCGCCCTCGGCTTGACCGGCCTGCCCATCGTCGCCATGACCGCCAACGCCATGGATGACGACCGCCTGCGCGCCATCTCCAGCGGCATGAATGCCCACGTGGCCAAGCCGATTGACGTCGATGAACTGATCCAGACCCTGACGCGGCTGGTGCCCATGCTGGACGCCGCCGCTAGCCCGCCCCCGGCGTCCAGTGAACACGCCGCGGTGGAAGTGCCGGCCGGCGTGCCCGGCATCGACCTGGATGCGGCCCTGCACCGCTTCGGCGGCGATTATGGCGCCTTCCTGGCGCTGCTCAAGCGTTTTGAAAACTCCCAGGGTGACGCCGTCGAAGAAACGCGCCAGCTGCTGGCGCAAGGCCAGGTGGAACAGGCAGGGCAACTGCTGCACCGCCTGTGCGGGGTGGCCGCCAACCTTGGCGCCAGCACCGTGGCGGACCTGAGCGCCCGGGCCGGCAAAACGCTGAAGGCGGGCCAGCGCCAGGCGGCGGACGCGCTGCTGGAACAGCTGGAGCGCGCGATGGGCGTGGTGATCGAAGGGACGCGCACCCTGCCGCTACCGCTCAGCCAGGTGGCGCCCGCCAGCAGCCCGGTCGACCTGCAGGCGGGCCTGGCCGAACTGCTGGACCTGATCCTGAACAACAACCTGAAAGCGTTGGCGCAATTCCATCTGCTACGTCCGGCACTGGAGCAGGCGGACCGGGAAACGGCGCTGGCATTGGACTATGCGATCGGCACATTGCATTTTTCGGAAGCAGAAAAACTCGTGCGCGACCAGATGAAACGAGAGGAAAACACGTGAGCTGGACCAATCTTGCCATGAACGGGCGCATTCTGATCGTCGATGACGCCATGGAAAACATCCAGATCCTGCACCAGCTGCTGCGCGAAGAGCATGAAGTGCTGTTTGCCCTGAGCGGGGAGAAGGCGCTGGAAATCGCCAGCAAGCAGTTGCCGGACCTGATATTGCTGGACGCCGTCATGCCCGGCATGGATGGCTACGCCGTCTGCAAGGCCCTGCGCGAATCGGATGCGCTGCAGGCCATCCCCATCATCTTTGTGACGGCCCTGAACCTGCCCGAAGATGAAACGCGGGCGCTCGAAGCGGGCGCCGTGGACTTCATCACCAAGCCCTTCAATGCGGCCGTGGTGCGCGCCCGCGTGCGTACCCAGCTGACCATCAAGCGCCAGGCCGACGCCATGCGCGAACTGTCGCTGACCGATACGCTCACGGGCCTGGCCAACCGGCGCAGCTTCAACGACGCCATGGAAAGCGAATGGCGCCGCTGCTCCCGCGACAGCGTGGCGATGGCCATCATCATGGCCGACATCGACCATTTCAAGGACTACAACGATACCTACGGCCACCAGGCCGGCGACCTGTGCCTGCAGCAGGTGAGCGCCGCCATGCGCCGCTGCGCCACGCGCCCGCCCGACCTGCTGGCCCGCTACGGCGGCGAGGAATTCATCGTGCTGCTGCCGCAGGAAACGCGCGAAGGCGCCGAAGTGGTGGCCCAGCGCATCCTCGAAGAAGTGCGCGCCCTGCATATTCCGCACGCCAAATCCAGCGTGGGGCCGCACGTCACCGTCAGCCTGGGCATGGCCAGCATCCTGCCCGCCGAAGGCATGGACGCCAGCCTGCTGATACGCGCCGCCGACGCGCTGCTGTACCGCGCCAAGCACTCGGGACGCGACCGCTATTGCGCCTCGGAAGTCGATTAGAAATCCGTCGAGCGCGACAACGCTTCCCAGCGCGCCATTTCCTCTTCCACGAACGCATGCTTGGCCCGCACGCGCTGCAAGGCGTCACTGCCCAGCTGCAGCCGCAGCGGCGGTTGCGGCAAGTTCGCCAGGCGCAGCACGGCGCCCGCCAGCTTGCGCGGATCGCCCGGCTGCGACGGTGCGCGCACGGCCTCCCTCACCACCTCGCGCACCACACCGGCAGTGCCTGCATAATCGGCTATTTCGCTGGCCGCCTGTTGCAGTGAAGCGCCAAACGTCGTGCGGAAGTAGCCAGGCTCGATCACCGTGACCTGGATGCCCAGCGGCGCCAGTTCCGCATGCAGCGACTCGCTCAGGCCTTCGACGGCGAACTTGGTGGCGCCATACACGCCAAAACCCATGCCCACCGAATAGCCGCCCAGCGACGATACATTGATCAGATGGCCGCTGCGCTGGCGGCGCAGTTGCGGCAACACGGCGCGGCTCACATTGAGCAGCCCCAGCACATTGGTGTCGAACACGGCCCGCGCCTCGGCGCCGCTGACTTCCTCGACCGCGCCGGCGATGCCGTAGCCGGCATTATTGACCAGCACATCGATACGCCCGAAATGGGCCACGGCGTGCGCTGCCGCCGCCTGCGCCGCCGCTTCATCGGTGACGTCGAGCGCCAGCGCCAGCAAACCGGGCTGCTCGCCAAAACGCTGCCTCACATCGCCCGCCACGCGCGCCGTCGCCACCACCCTGTCACCCGCTGCCAGCGCGGCCGCCACGATCTCGGCACCCAGGCCGCGCGAAGCGCCCGTCACCATCCATACCTTGCTGTCACTGCCCTTGTCCTGTGCCTGCATCTTGTTCTCCAGTCTGGCCAAGCCGTGACACGGCCTGCAACCTGATGCCACGATACGCGTGTGATTACGAAAGAAAAATGCGGATAAGGTATATTCGGTATGAACCAGCAGTTCATAAAGGAGTATCGTGGATAAAGACAAGCTGGACGGCGTCGCCGTCTTCCTGGCCGTGGCGGAACTGGCCAGTTTTACGGCTGCCGGCGCGCGGCTGGACATTTCCGCCAGCGCCGTCAGCAAGGCTATCCGCCTGCTGGAACAGCGCCATGGCGTACCCCTGTTTCGCCGCAGCACGCGCAAGGTGGCGCTGACAGAGGCCGGTGCGGCCCTGTTTGCCCGGCTGGCGCCAGCCGTGGGCGAGATCGACCTGGCCTTCGAGGAATTGAATGGTTTTCGCAACACGGTCTCCGGCACCTTGCGCCTGAGCATGACCCGCTCCGCCTGCCGGCTGCTGATCGAGCCGATACTGTTTCAATTCTGCCGCGAGCATCCGCAATTGCAGCTCGACATCACCTTCGATGAAGGCACGGTGGACCTGATCGCCGGGCGCTACGACGCCGGCATACGCCTTGGTGAAGCGCTGGCGCAAGACATGGTGGCAGTACGGCTGACGCCGCCGCTGGAATGGACCCTGGTCGCCAGTCCCGCCTATTTTCAACGCATGGGCAAACCGGCCACCCCGCGCGAACTGATGACGCATACCGCCATCACCTACCGTTTCGTGCGTTCAGGCATGCTGCACCACTGGGAATTTACCGAAGACGGGCGCAACTACACTGTCGACATGCCCGGCCAGCTGATCGTCAACGACCGCTCCAAGCTGCTTGACTTCACCCGCATGGGCCTGGGAATGGCTTATGTGGGCGTTTTTGAGGCGCAGGAGGATGTGCAAACGGGCCGGCTGGAACAGGTTTTACAAAACTACGTACCGCCCAGCGATGGCCTGTATCTGTATTTTCCCGCACGCACGCAGGGGCAAGCCAAGCTGCGGGCCTTGATTGATGCGTTAAGAAAGCAGCATCTGCTTCAGGGATAACAGCGCATCAAAAATTCCGCCACGCACACCGGTTTGCTGTCGCCTTCGCGCTCCATGGTCACGGCCCAGTTCACTTGTGCGCCTTCCGGCAGGTCGTCCACGGAAAGGATATCGAGGCGCACGCGCAAACGGCTGTTGACGGGCACGGGCGCCGGGAAGCGCACCTTGTTCAAACCGTAGTTGATCGCCATGCGGATGCCGGACATGGCCAGCGCCCCTTGCAGCAGGGCCGGCAGCAAGGACAGGGTCAAAAACCCGTGCGCCACCGTGGCCCCATACGGCGATTCGCGCGCGCAGCGCTCGGCGTCCACGTGTATCCATTGATGGTCGTCGGTGGCGTCGGCAAAGGTGTCGATGCGCTGCTGGGTGATGGTCAGCCAGTCGGAAACAGCCACGTGCTGGCCGGCCAGTTGCTGGAAGCCGGCAATTCCCTCGATATTGACGGCATCACGCATGGACTGCCTCCCCGCTTGGCCGGCGGCCGAACATGCCCATGCCTTCCACCGTGGTGACCAGTTCACCATGCTGGTTGCTCACCTTCCAGACGGAAACAACGATGCCCCGGTCCGGCTTGGAGTTCGATGGCCGCACTTCCTTGACGTAGTAGCTGAGGCTGAGCGTGTCGCCGGCGCGCACCGGCAGCAGCCAGCGTATGCTGTCCAGGCCTGGCGAACCCATGCTGGACGAGTGCTTGAGCAGATTGTCCACCACCAGGCGCATCATCAAGCTGCACGTATGCCAGCCGCTGGCGATCACACCCTTGAAGATGGTTTTCTCGGCTGCCGCATGGTCGACGTGAAACGGTTGCGGATCGAAATCGGTGGCGAAGGCAATGATTTCCGCTTCCGTCACGTGACGCTGGCCCAGCGCGATTTCCATGCCTTGCGTAAAGTCTTCGAAATACCAGTGCTTGGGCGTGGTCTGAGTCAATGCAGTCATACAGTCTCCGTCGGCAAAAAGCCCGGCTGGGCGATAAAACGCTCGATATGATGATCGTGATCGCCCAGGGTCAGGGCAATCATGGTCAAGCGTTTGAAATGGTGGGCGGCAGGCAATTCGTCCGTCACGCCCATGCCGCCATGCAATTGCACGGCTTGCTGGCCGACAAACGTCGCTGCCTGGTTCACGCGGGCCTTGGCGGCGGACACAATCCGGCGGCGCTCAGCCACATCCTCACTATCGACCTTGGCGGCGGCCAGCATGGCCATCGAGCGCGCCTGCTCCAGGTGAATGAACATATCGGCCATGCGGTGCTGCAAGGCCTGGAACTTGCCGATCGGCGCACCGAACTGCTGGCGCGTCTTCAGGTAGTCCAGGGTAGCGGCAAAGATCGCCTCCATGGCGCCCACGGCTTCCGCGCACAGCAGGGTAGCGCCATAATCGCACGCCGCATCGAGGATCTCCCAGCCCTGCCCCGCCTGGCCGATCAAGGCGTCCGCGCCCAGCACCACTTGCACGAAGTTGACAGTGGCGGCGCGCTGGCCATCGATGGTGCGGCAGTCGCTCATGCTGACGCCTGGCGCATCTACCGGCACCAGGAACAAGGAGATGCCGTCCGTTGCGCGCTGATCGCCGCCGTTGCGGGCTGAAACAATCAGGAAATCGGCTTGCGCGCCATGGATCACCACGGTTTTCGTGCCATCGAGCACAAAACCATTGCCGCTGCTTATAGCCGTGGTGGCGATATCGAACATGTCATGGCGCGCCTGGCGCTCGCCCAGCGCGCACGCCAGTTTCAGACTACCGCTTGCCACCTGTTCCAGCACAGCATGGTGACCACCCGCCAAGGTCAGAAATTTCGCACCGAAAACGGTGGCAAAATACGGTTCGACCAGCAAGCCGCGTCCCAGCTCCTGCATTACCAGCAGCATGTCCACGGCCGTGCCATCGAAGCCGCCCGCGCTGGCCGGCAGCGGCAAGGCTGTCATGCCCAGTTCGGCCAGACCGGTCCAGGCCGCGTCCGACACGCCGGCCTCGGAATGGATGATGCTGCGGCGCTTTTCAAACGCATAATCCTTGTCGACCCAGCGCCTTAGCGCATCGGCGAACTGCTGCTGTTCCTGATTAACATTGAAGTCCATTGCGTCTCCCTATCGCCTTACAGGCCCAGGATCATCTGCGTGATGATATTTTTTTGAATTTCGTTGGAACCGCCATAGATCGAGGTCTTGCGGTAATTGAAGTAATAGGCGGCCAGCGGCGCGGCCAGGTCGTCGCCAAAGCTGCTGTGCCCGGTAGCGCCTTCCAGGAAAGCCGTATCGAACGGCAATGCTTGCGGCCCCAGCGCTTCCACCATCAATTCCGTCAGTTGCTGCTGGATTTCCGAACCGCGCACCTTCAGCATCGACGCCTGCGGTCCCGGCCCCTTGCCCTCTTCGCTGATCACGCGCAAGACCGTCATTTCCAGCGCCATCAATTCAATTTCCAGCTGCGCCACCTTGGCCGCAAACGCAGGGTCGCGCAGCAGCAGCTGGCCCCGCTTGAATTGCTGCATGGCCAGTTGCTTGAGAAAATTCAACTCGCGCTTGGAACGGCCCACGGCGGCGATGCCCGTGCGCTCATGGCCCAGCAAGTACTTGGCGTAAGTCCAGCCCTTGTTTTCCTGGCCTACCAGGTTAGCCACCGGCACGCGCACGTTGTCAAAGAACACTTCATTTACTTCATGTTCTTCATCGAGCATGATGATGGGCCGCACGGTAATGCCCGGCGTTTTCATGTCGATCAGCAAGAAGCTGATGCCTTCCTGCTTGCGCACCGTGCTATCGGTGCGCACCAGGCAAAAGATCATGTCGGCATGCTGGCCCAGGGTGGTCCAGGTTTTCTGGCCATTGACGATGTAATGGTCGCCATCGCGCTCGGCCGTGGTTTTCAGCGACGCCAGGTCGGAGCCGGCGCCCGGTTCCGAATAGCCCTGGCACCACCAGTCGTCGCAATTCAGGATGCGTGGCAAATACCAGGCTTTCTGTTCGGCATTGGCAAACGCCATGATGACGGGCGCCACCATATTGATGCCGAACGGCAGGATAGGCGGCGCACCGGCGCGCGCGCATTCATCTTCCCAGAGATGGCGCTGTACCGAGGTCCAGCCCGTGCCGCCATACTCGACCGGCCAGGCGGGCGCGGCCCAGCCCTGTCTGGCGACGATCTTGTGCCAGCGCACATAATCATCCTTGCCCAGCCGCAAATGCTGGCGCACCTTGCGCTGCAGCTCGGGCGGCAAATGCGTGTCCAGAAAAGCGCGCGCCGCTTCGCGAAACGCGATCTCCTCGGCCGTGAAGTGCAGATCCATACTCGTCTCCTTGTTTTTATGCGTCGTTGCCCTAGTTTGCGCAAGCAGAGTAAGCGCACAAAAAAGCACGATCGTTCTCAATGATTGTACAACAGAATACAGGCGGCGCCAGTGATCCAGACATTAAAAGACTGCTGCAGAACTGGAGCAATGTGACAAAGTGAGAGTTTTTTAACTGGGCAATTCGTTATGCTCTGGAGCGGCTCTAGCCCGATGAGCCGGCTCCAGCCAATAGACACCTGACTGAAACGAAATAGAGAACACCAGAATGACCTTGCGCCCACACTCTCTGCTCCTCGCCGCTCTCGCCTGCATGACAGCCCCCAGCCACGCCGATGATGGGCGGACCCAGGTCACGCTTTCGGTCTACCACGGCGGCCAACCTGTTGCCGGGCTGATATTTCCCATCGGTGCCAAGGTCAACTTGTCGGCCACGGCCAATCACATCGACAGCAGCGAGAATGCAATCCGCTTCGCAGGCAATGTACAAGGCAGATTCACGCCACCGGCCGGGCAAGCCATCGTTCTGTTTGGAGAAGAAGTCGTGCTGAGCCGGGAGGCCATCGGTGCTGAGCGTGCCAAGGCCGTAAGCGATATCGAAGCCATGGCCGGTCCCGATCAACTCTACCGTGGACGTTCGGAAACCGGCGACCTCAGCAAGGAGGAATGGATACAGCAGACCGCCATCGACGTTGCCAACATGAAGCGGCTGGCGGAAATCATCGATATCTACGGCTGGCCCGGCCTGCGCTTTGCCGGCGCCGCTTCCCAGACCGCCTTCCTGGTCTTGCAACACGCGGATTCGGCCAGTCAGCGCAAATATGTGGCGCAATTGCATGAGGCAGTCCAGCGCCATGATGCGCTGGGCAGCGATCTTGCATTGCTCGAAGACCGCCTGCTTGTCGCCGACGGCAAACCCCAGCGCTATGGCAGCCAACTGAGCACGAATCCGCTGCGGTTTGATCCTATCGAGGATGAAGCCCATGTAGACGAGCGCAGGCGCAGCATCGGCCTGGAGCCATTGGCCGATTATGCCAAGCGCTTCGGCTTGACTTATACGCCCAAGGAAGTCAGCGATAGCGGCGCTGCACGCTAAGCGCTGCCTGCCGGTCAAGGCGCCAGCTTTAGCCATGCAAATGCAGCAGTGGCCAGTCATGAAAAAATTTCAAGGGATATGATGAAAGTTGCTTTACTGTTGCCGCTCGCGGCCTTGCTGGTGGCAGGCGCAGCCCACTCAGCGACACCGAACAATGCCACTTTGTTCTTCTGCGCAAGGGCCGCGTTGTTCGCCGAGATTTTTACCGAAGGGAGAGATGCGAATAAATCCCTACAGGACAGTGTTACCGCTGCAGTCGCTGTTCTGGATTCGGGCCTCAAGGAGAAAGTGGATGATGCAACGTTCAAATTGTTGCTCCCATGGGCTGCCCTCGCCGATAATCTTCCTGGCTATAAACCCTACACCAAAGGTATTTACGTTGCCATGTCCTGCAATGCAGCCCTTGACGATGCCGTACATGTTCCGTTTAAAAAACCCGAGGTCGCGTCCCAAGTCCGGGATTTTCTCGATACCTGTGAAGCGAAAGGCTCTCGCGAGGCCGTTGGCCAGTGTATCAAGAGCGGATTTATGTCTCTACCGCTGAAAAAACTGAGTAAGTAAAAATAGGAAATTGGGACCCTGGAGCGAAATTTCTCGCTTGGGAAAACGCAAGATGCAAAGGTATCGAATGAAATTACTGAAGTTGTCCATGGCCATGATTTGCGCCAGCGCTTTTTCTGCTTGCACAATAACGCAAACTGGGCCGGCAGCCGCAACAGCAACAGACCATTCATGTTCAGCACGTCCTGACGGCGCTTGCTATGCCGGGCCTGGCGGTGCCATGTACGCGGGACCAGGTGGTCCCATGTATGCCGGTCCTGGTGGCGCCATGTACGCGGGGCCAGGCGGCCCACTGTATGCAGGTCCGGGTGGCCCAAGAGATGCCGGACCCGGTGGCGCCTGTTATGCCGGACCCGGCGGGGCTTGTAATTCTACCGACGGGGCAGGCAAACAATGCCCGGTCATTTGCATGAAATAGTGCCGGCAGCACCAGGACGAACCGCAGACCTCAGAAACAAATGAGTCAATAACCGTGGGGCGCGTCGGAATCATTTTCAAGGAAAAGCATCAGCTCAATACATTAGCTGCAGACTGGGCTACAGAACCGCTGGGGGCGCTTGTGACTGTCGAGGAGAGCTATCGCCTGCCAACGGACCATAGCTCCCTCGCTGATTTGACGCAGCATGTAGCTACAAAAGCATGCGGCGGCGACTTTCTGCCTGTGCCAAATATCAGGAACACGTGGCGAAAGACAATTGATGTAGGTGGCAGTAAGTGTGTCGTGATTGCAGTTCAAACCCAGCTATAACTACAGCTGCTTGGGAGTGTCCGCTACCAGCCAACACTATTACCCATACAAATGCAACAACACCTGCACCGCAATAATCTTGACGATGGTCATGCTGGGGAAGATCATGGCGTAGCCGAGGTTGGGCCGGTCGGACTTGGCCAGGCGATTGGCGAACACCAGTACGGCGGGGTTGCCGGTGGCGCCGGCGGCGATGCCCAGCAATTCCGGGAATGGCAGGCGCAGGAAGATTTTGCCCAGCAGGACCACCAGCGCCACCACCACCAGCACGGTGATGGCGCCCAGCACCAGCATCGGCAAGCCATCGGCACCGACTTGTCGCACGAATGGCAGGCCGGAAGCCATGCCGACGGAGGCCAGGAAGATGGTCAAGCCATAGTTGCGCATCACCAGATTGGCCGACAGCGGCAAGCGCCAGCTGACCTTGCCGATGCGGCCCAGCCGGCCCAGAATCAGCGCCATCACCAGCGGTCCGCCGGCCAGGCCCAGGCTGAACGAGCCTATCCATGGCAAAGGGATCGGAATCAGGCCCAGCAAGACACCCAGCACCATGCCCATGCCCAAGGAAACATAGCTGAACTCGGCCGTGGCCGTGATGGAGTTGCCGAACAGCTTGCGCACGTCGGCCGCGTGTTGCGATGGCGCAATCGCCATCACGCGGTCGCCAAATTCCAGGGTCAGGTAGGGCTGCGGCAGGATCATGGCGTCACCGCGGCGGATGAAGGCGATGTGCAGGGGGAAATCTTTGGACAGGTTCAGCTCGCCCAGCGGCACGCCGATGATTTCTGCATCGGACACAAATACTTCCAGGCCATCGAAATCGCTGCGGTCCTTCATCAGGCGGCCAGGGTCCGAATGGCCCAGCGCCGTCCGCGCCGCGTCCACATCGGCTACCGTGCCCGTGACCATCAGCGCGTCGCCCAGCGCCAGCACCACGCCAGGCGCGGGCAAGCGGTTTTGATGTCCCTGGCGCACGGCAATCACTTGCACGCCCGCCAACGGACCTTCGGCCAGGGCCGATAAATCGGCGCCGGCCAGCGCGGCCGTATCGATGGTGATTTCCGAGACGACGATCGGCGCCGGCGGCGGCGTCAGCACGGGTTTTAATATGCGCCCCGCCAGATACAGGCCCAGCATGGGGCCGACTACGCCAAACGGATAGGCCACCGCATAACCGACGGCCGCGTCGCCATTGCCGTGCGAGGCTTCCAGCGCGGCCTGCAAGGCGGCCGTGCTGGTCATGGCGCCGGCAAACACGCCGCTGGCCATGCGCAGCGAGATATCGATCCATTGCCCGCCCCAGATCGACACGGCCAGACCGCCCATCACGGCAAGCAACGCGATCAGGTTATGCTTCTGCCCTGCCCCGCGCAAGCCGGCAAAAAATTGCGTGCCGTACTGTACGCCTATGCCATATAGAAACAGCAACAAGCCGATCGAGCCAACCAGCGGCGGCGGCACGGAACCGGGAGCGAAGGCGCCCAGCGCCAGCCCGGCGAACAACACGCCGCCCACACCCAGCGAAAAACCGAAGACGCTGACTCTTCCCAGCGCATACCCGGCGCCGATCACAAGAAACAGAGCCAGGATCGGGGTCGATTCCAGCGTATGGCGCAGCAGGTCTATCATCGCAAAATCTTTATAAAAAGAGAGATGGCAGTCTAGCATGTGACCAGGCAAGGACATGCCAGATGCACAAGCAAGCGTGCGCTACTCCATGGTGCAAAAAAAGATAAAAAAAAGCCCGCTACGGGAGCGGGCTGAATCTATTTCCTGTGAGGAAGTAGAGGAGACAGGAGAATGATGCCGCTTTGCAGCATATAAATCCAATTGCATGTTGTTATGATAGAAATATGATTTGATAATATCTTGCGTCTGCAGCAATATTGCCATCCATCTCTTTTATGCTGCCCTCGACTTTCCTCGACACAGCAGGCAAAAAAAAGCCCGCTGCGGGAGCGGGCTGAATCTATTCCTTGGAGGAGATAGAGGAGACAGTTCAATAATGACGCATTGCAGCATGAGCATCCAATGATATGTTGTGATGATAGAAATGCGCTTCATTGATATCGCTGATATCTGGCGGGGCGGCCCATGCGCGTCCATAACCAGGCCAGCAGCATGACCAGCAGGCAGGCCAGCATCAAAGGCCCGCACATCAGGCCGGGCAACTGCCCGCTTTGGCTTCCCCGGTAATCGATACCGCTGAGCAGCTGCCCCAGCACCAGGCAGTTGACGCCGAGCGCAATCTTGACGGCGCCCGTCATCAGGCCATACGCCAGGCCCGCATCGGCCTTGACGCTATCGGCGACCAGGTCGCCAAAGGCAGCCCACAATACCGTGCCGCAGCCGCCACTGAAGACGCCAAAACCCAGGGCGCAAGCCATGATCACCAGCCAATCGTGTGTTCCCAGCCAGAATCCCGTTATCGAAACCAGCAAGCCCACGGTGGCCAGCAGCAAACAATCGACCCGGCTCCTGCCCGGCTGCAGCAGCAGATAACGCCATAGAAACTGCGACAGGATCGCTCCCAGCGAGGCCATCATGGCGATCGAGGTTCCCCACCCTGGCGACTTGAGCACGTAGGCGATGTAATACGGTTCCAATTTGAGAAACATGGCGCAGCCGCCCGCAATCAGCACCAGCATGGCCACCACTATCCATACGCATGGCGGCAAGCCGCGCAGCGATTGCCGCAAGCCTGGCCGCAGTGCCGGCGTGGATGGCAGTTCCGGCAAGGGGCCGGCCTTGCGCATCGCCCGCAGCAAGGCAAGCGCCGAGAGGATGGCGGCCAGCGACAAGCCCAGCACCAGCAGCAGAAAACGTGCCGGCTGGCCCGTGGCGATGCGGGACGTCAGCAGTGGCGCGATGGCGCTGGCGATCAGGAGCGAGGCCGTGCCACTGAAGAAGATGCGCAGGGAACTGACCCTGGAACGGCTGTCGGCATCCTTTGTAGCCAGGCTGAGCAAGGCATTCTGCGGCAAATCATAGAGTGCGTAGGCGACGCGGAAGGCGATGCCCATCAGCAAGGCGTAGGGAGCGCGCCAGGCCGGCGGCACGTAGGTGCAGAGAAACAACAGCACCAGCGTCAAGGCGCCGAGCACGGCGCCCAGGCATTGCAGGCGGCAAGCCTGCAGCACGTGGGACAGGCGCTGGCGCAGCAACAGGCCTAGCCCCAGATCGGCGGCCGTACCCGAAAAATAGCCAACCGCCAGGATCAGCCCCATGTAGCGTACGGGAATCTGGCCCACTTCCGTGAGAAAGTAGGCAAACAGGATTTCACTGGCGTACCAGAATAAACTTTTGCCGAAATGCGCGCCCGCATAGGCATAGGTCAGGCTCCGCGATTGCGGCGTTCCCAGCAAGTGGAGAGATGGCGTGTGCAAGGCGGCCGCCCTTATCGCTTGTAAAAAAGGGAGCGGCCCGGTTACAGGCCACTCCCCTTGCGTTTCACCAATATCTCATCGGCGTAGCAGTTTATGGATCGAGCGGATCTTTAGGATCCATGCGCGCCGAGGCCGCAGCAGGCCGGAACACCAGTTCCGTCGGCGAGATGCGCGCGCCGATGGTGGCCGGCTGATAACCGAGCTCCTGCAGATTGCGCCGGTCGAACTCCGGGCTGCCGATGTAGCGGCTTTGATCCACGTCAGTAATCACCAGGCCGTCACGCCCCAAAGGTGCGCCCAGCGCGATCAGCCTGCGCGTGGCGTTGCGCAGATTGGTCGTCGTGTGGCGCGCGTAAGGCTCGATGATGATGCGGTCGGCAGGCACGCCGTAACGCTCCATCAGGGCCTTGCGCATTTCCACGGCTTCCACGAAACGGCTGCCCTTCGGATGCACGGATGCGCCGCTCATCATCACAAACGCCACGTCGCCTTGCGCAAAACGCTGGGCCGCCAGGCGCACGCGCAGCTTGCCGCGGGCACTCAAGGGCGTGGCCAGGTTTTCCGGCCCCATGCCCGGCACCACGATGGCCGTGTAGCGGTATTGGCGCCAATCCAGCGTCCTGGCGCGGGCAAGTGCGTCGGCATTGAACGTCGCTTCCAGTGGCTCGAACGCCACCGCTTCGCTACGGTCATTGACGTCGAGCAAAGCCAGGGCGATCGCCAGGCTATGGTCCAGCGCCAATGCAGGCTCTTCCTCGCTAGCCTCGCCCAGCAGCACGGCATCGGCCACGCTATCGTTGAACAGCTTGCTGCCCACGGCTTCCAGCGGACCGTCGATCTTCGGATAACGGGGTGCGGCGCCCTGCCCATACACGGCGATGATGCTGTTCACGCCACGCAGCTCGCGCGTCAGCTGGGCCGCCACGCCATCGTCGGCCAGCGACACCTGGCGCCAGGCGGTCGCCGGACGCTGAGCCGCCAGGCTCGCCACAGCCGTGATCTCGGCATCGCTCCAGCTGGCGGCGCGCAAAACACACGCCGTTTCATGCTGGCAAGCATCGAAGCGCGCCCGGCGCTGGCCCAGCACCTCTTTCAGGGCTGGCGCAGCCTGGGCGGTGTTGGCGCCCAGGTCCAGCATGGCGGGAAACAGCTGATTGCCCAGCAGCGCCCAATGCGCATCGCGCACCGGGGCTGCCTGTACAGCTTGCGCCATCGCCAGCAAGGATGTTGCCAGTGAAACGGCCAATACGATTGCACGCTTCATCCCATCACCACGCTTTGCTCAGGACGATGCGGCCGCTGCGGCCAAATACGGGACGGCCGTAAATCGCTTGCTGTGTGCCCTGGCCCGACAGGGTGTCGGTACGGGTATTGCCTTCGGTCAAACCTTTGGCATTCGTCAGATTGTCGCCGACAATTTGCAATGTCCAGTCTCCTTGTGTCACCGTCACGCCAGCGCCAAACGAATGGTAGGCGGGCAATTCGGTTGCGTTGAAAAAGTCGACATAACGCTTACCGGTGTAAGCGTAGCTGCCATAGACGTCAACTTGCTTGTCGCCTACATTGAAATTATAGCTGGGGCGGATATTGCCGAACACCTTCGGTTCGCGAATGATCTGGTTACCGACCACTTGCGATGGATCGGCGCCCACGCTGCTGACGAAGTTCTTGTATTGCGGATCCTGCACCGTCAGCGAGCCGTTCAGGTAAAAACGGTCCGTCATGAACAGCGCGCCATCGAACTCGGCGCCCTTGACGATGGCCTGGCCAAAGAATGGCACGGTCTGGTCATTACGGCCCGTGACGGGGTTAAACGCCGTGAACGAGGCGTTGAGCGGATTGAACTTGGTGTAGAAGCCCGTCACGTACAGGTAGGAGCGGCCCGACTTGGCTTTCACGCCCACTTCATACTGGTCGGCCTTGGTGGTCAGCACCAGCGGATCGACGCTGGCGGCCACTTGCAGCGAGGGCGGCACTTCCAGGTGGGAAATACGCGCATAACCGCCGAACTGCTCCGAGAAATCGTAGTTGGCGCCGGCGGTCCAGTTCTTGGTGGTGGTGTTGTAGGTGTGATCCTGGCGTGCCCCCGTAAAGGCGCGGGTGGTGTCGTCGGCCAGGGTGGTCGGGTCGCCCAGGTTGACCTGATTGGTCAGCAGCGCATAGCCATTGTAGTGGTAGCGTTCGGCGCGCAGGCCGGCGTCGAGGCGCAAGCGGCTGTTCACTTCCCAGGTATCGTTGACATAAAACGCGCCCATCTTGGCGTCCGTGTCGCCCTGGTTCAGGGTCGACGTGTAATGCAGCACGCCATTGTCCGTCACGGAACCAAGGATGGAACCATTGGCCGCATAAGCGATCAAATCAAGGGTACGGGGCTTGCCCGCCACTTCGGTCAGCATGTCGTTGTAGACCGATTTGCTGGTCTGGCCGTAGGCACTGGTATAGACACCAAACTTGACGTCATGGTTGCCGTTATCGGTCTGGAAGTTGCGCGTCAGGTTGATGTCGCTCTGGGCCGAGTAAAAGCTGGAACTGGCGGCGCGGTACTGCCCTTGCATCACCAGCCCCGAAGCGTTGCTCGGATTGTAGACTTGCGCGCCATTCGTGCCGGCAATCGCGTAACCGAAGTGATCGACCGGGCCGAAAGCCGCCGTGGCCGCCTTCTTGAAACCGTTGGCAAACGCGGTCGCATCGGCCGGATTCGAGGTCGAGTAATAGGCATCGAAGTCCAGGCGGCCCTGGGTGTAGCCACCCTTGGCCGACAGGCGCCATTCGCCGATGTCGCCGTCGAATTGCACGCCGACATTGCCAAACTGCAGATGGCGGCCATTGTCCAGGTCGCGGTGATCTGTTTGCAGATTGCCATTGCCATCGCGGTATTTCTGCGTGACGTTCTGCAGCGAGGGCGAGTTCATGGTGCCATCGAAATAATTGATGTATTTATCGAGCGAGACGGACGGATTGCGCGGGTCGGCAATCGGTATCGGCAGATAAAACTGGTTGTGGTCGTTCAGGTAATTGACGCTCAATTTCAGAACGCCCGCATCGGTCACGCGCTTGATATTGGCGCGGATCTGGCCGCCACGGTCATTCGGGAAACCGTTGTCGCGGTGGCCCTGGTCTTCGCGCAGGAAACCGCCGATGGCGTAATACGTGCGGTCATCGATCTTGCCCGACTGCATCAGATCGACACGGGTCAGGCCGGTCGTGCCCAGGGTCACTTGCGCCTTGCCCTTGGTTTGTTCGCCACCGGTCACGGTGGTGCTGTTGACGATGGCCGCCGCCTGGCTGGCATAGATGGGCGCCGGACCGCCGCGCACCACTTCCAGGCGGTTGGTCATCAGGTCATAGCGGTTCAGGCTATCGCCACGGAAGAAAAAGCCATTGATTTCGGTGAACAGCGGCAAGCCATCCTGCTGGAACAGCGCCAGGCCATCGTCGGTCGGGATGCCGCGCACGCGCGTGATGTTTTGTACTTCACCGCCGGTCGCCTCGACCTGGATGCCGGGCAGCTTGCCCAGCAAGTCCGCCATGTTTTGCGGCGCCAGCTTTTGCACTTCTTTTTGCGACAGCGCATTGACGGCATACGACACGTCAAAACGGCGCTGCGGACGCGCCGAACCCGTCACCACCACGACCGATGCATCGGACTGGTCCGACGCTGGTGCCGCAGCAGCTGATTCCTGCGACACCACACCTTGCTGCTGTGCTGGCACGGCAGCATCTTGCGTTGCCGTCTGGGCAAGAACGGGAGCAGCAATCGCGCATAACGCGACCAGGGCGCAGCCTTGGGTACGCGTCGACTTTCTTTTAGACATGGTTTCCTCTGTGATAGTTGGTGGTGACAAGCAGTCAACGGCGATACTACTGACGGTATATGACAGCTTTATTTATTACTTGCGAAATAAATAAAAAATCAACTATTATGTCGCTTATACCCAACAACAGCGATAGCGCCAGCCAGGATCCCGCATGAATATCGGACGTTTGAACTTGAGTTCAGAGGCAAAACACTTGCTCTGGCATTTGCGCACCAAAGGGCCGACGGCCCGCACCGAGCTGTCGCTGGCGATGGACGTCAGCAACTCGACGGTGACCAAGCTGTCGCATGAATTATTGAACCTGGGGCTGGTCGAGGAACTGGTGTCGCCCGAGGCGCCGCGCAGGGGACGCCCGACGATCCCCCTGACGATTTCACCGGAAGGCGGCTACACGGTGGGCGCGACCATCCATAAAGGCGTGCTGGAAATTGCCTTCGTCGATTTTGCCGGCGGCCTGATTTCAATGACCACCGAAACCATCGCCACGCCAGGCCCGGTGGAGTTTGCCCAGCTGCTCGACAAACGCATCATCGACCTGTCGGTCAGGCACCGCTTGCTGGGCAAGCGTTTTCTTGGCGTCGGCATCGGCATCCCCGGCCCGGCCCTGGCGCGCGATGGCAAGCGCTGGCATGTGGTGACGGACTTGCCCGGATGGCGCGACGTGCCGCTGCGGCAAATCCTCGACGATACGCTGGGCCTGCGCGTGATGCTGGAAAACGACGCCAACGCGGCGGCGCTGGCCGAATATTACCGGGGCGGCCCCGTACGGCAATCGTCGACCGTGATCGTCATCCTGCTCGGTTATGGCGTGGGCGCGGGCGTGATCGAGGATGGACGCCTGCTGCGCGGCGGCCTGGGCAGCGCCGGCGAAATCGGCATCCTGTATCCCAGCGACCATCCCCGCCCTACCACGCTGGACTTGCTGGCCCTGTTGCGCGAGGCTGGCTGCGAAATCGATTCCGTGGCGGACTTCGATCAACAGACGCGCGCCCATGAAGACGTGATCGAACGCTGGCTGGACCGGGCGGCCGAACAGCTGGAAGCCGCCTTGAACAGCGCGATCGCCTGGTTCGATCCGGCCGAAATCATGCTGTCGGGCTCGCTACCGTTTTCCCTGCTGACGCGACTATCAAGCAGGCTGAACAACGGCCGCCTGATCCGCGGCGACCACCGCTCGTCCTGCGTGGTGCGCGTGTCCGAGCTGGGCCGCAGCTCGATTGCGCTGGGTGCGGCGCTGCTGCCGATCCATGCCCTGACGCACACTCTGGCGGGCAACCAATTCTAAGAAACAAATTCAACAGGCAAAAAAAAGCCCGCTACGGGAGCGGGCTGAATCTATTTCCTTGGAGGAGATAGAGGAGACGAGTTCAGTATGTCGCGTTGCAGCATATCGAACCACTTTATATTGGTGATGATAGAAATACAGGCCAATGATAATAAGGGCGTGGCAGGCTGAATCGGCCTTGCTGCGTGGCAAAGAAAAGCGGCGAAGCTGCCGTGCGCCAGTGTCGGAACCATACAACACTGCCCGTGGCGCGATTGACGCACGTGCAGCATTTTTGCGATAATGAGAATTATTCTCAATAAAGACTTCTCTGGACAGCAAGGCATGCCTGTCCGTGGACGCCACCGCGAACGATCGTGACGATTGCCCTGACTGCCTCCTCCCCGGAATCGATGACCGCCATCTACCAGCAGCACCATGGCTGGCTGCTGCGCTGGCTGCGTAGTAAATTGCAATGCGCGGATCACGCAGCCGACCTGGCGCACGACACGTTTGTGCGGCTGCTGACAAACACGCCAGCCAATCAGCCTGGCCATCAACTCCCCTTGCGCGAACCACGCGCCTACCTGACGACGGTGGCGCAGCGCCTGGTGATCGACCATTACCGCCGCCTGTCGCTGGAACAGGCCTGGCTGGAAACCCTGGCCCACGTGCCGGAACTGACGGCCATGTCGCCCGAGGAACGGCTCGATATCCTGCAAACCCTGCACCGCATCGACGCCATGCTCGACGGCTTGCCTGCTGCCGTGCGCAGCGCCTTTTTGCTATCGCATCTGGAAGGATTGAGCCATGCCGAGATCGCCGCGCGCCTGGCCGTGTCCGAGCGCACCGTGCACCGCTACCTGGTGCAGGCGATCGCACGCTGCATCCTGCTGATGGCATGACTGCCGCCGTCCATATCGACCCGCGCGCCGCGCATGAAGCCGCCTCATGGCTGCTACGGCTGCGTTCGGAAGACTGCGGCATCGCAGACCAGCAGGCCTGGCAAGCGTGGCGCAGCAGCGACCCGGCCCATGAGGCGGCATGGCAGCGCGCCGAGCTGCTGTGCCACAGCCTGGGTTTGCTGCCGCCGGCCGCCGGCATGCGCGTGCTGGACCGGCCGGTGCGTAAAACACGGCGTGCCACCGTCAAGACGCTGGCCGCCCTGATCGCGGCCGGCCCGCTGCTGTGGGGCGCAGATCACCTGGCGGGCGGCCCCGCCTGGCGCGCCGATGTGCGCACGGCCAGGGGCGAAATCCGCCCGTTGACGCTGGACGACGGCACCCGCCTCGTGCTCAATACGGACACCGCCATCGATATTGCGTATGGCCGGCAAGAGCGGCTGATCCGCCTGCGCAGCGGCGAAATCCATGTCGAGACGGCGCCGGACACCGCCACCCCGCCGCGCCCTTTCCTGGTCCAGACGGCGCAAGGCCGCATCCGCGCCATCGGCACGCGTTTTAGCGTCAGGCACGATGACGAACTGTTCCAGGCTCGCACGCAGGTGGCCGTGATGCAGGGCGCGGTGGACATCCGCCCTGCCCGCGCTGACACGGCTGCGCACATCCTCAAGGCTGGCGAACAAACCAGCTTTACTGAAGACGCCATCCCGGCACCGATGCCCTTGGCAGCCCAGTTTGATGCCTGGTCGCGCGGCGTGCTGGTGGCCGACAATATGCCGCTGGGCAACTTATTGACCGAGCTGGCCCGCTATCGCCATGGCCTGTTGCGCTGCGATCCCGCCCTGGCAAGCCTGCCCGTCTCCGGCACCTTTCAATTGAAAGATACCGACAAACTGCTGCACCTGCTGCAACGCAGCCTGCCGATCCGCCTGCGCCAGCGCACGCGCTGGTGGATCACCATCGAGCCAGCATAAAAAAGTTCGAAAAGTTTGTCCGGTTTTCAGATCTGCTCCGTCATACCAGATAGAAGCAGAAAAATCTGAACCATCGAAAGGGACTCCATGGCATTGCCGCATTCTCCACCACGACATCCAACCACCATCGCCGTGCGCGCCGCACTGGCCTTGCTGATCACCGCCAGCTGCGCCACGGCCCTCGTGACGCCCACCGCGCAAGCCGCCGAGAGCGCCGCCGCCAGCCAGCGCACTTACCAGATCGCAGCCGGCCCACTGAATGCCGCGCTGTCCGCCTTCGCCATCGAAGCGGGCGTCAGCGTCGCCACCGCCTCCGCGCAAGTCAACGGTTTAACCAGCAAAGGCTTGCAAGGCCGCTACACGGTGTATGAAGGTTTCCAGAAACTGCTCGATGGCAGCGGCCTGGAAATCGTCGAAGAAGGCAATGGCAACTACAGCCTGCGCAAGGCTGGTGCAGAGGCCGCCATGGCCACCATGCCCGGCGTCACCGTCAGCGCCCAGGCCGACAACAACAGCACCGAAGGCACCAGTTCCTACACCACGCGCGCCATGAGCACGGCTACGGGCCTGTCGCTGTCGCAGCGGCAAACGCCGCAAACGGTCAGCATCATTTCGCGCCAGCAGATGGATGATTTCGAACTGACCAGCCTGCAAGACGTGGCCCAGGCCACGCCCGGCATCTATAGCAAGGGACAAGCCGTATCGGACCAGGAAGCGACGTATTTTGCGCGCGGCTTTGCCTTGAGCCATGTCAATGTGGACGGCTTGCCGCTCGATGTGACGGGTTTCAACGAACGCAATGTCTCGGCCGACATGATCATGTACGACCGGGTGGAAGTGGTGCGCGGCGCCACCGGCCTGCTGGAAGGCGCGGGCGCGCCATCGGGCAGCATCAACCTGGTGCGCAAGCGCCCTACCGCCACGCCGCTGCTGAACCTGTCGGCCGGCGCCGGCAGCTGGAATAACCAGCAATTGACCGTGGACGCCAGCAACGCCCTGAACGAGGCTGGCACGGTGCGGGGACGGGTGGCCGGCAGCTGGCGCGACAGCGATAGCTACATCGATATCGTCAAGCACAAGGATGCGACCCTGTATGGCATCGTGGAAGCGGACCTGGCGCCCCAGACCACGCTGGGCATCGGCTTTTCCGTGCAGCGCAGCCGTACCAATGGCCTGTTTGTCGGTTTGCCCACCTTCGCCGATGGCCGCCACATGGACTTGCCCCGTTCCAGCTTTTTCAACAATGCCGACTCGTTCCAGAACCGCGACAATAACGTGCTGTTCGCCGACCTGGAACAGCGCATGGAAGGCGGCTGGCGCGCCCGTTTCGCCGTCACGCATATCGACGCCACCTCGAACACGCGCAACACCACCAACAGCCGCATCGACGGCGAGGATTATCTGTTCAGCCAGTCGGAAACGGGCTGGCATTACGGCACCAGGCAGCTGGTGGCCGACCTGCGCGCCAGCGGCCCCGTCAACTGGTTCGGACGCCAGCATGACCTTATCATCGGCACCAGCTACCGCCATGACGACTCGCTGGCCTCGCAGGCGTGGGAAAACGATAGCGACCGCGTGATCGATATCCGCCATTGGAATCCACGCGCGTTTGCCATGAATGGCCACACCGCCCCCCTGTATGCCTGGGGCCGCAAGACCAGTGAAAAAGGCGTGTATGCCGCCGGCAATTTCAGCCTGGCCGATTCCGTGCACCTGGTGCTGGGCGGGCGCTTCGGCTGGTATGCGCAAGACGTGACGGGCTGGTATGAAACGCCGCCCACCTGGAAGCGCAGCCTGGAAGAAAGCGCCAAATTCACGCCATACGCAGGCCTGGTCTACGACCTGGACCAGCAGCATTCGCTGTACGCCAGCGGCACGCAGATTTTCGAACCGCAAAGCGCCATCGACGTGAAGGGCAATACCCTGCCGCCGCTGACGGGCACCAATTATGAAGTGGGCGTGAAAGGCGAATACTTTGGCGGCGCGCTCAATACCAGCGCGGCCCTGTTCCGCATCGAGCAAAACAACCGCGCCATGGCCGATGAACAGAACTGCCCGACAGGCGGAAAAATCAGCTGTTCGCGCGCGGCCGGCCAGGTGCGCAGCGACGGGGTGGACCTGCAAGTATCGGGCTCGCCCCTGCCCGGCTGGCAAATATCGGCCGGCTACACCTATGTGATGGCGAAATACATCAAGGACAGCATTGCCAGCAATATCGGCCAGCGCATCGCCACCGATGAGCCGAAACACTTGTTCAAGCTGTACACCAACTACCAGCTGAGCGGCGACTTTGCCAAATGGAACGTAGGCGCTTCCGCCTACGCCCAGGACAAGATCTACCGCAGCGACACGGGCTTTTATACCAGCCAGGGCACTTACGCCGTGCTCGGCCTGACGGCCGGCTACCGGGTCAATGACAAGCTGCAGTTGCGGCTCAATGTCGACAACCTGCTGGACCGCCGCTACTACCAGGCGCTCGGCTATTCCTGGTCCGGCGGCCTGGAGCGTTACGGCGCCCCGCGCAGCATCTTGTTGAGCCTGAACTACAAGATGTGATCAGCTAGCGGCAGGTTCCCGCAGCATGTTCTTGATGCCCCGCAAAGCCTGCCGCACCCGCGACTCGTTTTCAATCAGGGCGAAGCGCACATATTCATCGCCGTATTCACCGAAACCGATGCCGGGCGAGACGCTCACTCTCGCCTTTTCCAGCAGCAGCTTGGCAAATTCCAGCGAGCCCAGGTGGCGGTACGCTTCCGGGATATGCGCCCAGATATACATGGACGCCTTCGGTTTTTCCACCATCCAGCCCGCTTCATGCAAGCCTTTCACCAGCACGTCGCGGCGGCGCTGGTACTGGGCACAGATTTCGGTCACGCAGCTTTGATCGCCTTCCAGCGCCGCGATCGCCGCCACCTGCACGGGCGTAAAACTGCCGTAATCGTGATAGCTCTTGATGCGCGCCAAAGCGGCCACCAGTTCCGCATTGCCGACCATGAAACCGATGCGCCAGCCCGCCATGTTATAACTTTTGGACATGGTGAAAAACTCCACCGCCACGTCGCGCGCGCCAGGCACCTGCATGATGGACGGCGCCTTCCAGCCATCGTAGGTGATGTCGGCATACGCCAGGTCGTGCACCACCAAAATATTATGCTGCTTGGCCAGCGCCACCACGCGCTCGAAGAATTCCAGTTCCACGCATTGCGCGGTCGGATTCGAGGGGAAACCCAGCACCATCATCTTCGGCTTCGGATAGCTTTCGCGGATCGCCCGTTCCAGCTCCGCAAAAAAATCCACGCCAGGGCCCATGCGCACGGAGCGGATATCGGCGCCCGCGATCACCGCGCCCCAGATATGGATCGGATAGCTGGGATTCGGCACCAGCACCGTGTCGCCCCGGTCCAGCGTGGCCAGCATCAGGTGCGCCAGCCCCTCTTTCGAACCGATGGTGACGATGGCTTCGCTGTCCGGGTCGATCTCGACCTCGTAGCGCTTCTTGTACCAATGTGAAATGGCGCGGCGCAAGCGGGGGATGCCCTTGGAGGCGGAGTAGCCGTGCGTGTCGGGCCGCTTCACGGTCTCGATCAGCTTGTCGACGATGTGGGACGGCGTGGCGCCATCGGGGTTCCCCATCGACATGTCGATGATGTCCTCGCCACGGCGGCGCGCGGCCATCTTGAGTTCGGCGGTGATATTGAAAACGTAAGGGGGAAGACGATTGATGCGCGAAAAGCTGCGCGGAGTTTGGCTGTCGGTCATGGTATCTCGCTACGTAAGCGCCCGGATCCGTCCGAGCGACGTTGGCACAATGGGTGCGCCTGCAACGATACTACCGTGTCATTGCAGGCGCTGGCAAGTCCTGTTCAGTAACTATCGACCTCGATCACCGCTTTGGCAAATTCATGCGGCGCTTCCTGCGGCAAGTTGTGGCCCACGCCTTTGAAAATGCGGTGCGTGCGCTTGCCCGAGAACTTGCTGGCGTAAGCCTGGCCATCCGACGCCGGGGCCACGCCATCCGCATCGCCATCGATGGTGATGGTCGGCACGCCGATCACGGGACCGGCAGCCAGCCGCTGTTCCAGCGCGTCATATTTCGGGTCGCCCTTGGCCAGGCTCAGGCGCCAGCGGTAGTTATGGATCACGATGCTGACGTAATCGGGATTGTCGAACGAGGCCGCGCTGCGCTCGAAAATGGCGTCGTCGAACTGCCAGGTCGGCGAATTGATTCTCCAGATCAGCTTGGCAAATTCGCGCCGGTATTTTTCATAGCCAGCCTGGCCGCGGTCGGTGGCGAAATAAAACTGGTACCACCAGCCATGCTCCACTGTCGGCGGCAAGGGAATCTTGTTGCGCTCCAGATTGTTGATCAGGTAGCCGTTGACCGAGACCATGGCCTTGCAGCGCTGCGGCCACAGGGCAGCGATAATATTGGCCGTGCGCGCGCCCCAGTCGTAACCGGCCAGGATGGCTTGCTCGATCTGCAGCGCATCCATCAGGGCGATGATATCGAGCGCCACCACCGACTGCTGGGCGTTACGGAAGCTGCGCTCGGACAGGAAACGCGTCGTGCCATGGCCGCGCAGATGGGGCACGATCACCCGGTAACCGACCGCCGCCAGCATGGGCGCCACTTCCGCATAACTATGGATATCGTAGGGCCAGCCATGCAGCAGGATCACCGGTTTGCCGTTGGCGGGCCCCGCCTCGAAATAACCGATATCGAGTTCGCCGGCGCGTATCTGTTTGACGGGCGCCAGCGCTGGCGCAGAGACCGCTTCAGCGCCAGCAGCCTGCGCCACCTGCATGAAAGGCAGTTGCACCATCGACAGGCCGGCGGTGGCGACGGCGCCCGTCAACAGATGGCGGCGCTGGCCGTTCACTTGATTGTCCGTTTCAGGCTGTTTCTTGAACATGGTTTTCTCCCGGCAGAAAATCAGGCCAATAACTGCAGTGTCACGTTGATATTACCGCGTGTCAGCTTGGAATACGGGCAAGTCTGGTGCGCGGCATCGACCAGCGCCTGCGCCACATCAAGCGCCAGGCCAGGCAGGCGAATACCGAGCCGCGCCTGCAGCAGATAAGCGTCGCCCGTCATGCCCAGGTCCACTTCGGCATCGACCGACAAACCAGCCGGCAGCGCGACTTTCAACTTGCCGGCCGCCTTGCCCAGCGCGCCGATAAAGCAGGCCGACCAGCCAGCGGCGAACAATTGTTCCGGGTTCGTGCCCTGTCCTGCGCTGCCCGGCGACGACAGTTTGATATCGAGACGGCCATCGTCGCTGCGCGACACTCCATCGCGCCCGCCCGTGGTGTGGGTTTTACCGGTGTACAGCACTTGATCGACTTGATGCATGAGAGACTCCTGTTCAGATAGAGGCCCGGCACGGATTGCCTGGCGCTGAGTCTTATTAGACGCCGCCCGTGTATCGGGGCTATGTTTTTATATACGCCAGAGGAGCAGAAATGTATCTGGAGCGGAGCCAGATACATTCAGGTACAAAAGTCAGTTCTACAACAGGATCAGCCGCACTTCCAGTCCGCCTTCGGGACGGTTGGCAAGACTGAGGCGTGCATCGATGGCCTGCGCCAGCTGGCGCGCAATCGCCAGTCCCAGGCCGGTGCCGCCGCTGTCGCGGTTGCGCGACGTCTCCAGCCGGTAGAACGGCTGAAACACGGTTTCCAGCTTGTCCGGCGCGATACCGGGGCCGCGATCGAGCACGCGTATCGTCACCACGCCGTCCGACGCTTCCACGACCAGCTCGGCGCTGCCCGCGTATTTCAGGGCGTTGTCGATCAGGTTGACAAGGATGCGCCGCAAGGCGACGGGGCGCAGCAGCATGGGCGCGCCGACACGCCCGCTCAGGGTAACGTCCGCCGCCGCGTCGAGATAGTCGCACAGCAGGCTGTCGAGCAGCGCATCGGGGTCGATGCGGCGCGGCTGCTCGGTGGCGCCATGCAGGGTGCGCGCATACGTCACGCCTTCGCGCACCAGTTGTTCCATCTCCTGCAAATTGCGGATCAGGGTGTCGCGCTGATCGCCATCGTCCATCAGGTCGGCGCGCAAACGCATGCGGGTGATGGGGGTCTGCAAATCGTGCGAAATCGCCGCCAGGATATGCATGCGCTCGTGCATATAGGTAGCGATGCGCTCCTGCATGGCATTGAAGGCGGTGGCCGCGCGCGCCACTTCCACCGGACCATCTTCGGGTAGGCGCACGGCTTTCAAGTCCGGTCCCAGCGCATCGGCCGCCTGCGCCAGCTGGGCCAGCGGGCGCGTAGCCAGGCGCACGCACCACCATGAAAACAGCGCCAGCAGCAGCAACTGCAGCAGCAGCAGCGGCATCAGCCAGGGCGAGACGGGCAAGCCGCGGGGACGCAAATCGATGGTCAAGGGTGCGCCATCGCTGAGGCGCAGATGCACCTGCAAGTGTTCGCGCAAGCCGGGAATGGCGCTGGCCGTCAGTGGGTAATGCTGGCCGATGGAGCGCTCGATCGACGCCGCCAGCAATTCGGACAGATGCGCATCGGGCGCCGCCCCAGGCAAGCCTGGCCCCAGCATGAAACTGTAGGTGCGCCGCTCCAGGCGCGGCAGCCACTGCGCGCGCTCATGGGCCGGCAGCCGGTCCAGCAAGGCCACCGAACTGGCCACGTCCTGCTCCATATCGCCCAGCATCAAGGACCTGGTAGCCAGCCCGCGTTCATAAAAAGTGACGGTAAAGGACAAGGCATACGCCACCGCCAGGCCGCTCAAAGAAATCAGCATCAGGCGCGCAAACAGGCTGCGCGGCCACCAGGACCACCAATGCCCGCGCGGCATCGTCATGCCGCGCCCTCGCACACTTCCACGGTGCAGGTAAAGATATAGCCTTCGCTGCGCAGGGTCTTGATGTAGCGCTGGCCGCGCGCATCGTCGCGCAGGCGCTGGCGCAAGCGGCTGACCAGCAAATCGATCGAGCGGTCGAATTGATCCGTATCGCGCCCCTGCGTCAGGTTCAGCAGCTGGTCGCGCGTCAGCACGCGCTGGGGATGGTCGAGAAATACCCGCAGCAGCCGGTATTCGGCGCCACTGAGCGCCACCATGGTGCCGTCGGCGTCGAGCAGGTGGCGGGCCGTGGTGTCGAGCTGCCAGTCGCCAAAGCGCAGCAGCTGGGTCACTTCCAGCGGCTTCATGCTGGGTGGCAGCATGCGCGTGCGCCGCAGCACGGCACGGATGCGCGCCACCAGCTCGCGCGAGGAAAACGGCTTGGCCACGTAATCGTCGGCGCCCATTTCCAGGCCGATGATGCGCTCCGTTTCTTCATCGAGGGCCGTCAGCATCAGCACGGGCACGGCCCGCCATTTACCGGCGCGCAGCTCGCGGCACAGCACCAGGCCATCTTCGCCCGGCAGCATCAGGTCGAGAATCACCAGATCGACCGGCTCCTCTTCCAGCACGCTGCGCATCTGGCGGCCATTCGCGGCAGCCGAGACCTGGAAACCGATCTTGCGCAAATAACTGGAGAGCAGGTCGCGGATTTCATGGTCGTCATCGACGATCAGGATGTGGTCGGGTTTATCCATCGCGGCGCTTGCCCGGCCGCAGGCGCGGCCCGCTGGCGTGGATGGTGGAACAGTTGACGGGATGGCTCACTTCAAAACCGATGCCGCCCAGCAGGAAGACGGAAGTGGCAAAGATACGCTTCACCGTACGTTTCAAAAAGCCTGGCTTGTGTAGCGGCGGCGAGGGAAGTTCTGTATGCATGACGCGCTCTCTGCGTTGGAAAGGCTACTTTATAGCGGAAGTCTAGCAAAGATTTATGTCCGACTGTATCTGCCAGCGCCGCCGATACATTCCGCCGCATCGCCATGCACAGGACGACACACGCCCGATACGCGGAAGAGGCTCAATACGGTCATCCACGCTTCCCCACTGAAAGGACATGACCATGATCAGCACCATCAAGAAATTGCTCATCGCCGCCAGCATCGTTGCCGGCAGCAGCCTCGCCATCACCGCCCACGTCACGCAGGCAGCGCCCCTGCAAGACCTGGGGCCAGCGCCCGCCTTGAGCGGCATCGAACACTGGATCAACAGCCCGCCTTTGACCATCGAACAATTGCGGGGCAAGGTGGTGCTGGTCGATTTCTGGACTTACACCTGCATCAACTGCGTCAACACCCTGCCCTACGTCCAGCAATGGCACGACAAATACAAGGGCCAGGGCCTGACCGTGATCGGCGTGCACACGCCGGAATTTCCCTTCGAGCGCTCGACCGGCAATGTGGAAGCGGCCACCAAGCGCCTGGGCCTGACTTATCCGATCGCGCAAGACAACCGCTATGCCACCTGGCGCGCCTACCGCAACCAATATTGGCCCGCGTTTTACCTGATCGATAAAAAAGGCCGCATCGTCTACCAGCACTTTGGCGAAGGGGATTATGCGGAAACGGAAAACACCATACGGGCCTTGCTGGCACAGCCTTGAGCGCTGTTTACCATCTGGCGCAAAGTGTGCCCAGCAGCAGGCGGCTACGCTAACTCATTATCCACATATTTTCATTAACCTACTTGCCAAATTTAACCAAGTAGGTTAAATTGATGAATAAGGAGCGCCCCATGGCCAGTTTCCTCAAAGCGACGCACAATCTGGCGGACATGCTGGTGTTGATACGACAGGGGCGCTACAAAACGACCAAAGTCGCCCGCGAAGGCGCTACCCGGCTGGGACTTGGCCTGGACGGCATGATCGCCATCGTGCTGGACCTGCCCCATAGCGGCTTCTTTTATAAAACCATGGAATCGGAGAAAAATCCCGGCCACTGGATGGATGTGTATCACGCGGTCACACCGAACGATGAGGACGTGTATTTGAAATTAATGATACAGAATGGCGTGTTGATCGTGTCCTTCAAGGAGTTATCACCATGAAATGCGAAATCTGCGGTGCCGGCGAACTGGTGCAGGATGTACGGGACCTGCCCTACACCTACAAGGGCGAGACGACGATACTGCCGCACGTCGAAGGCGAATTTTGCACGGCGTGCGATGAATCCCTGCTGGGGCCGCAGGAATCGCGCCGCACCATGGACCTGATGCTGGCCTTCAACAAACAGGTCAATAGCGCATCGGTCGATCCCCAGTTTATCCTCAGCGTGCGCAAGAAGCTGAACCTGGACCAGCGCCAGGCGGCGGAAATCTTTGGCGGCGGCGTGAATGCCTTTTCGCGCTATGAGAATGGCAAAACCAAGCCGCCGCTGGCCACCGTCAAACTGTTGAAACTACTCAACAATCATCCCGAACTCTTGCCCGAAGTCATCGCGGCCTAAGATGGCCAGACAAAAAAAAGCCCGCTATGGGAGCGGGCTGAATCTATTTCCTGTGAGGAAGTAGAGGAGACAGAAACATTATGCTGCGTTGCGCCATATCATTCCACTTTATCTTCATGATGATAGAAATACAGCGTGGTGATAATGCTATGGCGCAGCCACATTCAGGCCGTGCGGCGCGCCATCACGGGCAATAATTCTCCCAGCCAGTACAGCAGCGCCACACCGGGGAAAGCCATGCCCATCAGCAAGGTCGCCTGCCATCCATAGCTGGCATAGACCCAGGCGCCCAGCGCCGAACCGGCCGCGCCGCCGGCAAAGAACAAGGCGAAATACAAACCGTTCAACCGTCCCCGCACTTCCGCGCCCAGGCTGAAAATGGCGCGCTGGCCCAATACCAGGTTGGCCGCCACGCCCATGTCGAGCACGATGGACGCGGCGACCAGCAGGCCCAGCGCCACATGCTTCGAGGCGGGCACGAACATCGGCAAGGCAAAGGCGGCGATACCGAGCAGCAGCGCAATCGCCGTGGCCGGCAAGGTATGGCCCGCGTCCGCCAGGCGGCCGGCGATGGGCGACGAAACGGCGCCCGCCATGCCGACCAGCGCAAAGATAGCGATGCCCGTTTGCGACAAGCCGAATGCGGGGCTGGCCAACACCAGCGGCGTGACGGTCCAGAACAGGCTGAAGGCGCCAAACAGGCCCGCATGATACGCAGCACGGCGGCGCAGTACAGGCGTGCCCAGCAGCAAATGCCACAGCGAAGCCATCAAGGCTGGATACGACATCGTCGAGACGGGCACGCGCAGCGGCAGCGCGCGCCGCAGTACGACCGACAGCACCAGCATCAGCACGGCGGCGCCGCCAAACACGAGATGCCAGCTGGCGTGTGCAGCCACCAGCGACGCTACCGGACGGGCCAGCATGATGCCCAGCAGCAAACCACTGACGACCTTGCCCACGGTTTGTCCTCGCGTGGCTTCTTTCGACAAATGCGCGGCGAACGGCACGATCACTTGCGCGGCCACCGAACCGAGGCCGATGGCCAGCGCGGCGGCCAAAAAGACCACGGCGCCCGTGCTGAAGGCAGCCACGGCCAGCGCCACGGCCGTCACCAGCAAGGCAGTAATGATCAGGCGACGGTTTTCCAGCAAATCGCCCAACGGCACGACAAATAACAGGCCGAGGGTGTAGCCCACTTGTGTCAGGGTCACGATCAGGCCGGCCGCCTTGGCCGACAAGCCCGTGGCGGCGCTGATGGGCCCGACCAGGGTCTGGGCGTAGTACAGGTTGGCGACAATCAGGCCGGATGCCACTGCCAGCAGCAGCACCATGCCAGACGAGATGTCCGATGATTCTTGAGAGGCCTTGTTCATATTATTTCCTCGGTGATATAGCGATAAATAACGATGACGCCATTGTAGGCAAACGCGAGGCAAAGATAATTAGGGCATAATCAGCCTATACTTTTCACATTATATGAACAATCATAAGGGAGTGCGGCGATGGACAAGATCAAGGCCATGCAAACCTTTGTGCGCATCGTCGAGGCCAACAGCTTTTCCAAGGCGGCCGAAACCCTGAACCTGCCGCGTGCCGCACTGACGGCCACCCTGCAGAAACTGGAAGCCTACCTGGGGACGCAGCTGCTGCAGCGCACCACCCGCAAGCTGTCGCTGACGCCCGATGGGGCCGAATATTTCCGCCATTGCACGGCCATCCTCGGCGCCGTCGATGCGTCGGAGCTGGCATTCCGGGGGCCGGAAGCGAATAGAGCCAGGGGTGTGCTGCGCGTCAACCTGCCCAATACGGCGGGCCGCCGGCTGGTGTTACCCCATATCGCGCAATTTCATGCCGCTTATCCGGAGGTGGAACTGTTCTTGAGCCTGTCGGACCGCCTGGTCGACCTGACGCAGGAAGGCACCGATTGCGCGCTGCGCGTGGGAGAGCTGCAGGATTCCGCGCTGATCGGCAAACAGCTGGGCCTGATGCGTTTCGTCACCTGCGCCTCCCCTGCCTATCTGGCGCGCCACGGCACGCCGCGCACGCTGGCCGACCTGGCATCGCATCAGGGCGTGATGCATTTTTCCGGCCGGACAGGACGCGCCTTCGACTGGGATTTTGTGCAGGGCGACAAAGTGGTGCGCGTGCCGATGACGGGCCCGATCGCCGTCAACGACGCCGACGCCAGCCTGGACTGCGCCTTGCAGGGACTGGGGCTGGCACAGTCGGGCCTGTATCAGGTGCGCCCCTACCTGGACAGCGGCGAACTGGTAACCGTGCTCGACGATTATCCGCCTACGCCCATGCCGATCTCGCTGCTGACGCCCCAGGGACGCTTGAGCGCGCCGAAGGTGCAGGCATTCGCCAACTGGATCAGCGCGCTGTTCGCCGCCGATACGACTTTGCAATAGCGAGCAATAGCAAACACCTGCATTGCAGGCAAAAAAAAGCCCGCTACAGGAGCGGGCTGAATCTATTTTCTTGGAGGAGAATAGAGGAGACGGATCAATTATGCTGCATTGCGACATAGCGATCCAATTGATTGTTGGAATGAGAGAAATACGCACCACGCATAACTGGGACATCCCACCCGTGCCGCAGTTGCTGCTTGACGTGCGGTCCATCCAGCGCTAGACTCGGTTCATTGCATCAAGCAATCGTAAGCGTTTACGTCAACCAACGCGCAACCTGAATCCGCCCGGCTTATTGCCTGGTTTGTTCATAGCGCGTGGGAACGTTATGCTTGCCTCAACCGCCATCCATCGTGGCCGCCTTCTGCTTGCGCAGAGACCAGATACCCCTTGCTCCTGTTGCGCCACCTTCAATGGCCATGCCTTCGGCTTGACTGTTGCCTGGCTGCAGCCGCTCGCACGTGCGCCTCCTGCTCCTCCCGCTGGACATCCCTACTACCGCCATGGCGCCGCCTGGCACGATCCAACGCCTTCGACAGGAAAAAATCATGCATACCAACACCAACCCAACCTCAGCCCAGGTACCGCTCGGCATCAACCATCTGGTCCTCAACGTGCGCGACATCGACGAATCGCACGACTTCTGGTCCAATCTGCTGGGCTTTCGCCACGTCGGCACTTTCCGTCCGACCACGCCAGGCGCCACGCCGCCCATGCGTTTCTACAGCGGCCAGCGCGACGGCAAGCTGCACCACCACGACATCGGCCTGTACCAGCCACCCGGATGGCAGGCAGGCGATGGGCAACTGCTCAACCATATCGCCATCGAATATGCCAGCCGCGACGCCTGGCTGGCACAGATCGATTTCCTGACGGCGCATGGCGTCAAACTGCATCGCCGCGTGGAGCGGGCCGCCACGCACAGCATTCACCTGTTCGACCCGAACGGCGTCGAGATCGAGCTGCTGTTCGAACTGCCCCGTGCACAGTGGGAAGGCGATATCGACGCGGCGCTCAACTTCCGCATCGAAAAACCCATCACAGGCTAAGCAGCCATAAAAAAACCTGGCTGGCCCCATCGGGACCAGCCAGGTTCATGCCGGGCCTGAAACGCTTACTTGGCCGTGGCAGCCGTGGCCGGCGCACCCTTGGTATCGGTGGCGTATGGCAAGACCTTGGCCGCCAGGCGGGTGTCGGCCTTGATCAGCGCGACTTCATCGGCCAGGATGCGCGCCGTTTCATTCAACAGCACGTCCTTGGCGCTCTTCGCCGCCGTTTCAGCGTCGAGTTCGGTGCTCAGCGCGCGCTCGTCGCCCTGCAAGCCATCGTCGGTGCGCAAGGCGCCCTTCACGGCAGCAATCTGCTGCTTGGCGGTCTTGGCGGCAGCGCTCTTCACGTCTTTCGGATCAGGAATCACCACCAGATCGTCGCTCGGATTGGAAATCTGCGCGATCAGGCGTTTTTCACGCGCCTTGGCACGCGCATCCTGGGCATCGCGCTCCTTGCGGCGCACGGCTTCGTTCAGCGACAGCTGGTTATCCTTGCGCTGCTTGACGACCAGGGCGATGTCATCCTGCAGATACTGGAAGTCCTTGTCCTTGGCGACGCGCGCTTCATGTTTCTTGTCGAGCAGCGGCACGATGTCCTTCAGGTCGCCCGTCGGCGTGTAGTTCGCCGGCTTGATGGAGACCCATGGCAAGGCATTGTCATAACTCGATTCGCCAAAGTTTTCCGTATCCGACATGGCGGGCAGCTTGATGTCGGGCGTCACGCCGCGCAATTGCGTGGTGCCGCCGTTGATGCGGAAGAATTGTGCCACCGTCATTTTCAGCTCGCCAAAGCGGGCCTTGTCGCTGCCGCCGAAACGGTTCAGGTCGATCAGGGTTTGCACGGTGCCCTTGCCGAAGCTGCCCTCACCGATCACCAGGCCACGGCCGTAATCCTGGATGGCGGCGGCGAAAATCTCGGAAGCGGAGGCCGAGCCACGATTGATCAGCACGCCCATCGGGCCATCCCAGGCCAGGCCGGCGTTGGTATCGCTCTCAGTATCGACCTTGCCTTCGGCATTGCGCTGCATCACCACCGGGCCCTTGTCGATGAACAAGCCCGTCAAATCGACGGCTTCGTTCAGCGAACCGCCGCCGTTGTTGCGCAAATCGATGAGGACGTTGTCAACCTTGTCTTTCTTCAACTCGCCCAGCAGGCGGGACACGTCGCGCGTGGCGCTCTTGAAGTCTTTGTCGCCACGGCGGCGCGCATCGAAGTCCTGGTAGAAGGTCGGCAGCGAGATCACGCCGATGCGGCGCTTGACGCCATTGTCGCGCACTTCGATGATCGATTTCTTCGCCGACTGCTCTTCCATGCTGATCTTCTTGCGCACCAGCGCCAGCACAGTATGCTTGGCGTCCGGGCCGGCATCGGCCGGCAGGATATCGAGGCGCACGGTGGAATCCTTGGCGCCGCGGATCAGCTGCACCACGTCGTCGATGCGCCAGCCCAGCACTTCGGTGATGGGACCGCTCTCGCCCTGCCCCACTCCGATGATGCGGTCGCCCACTTTCAGCTTGCCCGACAGGCCTGCCGGGCTGCCCGGCACGATTTCGCGCACCACCGTGTATTCGTCGCGCGTTTGCAGCACGGCGCCGATGCCTTCCAGCGACAGGCGCATGGCGATGTCAAAGTTTTCCGAAGCGCGCGGTCCCAGGTAATTGGTATGCGGCTCGATCGACATGGCGTAGGCATTCATGAAGATCTGGAACACATCTTCGCTATTGAGCTTGCGCGAACGCGTGACATAGCTTTCATAGCGCTTGTCCAGCGTTTCGCGGATGGACTTTTCATCCTTGCCGGCCAGTTTCAGGCGCAGCCAGTCATTCTTGACGCGCTTGCGCCACAGGTCGCGCACTTCCTCATCGTTCTTCGGCCAGGCGGCCTTTTCACGGTCCAGCTGATAGCTTTCGTCTTGCGTGAAGTCAAATTTGGTCTTCAGCAGTTCGCGCGCATAGGCCATGCGTTCTTCAAAGCGCTGCTGGTACAGATTGTAGATGGCAAATGGCGCGCTCAGGTCTTCGCCATTGATGGCGTCATCGAGCTTGGCGCGCACGGGCGCGAAACGGTCGATATCGGCTTGCACGAAGAACAGCTTTTCGGCATCGAGCGACTTGAAGTAGCGGTCGAAGATCTTTTCCGACATCGCATCGTCGAGCGGCATGGCCTTGTAATGGTAGCGCGACAGCACGCGCGACGCCCACAGGGCGGCCTGCGTTTGCTGGGCCAGCGGCTTCATGGGGGGCGGAGGAGCGGCACTCTTGTCCGTCTGCGCTGCACCAACCTGGGCTGACAGGGCGAGCACCAGGGTGACCAGCATCATTTGCTTCTTCATCGGCTTCTCCGAAAATTATATAAATCAGTTACCGCCGGCGCCGGGGAACCGGGCGCCAGCCAGCACAACACGAAAGGGGACTCTATGACTGGTCTGAATATTATTCTACAGGGAACCACAGGGATCGTGTCCCATGTAGCCGCAGTTTCTGCCCGCCAGCTTAAGCGCTGATTAAAGGCCATGTCTGAAACTTTACAAAATAAAACATCGTTGAAGCCAGGGAAATCAGGCCAGGTTTTTAACAACATCCATACTATTTTCGCCAAGTCATTGTATTAATTCATGTTTCCCTGTGCAAGCAGGACTTTCCTGAGAGCACGCATTCCCCCGTCCTCACCCCGCCAGCGCTGGCGGCGGCGTCACCAGCAGTTGCTCGACAAATTCAATAAAAGCACGCGCCTTGGCGCTGGCCATGCGTCCGCCCGGATACACTGCCCATAAATCCACCATCGGCAAGCGCCAGTCATCAAGCACGCTGCACACCTGGCCATCGCGCAATTCCGGGCTGAACATCCATTCCGATACGATAGTCAAGCCCATGCCGGCCAGCACGGCGGCGCGCACGCCTTCGGCCGCATTGACCCGTAGCTTGCCGGTCAGGGCCACCGATGCTTCTTCCCCGCCGTGCGTAAAAGTCCAGGCCGTACCGCCGCCGGGCTGGGCATACACGATGGCCCGGTGCAAGGCCAGATCAGCTGGACTGGCCGGCACGCCGGCACGCGCAAAGTAGGCTGGCGTGCCCAGTACCACCCGGCGCGTCTGGGCGATGCGCCGCGCCGTCATGCCCGAATCGTTCAAGCCGCCCATGCGCAAGGCCACGTCGATGCCATGCTCGAGCATATCGATATGGCGGTCATCGAGCACCACATCGATGCTGACATCAGGATGCTGATCAAGGAATAGCTGCAGATGCGGCAAAATATGCAGCCTTGCAAACGTCACGCCGGCGCAGATGCGCAGCAGCCCGGACAGGCTGGCGCCGGCGCCGCGCGCCGCCAGTTCCGCGGCATCGGCCTCGGCCACGGCGCGCCGTGCCCGCTCGTAAAAGCGCAGACCCGCCTCGGTCGCGGTCAAACGCCGGCTCGAACGCAGCAGCAGACGCACGCCCAGTTGCTGTTCCAGCTGGGCGATGGTTTTCGACACGGCCGGCTGGCCTATGCCGAGCAGCCGCGCCGCCGCCGAAAACGAACCGGCATCGACCACGGCGACAAAATTCTCCATTGCATTCAAGCGGTCCATAAAGTGGCTTTTCTATTCCATATCGAGATGAATCATAGCACTTGAGTGAAATTAAATCCCTCATCCATTCCCATCTGGAATAGCTTCTAGTCCATCAGCCTGCCTGTCCAAGCCTGATCCACGACCCAATAATGACTGCAGCAGTACCACCTCATTCATAGACAGGAGCAAGACCATGACACTGCAAGCCAAACTCGACGCTTTCCGGGCCGACTTTATCGCCGGCAAACCGCCGTACAACACGCCACCGGAAATCCATCCCATCATGGCCCGCGCCACCGCCGAACTGATCGCGTCAGGCCTGGCCGAGCAGTCCTTGCAAGTCGGCGACCGGGCGCCCGCCTTTACCTTGCACGATAGCGAGGGCAAGCCGGTGGCTTCAACAGAGTTACTGGCGCGCGGCCCGCTGATCGTCACCTTTTATCGCGGCGTCTGGTGCCCTTACTGCAATATGGAACTGCAAGCCCTGCAAGACGAATTGCCTGCCTTCATCGCCGCTGGCGCCAGCCTGGTCGCCATTTCGCCGCAACTAGCCGCCAGCAGCCGCAAGTCGCAGCGCACCCATCACCTGACCTTCCCGATCCTGCATGATGCGGGTAACGAGGTGGCTGCCGCCTTTGGCGTGCGCTACAGTTTGCCCGATTATCTGGTCGAGCTATATGCCTCGCGCAAGAACGACTTGCCAGCCACCAATGGCGACGATAGCTGGAGCTTGCCGATGCCTTCGCGCTACGTGATCGCCCAGGATGGCACGATCATCTACGCGGAAGTCAATCCCGACTACACGCGCCGGCCGGAACCGCACGACATGCTGGCCGTGCTGTCACGATAAGTCAGAGCGGCAGCAAACGCGCCAGTTCCAGCCACTCGGGCCGGAACTGGCGCAGCAGCAAGAACAGGCCGGCGATGACCGGCACATACGGCCAGGAACGGAGCGCGATCTTCCAGTCGATCAAGGATGGCCAGCACGCCAGGAATTGCGGCGCCACCAGAAACGCCAGCAGCACATCGATCCACTGGAAAGTCCAGTCCGGATGCGTGCGCCAGGCCGCCACCGCAAACGGCAGCGCCAGGATCAAAAACGGCGCCAGCGCGACAGGCGCCGCGTTATACCAGCGCACGCTGCGCAAGGTCACCGACCCCAGCTCCCAGCCCTGCCCCACCCGGCGCGGCACGATGCTGAACGAGCGCGGCTGCGCAGCCGTCAGCAAGCCCATGCCAAAATGCGCCAGTTCATGGCAGACCGTGCCAGCCAGCGCAAAGACAAAAAAGAAGGGATGGCGGCCCGACAGGAAGCGGATCAGCAGCGCCAGCAGCAGCGACGGCGCCAGATACAGGCCGATATCAAGGTAGCGGCACAGCAAGGGGGACGCCAGCGCATGGCAATGGCTGTGGAGGATGCTCATCATGGTAGTCTCGTCCTATTCTATCCATGCTGGCCGATAAAGGTGTGACGCAATGCTAAGATGGAGCGAAATCGATACAGCACCTGGCCAATACAGCACCTGGCCTGCCGACGGAGGAACGATGGATAGCAATAACGACTATTGCCTGCTTGCCAGGCTGATGATTCCCACCGACGCCCATGTGATACGTGGCTGCCTGGAAGCGGCCGGCATCCCCGTGATCCTGACGGACGACCAGCACATGCAGGCCAACCTGCTGCTGGCGCCCGCCATCGGTGGCGCGCGCATCCTGGTGCGTGAAAGCGACGTGGCCAGGGCGAATGACATCCTGGCCGCCTACGAGCGGGGCGACCTGGCCCTGCCGGAAGATGCGGACGTGGGGGTTGCGGAAGACGACGTCCAATGAAGATGGCCGTCGCCTACTCCGCTTCCCAGCCGCCGCCCAGCGCCTGGAACAGCGCGGCCGTATCCGTGTAGCGCGTTGCCTGCGCCTGGATGCGTGCAATGCTGGCTTGCTGATACGCTTGCTCGGCATTGAGCAAGGCCAGGGGATTGACAAAACCCAGTGCCAGTTGCTGTTGCGTCATGTCCAGCGTTTTCCTGGCCGCCACTTCGGCCGCCACGGAGGCAGATAGCGACTGCGCGTCGGCATCGAGCGCATACAAGGTATCGGCCACGTTCTGGAAGGCGCCCAGGACCACGCTGCGGTATTGCGCGGCAGCCTGGTCCAGCCCGGCATCGGCAGCGCGTTTGCGATGCAACAAGGCGCCGAAGTCAAACACGGTCTGCGTGACGTTGCCCGTGAGTCCCCAAAACTTGTTATCGTCGGCAAACATCTTGCTGAACTGCGTGGCGCTGCCGCCGTACAGGGCGGAAATCGACAACTGTGGCAAGCGGTTGGCGACCGCCACGCCCACCTGCGCGCTGGCTGCATGCATCTGCGCTTCGGCGGCACGCACATCGGGCCGCTGGTCTACCAGCTGCGATGGCAGGCTGACGGGCAAAGTGGATGGCAATTGCAAGGTCTCCAGGGCAATATCGTCCAGCCCGCCCTGGCTGGGGAAACTGCCCGTCAGCACGGCCAGCAAATTGCGCGTCTGCTCCAGCTGTTTCAACAGCGGCGGCAAGGATTGCTGTGCCTGCGCCAGTGCCGTCTCCTGCGCGGCCACGTCCAGCCCCGACGCAAAGCCCAGTTCCGCCTGGCGATGCAGGGCCGCCAGCGACTGGGTCGCGGCCGCAATCACGGCTTCGGTGGCGTGGATTTGCGCACCCAGGGCCGCTTGCTGGATGGCCGCAGCCACCACATTCGAAGCCAAGGTCAGATAAGTCGCCTGCAACTGGTAGCGCTGGGTTTCTTCCTGCGCCGCCAGCGATTCGACCGTGCGCCGGTTCAGGCCAAACACATCGGGCGCGTAACTGATGGATAGTTGTGCCGTATGCAAGGTGTACAGGGGCGCGCCTGATGTCAGGGTCGGGGAAATCGTGCCGACGGCGTTTTTCTGGCGGCTCGGTGCATAGCCGGCCTGGATGGTAGGGAAGTAACTGCCCCATTGCGCCGCCGTGCTTTCCTGCGCCTGGCGCAAGGCCGCCTGCGCGCTGGCGATGCTGGGATTGTGCTGGAAAGCACGTTCCACCAGCGCATTCAGGGCTGGCGCGCCAAACGCGGTCCACCATTGGCGCTCCACTTTCGCCGCTGCCGAGGTTTTTATGGCAGGCAAGGGAGCACGCGTATAACTGTCCACGGCAGGCGCCGCAGGCCGCTGGAAGTCAGGCCCGACGGCGCAGCCGGTGCAGGCCAGCGCTGCCAGCAAGGCGGCCACGTGGCAATAAGAACTCCCTCCTGCCCGCTTCACACTTGATTGCTTCATATCAGGCTTCCTTTTCGTTTGATGGCGCACCCGCCAGGACGGGGCGCTTGCGCGACCATCCCAAAACCATCACTTGCAGCGCCGGCGCCACGATCAACAACATGATTGGCCCCAGCAACATGCCGCCCACCACGACGACGGCCAGCGGCCGTTGCACCTGGCTGCCGATGCCGGTCGACAGGGCTGCCGGCAGCAGGCCGATGCAGGCGGACAAGGCCGTCATCAGCATCGGCCGCATGCGCTGCTCGGCGGCGTCGCGCATGGCTTCGAGCGGCGTCTTGCCTTCCACGATCAGGTGATTGAAATAACTGATCACCAGGATGCCATTCATCACGGATACCCCGAACAGCGAAACAAAGCCGATGGCTGCCGAAACGCTCAGCGGCAATCCCGAGAAATACAGCGCAACAATGCCGCCCGCAATCGCGAACGGAATCGCCGCCAGGGTCAGCAGGCTGTCGCGCAGGGAATTGAACAAGGTGTACAGCAAGATCAAAATGGCCATCAAAGCGATCGGCAGGACAATCACCATGCGCTGTTTGGCTTGCTGCAATTCCTCGAATTCGCCGGCCCAGATGATGCGGTAGCCATTCGGCAAGGCAACTTTGGCGGCGACGCGCGCTTGCGCTTCTTCCACGGTGCTGCCCAGGTCGCGGCCACGCACGCTGAACTTCACGGGAATGAAACGCTCGTTGCGTTCATGGAAGATATACGAGGCGCCCGTGTCGAGCGTGATCGTGGCCAGTTCACGCAGCGCAATATAGGCCGTGCCGCCGCCATTGGTGGCATAGCCGACCGGGATATTGCGGATGGCTTCCAGGTCGGCGCGGTATTGCGGCGCCAGCCGGACGGTCAGGGCAAACTGGCGGTCGCCTTCCAGCACCGTGGTGGCTTGCGTGCCACCGGCAGCCGCTTGCACCACCGCATTGATGTCGCCCGTATTCAAGCCATAGCGCGCCGCCTTGGCGCGGTCGATCGTGATATTGAAATTCGGCTGGCCCAGCACGCGGAACACGCCCAGGTCTTCCACCCCCTTGACCTGCTTCATTTCATGCAAGACCTGGTCCGACAGTTTTTCCAGCGTCGCCAGGTCGGGACCGATGATCTTCACGGAATTGGCGCCTTTGACGCCAGACAAACCTTCCTCGATATTGTCCTGGATATATTGCGAAAAATTGAACTCCACGCCAGGAAACTCGGCCGCGAACTGATTCTGTACCTCCTTGACCAGCATGTCCTTGGTATAACCCTTGCGCCATTCGTCGAAAGGCTTGAGCGGCACGAACAATTCCACGTTGTAAAAACCCGAGGCATCGCTGCCGTCGTCCGGCCGTCCATGCTGCGAGACCGCCGTGATCACTTCCGGATGGGCTTTCAAGATACGGCGCATGCGGTTGACCTTGTCCATGCCCGCTTCCAGCGAAGCGGTGGCCGGCATGGTGGCGCGTATCCACAGATTGCCCTCTTCCAGCGCGGGCAGGAATTCCGTGCCGATGCGCGGCAGCATCAGGCCGGCGATCAGCAAAAAGCCCAGGCCGATGGCCACCGTGGTCTTGCGCTTGGCCAAGGCCCAGGCCAATACCGGGGTGTACACGCGGCGGATGGCGCGCACGACCATGGTTTCCGTCTCTTCCACATGTTTTGGCAACAGGATGGAAGCGAGTACCGGCGTCACCGTGAAAGTGGCAAACAAGGCGCCGATCAGGGCGTAGGCATAGGTGCGCGCCATCGGGCTGAAGATTTGCCCTTCGACCCCTTGCATGGTGAACAGGGGGATAAACGCCGCCACCGTGATGGCCGAGGAAAACAGCACGGCGCGGTCGACCTGGATGGCACTGATATACAGCAGGCGCAAACGGAAGGACCAGGCTTGCAGCAAGCCAAAGTTTTGCTCTTCCATCAGATCCTGCTGCTGTGACTGGGTTTTCTGGAAATTGCGGAACACGTTTTCCACCAGGATCACGGCCGAATCGACAATGATGCCGAAATCGACGGCGCCCAGCGACAACAGATTGGCCGAATCGCCCAGCAAGACCAGGATGATGATGCTGAAGAACAAGGCAATCGGAATATTGGCGCTGACGATGATGGCGCTGCGCAAATCGCCGAGGAAGATCCACTGGATCAAAAACACCAGCAGGCAGCCAAAAATCAGGTTGTGCAGCACCGTATGCGTGGTGACATTGACCAGGGTCGAGCGGTCATAGAACGGCTCCATCTTCACGCCCGGCGGCAAGCTGCCGTCAGTGTTGACCTTCTCCACTTCGGTCTTGATGCGCGCCAATACCTCGTTGGTTTGCAAGGTGCGGTTCATTACCACGATGCCCGTCACCACGTCATCCTGGTCGTCACGGCCCGCCTTGCCCAGGCGCGGTGCGGCGCCGATCGTGACCTTGGCCACGTCGTTGACCAGCACCGGCACGCCGTTAGCCTGCGACAACACGATGTTGCCGATGTCCGCCGTGTCCCTGATCAGGCCGACACCGCGGATATTGACCGATTGCTGCCCGATATTGACGGTGCGGCCACCCACGTTGGTATTGGCGTTGCCCACGGCAGTAATCAGTTGTGGCAAGGTGACGCCGAAACCTTGCAGCTTGTGCAGGTCGGCCTCGACCTCATATTCCCTGGTGGTGCCGCCCCAGGTGACCACTTGCATCACGCCGGGCACGGTCATCAAACGGCGCGTGACGACCCAGTCCTGCAAGGTGCGCAAATTCGTCAATCCCGTGTGCGCCGGCCCCGTCAGCTGATAACGCAGCACTTCACCGACCAGGCTCGAGGCCTGGATTTGCGGTTGCACGCCATTGGGCAGGCTGACATTCTGCTGCAGGTTCAAGGCCGCCTGGGTTGATGCAAAATAATAGTCGACGCCATATTTAAACGTCACGCGCACGAAGGACAAGCCATAAAACGAGGTCGAACGGATATTGTCCACGCCCGGTGTCGTGGCCAGGCCCACTTCCATCGCCCGCGTGTAGGAGCGTTCCATCTCTTCGGCGGACAAGCCGGGCGCCTGCGCCGTAATTTCCAGGATCACGGGCGCCGGATTCGGGTAGGCTTCAATATTGAGTTTTGAATACGCAAACAGGCCGGCGACTATAAACACCAGCAAGGCCAGCAGCACGATGGGCCGGCGCGACAATGCGAACGTGATGAGACCTCTAAGCACGATGTGCCTTCTTTCTTTCGACAGGATGCAGGATGGGAGTGGCAGGCAGATAGTGTCTGGCGGCGAGCCGCTAGCGCGATTGCAGGGACAACATATTGCTGAGGAACAAGGCGCCGTCTGCGGCAACCTTTTCACCGGCGGCGAGACCACCGGTGATCTGCATCAAGCCATTTTGCTGCAGCCCCAGCGTGACCGGGCGCCGGGTAAATGTGCGGGCGTCTTGCGTGACGAACACGGTCATGCCGCCGTCGCCTTCGCGCACCACGCTATTGACGGGCAGCGCCATCGCGTGCTGCGCGGCGCCCGTATGAATCGCATAGGTGGCCAGCATCTGCGGATGCAGCTGGTGCTGTGCATCCTTGATCTCGGCACGCACGGCTGCTTTATGGGTATTGGGATCGACCGCGACAGCAATATTGCTGATTTCGCCCTTGAAAGTCTGTCCAGGGTAAGCCATCACCGTGACCTCGGCCTGCTGCCCCACTTTGAGCTGCGGCAAATCGTATTCGGAGACATTGGCGACCATCCACACGGTCGACAGGTCGGCCACCGTAAACGGCGCTGGCGCCGTGCCTGGCTGCAGCAGCAAGCCGGCGCTGACATTGCGCGCCGTCACCCGGCCCTGCAGCGGACTGGTGACGGTCAGCTCGCCATCGATCTTGCGGCTGGCGACGATCTGGTCGATCTGCGTCTCGGACTTGCCGAAGATGCGCACGGCATCGCGCGCGGCGCGGTAATTGCCATCGGCCGTCTGCTGGTCGGACATGGCTTGCTCGACATCTTTCTGGGCGCTGACCTGCACGTCGAGCATCTTTTTTGCGCGCTCGAGCACCCGGCTGTTCAAGGCCAGCAGGCCGGCGGTGGACACCAGGTTCGATTCCGCCTGCAGCAGGTCCGGACTATCGAGGGAAAACAGTGGCTGGCCCTTCCTGACATCGTCGCCGGCCTTCGCAAACACTTGCCGCACCCGTCCCTGATAGGGCGCAAACACGGGCACCGTGCGGTCTTGATTGAAATCGATATAACCGACGGCCTCGCTGTGTGGCGTGAAGTTGCCCGACTGCGCGGTGACGATGTTGATCTGTTTGGCTTGTACCTCGGTCAAGGTGACACTGTTCTGTGCATCCTTGGCAGGCGCCGCCGTTTCTG
Source organism: Janthinobacterium sp. Mn2066 (assembly GCF_049319705.1). NCBI lineage: Bacteria > Pseudomonadati > Pseudomonadota > Betaproteobacteria > Burkholderiales > Oxalobacteraceae > Janthinobacterium > Janthinobacterium sp. Mn2066. Next base: position 154,173 of record NZ_JBMOUF010000002.1, on the reverse strand, counting down.
ATGGCAATGATGGACTCTTGGTCACTTCATGCTCAGTCTTGCTCGCAGACACAGCAATGGCAGCCAGCAGCGCACATCCAGCCGTGGCGCCGATTGCCACGTATTTCTTATTTCCAAACATGATCTACCCAAGTTGACAATGCAAACAAAGACTCAAGTTGCCAGGCAATACAGCTGCGAAAAAAAGCAACCGAAAGTATGCGACAGGATACCGGCTTATCAGCAAGCCCGGCACTATTTTTAGCGCTTCAAACTCAAAAAAAAAGCTGCCGTAGGCATCTTCTTAACTTTTATCCTGGGCTGCCGGTTTCGCCTTTTCTGCGGCTGCGGCGGCAACTGCCGCCTGTTGCCGTTTTTGCTGGTTGACCCACGGCGTGACTTGCGCGTGCGGACCATGGTCGAGTGGCAATACTTGCTGTTTGGCTGGTTTGGTGGGGGTGTCTTGCGCCATGGCCAGGCTGGCGTGAGCCATGCTGCCGGCGGCGATCAGGGCGGAAACAATCAGGTTTTTCATGTCAGTGATCTCTGTTAAGTTTAGGGAAGGGAAAATATGCTGGCGCAATAGTCCGGTAACCATGCGCCAGCGTGTGACAGGCAAGCTTGCAAGCCAGTTTAGAAGTGGATCACCGCATCCATGGCGAACATGACCTGGTGTTTCGATCCCGATGTGACGGTCGCACCGCAGCCAGCCGTGCCGGCAACCGGGCATGGATTGTTGTAGGCAGCCAGACCAGCGTGTTCATAGCGGATCTCCGGGCGAATGGTGATCGCCTTGCCGATCCAGTGGTTCCAGCCCAGCAGGAACTCCGTGTACTTGGTCGGGAAGCCCGTGCGCTGGCCATTCACGTCGTCCAGTATTTCGGAACGCAGGGTGATGAAATCGCGTGCCGTCGGCTGGTACACGATGTAGTTCACGAACGCCCATTCTTTCGAGGTGCACGTGACGCCATCGTTGGGACCGCAGCCGCTGCCGCCCATGGCGCCAAACGGGCCACCGACCGAATTGGTGCCGGCAAAATACGAGTTCCACAAGCCCTGGCCATCGGCGTTTTGCATGTTCGGCGTATTTTTTTCATACATATACCAGCCCTCGGTAGACATATGCCATTTGTCATTGAACTTGTGGTACCAGGTCAGCACTTCATGCTGCACATTGTTCCAGCCGTAATTGCCCTTGTTGGAAATGCCGGTGCCACCGTTCATGCATGGATAGAGCGCGTCATTGCCCGAATCCGAGGTCCAGTTCACGCAGACGGCAGGCGTCAGTTGCGCGCCGATTTTCTGGCCGGCATTCGGATTGGCCACCGTGTTGCCAGCACCATTGATGTAGGTGGCAGGCACTTTCGGGTGGTACCAGAGCGCCACGTCATTGCCGCCCGAAATTTCGCCCTGGACGGTCCAGTTCTTGTTGAGTTTGATGGTGGCCACTACACCCTCTTGCGTGTAGGGATCGTAGGTATACAACAGCGAGTGACTGTAGGTATAGTTGTTTGGCGCCAGCTGGGCTTCGATATCGGGAATCGAAATATAACGGCCGACACGCACGTTCATGCCGTCGGCGACGCCAGGGAAATAACCTTCGACATACGCCATCGGAATGTCATAGCCGTTCTTGGCCACCTTGCCATTCGAATTCGTATATTGATTGCTCCACAAGCCGCGCGAGAACGTATATTTGGCGTCCGCGCCCCACACGCCTGCCAGGCGGAAACCCCAGTCGAAATGATCGGTCTGCACCACGTCTGGCGTACGCTCGACGTACAAGGCGACCTGGTCCATCTGCACGGTGTTGGGTGCATAGGAATAAGCGGCCGGGAAATTGCCGCCGGTACCGTTCTGCGTGTTGTAGCCCGTATGCGAAGAGCTGCGGTTCATGCCAGGATTAATCCAGCCATACACGGTGACGCGGCTATCTTTCCAGGCCTGGCCATTCGGGCCGCTATAAATGGCGTCCATCAAGGCGCCATAATAGGTGTTGTCATAGCCGATGGTTTCGGAGCCGCCCAGCGGCCAGCCCGTAAACGGCATCGGTGGCGACGATTCAGGCGGTGGCTGATAGCCCTTGCGCCAGGTGGGTGCGGCATCCGCAGGATCGCCATTCCAGCTCAGGTAATCCTTGTAGGTATTGACAAACCGGTCTGCAAAGGACAGGTTTTCCGATCCTGCTGGACTGCCTGCGGCCGCACCACCGGTCGCTGCCGGCGTGCTGCCAGCTGCCTCTTGCGCAAACGCAGGGTTCGCTGCCGTCATTGCGAGCAATCCGAGACTGGCGCATGCCAATGCAAGCTGGTGGCGCACAGTGTTGATCTTGGGCACGGTGTTGATCTTAGCCACGGTGTTGATCTTAGCCATACTGTTACTTCCCTTTTATGTTGAAAACCGATTTTTTTAGCGATTTCTACCGGGCATTCCCGGGGCCTGCTCAGGCTCCGTATGTCTGTTCAGGACACGCTGGAACACGCGTTGGAATACAGACAAAGCTTAGCGATTCGAGTATAAAAAAATCAGAAAAAGAGAATGGCGATGTGTAAATTTTTCGTAAAATAATGCAGCAAAAACAAGGAAAATCGGCCAAATATGGTCTATTTCACATGTGTCGTGCGGCGTCAGGCAGGCGGATTTCTGACGTTGGAAAAGTGTGGGTGAGCAGGATGGGAAGGAAAAAGCAGAAGCTGGCGGCAAGTAGTACCCAGGCCCGCGGGTGGGCCTGGGTCAGCCTGACAAGAAATGAAGACAGCAGTTATCTGGAATAAAAACACCGCCCGCAAGCCTGCCGGTAAGCTTCGTTGCCGCCGATACTGATCTGTTCGCCTTCGCGGATGCGGCGGCCCTGCTCGTCCACGCGGATATTCATGGTGGCTTTCTTGCCGCAGGTGCAGATGTTTTTCAGTTCTTCGATATCGTCTGCCAGCGCCAGCAGGTAGGCCGAACCGGGAAACGGTTCGCCCTTGAAATCGGTGCGCAAGCCGTAGCAAATCACGGGCACGCCCTTGACCTGCGCCAGCTGGTGCAATTGCTGCACCTGTCGGGTCGTGAGGAATTGCGCTTCATCGATCAGCAAGCAAGCCACTTTGGGTATCTCGGCCAGGAAATCCGTATCGGCATCGAAGATATCGACCTGGCGCTGCGGCCCCAGCCGCGAAGTGACCCGGCCTACGCCGTAGCGGCTGTCGATGGCGGCCGTGTACAAACGCACCTGCTGGCCCTGCTCTTCATAATTGTGCGCGACCTGCAGCAAGGCCGTCGACTTGCCCGCGTTCATCGCGGAATACCGGAAATAAAGTTTTGCCACTGTCGCCGCCCTGTCTGAATAATATTTTAATATTGTTTACTGCGTTTTTGAGGCGTGATTATAAAGGGCATTGCCTGCTTGAGACAGCGCAATTGCACGCGGAAGTCGTCGCAAGGCGCGCGGCAAGGCCGTCAAAAACGGTGCATACTGGCACGGCGAAACCCGCGCATCCACTGTGAGTTGATATGCACAAAATGTATAAGCAAGCACATAAACATTCGTTCGCGCAATCTGCCGACGCGCCTACACTCCGCCCTTTTGCGCGAAAAGCGGCCCGGGACACAATCCTGCGCGGCTGTTTCGATGACAGGAGCCACCATGAATGACCGAATGCCCTCCCCTGCCGAACCGGCAGCACTCTTCAAGCTGATCGGCAACACCCCGCTGGTCGAAGTGACCCGGCTCGACACGGGTCCGTGCCAGCTGTTCCTGAAACTGGAATCGCAGAATCCGGGCGGCTCCATCAAGGACCGCATCGGCCTGTCCATCATCGAGGCGGCCGAAGCCGATGGCCGCCTGCAGCCTGGTGGTGTGATCATCGAGGCGACGGCCGGCAATACCGGCATCGGCCTGGCTCTGGTCGGCCGCATCAAGGGCTACCGCGTGATCCTGGTCGTACCCGACAAGATGTCGACTGAAAAAGTGCTGCATTTAAAGGCGCTGGGCGCCGAAGTGCATACCACGCGCTCGGACGTGGGCAAGGGCCACCCGGAGTATTACCAGGATTACGCGGCGCGCCTGGCGCGCGAACTGCCAGGCGCCTTCTTCGCCGACCAGTTCAACAACCCGGCCAATCCGCTGGCGCACGAAACGACTACCGGTCCTGAAATCTGGGAGCAAAGCGGCCACGACGTGGACGCCATCGTGGTCGGCGTGGGGTCCTCGGGCACGCTGACGGGCCTGACGCGCTTTTTCCGCAAGGCGCAGCCGAAGCTGGAATTCGTGCTGGCCGACCCGCAAGGCTCCATCCTGACCGAATACATCGAGTCGGGCAAGGTCTCCGACACCAGCGGTTCGTGGGCAGTGGAAGGCATCGGCGAAGACTTTATTCCCTCGATCGCCGACATGGACGGCGTGCGCCGCGCGTTTACCATCAGCGACCAGGAAAGCTTTGACTCGGCGCGCGCCCTGCTGCGCGCCGAAGGCATCCTGGGCGGCTCGTCGACCGGCACGCTGCTGGCGGCCGCCCTGAAATACTGCCGCGAACAGACCACCCCAAAACGTGTCGTCACCTTTGTGTGCGACACCGGCACGCGCTACCTGTCGAAAGTGTATAACGATGGCTGGATGCGCGACCAGGGCCTGCTGCAGCGCGCAGTATCGGGCGACTTGCGCGACCTGATCGGCCGCCGCTACGACGAAGGCGACGTGGTCAGCGTGGCACCCGGCGACACCCTGCTGACGGCGTTCAACCGCATGCGCTCGAGCGACCTGGCGCAACTGCCCGTGATCGACGACGGCAAGCTGGTCGGTATCATCGACGAATCGGACCTGCTGCTGCAAGTGTCGGGCGACGCCGCGCATTTTGCATCCCTGGTGGGCGCCACCATGACCACCCAGCTGGAAACCCTGGCGCCATCCGCCGGATTGCCTGCGCTACGCGCCACCCTGGACCGCGGCTTGACTGCCGTGGTGGCCGACGATGCCGTATTCTATGGCCTGATCACGCGTTTCGACCTACTCAACCACTTACGCAGGACACTATCTTGAGCAATCCAACTTCCCGCAAGAGCCAACTCGCTACCCGCGTCATCCATGCAGGCCAGTCGCCCGATCCCTCGACGGGCGCCATCATGCCGCCGATTTATGCCACCTCCACCTTCGTGCAGGAAAGCCCGGGCGTACACAAGGGCCTGGACTATGGCCGCTCGCACAACCCCACGCGCTGGGCGCTGGAGCGCTGCGTGGCCGACCTCGAAGGCGGCAGCGCAGCATTTGCCTTCGCCTCGGGCCTGGCGGCCATTTCCAGCGTGCTCGAATTGCTGGACGCGGGCGCGCACATCATCGCCGGCGACGACATGTACGGCGGCACCTACCGTCTGTTCGAGCGCGTGCGCCGCCGGTCGGCCGGCCACCAGTTCACCTATGTCGATCTGACCAACCCGGAAAACCTGCTGGCCGCGATCCGCCCTGAAACCAAAATGGTGTGGGTGGAAACGCCGACCAATCCGATGCTGAAACTGGCCGACCTGCGCGCGATTGCCGACATCTGCCGCGAACGGGGCATCATCGCCGTGGCCGACAATACCTTCGCCAGCCCGCTGGTGCAGCGCCCGTTGGAACATGGCTTCGATATCGTGGTCCATTCGACCACCAAGTACCTGAACGGCCATTCGGACATCATCGGCGGCATCGCCATCGTGGGCGCCGAAGAACGCCAGGCGGAATGGCGCGAGCAGCTGGGCTTCTTGCAAAATTCGGTGGGCGCGATCGCCGGCCCGTTCGACAGCTTCCTGGCCCTGCGCGGCGTGAAAACCCTCGCCATCCGCATGCAGCGCCACTGCCAGAGCGCCCTGGCGCTGGCGCAATGGCTGGAACAGCAAAAGGAAGTGCGCAAGGTGTTTTATCCAGGCCTGGAATCGCACCCGCAACACGCGCTGGCCAAGCGCCAGATGGATGGTTTCGGCGGCATCATCTCGATCGACCTGGACACCGACCTGGCCGGCGCTCGCCGTTTCCTGGAACGCTGCGAAGTGTTCGCGCTGGCGGAAAGCCTGGGCGGCGTGGAAAGTCTGATCGAGCACCCGGCCCTGATGACGCATGCCAGCATCCCGGCTGAACAGCGCGCCAAGCTGGGCATCGGCGACGGCTTGATCCGCCTGTCGGTCGGCATCGAAGACATCGAAGACCTGCGCCACGATTTGCGTACGGCGCTCGACGCGATTTAAACTGACAGTACCGGATGACGCGGCATGCCGCCGCTGATCCGGCACTGCGCTGGCGCCATCACTCCCCTGGCCGGTACCTGCGCTCCAGGTGCCGGTCCACCTCTTCCGGATAAAACAGCACGTCCTTGAATTGCCCGCGCGCGTACATCGCCGCCTGGTCGTCGAAGTGCGGCGACTTGGGATCGCCGCTCTGGCCGCCCGCGAGGATGCTTTTGGCCCTGATGCGCGGGCCGAACTCCACTGCCGCCACGAAGCTGTTACCGCGTTCGCCATAGATCCTGCGCGTGCTGCTCTTGCTGCTCTGGCCATACGCGGCCAGCGCGCCCCAGTTACCCGACGCATAAGGCACGGCCAAGCTGGGCTTTGCATCATCGAATGGCTGCACCAGGTCACCAGTCAGGCGCTGGAAGCGGTTGATCTCGCCCCACGGCGTTTGCCAGCTGCCGAAATCGCGCTGCAGCTTGTCGGCCGCCGTCGCCAGCGCGGCCAGCCGCTGCTGCGCACTGACCTGGTTCGTCGCCATGACATCGACCACCGGCACACCCTGCCCGCGCGCCTGCGGGCCGGCCAGTTCGGCCAGCTCCTGCCCCCAGAAGACGGCCAAGGAGGTGGCCGTGGACGTGAGCGAATAGTGCCAGTCCCAGTCCCGCAGCAGCGCGATCTTGCCGGCCAGCGCCAGCTTTTGCGCATCATCGGCTGGCAACGCATCCCAGGCCGCGAACAGCGGCGGCAGCAGCGATTCGAACGCCGTCAGTTCGCTGTCGTAGGCAGCGGCGATCAGGCTGTCGAGCGTAAAGCCAGTCCTGTTCTGGAAGACCTTCACGGCATGCAGGCCGCGCGCGTTTTCGCCATACACGGACATATAGGCCGGATAGTCCTGCTGGCGCGGGCTGTTGGCCCCGGCCGCTGAAAACGGCCAGTTATTGGTGTTCTGTATCCAGCCATTCTTCGGATTGAACAGGGTGATGGTTTGCGCCACCGTATGCAAACCTTTCCATTCGGTGGCCGGGTAGCTGCCGTCGACCGGCTGCTTCCAGTTGAAACGCGGATCGCGCACGGGAATGAAATTGCCGTGGAAATAGGCGATATTGCCATCCGCATCCGCGTATACCGTATTGTTCGATGAATTGGTGCGCAGCTCCATGGTCTTGTAAAACGCCGCATAGTCGCGCGCCTTGGTGCGCGTGTACGATTGGGTCAAGGCTTTCAACGGTTCGTTCATCAGGCGCACGGCCACCCATTTGCCATCCTGCGCGCGCACGATGGGGCCATGGTGGCTGTAGTACACGGTGATGGTTTTCGTGCCCATGCCACCGCCGGCCAGCCTGTAGGGCAAACTGATCGGCACGGCCTTCAAGGGCCGCAAGGCGCCGTCGTAGCGGTAGAACCAGGCGCCGTCCTTCCCGACGACGCTTTCCAGGTACTCGTCGATGACGTCGCCGCCGCCCGACGTATGCATCCAGCCCAGGCGCTCGTTGAAACCCTGGTAGACAAAGAACTGGCCCCAGGTGACGGCGCCATATGCATTCAGGCCTTCGCCGCTGGTGACCTGCACTTCGGGGCGGAAGTAGAACGAGGTATGCGGATTGATCATCAGCAGTGCGTGGCCATTTTGCGTGATGGCGGGCGCGATGGCGAAGCCGTTCGAGCCGCTTGGCTCGGGATCGAGGCCAGTCTCCACGCTGGCCAGCGCGATGGTGGCCGGCTTGGACGGCTGGCCATAAAACGACTCGAGCCGGGCCAGGTCGACCGATTCGATATCGCCGCCGATGCTGCCTTCGCTGAAACTGAGGGCCATCCATGGCTCGAAATGCGTGATCAATCGCGGCTTGACCTGCGGGTGGGTGGCCAGGTAAAAATTGAGGCCATCGGCAAACGCCGTCATCAACTTTTGCAGCCAGGGCGGACTGGCGCGGTACTGCGCCTGCAAGTTCCCGGGATTGATGAAGAGCTTCATGCGCAGGTCGCGATACAGTTCCTGCTCGCCCTCCACTTCCGCCAGCCGTCCCATGGCGTTGATGTAATTGCGTTCGATACGGGGAAAATCGTCTTCCGCCTGCGCATACATCAGGCCAAACACGGCATCCGCATCGCTCTTGCCCGTCACGTGCGGCACGCCCCAGGTATCGCGCGCGATGCTGACATTGGCGGCCTGCGCCTGCCAGCGCGCCATCTCGGCCGCAGCAACGGCGGGAACGGCCAGCGCAGGGACACTGGCAACGACGCCGCAGGCGATGGCGGCAAACAAGACACTTCGAGCTGGCATGCAATACTCCCTTTCAGGTCACATCGTCGGGTCACATCGTCAGGACGCGTCGATCAGCGCAGCGATGCGCTGGTTCAGCTCCGCATTTTCCGCCTGCAGCTGCGCGTTACGCTGTTTCAGGCTGGCGATCTCGCCGCGCAGGCGCTCCACTTCAGATGGCGTTTGCGCTGCATTCTCGGCCCACAGTTCATTGCCCGTTTCCGGCGTATCCTGAGATACAGGCACTTTCGGCTCGCGTGGCGGACGGGTCGCGGCACGCTGTTCGCGGATTTCCTTGGCCGCCTGGCGCAATAACTTCTTGCCGCCGGCAACGGCGGCCACCTGCTCGGCCTGCGGCAAGGACGCCACGGTGGCGGCCGCGTTGATGGAAATCGTGCCCGAACGGACCGCCTCCACCAGTTCCGGCGTGGCCGCCTTCTGGATCTTTTCGATCTGGCTGATCTGGTTGCTGCTCAGGCGCGCCACCTTGGCCACTTCTTCGCGCGTGCTCAGGGCCGGTTTCGGCAGGCTTTCACCCTCGGGCGCATCGACGGCGCTGGCGGGCGCAGGGCTGCGCGCAGCGACGATTTCCTTCTTGCGCAAGGCCAGCACGCCGCGCTGGAAGTCCGACACGCTGCGCCGCGCCAGGTGATTGTCGATCATCCACAGCATCACGTCGTCGATCGATTCGAAGCTGGTGTTCTGGATGGTCTTGAAGGGAATGTCGTGCTTGCGGCAGATGGCGTAGCGATTGTGCCCGTCGATCAGCACATCGTTCCACAGCACCAGCGCGTCGCGGCAGCCTTCGTTCAGCAGGCTGCGCTCGAGCGCCGCGTATTCGCTGTCGGTGAGCGGATCGATATAAGCCTGCAGCACGGCATTGATAGTGATATTCATGGTTGTCCTCAATATTGCGGTGCGATGGTCCGCACCGGCACGCATGCTACACCATCTGATGGCGCTGGCCGGGTAAAATCACGGCAAACAGAGATAGATCTTTCAACATCAGAGACCATGAAAAGAAAACACGCCGTCGCCGCCATTTTTTGCGTTGCCGCCATCGGCTTTACCTGGGTCAGCCCGTATATTGCCATGTACCGCATCAGCATGGCCGCCAGGTCCGTCAGGATGGCGGGACTGGAACAGCAAGCCGACCTGGCTGCCGTGCGGGCCTCGGTGAGGCAGCAATTGCAGGCGGGCGGCCACGTCCACGATGCCGAAGAACTGGCCGCCATGGTCGACACCATCGTCTCGCCACCGGGCCTGACGGCGCTGATCATGCGCGGCAAGGAAGGCGCGGACGGCAAGCGCCACGACTTCGGCATGGCGTACCGCTCATGGAAGCAAGTGGTGCTGCGCCGCGACGGCGGCCAGGATGCGAGCCAGTTCGTGCTGCAACGGCACGGCGTGTGGGACTGGAAACTGATCGCCGTCACCCTGCCTGCGAAACTACTCTAGCCTTGCCAGGAAAGCAAATCTGAAGGCCAGATATTTGATCTGCGGCAATAATTGCCTAAAATTCTATATTGTTTTGAGGCAATAATCTGTAAGATGCCAAGATTTGCGGCGCATCTGGGCGCCAGCTTTTCAAGAGGTAGCATGATGAAAAGAGGCATCTTTTTTGCGATGATGGCAGTGTTCGCGCTGGCCGGCCTGTTCTTTGCCAGCCCCTATCTCGCCATGCAGCAGATACGCGCCGCCATCAAGGCGCAAGACAGCGCGGAATTGTCCACGCATATCGACCTGCCCCTGCTGCGCGGCAGCCTGGAGCAGCAACTGCACGCCCTGTTTGCGGCGCCCGAAGTAGCGGCCGATATCAGCCCGACCGTCATCGCTCCCCTGCTCGACACCATGCTCATGCCCGAAGGGCTGATCTCGCTGGTGCAACTGAACGCGCGTTATGAAAGCCCGGCCTCCAAGGTCAGCGATGTCAGTGGCCGGCAGCGCAACGGCCAGGCCGACTACGCGCTGCATTACACGGCGTGGGACAGCGTGGTGGTCCAGCGCGCCCACAGCAAGAGCCGCATCGGCGAACTGACCCTCACGCGTGACGGCCTGTGGCGCTGGAAACTGACATCGGTCGCGCTGCCGAAAAACCTGCTGAGCGATGCGTAAGCACGTTTGCCCTCCTGCTATGATGCAGACATCAATCTATCAACGGAGGCAGTATGTCGGACCTGGTACAACAAGCACTGGCCCACGCGGGCAAATCGGCCACCACGCCCTGGGTCGTGACCCTGGTCAATGGTGAAAAATTGACGGGTCCCATCACGCCGCTCAGCGACGGCGCTTACGCCATCGGCCTGGGGCAAATCAAATACTTTTCCAGCGACAAGGTCGCCAGCCTGAACGTGTCGGGCGCGGGCGCGTTTCCTATCTGAACGATCATGCAGCCAGCGACTGCTGGCCTAGTTCCGGCAAGCGGGCCAGCGCCGCCTTGAGCGCCTCGAAACATTCGGCATCGATGGCCGTGCCCACCGTCCCGGCCATGATGTCGAGCGCTTTCGGGATTGGAATCGGGCCGCGGTAGGGACGGTCGGCCGTGATGGCGTCAAAAATATCGGCGGTGGTGATGATGCGCGTTTCCAGGCTGATGCCGTCGGCCGTCAAGCCGCGCGGATAACCCTTGCCATCGAGCCGCTCATGGTGGGCCGCGGCCACGATGGCCAGTTCGGCAAAGGCAGCGATGCGCGACAAAATCGTTTCCGTGTACTGGGCGTGCAATTGCACGGCTTGCCATTCTTCCGTATCGAGCTTGCCTGCCTTGTCCAGCACGCTGTTGCTGACACCGAGTTTGCCCACGTCGTGCAGCAAGGCGCCCCGCTTGAGCCAGCGCCGCCGCTCGGGCGACACACCCATGGCTTCGGCAATCATGTCCGTGTACAGCGCCACGCGGGCGCTATGGCCGCTGGTGTACGGGCTTTTCGAATCGACCACCTGGCCGAACGCTTCGGCGATATCATCCAGGTAATCCTCATCGACAGGCACCACCTTGTTGGCCGGCTCCAGCGCCGCCACGGCCGCGCCTATCTCTTGCGAGCGCAGCATGGACCAGAAGGCGCCTGAGCCGGCCACCCGCTCGAACGCCTGCACCAGTTGCGGGTCGAACCAGCTGCCGGCACGCTGGCGCACCTCGGCACGCGCCGCCCGCGCGCCATCGGCCGTATGAAAAACGTCGATCACCTGCGCCATCAGGGCGATGCGCGCAAACAGGGGAATCGCCTCGCCGGCCAGCTTCTCCGGCTTGCCCTGCCCGTTGAAATGCTCGTCGAGGCTGTAGATGCCGGCCGCCACTTCTTCGGGAAAACGCAGCAGGCGGGCGATGTCGGCGCCGCGCTGGCAGCGCGTGGCGATCAGGTCCTGCGCAATCTGCGGGCCGTCGCGCAAGATCGTCATGACGGCGCGGAAACGTTCGGCCAGGCCCGCCTTCAGCCCAGTGTGCTTGAGCACGAACTTCAATACCTGCGGCAGGCTGTCGCCCACCGTCTTGAAATCCTGCTTGAAAGCCAGGTCGTCCGTCAAATACAGCTCGCAGATGCGCGCCGCATTGCTGCTGCAGCCCAGGTCCTTGAGCAGCAAGGTGTAATACAGGTTCCACAACTGCTCGTCCGGCATGCCGATCTCGCGGCCCACGTGCATGCCGATCCAGCAGCAGCGGATGCAGTGTCCTTCAGGTTGCCCCTCGGTGATGTCGAGCGCCTGGCTCAAGGCGGCGATCAGTTCGGACAGGCGGATGCTGGTGGCGGCAGATCCAGCGGGGGCAGCGCGTGGCGATGTAGGCGACGTTGTCATTGCAGAAATATAAATTTCCAATATGTAATGGTTTGTATTCTACGCGATACGCCGGAAGCGGAGACGGAAGAAATAGTTAAATTCCAGTAATGATGCCAGGCATGGCATGCGCCCCATGCCGGCGCCCTTGTCGCATCACAACAACAAGCAGGGAATAAAAAGAGACTAAACCATATGTTGTTTTTTTGCCGACAGGCGGTACTGGCGGATGCCGGGGAAATCCCTGCGGATACCAGGCAGTACCGCGCCAAGGGGGCTGGCGCAATGCGCCGGGGCAAGCACGGCGAGCGCCTGCGCTCCCCACTATGCATCGCCGTCGCACAACCGGCAAATACGATTTTGTTTGCCTATTTAGTCGAAATAGAAATGAATAGTTCGCCTGATCAAATGCCATTTCGACTAAAAATTTCCGTGCTAGCATGACTTTTCGTCTAGCTGACCAGCCTCGCGCTCACAGCAAAACACCAGGCCACCCACAACAAATTCTGACAATAGGAGCCGTTTCCATGATGACACTGCATGCTGGTATGGTGCGCCGCACATTGATTGCCCTGGCAGTAACTGCCGCCTTCCCCTTGCAGGCGATGGCAGACGATCCAGCCCCGGCGCCCGATGCGCAGGCGGCAACACAGACTGATACGCCTGCCGCCGCCCCGGCTGCCTCCGGTCCGGGCCAGCTGGAAACGGTGATCGTCACGGCCCAGCGCCGCGCTGAAAACATCAAGGACGTGCCGATGTCGATCGCCACCCTGAAAGGCGAAAAGCTCGACGTGCTGACGGCCGGCGGCCAGGATATCCGCTTCCTCAGCGGCCGCTCGCCCAGCGTCTCGGTGGAATCCGACTATGGCCGTACCTTTCCGCGCTTTTATATCCGTGGCCTGGGCAATACCGATTTCGACCTGAACGCCTCGCAGCCGGTGGGCCTGGTGATGGATGACGTGGTGCAGGAAAACGCCATGCTGAAGGGTTTTCCCGTGTTCGACGTGGACCAGGTGGAAGTGCTGCGCGGCCCGCAAGGCACCTTGTTCGGGCGCAATTCGCCGGCCGGCGTGATCAAGTTCGATTCGGCCAAACCCGTGTTCAATACAGAAGGTTATCTGAGCGGCGGCTTCGGCAAGGATGGCGTGAAAAACCTCGAGGGCGTCTTCAATGTGCCGCTCAGCGACACGGTCGCCCTGCGCTTTTCGGGGCAGACCCAGCGCCGCGACAACCGCGTGCACAATCCGCGCCCCACCGGCACGCGCGACTTCGAAGGTTATGAAGACAACGCCGCCCGCATCCAGTTGCTGGTCAAGCCCTCGCGCGACTTCAGCGCCCTGTTCAATGTGCATGCGCGCGACCTCGATGGCACCGCCACCCTGTTCCGCGCCAATATCCTGAAACAGGGCACGAATGACCTGGTCGACAATTTCGATTACGGCTCCTACCCCACCGACGGCATCAACCGCCAGCACCTGAAAACCAAGGGCGGCAGCATGCGCCTGAAATGGGACCTCGATGGCGTGACGGTGAACTCGATCACCGGCTACGAAAAACTGGACTTTTACAGCCGCGCCGACGTCGATGGCGGCTATGGCGCCGTGTATGCGCCGCCGATGGGCCCCGGCTTCATCCCCTTCGTGGTCGAAACGGCCGACGTGATCCCGAACCACAAGCAGATTTCACAGGAATTGCGCGCCGAGTCGAACAGCAAGGGCCCATGGCAATGGATCGCCGGCCTGTTCTACTTCAAGGAAGACATCCAGATCGACAGCATCAGCTTTGACAGCCTGTCGCCCGGCAATCCGCAGAACCCGTTTTACTCCACGCAGAACCAGAGCTCCACTTCTTATGCCGCTTTCGGCTCGCTGAACTACACGGTTTCCGACGCCTTGAAGCTGCGCGGCGGCCTGCGCTACACCAGCGACAAGAAGGACTTCTCGGCCAAGCGCGTGGAACTGACCACGGCCGGCCCGTTCAATATCGACAATACTTCGCACAACATCAGCTGGGACCTGAGCGGCACGTACATTTTGACGCCGGCAACGAATGTCTACGCGCGCGTCGCCACCGGCTACCGCGCGCCATCGATGCAGGGCCGCCTGAATGGCCTGTCCGACCGGCCGTCGTTTGCCGGCGCCGAAAAAGCGCTGTCGGTCGAAGCCGGCATCAAGCAAGACCTGTTCGACAAGCGCGCCCGCCTGAGCCTGGCCGTGTTCCAGTACAGGGTGAAGGACAAGCAGCTGACGGCCGGCAGCGGCGCCGTCAACATGAACCAGTTGATCAACGCCGACAAGGTCACCGGCCAGGGCGTGGAACTGGACTTCCAGGCCAACCTGAGCGACTCGCTCAGCATGACCCTGGGCGGCAGCTACAACCACACGGAAATCCAGGATAAAAACCTGTTCGTGCAAAGCTGCGGCAATGCCCTGAACAACCCGGCCAGCGGCTGCACCGTCACCAACCCGGTCGGCCCTTTTGTCGGCACCGCCTACATCAACGACAACCCGCTGCCGCGCGCGCCCGAATGGCAGGGCAACTTCACGCTGAAATACAGCATCCCCGTCGCCAGCGGTGAATTCTTCGCCTACACCGACTGGTCTTACCGCACCAGCTACAACTTCTTCCTGTATGAAGCGAAGGAATACAAGGCCAAGCCCCTGCTGGAAGGCGGCCTGCGCGCCGGCTACAAATGGGACCGCTACGAAATCGCCGCCTACAGCCGCAACATCACCAACCGTATCCAGGCCGTGGGCGCGATCGATTTCGACAACCTGACGGGCATCCTCAACGAGCCGCGTACCTACGGCGTGCAGTTCAAGGCGACCTTCTGACCAGGAGCAGCTGAAGATCAGCGCGCGCCGTCGAGGATGGCCGCGCAGTCTTCCAGCCTGATGCCGCGCCGCTCGCCCAGCGCCGTCATGCCATGCTCTTCCAGCTTGGCGATGACGGCAGGAATCGAACTGCCGTCCAGCCCATATCCGGACAAACGGGTCGGCATCCGCATGCGTTCGAAGAACTGCTCGGTGGCGCGGATGCCCGCCTCGATCCGCTCATCTTCGGTGCCAGCCGTGATACCCCACACGCGTCCGGCGTATTGCAGCAGCTTGGCGTGCTTGGCCTGGCGCTGGTGGCGCAGCAGCGATGGCAGCACCACGGCCAGGCTTTGCGCATGGTCGATGCCGTGCATGGCCGTCAGCTCATGGCCGATCATGTGGGTCGCCCAATCCTGCGGCACGCCAGCGCCGATGGTGCCGCCCAGGGCCATGGTGGCCGCCCACATCAGGTTGGCGCGCACCGCGTAATCGTCCGGTTCGGACAAGGCGCGCGGGCCGTCTTCGATCAATGTCAGCAGCAAGCCTTCGGCAAAGCGGTCCTGCACCTTGGCATCGACCGGATAGGTCAGGTATTGCTCGGTGGTGTGGACAAACGCGTCGACCACGCCGTTCGAGACCTGGCGCTCCGGCAGCGAATACGTGGTGGCCGGGTCCAGCACGGAAAACTGCGGGATCACGTTCGGCGAATGGAAGTCCAGCTTGTCGCCGGTGGAACGGCGGCTGATCACCGCGCCGGCATTGAACTCGGACCCGGTGGCCGGCAGGGTCAGCACGCAGCCAAACGGCACCGCGTCGAACACCAGCCGTTCGCGCCTGGCCAGGATATCCCACGCATCGCCCGCATAGCGCAGCGCGCCGGCGATGAACTTGGTGCCGTCGACCACCGACCCGCCACCGACGGCAAGGATGAAATCAATCTGTTCGGCGCGCGCCAGCGCCACCGCCTGCATCAGCGTTTCATACGAGGGATTCGGCTCGATGCCGCCGAACTCCACGTAAAAGCGGCCAGCCAGCGCCGCATGCACCTGGTCCAGCACACCGTTGCGCTTGATGCTGCCGCCGCCGTAGGTGATCATCAGCCGGGCATCCGCCGGGATTTCATCGGCGATGGCGGCGATCTGGCCTTCGCCGAACAGCAGACGGGTGGCGCGGTGATAGATAAAATTATGGATACTCATTCAAACTCCTCATCAAGTGGATGTGCTTGCCGCGCCATTGCGCAGCAGTGGCCGGTTGCCGCCAAAGGCGCGCAACAGCACATAAAAAACCGGGGTTAAAAACAAACCGAAAAAAGTCACGCCCAGCATGCCGGAAAATACCGTCACGCCCATCACGTGGCGCACTTCCGAGCCTGCGCCGCTGGCATACACGAGCGGCAGCACGCCCATGATGAAAGCGAGCGACGTCATCAGGATCGGCCGCAGGCGCAAACGGCACGCTTCCACTGCCGCCTGCCATGGCGTGCGGCCGCCAAACTCCAGCTCGCGGGCAAATTCGACGATCAGTATCGCGTTCTTGGCGGACAGGCCGACCAGCACCATCAGCCCGATCTGGGTGAAGACATTGTTGTCGCCGCGCGTGAGCCACACGCCGGCCAGCGCCGACAGCAGCGCCATCGGCACGATCAGGATGATGGAAAACGGCAGCGTCAGGCTTTCATACAGGGCTGCCAGCACCAGCAATACCAGCAGCACCGCCAGCGGGAACAGCAGCAGCGCAGAATTGCCGGCCAAAATCTCCTGGTATGTCAGGTCTGTCCACTCATAACTGACGCCGGCCGGCAGGGTTTGCGCCGCGATACGCTCGATGGCCTCGCGCGCCTGGCCGCTGGAATAGCCGGGCGCCGCCGCGCCGCTGACGTCCGCGCTCGGATAACCGTTGTAGCGCATCACGCGTTCCGGGCCAAAACCTGGCTGCACGGTCAGCAGCGCCGACAGCGGTATCATGGCGCCGCTGGACGAACGCACCTTGAGCGCGCCGACATCCTCCGCATGGCCGCGGAATGGCGCATCGGCCTGGGCGCGCACCGTGTAGGTACGGCCAAAGCGCGTGAAGTCATTGACATACAGGCTGCCCAGGTAAATCTGCAGGGTGCTGAAAATGTCGCTGACCGGCACGCCCAGCTGGCGCGCCTTGACCCGGTCCACTTCGGCGTGCAATTGCGGCACGTTGACCTGGAAGCTCGAATACATGCCGCTCAATTCCGGCGCCCTGGCAGCGGCGGCGATAAAACTCCTGGTGGCTGCATCCAGCGCAGGAAACCCCAGCGCGCCACGGTCTTCCAGCTGCAGGCGGAAGCCCCCCGTCGCGCCCAGGCCGCGCACCGGCGGTGGGCTGAAAATCACCACCCGCGCTTGCGGGATCGCCGCGGCGAAGCGGCGCGTCAGTTCGGCGCTGATGGCGCGCGCGCCATGCTGCTCGCCCTTGCGTTCGGCAAACGGTTTCAGGTTGATAAAGGCGATGCCGGCATTCGAGCTGTTGGTAAAACCGTTCACCGACATGCCGGGAAAGGCCAGCGACGCCAGCACGTCCGGATGCTGCAAGGCGATCTCGCTGACCTTGCGCACGACCTTTTCCGTGCGGTCCAGCGTGGCGCCGTCGGGCAACTGCACCACGGCCAGCACATAGGTGCGGTCTTGCGGCGGCACGAAGCCGGACGGCACGGTCTTGAACAGCCATACCGTCAGGCCAGCCAGCACCAGGTACACCAGCAGCATGGCGCCCTTGCGGCCAAGTACCCGCGTCACGCCAACGCCATACGCCTGCGAACCGCGCTGGAAAAGGCGGTTAAAAGCGTCAAAGAAAGACCCGAACAGCCAGTCCATGGCACGCGTCAGCCGGTCTTTCGGCGCGCCGTGCGGCTGCAGCAGCAAGGCCGCCAGGGCTGGCGACAGGGTCAGCGAATTGAAGGCGGAAATGATCGTCGATATGGCAATCGTCAGCGCGAACTGGCGGTAGAACTGGCCGGTCAGGCCGCTGCTGAACGCCAGCGGCACGAACACGGCCGACAGCACCAGCGCGATCGCGATGATGGGCCCCGACACTTCGCGCATCGCCTGGTAGCTCGCTTCACGGGGGCTGAGGCCAGCGGCGATATAGCGCTCGACGTTTTCCACCACCACGATGGCGTCATCGACGACGATGCCGATCGCCAGCACCAGCCCGAACAGGGTCAAGGTATTGATCGAAAAACCGCAGGCCAGCATCACCGCGAACGTGCCGATCACGGACACCGGCACCGCCAGCAGCGGGATCAGCGAGGCGCGCCAGGTTTGCAGGAACAGGATCACCACCAGCACTACCAGCGCCACCGCTTCGAGCAGCGTCGAGACCACGGAATGTATCGAAGTGGTGACAAACTGGGTCGGATCGAACACGATGCGGTAGTCGACGCCTTGCGGCATGTCTTTTTTCAGCTCCAGCATGGTCCGTCTTACCTGGTTGCCGATATCGACCGTGTTCGAACCGGGCGCCTGCAGCACGAACAGGGCCGCTGCCGGCTGGTTGTCCAGCAGCGCACGGGCTGCATATTCGGCGCTGCCCAATTCGATGCGCGACACGTCGCGCAGGGTCGTCACGGCGCCATCGGGCGCGGTGCGCACGACGATGCTGCCAAACTGTTCTTCGTCTTCCAGGCGGCCCTGGATACTGACCGACATCTGCGTGCTGACGTCGGCCCCACTGGGTCCGCCGCCAATGATGCCGGCCGCCGCCGCGACATTTTCCTGGCGCACTGCCGCCACCACGTCGCTGGCGGCCAGGCCCCGCTCGGCCAGTTTTTGCGGATCGAGCCACAGCCGCATCGCATACTCGCCACCGCCGCGCACCTGCACATTGCCCACGCCATTCAGGCGCGCCAGCCGGTCGCGCACATGCAGCACGGCGTAGTTGCTCAGGTAAGCCATGTCGTAGCGCCCGCCCGGCGAATACAGGTGCACCACCAGGGTCAGGTCGGGCGTGCTCTTGACGGTATTGACGCCCAGGCGCCGCACGTCGTCCGGCAGGCGCGATTCGGCTTGCGAGACGCGGTTCTGCACCAGTTGCTGCGCCAGGTTCGGGTCCATGCCCAGCTTGAAGGTGACGGTCAGCGTCAGCAAGCCATCGGTGGTGGCCTGGCTGCTCATGTAGAGCATGTCTTCCACGCCGTTGATGGACTCTTCCAGCGGCATCGCCACCGTTTGCGCGATCACTTCCGGACTGGCGCCGGGAAAACGCGCCGTGACGATCACCGTCGGCGGCACCACTTCCGGATATTCCGACACCGGCAGCAAGGGAATCGCCACCAGGCCGGCCACCAGGATCAGGGTCGACAGCACCCCGGCAAAGACCGGCCGGTCGATAAAGTAAGACGAAATAGTCATCGTGCGGCCACCACGGCAACAGGATTGACGATGGCGCCCGGTTTCACTCGCTCAAAACCATCGAGTATCACCCGTTCGCCGGCCACCAGGCCGGATGTCACGATGCGCATGCCGCCGGCCATGCCGCCGAGCGTGATGTCGCGGCGCATAGCCTGGTTCCGGGTATCGAGCAGCATCACGTAACGGCGATCCTGGTCGGTGCCGATGGCCCGCTCGTCGACCAGCAGCACCTGGGCACTGGCCGCCTGGCCCAGGCGCAAACGCGCGAACTGGCCCGGCGTCAGGCTGCCATCCGGATTCGGGAATACGGCGCGCACGCGGATCGTGCCGCTGCGCGCATCGACCTGGTTGTCGACCAGCTGCAGGTGCCCCTGCCGGGTTTGCAGGCCGGCTCCCGTATCGACTTCCATCTGCACCGGCACCGCCGATACATCGGCATGCGGCGGCAGGCCGGCCAGCGCGCGCCGCACCACCTGCTCTGCCGCGTCAAAACTGGCGTAGATGGGATCGACCGACACCAGCGTGGTCAGCACCGGGCTGTTGCTACCCGCATCGACCAGATTGCCGACGGTGACTTCGCGCCGCCCTACCCGGCCATCGACCGGCGCGCGGATGCTCGCGTGCTGCAGGTCCAGGCTGGCCCGCTGCAAGGCGGCGCGGGCAGCGGCCAGCGTGGCGTCAGCTTCGCGCGCGGCGCGGCCGCTTTCATCGACCTCGCGCCGGGCCACCGCCTGCGACGACCACAGCACGTTGGAGCGGTCCAGTTCAATATGCGCATGGCTGGCGTTCGACTGCGCGGCGGCCACTTGCGCCGTCAGGCGCGCCACTTCGGCCGCGTAGGGGGCCGGGTCAATGCTGACCAGCAGCTCGCCGCGCCGCACGCGCTGTCCTTCCGTGAAATGGATGGCGGCAATGGCGCCGGCCACGCGCGAGCGCAGCTCGACCCGCTCGACCGCTTCGAGCCGGCCTGAAAAGGCGTCCCAGATGCGCGCTTCATGCAGGGCCACGGTGACGGCAGTGACTTGCATCGGTGCCGTGGAGGCCGCCGGGCCGGCAGCCGGCGCCGCCTGCAGACGCTTGCCGATGGCGACCGCCAGGCCGGCCAGGATCAGCACGGACAGGATCAGCCACGGATTGTTTAGCCGCCTTACGCTAGGTTTCTTCATCAACGGTCCTGAAATAATCTCCTGCGCAAAGGGCGCCGGACGTGGACGTTAATGTACGTTGTCGCGATTGCTGTGATAATACCAATAATTTCACAAGGGCTTATGAGCCATATTCACAAATGAAACGCATCACCCCGGCCGAACTGGCGCAGTTTCTCAGCATCGCCAAGCACCGCAGTTTTAGCCGCGCCGCCATCGAACTGGGCCTGTCGCCATCCGCCCTCAGTCACGCGCTGCGCAACCTGGAAGAACAACTGGGCCTGCGCCTGCTGAACCGCACCACTCGCAGCGTGGCGCTGACGGAAGCGGGCGAACGGCTGCTGTCGCGCATCGCCCCGGCCTTCCGCGACATCGACGACGCGCTGGAAGACCTGAACCATTTTCGCGGCAAGCCTTCCGGTTCGCTGCGCATCAACGCGGGACGCTCGGCCACGCAACTGGTGCTGCTGCCGCTGGTGACGCGCTTCTTGAAGCTGTATCCGGAAATCAAGGTGGAGATCGACGACGACGATGCACTGGTCGATGTGGTTTCCAGCGGATTCGATGCGGGCGTGCGCTTCGGCGAGCGCATCGAGGCGGACATGGTGGCGATACGGCTCGGCCCCGAGATGCGCTCGGCGGTGGTCGCCACGCCCGACTTCCTGGCGCAGCACGGCGTCCCGCTCCATCCGCACGACTTGCCGGGCCTGCCCTGCATCCGCCACCGCTTCCCCAGCGGCGTCGTGTACCGCTGGGAACTGGAACGCGACGGCGTCAAGCTCGAAACCCAGGTCGACGGCCCCCTCACCCTGCACGACGTGCGCATGATGGTCGACGCCGCGCTGCAAGGCGCCGGCCTGGCCTTCGTCTTCGAAGACATGGCCGCCGAACACCTGGCCAGCGGCCGCCTGGTGCGCGTACTGGAAGACTGGTGCCCGGCGTATCCCGGCCTGTACCTGTACTACCCGAGCCGGCGCCAGGTACCGGCGGCGCTGCGCGCTTTTATTGATTTTGTGCGCGAACGGGAAATGTAGGCCGAGGCTGGCGATTGGCGTGGCTGAAGCAGGCCGGATCAATGCCATCGTGCATAATGCCTGGGGTGTGATGTGCCAGCTGTGTAGCCAGGCTACGATGCCCAGGCCAGCGGCGTCCTCTGATGGAACTGTTTTTCAATCCCGGTGCAGCATTATTAAAAAACAATTACTGGATATCGTCTCGAGATTCTTTGATGTCGAAAAATATCCTCCAGAGTCTCATCCAATTGCCGTACTTGAGAACATGGAAATCAAAGCGCCAGCGCGCGCAGTCCAAGGCCTGCGCATGGCCGTCAATGATTGCCTAGAAATGTGCTCGCATTGGAATGCGCAAAGGTTGCGGTTTTAGATGCTGAACTTGGCTGGTGTATTTTTTGCGGAACGCATCCAGTTTTGCGGAACTGGAAAAATTGAAAAGATAGTGAACACTATCTCTGTAAATCGCATATGCGCTTGGTGCCCGGAGCCGGAATCGAACCGGCACGCCCTTACAGGCGGGAGATTTTAAGTCTCCAGTGTCTACCAGTTTCACCATCCGGGCAGCGCGGCAAGATTCTAGCACAGGTGATGCACATTACACCACCTCGCTGTCGTCAGGAAGACCCACCCGCGCACGCATCGACCAGCGCCTCCAGTTCCTGCTCATACGCGGCGCGCAATTTGTCACGGGCCAGCAAGGCTTGTACCTGGGGATAGATGCCCATTGACGGCACTACCGGCAAGGATGGGGCGGCGGGACGGCTGCTGATGCAGGGCACGGCCAGCGGCAGCATTTCAGGAAGCGGTGCGCGCGCCGCACAGCCGGCCAGCATGCAAGCCAATAGCAAAGCCGTCCTCATGGCATCTCCCTGGCGATCAATGCCTCCGCCGCACGGCAGGCGTCGCCGTCGGGCTGCAACGCCAGGATGCGGGCGGCGGACTGTTCACTGGCGGCTCTGCCCTCACGGGCGCCAGCCAGCGCCTGCCTGGCCTGCGCGGCGCGGCGCGCGCCCTCTTCCCGCATCAGGGTCAAGGCCTGCTCCTGGCGCCGCAATGCTCCCTGCGCCTCGGCCAGTTGCGCGGCGCAGGCGGCGCGGCCCGTTTCCCTGCCCCAGCGCTGGGCGCAAAACAGGGCCGCGCCCACGAGCAGCAAACCGGCCAGCACGCTCAAAGACGGCTTCATGCCAGCACCTTGCGCGCCTTCTGGTACAAGGCCAGACGGTCGGCCAGGCCGTTCAGGCCGCCGTTGACTCGGCGCGTCACCCTTTCCTGGTCGCCCGCATCGGCCAGGGCGTTCAAGCCGCGCGACTGCCA
The DNA here is from genome assembly GCF_049319705.1 of Janthinobacterium sp. Mn2066. Taxonomy (NCBI): domain Bacteria; kingdom Pseudomonadati; phylum Pseudomonadota; class Betaproteobacteria; order Burkholderiales; family Oxalobacteraceae; genus Janthinobacterium; species Janthinobacterium sp. Mn2066. The sequence goes on along the minus strand of NZ_JBMOUF010000002.1, from coordinate 131,307 downwards.
GAACCAGCCGGCCGAGCGGCAGGCGTGGAGGGTTTGTTCCAGCAGTTCGGGCCTGGCCAGCAAGTCCAGGCGCAGCGCCACGCCGCAGGCGGCATAATTGGCGCGCCCCGTCACCTGCAGCAAGCCGCGTCCCTTGAAGCGCACGCCGTCACCGGCAATCACGTTGCCCAGGTCAGCCCGCCCTTCATACGCGGCGCCGCTGGCCAGTTCGCGCACATAGCGCAGCTGGCCCGACTCGTGGCCCACCTGCGCCAGGAACGCCGCCTGGCGCAGCGGCGTGTTGATGCCGAATTCCGCCATCGTGGCGTTCAGGGGCGCCAGGAACAAGGCGGCGCGCTGACCGGCGAACGGCATGATGGCCATCAATTGCGCAAGCGTCACAAGCCGCCCCGCACATCCTTGACGACGGCAGCCGCATCGAGCGCCAGTTCGCCGATATCCTTGCCGCGGCGCTTGTCGAACCAGCGCACGCAGGCGCCCAGCACCCACCAGGCGGGCAAGCCGGCCGCCACCATCAGGGGCGCGGCGATAAACAGAAAGCCGGTGGCCGGGTCGCCGCCATACAGGCTGGCCACGACTTTTGCGCTGTCGAACAGGCTGGGCCACCACGACAGCACGGCCGCCACCAGCAGCGGGCCGAGGAAGGTGGAAATGATGATGCTCGAGCAAAAGCGGATAAACGCTTCGCGGGTAGAGCGGGGCCACATGAACATGAAGCCCAGCGAAGTGGCGGCGGCGCCGGCCAGCACGGGCACGCCAAACAGCTTGATCAATGCGCCGCCGGCGGCGGTGGTTTCAATGGCCATGATTGCCTTTCTGTTGGAGAAATAAAAAAACCCGCCGTAGCGGGTTGGAGAAAGAACGACTGCGTGACGACAGCTACACGGCCTTGACCATCACATAAGCCCGGCCGTCCGCTTCGATCGCAATCACGCGCCCGACGGCGCGCAGATACTGCTTCATGCTCAGCGCATCTTCGTGCACGGCGATACCCTTGATGCCGGCGCCGTCCTGCACCGGCACGATATAGTCACCAGGCTGGGCGCCCAGCACGTTCACGGGGACGCGGCCGGCGATGGCGATGCGATCGACTTTCTGGCGTGCGGCTTCCAGCGCGGCGTCGAAAGCGGCCATGGCGTTGGCATCCTGCTGCGCAGCGATGTTGTAAGCAGTCAGGGCGTTGGCGTAAGCAGTTTGTTTTTCTGCCCATTCAGCGTCGCTGTCACCCGGCTGCGTCACCACGTCTTCGTATGCGACAGGGTTGCTGCCAACGACAGCACGCTGCTCGACCTCATCTGCACGACGAACAGGCCGGGATGGCGCTGCCCCAGCTTTTGCTGTTGGCCGGGGGCCGACACAGGCAGACCAGCTATCACCGCCCACGAACGATGGCGCCGTGGATTTAATGGCAAACATCACGGCATCGTTCCATTGATCGGTAATCTTGTTGTCGGACGTGATGCCGATGATCTGCCCTGGAATCACGTCAGAGCAGCCAGCCGCCTTGACAACGTATTCGGCATAATCATTGCCCTGGGTGTTGACGGTGCCCGAAGCGTTAATGCTACGTGCCGTATTGGAGTTCCTTCCCACATACATAACACTCAACGATGATCCCCACGAGACTGTACCGTCTGATGCCAGCACTGCCACACAGGGTATCGCGTCTGTGCTGCGAGTGAAGTAAATAATCTCCTCGGACATCGCCGTACCCATCGAAATATGATGGCGCCTTGAATTCAGGTCATCATTTCCAGCTTTCAGCACTGGCATGGTCACAATACCATCACCCCGTACTTTCAACAGGTCAGGCGACCAGTTTGCCGACCCTTGATCCCATGCTCGAATACGCAATGAGTAATCAGTATGGTACAACTTCTGGCCAGGAGTGGTCATAAAGCCAAAACGACCTGGGTAAACACTACCAGGAACGCCTGTTACTCCTAAACCAAGTACCTCCGCCATATTGGAGCTATTTGGCTTTGTTGCAGAATTAATAAATGAATCCGATAGCTGGCCCGTACCAGAAAACAGGGGGCCCCGAAAAATCGTCGCATAAGTATCCCCCTCAACGTACGCACCTTGATACCGGGGCGGAATATGCCCAGGGCTACCGTACTGCTGTCCGGTATCAAATACAATCTCCCCATCAGGGATCGTTGTGGTAATCACAGGTTCCGCAAAGGTAGCGGCATCCATCCCAACCAGATCAAAAGAGATACTGGCAAATGCAGTGGGGACAAAGTAGGCGTAGACATGATAACTACCGTCTGATTTTTTCGCGACGATAAAGCGGGAATTGCTGACACGTGCCCCATCCATCGTCCACTCGACATGGAAGCCACCCCGTACACCCATCAAGATATTCACTGCGCTGGTCGTTGATGCGCCCCAGTTATTATTCAGAATGCCACGAATCAGCAGATTTTCATGGCCACCCAAGTTTTCTTCGGGAATGCGTGCGATCCAGATGCAGATCGGGGTTGCTGCACCTTGCGCCAAATAACTGTAGCCATACTTGGCCGTTGGCCCCGAACAAATCCTGGCGTTCGATTGAATCGGCAAGTTTGGATCCAGCCATGCCGGTGTAATGCGTCCATTCGGCCCACCCAGCGGCGACATGCCCACCTTGGGCGCATACGACGCCACTACCGCACCGCGGCCTGCCAGTTCGTTCAAACGCTGGATCGTGTCCTTCTGGCCATAGTAAAAAAATTCACTCATTACAGCTCCTCTACTTCAATGTTGGTGGCATAGGCCTGGAAAGATGGGGTGGTGATGGCTGCCAAATTAGCCAGGCGCCCGTACACCTGGTGCGCCTGCTCCAGTTCGACGTCGTCGCTGTCCGGGTACAGGCTGACGAAAAGCGGACGCGACAGGCCGTTGCCGTGCACGATGCGCCACAGCTCCGCACGGTCCAGCGGCGTCATGTGATCGAGGGACAGCGACAGCTTGCGGTACACCGCGCCGCGCGCCACCTTTTGTCCACCCGCGTCACTGCGGTACTGGCTGCTGGTATCGACCGGCGTGATACCGGCTCCGTACGAGGCATTCTGTTCCGGGCTCCAGTAAGCGCCAGCGACCAGGCGTGTGGCTTCGATGCAGGCAGCCGGATTGTCAGGGTCCGCCAGGTCGATGACGAGCTTCTTGATGCTGCGCATGGGGACCCAGCAGCGGGCGTAGGTGCCGCCGCCATAGCTGAAGGCATTCACCCCCAGCGAGATCGCGCCCCAGTCCCACATCCCCAGGCGCGCGTATTCGCAGGCCGGCACGATGCCGCTATCGAACGCGGCAGCCGTGTCGGATGGCTCGACATAGCCGCGCACGCGTATCAGTGCCAATGGCGTCAGATTGCAAAATGGCAGCGCCACGCCGCCGATGATTTCCGGCGCCGGCCAAATGGCGGTGATAGTCAAATCCGTGCCAACCGAGCGCAACAAGGACGATTTTCCGTCGCGCTGCAAGTTGGCCGGCCCCAGCGCGCCAGCCTGGCTCGATGCGCTCAGCACCGCGCGGTCGGCCGCGTTGTCGTAAATGATGCGTAGATTAGGCATGGACTCCTCGGAGTTGTTACTAAAATAAAAAACCCGCCGTAGCGGGTTGTTGAATGATGCTCAGAACTCAGGATCAGGGAATAGCTTCCAGCGCCGCCAAGCGGGCTTCCTGGCCGGCCGCGATAAACATGGCCAGTTCATCGTAACGGAAGGCATAGCGATCACCGGCCTCCAGGATCACCTCGGTGTAGGCTGCGCGCGCCTCGATGGCCGGATGTTCGATGGTTTCCTGCTCCCATTCGTCATGGCAGATAAAGCCATAGTTGAATGGGTCCAGACCGTGCGACTGCATGATTTCGATGGCGCGCTGCACGGTCGGGCCGATGTGCTCGCGCGCGTCAGCCCCCTTGCAGTCGACCGCATCGCGCCAGCGGTAGATGCCGATAGCGCGGGCAATGTCACGGGCGGCGGCAATTTCGGCGACACTCAGGTCGCGGAAATCGCATTTCAGGCGGGCATCGGATGTGTTGATGGTGCCGGTGGCCGCGTACACCGTCTGGAACCGTCTCGCGGAGGTGCCAACCGTAAAGGAATTGTCGGCTTTGGGGAGAAAATCATTTCCTATCACGCTGCGAGCGACTGTCAGATCACCCACACCCGAAATCACCAGCAGAGGGGCCGTAGCGATGCTCGCCGGGCTGACGTCCACTGCTCGCAGCATCATTTGGTACGACGTTGCGTACAAGCTGCCCAGCGCACCACCCTGTGTCGCCCAGTAAAATCGCCCGCCAAATGCCACACCATTGACACCTGCCACGCCCATTGCCGCGACTTCATAGGCTTGCCCGGCCACGCCAGCCTGGCTGTCGTTCGGCGCGCGGATGGCGCTGGCGGAGTTGAAGTCCCCCGCCCCTGCAATCACCTGCCTCGGTGAGGTGAGAGTATCTGCCGTAATGCGCGCCGTACTCGCAACCGCGCCGGTCAGATTGCCGCCCGTCAGCGGCAGCGCGTTATACGGCCCTTTCTCAAACGCCGCATTCATCTTGTTCAGCTCTTCGTTGACGTTCGGCATGCCGTCATAAAATGTATCAGCCATTTAAATTCCTTCGATTTGCAGTGGTGCGGAATAGGTTTCAAAATACGGCGTGGCCACCGCGTCGATATTGCTGGCCTTGCCATACAGCATGTGATCTTGCTCCAGCAGCGGGTCGGCATTTTCTGGAAACAGGCTGAACAGCATGGCCTTGCCCTTGCCGTTTTCGCGCAGGATGCGCATCAGGCGCGCGCGGTCCATGGGCGTCAGGTGCGACAGGTTGATGCTCAGCTTGTCGCTGGTGCTGCCCCTGGCGGTTTTCAGGTCGCCGGCAGCCGTACGGTAATCCTCGCTGCTGTCTTGCACCAATAACTGGGCGCCGTAGTCCGCGTTGGATTCAGGCGACCAGTGGTTGCCCGCCACCAGGCGCGATATCTCCAGATAGCCTTCCGGACACTGTGGCGCCGATACCTCGATCACCAGCTTGCGCACCCTTACCGGGGCGAACCAGGCCACGCCATCGGCACCGCCGCCCCGCGACCAGGTATTCACGCCGCCCGCCTGGTAGGCGTTCCATCCCAGTGGCAGCGCACCCCAGGGAAACGAGCCGTGCACGGCGGCGCGGCAAGGAAAGACGTTGCCGGTATCGAGCACAGGCACGCTATCGCCAGGCTGGGCATAGCCGCGCACCTGCATACGGGCACTGCTGGTCATATTGGTGAAGATCAGCGCCACGCAGGCGATCGATTCCTGTGTCGGCCAGGTGGCGGTGATGGTTTGCACCGTACCGGTGGCGCGCAGCACGGTAGACTTGCCGTCGCGCTGCAGGTTGGCCGGGCCCAGTGCACCGGCCTGGCTCGATGCAGTCAGTGCAGCACGGTCGGCTGCGTTGTCGTGGAGGATGCGGAGATTGGGCATAGGTCTCTCTAATAGTCATTGCCTTCAATAATGTAGGTTCGATCAGCCGCCAGCGAATTCCAGGCCGCTGGGCCGTCATCCCAATACTGGTAAGCCTGCGTCGCACGCGTCAGCCGAGATAACTGACCGTCGAAGTAGGTCCAGCCAAGGGAATAGACGGTGATACGGTAATTTGCAATACCGTTGATCTTCGCCGAATTACGGGCCGTAATGCCGCTGCTTGAACACGACATCAGATAGGGCGCAGTGATACCTGTCATCGCCTGGCTTTGCACCGCTGGCCCCGTTGAAGCATCACGGTAGCCAGGCCAGTCCAGTTTTCGGCGGATCACCAGCATTTTTTCCGTACTATCCCAGGTACGATTGCCTTGTGCGTCGCGGATACGTATACCGACCAGACCGGATTGCCCCTGTCCGCTCAATCTGCAAAAGCATTTAACGATAGGAATGACCGTCCAGTTCGCCCCGCTGACAACGATTTCCCAACTCCCGCCGCCGAGGCTCCGGATGGAGCAAATGGCGAACCGCTGCGGCGACAGCATCTGTAGAAATGCCATGGGCGGATATGCGCAATTGATACGATAAATGTAGTATGGATTGTCCGTGCCTGGTGTCGGAGTGTCCCCGCTGTTGGTAAGATAGGCGATCGGCTTACGTTCTCCGGTAAATTCGGCATTTCCTACAAACACCAACCCGTACTGCTGATTCGAAATCACCACGCGCTGCGCTGAATTTCTAATGGAAACACCTGTAACCATCGCTACTCCCTTGTGATGAGAATCCAGGCAGGACGGTCAGCCTGTATCGATATGATTTTGTCCGCCCCACTATCGGAAATAGATACATTGGTAGAGCTGCCCATGCTGTTGACCCCCAGTACAGTGACGCGTAATTCCACGCCCGCCATACCTGGATATCTTTTGACAACAGTCTCTGCGCCGATCGTGAACTGATCCAGGAATAACAGCCCGAGATCGTCGGACGACAGCAAAACCCGCCCGGTAGCGGGGTCACGCAATCGAAATCCCACCGTCATAACAGGACACCTAACTCAACCACCGGTAATGCACTGGCGTCAGCATAAAAATATAAACCGGTACTTGTCAGGTCGTACCCTGCGCCAGTTCCCGTGGCGAGTCGCGCCGGGCTGCGTACCAGACCAAATGAACCGTTCACACCAGAAAGCAGACCGGAAAAAGTGGCATTTCCATTCATTATCGTCAGCCCCGGCATGGAAACATATCCGCCGGCATTGAGCTCGACATGGCTACCAGCGTGCGGATTACCAATCAATAATCCACGCTCACTGAGGTGGAAGCCGCTACCGCCGTTAGTGGGCCAGGCATACGTATTGCTTGGGTAGCCTGTGCCACCATGCAACGTCGTACCGTATAAGTCGCCAGCGGTGACATTGCCCAGGTTGGCAGACACGGCAGATAACTTGTCTACCGCCAGCGCCGTTGCTGCCACCGTGCCATCCACCAGCAGATTACCGTTCAATACGGTACCCAGCGCAAGCCAGGCACCATCGACAAAGAATTTCGTCACTGCATTTTTAGCGTCGTACAGCGTCACCGTATCGCGGTTGATCGGCGCGCCGTAGCCGGCACGCCCCAGTTCGTACACGGCCGACGCATCCGACCAGGCTGAGTAACCCGGCGCCGTCACCGTCACGGTGCCGCGCTGGCCTGCAGCGCCATCGGCAGCCAGGCGCGCAGCGGCGGCCCACTCGCCAGGCTCGATATCGTCGGTGACGTCGCGCCCTGCCGCTGTGGCGCCAGAAGTGAACAGATAGCCACCGCCCGTAGCTGGCACCTGGGTCGACCAGCCGCCATTCAGGCCGGCCAAGGCGCCGGTGGCAAAAGTGAAGGTGCACCTTGCCGTGGGCAGAGCGGGGGCAATGTTGGTGGTACCGCGCTGGTAAATGCGTACTGACGCCACGTTCAAGCCATCCGAGCCATCCTTGGCCAGTTGCACGGCCGCCGTCCATTCATTGCCGGCGATACTGTCCGTGGCGTTGCGCGAACTGGCCGACGCCACGCGCACGTACAGCGGCGCCGTCCCGGCCGGTATGGTCTTCGACCAGCCATTGGCCAGGTCATTGCCGGCCGGCGTCGTGATGGCGGCGCTGGCGAAGGTAAAGATCACTTCACCCGGTGTATCGCTGGGCGCAACTGCGGCGCGCTTGTAGGCAAATACCTGGGCAGTATTCAGGCCTGGCAGGCCGGTGTCGCCGGCCACGCCGTCGAAGACTTTGCTGATCTGATAATAGGCAATGTAATCGACGCCGAATTCACGGATGCGCGCCTGCACCAGGGCTGTATCAGTGCTCATGCCGGCAAAGTCGACCGTGGCCACATTGCCATTGACGCTTAATCGCGTGCCTGCCGATACCGTAAAGACGATGTCGCCCACCACGTTCACCGGCTTGGCAGTGATTGCGATCGATGCCGGCGAAGCTGCCCCGCTGGTATTGACGCGAAATATGGGCGTGGCGCCGGACATCAGGATCGCCTTGCCGTCGGCCGTGGTGCTGAAACGCTCCGCCGTTGCCTGCAACAGGCTGTCGCGCTCTCCGATAATCGCGCTCATACCATCACCCCCACCGTCACGCGGCCCGTCAGCCAGAAGCGCGACAGCAGCACCACCACGCCGGGCACGCCGTCCTGCAAACCGAAGCGTTCATTGCGCAGCAGCACGGGCTGCCCCAGTTCCAGCATCATCATCTCGGGCTCTCCATCGAATTCATAAATGGTGCGCGGCACCTGGTTCAGGGCCAGGCGCCGCGCCGCTTCCCCCCTGGCGTCGGCACGCGTCTTGAGGCAGGTCTCGATCTGCACCGGATCCACGTTCAAGCGGTGACGCGCCCGCACCGCCTCGTCGACCACCGTTTCAGTCAGCCATTCGGTGGCGTACAGGTCGGCATGCGCCGGCGGAATGCTGGTCGTCAGGCCCGCCTGCACGGTCCAGTTGCGGTCAAAGGCGATCTTCACGGCCGCCACCACCGGCAGGCGCGCACCGGGATGCAGCGAACGCTCCTTCATTTGCTCGGGGCCGACCTCCACCGGCACGCCGGGAGCCGGCAGCGCGATCTGCACCAAGCGCAACTTGCCGGTGCGCGACATCAACGCCTGAGCGCCCACGCTGGCCGCCAGTTGCTGGATCGCCTGCGCCTGGTTCGTGCGGTCGGCTACATACAGGCCCACCGGCTGCGGGTGGGCCGCGTCGAAGGCGGCCAGGTTGGCCAGGTCAAGGTCCGTTTCCGTAAAGCGGTCCTCGGCCTTGCCGTACGCGGTAGCGATACGCCGCACCAGCGGAGCAATACGTGGCGCATAGCCACTCCCTTTGTCCCCCTGCACGCTGGCCGTGATCGTGGTGGAAAACGGATCGGTCGTCAGATTGAAGCGGCCCGCCTGCTCATTCAAGGCCACGGCAATCGGCTTGCCGTTGGTGCGCACCTCGAAGACCGATTCCACGGCGCCCAGGAAACCATATTCCAGCGTGACCGGGTTGGTCAGCAGCGGCGCCACGTTGTGGCATTCGCCGAACGGTATCGGCAGGATCGCATCCTTGTTTTGCGTCGTGCCGCCCAGTTTTTCTTCGCTGATCGGCGTGTTCAGGCGCTGCAGCTTGTCGCGCAATACCAGGTTGACCGACTCGCGGCCCGCACTGGCCACGTCGGCAATGATGCCGTCGAAGACCAGCTGGAAGTCCATGCGCGGCCAGGCCGGGTCCCCCACCCAAACCTTGATGGGCCGGTTCATCCAGACATCGTCCAGCCAGCCATCGAGCGCGCCGTCGGCGTTATCGAGTTCGATATCGCCGCCCGACAGGCCCGCCTCGCCCGTCAGGCTGACCTGCTCGGTGAAGGCCAGGCCGCCGGTGGCCAGCGGCAGGTACTCGGTATTGGCCGGTACCTCCTGTGCGCCAGTGACATACGGCCGCGAAGCGATATAACGCGTGACCTCATTGCCGGCCACGTTCACCTGCGCCTCGATCAGCACCATGCGGATGGCAGATGAACTTTGCAGCCAAAACATCCATTGTTCATCGCTCATGCGTACTCTCCTTTCACTGTATTGGCCCAGGCCGAAGCCCGGGCCGATTGATCGACACCATCGACCACCATGCGCGCGGCATTGGTGTTCGATTCGATGGTGGCCTGGATGGTGGCGCCCGTCTGCGCCCGCTGATCGGCACGCAAGCCTTCCAGCTCTTCGCGCATGGCCTGGTTGTCCTGGCGCAGGCCGCGAATTTCAGCGACCAGGGCGTCGGAACCCAGGTTGGCCGCCGCCGAATAGCGCCCGGCGTCAAATACCGCCGGCGTGGCAGGACCGGCCAAGGCAGCCAGCGCCGAACCGGCAGGCGGATGACTGAACTGCACGCCCAGACCGGTGGCACCACCCATCGCCGCCTGCAAGTTGGCGATGGCCTGGGCCACTGTCAGCACGCTGTCGTTGACAGTGATCAGCCCTGATACCTGGGCATTGAGCGCATCGAGACTGGCTTGCTGCACGTCGACCTGCGCCGAGGCCCATTTCAGTGCCTCGCTGTTGGCCGCCATCACGCGGGCATAATCGGCCGCGTACCTGGCATCGGAGGCGTTGACCACCTGCGACGCCGCCAGGAATGCCTGCTCGGCGGCGGACAAGCCCGATTGCGCCGTGGTGTCGCCCGCATTCGCCGCCGCCAGGGTTTTCTCGAACTGGGCGCGCGCTTCGGCATACTTCTGCTCCGGCGTCAGCGTGGACTGGGCGCCCAGGAGCATGCTGGAATTGAGACCATTGAGCGTGGCGACCCACGATTTCGATTTATCCAGCGCCGTCTTCGTGGCCGCCGCTTCAGTCTCATAGGCCTTGGACAGCGCATCCTTGGCAGAGACCACCGCCTTGGCCGCCTGGATCTGGTCGAACAAGGACTTGTTGACGTCGGCAATGCCCGCGCGCTGGCTCGCCAGCAGTTCGGCCGAGCTCTTCGTCAGTTCGTTCAATTGCTGTTGCAGGTCCTTGTGCTCGCTGGCGATTTCACTGGCGGTCTTGCTGACTGTGGCCAGCTCGCCCGTGGCAGCGGCCAGTTGCGCCGCATAATCGGCTGCCGTCTTGAACGGCTCGGCCAGGGCCAGCAAGGATGCGTACAATTCCGCAGCGCCCTCCCGGCCCGTCGCCACGCCATCGGCGGCAGACAATACCGCCGCCTTGAAGCCATCCATGGTCGTCACGCCAGCCAGATTCAACTTGCCCATGGCGTCGTTGACCGACTTGGTGATCGGCCCCATGCGTTCGGCTTCGGTGAGGAAGTTCTGCACGAAAAAGCCGGTACCGCTGGTCAGCTTGTCAATGCCGCCAGCGACTTCAATCAGGTGTTCGCTCAGCTTCACCGCGCCCAGGCCCGTCGTACTGAACGACTTGCCCAACACCGCCAGCACATCCGTCACCTGCATATAGTTGTTGGCGACGCGGGCCAGGGTTTCCAGGTAGCCTTCGCCCACCTTCTGGTATTTTTCCAGGCCACCCACGCCAAACTTGGCCATGTCGTCGCCCAGCTTGGAGAACGCGGCTTCCAGCGCTTTCTGGATTTCGTCCCCCTTCAGGTCTTTCAAGCTGATCTTGCCAAGATTGACGACAAAACTATTTAATCGGTTGGTAAATGCGTCGCCGCCCAGTCCTAAAGAGTCGGCAGCCGATACGATGGTCGTACGCAATCCCAGAATGATTTTGGTGAACTGGTCATTCGTCTCGTTGCCAAGTCCCTTGAGATCCGTAGATTTCTTATCGCTGGAGAACCAGCCACCAGACTTCTTGAGATCGACATAAGAATTCACATTCAGATTCGATGTCTGGAGCGCCCCCAGTGTCGATACATTGGTGACAATGCCCGAATCCTGTACCGTCGTCTTGCCGCCAAAAATGCCGCTAACGACACTTCCCAGCAAGCCGCCACTGGCGCTACCTTTCGTGGCCAGTGCGGCAGTCAGCGTATCGGATCGCACCAGCAAGCTACCTAATCCACCAATACCGGAAACGATCTGCTTGAGCGAGAGGGCCATCGAAGAGGAGTAAGCCAGACCCAGGCCACTGTTTTTCTCCATGATTTCCAGCGATTTCGCGATCGAATCGCTTTTTGCGGATGAATCGCCCAATACCGTGCCGGTACCATTCGCAGCCTGCCGGTCCTTGGCCGTCGTATCGGCGCCGCCACCACTAAATGCGCCGCCCAGCACGGCGGCGATCGCAGCTGCCGCTGCCGCCATACCCCATGGTCCCATCGCACTCATGAACGACATGAATACCCCGGGAACCTTGGCCGCATTCTGCGTAGCCTGGCCAGCCACTACCGCACCCGTTTCAACAGCCTGCCCGGTGACCACACCAGCGGCCGATGCACTCGAGACAAACAGACTGGTTGCCAGCTTTTCCAGTTGCCCAGCGATTTCGACGGCACGAAAAGCTTTCTCGGCCCCTTCCATCAGCTTGTAGCCGGTACTGTTTTCCTTGAAAAATCCCTTGGCAGCACTAGCCATGGCACCGTAACCCTTAACCTTGACTTGCATGGAGTCGGAGTCAGCCTTCGCTCGCGCTTCGGCGATTTTAGTTTCGTCCCCTCCCGCATCTTTCGTCGCATTCACCAAGGTTTTTTGAATATCGCTCTGCGCCTTGTTGTAGTCAACCAGGGCCATGCCCAGCTTGCCGATTGACGCACCCATCTTGCCAAAGGCCCCCTCCAGCGCGTCGCCCATGGCCTTGGCCCCATCAACTGCCTCTTTCCAGTACTTTTCGTCTGCCGCCTTGGCATCCGTACGTTTTTTTTCCTCGGCTGCGGCCGCATCCGCCTCCCGCTTTTTCGCCGCCTCGGCCTTCTCCTGGCGGGCAGCTTCTTCCAACTGTGCCAGATCGGCATCGACCTGCTGCTGCACCCGTACTTGTGCCGCGCCTGCTTCGGCAATCTTGTTAATGTTTTCCTGGCGCCCCTGCGCTGTTTTTGCCTGGAATCCTTTCAGGACATCCGCCTGTTTCTGATACGCCTCGACCTCGGCTGCGCCGCGTTCGCGGATCGCAGCCCAGCGACTTTCAAAATAAGCGTCCTCGCTCAAGGAGCCGTTCTTACGGCGCATTTCATCAAGTTTGGCAACCTGGGCGTACCCTTCAGTTTTCACCTTCAGTTCACTTTGAATTGCCTGGAGTTCGCCGGCCAGCTTGGCCTCGCGCGGGTCGGAGCCTGCAGCCGGTGGTGCGGCCACCTTCGCCGGACCGGCAAACGAGGCTTGCACTTTCTTGCGCAGGTCTTTTTCTTCGGTAGCCGATATATTGGCGCCACCGGCTCGGGCATTTGCCAGGGAATCATCGAGCTTTTTGATTTCTGCTGCTTCGCGCTGCGCTCTCGTGACATAGCGCTTTTGCATTTCTTCCAGATCCTTGAGACCCTGCTTGGCGTCGGCATTGCGTTTGGACTCGGCCTGCTCAGCCTTGGCCTTTGCCTCCGTCTGGGCCTTCTTGTTCATCGCCACTTCCAATACCTTGGCCTGTTCCTGCTCAAATTGCTGCAGTTGCGCATCCGTCAGGCGCGCAGCGGGGTGCGTACCAGGCACAAGCTGCCTGGTCATGCGCACTTCGGCGGTTCGTTTATTTATCTTCTTGATCTCATCGTCCGGCGTCTCTTCGCGGCCTATGGAATGCATGCCATCCATAAAGCTGGACCAGAGATTCTTGCTGCCTTGCAGCAAGCTACCGATCATGCTGAGCTTTTCAGCACGTTGTTGCAAGCCGGCGTTAATCAGGTCGCTGGCCACTACCATGGCTTCCTGCGTCTTGCCCTCTTTTTCCAGCGCATCGATATGCTGATACTGGGCGGCGGTTAAAATGTTGTACTTGCTTTCATGGGTATCAACCCACTTGACGACACCATCGGCCATGGTGGCAAAGTCTGCGGCTACCGCAGCGGCCGACTGGCCATTCATTTGCGACATGGTGAGCGCCGCTGCGCCCACAGAAGTCAGCGATTCGCTGGTGAACTGACCGGTTTCCACCAAGGTCTGCAAGGCAACACGGGCATCGCCCAGCCCCCCTTGTCCCGACTCGGCAACCGAAGCGACCATGGTATTGAACTGCCCTTCGGTGATGCCAGCAGCATTGCCCGTCAGCTCCAGCGCGCGCGCGAACTTGTCCGACTCCAGCTGGCCCTGGACAAAGGCATCGGCGACAAACGCCGCCACATCAGCGGCCATCTGCAACGCCAGCAATGGTCCCTTGCCCAAACGCGTCAATGCCATTTCCGTCAAGCCTGAGGCATTGGCCATCTCGCCCAGGCCGTCCTTGATTTTTCCGATATCGGCGTTCAGTCCAGCTTGACCGACCTTGATCGATGCCTTGGCAAATTCATTAACTGCAGTGAGTCCCTTGAACAAGGCTTCTGATGCATCATTACTCTGCTCACCGAGAGCTTTGAGCGCCTCCGCTGCTGCCTTGCTTGCTTCGGCTTGCGCGCGCAACAGAAGTTCCGCCGTACGAATCTTGGAGTTGGCAATCTGGACTTGATTGCCAGCTCCTCCGCTGGCGTCGGCCAGATCATTCAGCGCCTGCGTGCCGGCCCTCACTTCCGTCATATTCACGACAACTAATATTTCCCGTATCTCTGGCATGGTTGGCCTATAAAAAAAGCCGCGCATGGCGGCCTGGTTGGAAAATGCCAGCGCGGACGCTGGCGGCGTGCGCTAGGCTTTGGCATGCTGGTGCGACAGGAACAGCGCGTCGAGCTGGTCCAGCAGTGCATGCTCGAAAGGCTCGATGGCGATGCCGTGGCGCGCCTGCCAGGCGAGGATTTCGGTGCTGGCGATGGGGTTGACGGCCATGCCGTTCTGGCGCTTGCCATTGAGCTGGGCAAACCATTGCCACACGTGGGCCAGTTCGAACGGCAGCGCTGGCGCCTCCTCCTCGGGCGGCGCGCGATACAAAGGATGGCGCCGGGCGGCATCGATATGCTCGCCCTTGGCATGGCCGTCGGCCGCGCGCGCACCGCGTTCGAACTGGTGGCCCGCGTAGCGCAGCAGGCTGGCCGTCAGAGTTTCAAAAAATTCGACTCGTTTTCCAGCGCGTTGGTGACTTTTTCCTGCCAGGTCGGATATTTTTCAAAGGCCGCTTCCAGCAGGGCTGCGTCGAGCGGCACCGGTGCGCCATTGCTGGTGAAACCGTACCAGCCCGTGACCACGGCCAGCGCCAGGCGTTTCTGGTTGCCGTCGATGGCTTGCACCAGCAGTTCGGCGCCTTCGTCGGTCGAGGCATCGATGGCCGTCTTGCGACGCGCCGATTTCTTGTAGCCTTCGGCGCGCACGGCGTTGTTCGCCACGCGATACTGTTCGCTGTTCTTGCCGACGATGGTCAGGCCGGCAACCGCTTCGCCGTCGGCGTCGAAAATGACGGGTACGTCGAAGGTGACGGGAGCGGCCACCGCGTTGATGTTGCCGATGTCGAAACCTGCCTGGATTTTTTGTGCGTTATTCATGTGGTGTGATGCTTTCTGATGGAGTGAAAATAAAAAGGCCGCCACGCGGGCGGCCCTGGAACTGCCTTGACGCTGCGTCAGCCGCTTACAGCGCGCTGTCCTGGATGGTCAAGGTGGTCGCTTCATGCTGCGCGTCTGCGCCCTGGTAGCGCAGCACGTCGAAGGCGCAGGTGACGATCTTGTTTTTCTCGCCGTCGTCGATCTTGGCCGAAGTGATCTTGATGCGGCCCATGGCCAGCGCCAGCACGTCGGCGGCAGGCGCCGTGCCCGACGCCATGGCGTAGGCCAGCGGGATTTCCGTCTCGGACTTGAAGTAATCGAGATAGGTGGCGTCCTGCAGCAGCACCGTGAACTGGCCCGAGCCCAGCACCTTGCCACGCGAGGCGGCCGTGGCGTACTTGGAGCCGATCACGGGATCAACCTTGACCTGGCCATCGAGCGAGACCGACATGCCGGTGCAGATCTGCGATGGAATGCCATTCACCGACAGCAGCGAGGTGGCGCCCGAGAACTTGCCGGCGCCCGGCGCGGCCACCGGCGTCGGGAAGTACGGCACGGCCGTGGTCGGGCCTTCCGCCTTGCCCATCAGGGTGAAGTCCACGCTGGTGATGCCGTTCGGCTGCACCGCGATATCCATCTTGCTGACCAGTTGGTCGACGAAGCTGCGGTGCACGCCCACGCCCGGATCCTGCACTTCGACGGTGAACCAGTCGGTGGTATGGCCTTTCAACGGCGTGAAGCTGCGCTTGCCGACGGCGGCCACGCCAACCGAGTCACCGGCCGCCTTGACCACGATGGCCGAACCGTCCATGAACTGGCCATTCAGGTTGGTGGCCGTGACGGAGGTCACAAAAAAGTTCTTCGCGTTGTTGACGGCGGCCGGCGCCGTCATGCCGCTGATACGCACCACGCTGCCGGCGTGGAAGCCGTCTGCCAGCCAGGAACCTGCGCTGCGGGTCAGGCCGGTAGCGCCAGCGGCGATGGTGGTTTGCGCGGCGGTGACGCCACCTGCCGTGAAGTCGCGACGCAGCAGCGCAGCCATCAGCGGTGCGTAGGTGCCGCAAGCCGCTTCGGCCTTGATGGCGCCCGAGGTGCGGAAGTTACCCAGGCGGGTGTCGCCCTGCTGCTGGCTGGCGTCAATTTCGGCGCTCGCATATTTGTCCGCTTCGGTGTCGAAGGTGGCCGTGACGCGGGGATAAATCTGGCCGCCGCCGGCAGCGGCCTTGCTGCCTTCTGCTGCCTGTTTGCTGATAACGATCAAGCTGTCAATGCCGTTTGCTGTCGATGCCATAGGTAGTGCCTTTCATGGGATGAAAAAAAAGACCGCCGGGGCGGTCTTGGGATGGAACTGCAAAATGAGGAACCACAATGAAAAAGCCCGCGCACGGTGAGGCGGCGGGCTGGTGTCCGGTCCCAGGGCGTGAATGCGCCCTGCGGGACGATATGCTGGATCAGGTTCTCCTATCGGTGTCGCGCCGGAAGCGCGTCTATTACGAGTGGAGAAGCATGTGGTGCTGCTGTGCTACTGTGCTGCTGCGTTATCGAGACTCTATTATGCAGCTGTTTTTTTCCTGTCCGGGGATATTGCAAAAAACTTTTTCAGCGTCCCAGCCGGCGCATGGCGCGGGCGCCGTGGGACTGGAAAATGTTTTCCAGTTCACTGACCATATCCTTGATGCGCTCCAGTTCAAAACCGCCGGAGCAGCTGATGGCGGCCTCGCCGCTGCCACTACAAGCCTTGCAGATGCCGTGCACGCCAGCTGCTTCGACTCCAGTGCCACAGCAAGCCTTGCATTTGCTGTCCAGCCAGTGCGCCAGCGATACTTCGGCCACGCGGCGGTACAGGGTGTTGGCCGCCTGCGCATCCCAGGCCGTATTGGCCTTGACCCAGCGCCGCGCGCGGCCCTTGTCGGTCACGGCCGCGGTCCAGGCGCGCAGCAGCTGCGCCAGATTGGCAGCATTGCCTTCGAACAGGCGGCTGATGCTGCCGTCCGCATATTTGACGCGGCACAGCAAGGCGCCCATGTCGCCGGCCAGTGCCGCCGCCGCGAGCACGTCCAGGCTGTGGTGGTGGACATCGCCGCGCAGATTCTGCGATGACAGCGATGCGATATAGTGTTCAGCAAACCCCATGATTTCTCCTCGTTGATACTTTATTCTGCGACTGCCCGTTCTGTTTTCTGCGCCGGCCCAAACAGGGCTTCCACCAGCGGATCGCGGCCTGCCGCGCCGTGCGTCCAGTGCGATGTATGGCGCACCTGGGGTGGCAGTTCGGCCCAGCCGTCGCTCTCGTCGTCCAGCGCGCCGGGCCCATACAGGGCGGGACGCTGGCGCCCCGGTTCGGTGCAATGGCGCTGCGCCAGGTGGATCATGCCGCTGCCGCACATATGGCGCAGGTAGCGGCTCATGGTGCCCGCGTCCAATCCCAGTAAACTGGCCAGCTGGGCGGCACTGGCCTGGCCGTGCTCGGCGATGTATTGCACGATGCGGGCAATATGCAGCTGCGACTTCTTGCTCCGCCCCTTCAATTCGCGTGGCCCCCGCGGTGCCATGCTCCGTGTTCTCTGGCTATTACTCGTAATCAACATGCTCGACCTCCCCTTGTGCTTGCCCGGCGTGAGACGCTGTTGTGCGAATTTGCGACAGGCAACAAGTAGACTTTATCAATCGCTAATGTTAAAGTCAAGCATTTGGTAATTTATCAAACGGTAAATTTGGGGTCTAATATGGAGATGAATATGTATCAATACAGACGCGATCGCCTCCTGATGCTGATCGGGGAGCGCTACGACAACACGCGCAAGAAGATTTCCGACGCCAGCGGCTGGAGCGAGGCACGCATCTCGCAAATCCTCTCGCCCACCTACCGCGACGGACGCGCCTTCAGCGAAAAGATCGCCCGCAAGCTGGAAGCCGACCTGCAGCTGGACAGCATGTACTTCGACCAGGGTGCCGCGCCCGACCAGGAAACCCTGGCAGCACGCGCGCTGGCCGGTGGCCAGCCAGTGGTGGTGGCTGGCGGCACGGACGAGGAAGATGAACGGTTTTACGCCATCCGCAAGGTGAAACTGCGCCTGTCGGCCGGCATCACGGGCTTTGCCATCGAACCGGAAACCCATGACGGCAGCACCATCAGCGTGCCGCGCGGCTGGGTCGAACGCAATGGCTATCGCCCGGACAAACTGGTAGCCATCAAGGTCAAGGGCGAGAGCATGGAGCCAGCCCTCTATGAAGACGACGTGGTGATCATCAACACAGCCGATAACCGGCCCGTCGATGGCGTGGTATTTGCCGTCAACTATGAAGGCGAACCGGTGGTCAAACGCCTGGCGCGCGATATCGGCGAATGGTGGCTGACATCGGATAATCCCGACCAGCGCAAATACCACCGCAAAATGTGCCGTGGCAATGAGTGCCTGATCGTCGGCCGGGTGGTGCGCAAGGAAAGCGAGCGGATTTGAAGATGAAGTTTATCGAACGATAAACTTCATTTAAACATTTTTTTAAACTGCGCTACAAGACATCGCCCGGTATGCGCACCGCGCCTTCCATCAGCACGCGCGCACTGCGGCTCATGATGGCTTTCGTTACGCTCCAGTTTCCATCGGTTTGCGCCGCTTCCGCGCCCACCATCAGGGTGCCGGACGGGTGGCCGAAACGTACCGTGCTCTTGCCACGCCCTTGTTCGCCGCCGCCCGCCGCCAGGTTGACCAGGGTGCCGGGAATGGCTGCTGCCGTGCCGATGGCCACCGCCGCCGTGCCCATCATGGCGTGATGCAGCTTGCCCATGGACATGGCCCGCACCAGCAAGTCGATATCACCCGCATCCACCGGCTTGCCGCTGGACGAAATATAACTGGCCGGCCTGGCGACGAAAGCCACCTTCGGCGTATGCTGGCGCGTGGCCGCTTCATCGAGTTTGCTGATCAGGCCCATGCGCAGCGCGCCGTGCGCGCGTATCGCTTCAAAGCGGGCCAGCGCCTGCGGGTCGCCATTGATGGCGTCCTGCAGTTCCGTGCCCGTGTAGCCGATGGCTGCGGCATCGACGAAGATGGTCGGAATCCCGGCATTGATCATGGTGACTTTCAGGCTGCCGATACCGGGCACTTCCAGTTGGTCGACCAGATTGCCGGTCGGGAACATGGAGCCTCCTGCGCCCTCTTCTTCGGCTGCCGGGTCAAGAAACTCCAGTTTGACTTCGGCGGCTGGAAAGGTCACGCCATCGAGTTCGAAGTCGCCCGTTTCCTGCACTTCGCCATTGGTGATGGGCACGTGGGCGATGATGGTCTTGCCGATATTGGCTTGCCAGATGCGTACGATGGCCACGCCGTTATGCGGGATGCGCTCGGGCGCTACCAGGCCGCCGCTGATCGCAAACGAACCGACGGCCGCCGACAGGTTGCCGCAATTACCGCTCCAGTCGACAAACGGTTTGTCGATCGAGACCTGGCCAAACAGATAATCGACGTCGTGGCCGGGCCGGCTGCTTTGGGACAGGATCACCGTCTTGCTGGTGCTCGACGTGGCGGCGCCCATGCCGTCGATCTGCTTGCCATACGGGTCGGGACTGCCGATCACGCGCAGCAGCAGCGCATCGCGCGCCGCGCCGGGCACCTGCGCACTGGCCGGCAAATCCTGCAGGCGGAAAAACACGCCCTTGCTGGTGCCGCCCCGCATATAGGTGGCGGGGATTTTGATTTGGGGGGTATGGGTCATGGAAATTCCTGCCTTGAATGGCTGATTAAACCCAGCAGCGAAATACCGGGGTCGGACCCTGAGGGTCCGACCCCAGACCTTGCCGTTGGGGGAAATTGAAGTTACGCCACTGCCTTGGCCGACTCAAGGAAGTCTTGAGCAAATCGCTGAAGCACCCCTCCCGCCTCGTAGATCGACACCTCTTCCGCCGTATCGAGGCGGCAGGTGACGGGCACTTCGACCGTTTCGCCATTTTTCCTGTGGATGACCAGGGTCAGGGTCGAGCGTGGCGTGCGCTCGCCCACCACGTCATAGGTTTCGCTGCCATCCAGGCCCAGGGTCTTGCGGTTCACGCCCGGTAAAAACTCGAGCGGCAAGACGCCCATGCCCACCAGGTTGGTGCGGTGGATGCGCTCGAAGCCTTCGGCCACGATGGCTTCCACGCCAGCCAGACGCACGCCCTTGGCAGCCCAGTCGCGCGAGGAACCCTGGCCGTAGTCGGCGCCGGCGATGATGATCAGGGGCTGCTTGCGCTCCATATAAACCTCGATGGCTTCCCACATGCGCGAAATGGTGCCTTCCGGCTCGATGCGCGTGAGCGAACCCGCTTTCACCTTGCCGTCTTCGATCACCATTTCGTTTTTCAGGGTCGGATTGGCGAAGGTGGCGCGCTGCGCCGTCAGATGGTCGCCCCGGTGGGTGGCGTAGGAATTGAAGTCTTCCTCCGGCAAGCCCATTTTGGCCAGGTATTCGCCAGCCGCGCTGTCGAGCATGATGGCGTTCGATGGCGACAGGTGGTCGGTGGTGATGTTGTCCCCCAGTACCGCCAGCGGACGCATGCCTTTCAAGGGACGCGCGCCGGCCAGCGCGCCTTCCCAGTACGGCGGGCGGCGGATATACGTCGTCTGCGGGCGCCAGTCGTACAGCGGGCTGACTTTCAAGCCATCGTCGGGCTGGGCGGCAAACATGGGGATATACACCTTGCGGTACTGCTCCGGCTTGACGCTGGCCGCGACGATGGCGTCGATTTCTTCGTCCGATGGCCAGATATCCTTCAGCAGGATAGGCTTGCCGTAAGGGTCAAAACCCAGCACGTCTTTTTCAATGTCGAAACGGATGGTGCCGGCAATCGCATACGCCACCACCAACGGCGGCGAGGCGAGGAAAGCCTGTTTGGCGTACGGGTGGATGCGGCCATCGAAGTTGCGGTTGCCCGACAGGACCGCCGTGGCATACAGGTCGCGCGACACCACTTCGTCCTGGATCACCGGATCGAGCGCGCCCGACATGCCATTGCACGAGGTGCAGGCAAACGCCACCACGCCAAAGCCCAGTTGTTCCAGTTCCGGCATCAGGCCCGCTTCCTGCAGATACAGTTCCACCGTCTTCGAGCCGGGCGCCAGCGACGATTTCACCCAGGGTTTACGCGTCAGGCCCAGGCGGTTTGCATTGCGGGCGATCAAGCCGGCCGCGATCATGTTGCGCGGGTTGTTCGTGTTGGTGCAGCTGGTAATCGCAGCGATGATGACGGCGCCGTCCGGCATCTTGCCCGGCTCGTTTTCCACCACGCCCGAAATGCCGCGCGCCGCCAGTTCCGAGGTCGGCACGCGGTTGTGCGGGTTCGACGGGCCGGCGATATTGCGCACCACGGACGACAGGTCGAACGTCAATACGCGCTCATATTGCGCGTCTTGCAGGCTGTCGGCCCACAAGCCTGTTTCTTTCGCATACAGCTCGACCAGCTTGACCAGTTCGTCGTCGCGGCCCGTCAGTTTCAGATACTTGATGGTTTGTTCGTCGATGTAGAACATGGCGGCCGTGGCGCCAAATTCCGGCGCCATATTGGAAATCGTCGCGCGGTCGCCCAGGGTCAGGTGCGAAGCGCCCTCGCCAAAGAATTCCAGGTAGGACGAAACGACCTTCTGCTTGCGCAAAAATTCCGTCAGCGCCAGCACCGTGTCAGTGGCCGTAATGCCCGGCTGCGGCTTGCCCGTCAGCTGGACACCGATGATGTCGGGCAAACGCATCCATGAGGCGCGGCCCAGCATCACGCTTTCCGCTTCCAGGCCGCCCACGCCGATGGCGATCACGCCCAGCGCATCGACCATCGGCGTATGCGAATCGGTGCCGACCAGGGTGTCGGGATAGGCCACGCCGTTTTGCACCTGGATCACGGGCGACATGCGCTCAAGATTGATCTGGTGCAGGATGCCGTTTCCCGGCGGGATCACATCGACGTTCTTGAACGCCTTCTTGGTCCAGTCGATGAAGTCGAAACGGTCTTCGTTGCGGCGGTCTTCGATGGCGCGGTTCTTGGCAAAGGCGTCCGGGTCGAAACCGCCGCATTCCACGGCCAGCGAATGGTCGACCACCAGCTGCGTCGGCACGACGGGATTGACCAGCGCCGGGTCGCCGCCCTGGGCGGCGATGGCGTCGCGCAAGCCGGCCAGGTCGACCAGGGCCGTCTGGCCCAGGATGTCGTGGCAGACCACGCGGGCCGGGAACCACGGGAAATCGAGGTCGCGGCGGCGTTCGATGAACTGGCTCAAGGAAGCGTCCAGGGTCGCCGGATCGCAGCGGCGCACCAGGTTTTCCGCCAGCACGCGCGAAGTGTAGGGCAAGGTGGCATAGGCGCCTGGCTGGATGGCATCGACGGCGGCGCGCGTGTCGAAGTAGTCTAGCTGGGTGCCCGGCAAGGGTTTGCGGTGCAAGGTGTTCATAGTGAGGCTCTTTGCTGTGCTCATTAAGTGCGGTCTTTGATGGGGACAAATGCCAGGTCTTCCGGGCCGACATAATTGGCGCTCGGGCGAATGATCTTGTTGTCGATGCGCTGCTCGATGATATGGGCGGCCCAGCCCGAGGTGCGCGAGATGACGAACAGCGGCGTAAACATCGCCGTCGGCACGCCCATCATGTGGTACGACACCGCCGAGAACCAGTCCAGGTTCGGGAACATGTTCTTGATTTCCCACATCACCGATTCCAGGCGCTCGGCGATGTCGAACATCTTGGTCGATCCCGCTTCCAGCGACAGATTGCGCGCCACTTCCTTGATGACGACGTTGCGCGGGTCCGAGATCGTGTACACCGGGTG
The DNA here is from genome assembly GCF_049319705.1 of Janthinobacterium sp. Mn2066. Lineage (NCBI taxonomy): Bacteria > Pseudomonadati > Pseudomonadota > Betaproteobacteria > Burkholderiales > Oxalobacteraceae > Janthinobacterium > Janthinobacterium sp. Mn2066. Next base: position 108,578 of record NZ_JBMOUF010000002.1, on the reverse strand, counting down.
GCCGAAACCGATCACCACTTCCTTGTTGGCGACGCGCTCGCGGATGTCCGCTTCTGCTTCGTCGGCGTTGTCGTAGCGTTTTTGAATCTCCAGCGCCACTTCATTCGCGCCGCCGTGTTTCGGTCCGCGCAAGGCGCCAATCGCGCCCGTGATGGCCGAATGGATGTCCGAACCCGTGCCGGCGATCACGCGGCTGGTGAAGGTGGAGGCGTTGAATTCATGTTCCGCATACAGGATCAAGGACGTATGCATGGCTTTTTCCCACGATGCCGACGGCTTTACGCCATGCAGCAGGTGCAGGAAGTGGCCACCAATCGAGTCGTCGTCCGTTTCCACTTCGATGCGCTTGCCATTATGGCTGTAGTGGTACCAGTACAGCAGCATGGAGCCGAACGAGGCCATCAGGCGGTCGGCGATATCGCGCGCGCCCGGTGCGTTATGGTCGTCTTTTTCAGGCAAGGTGCAGCCAAGCACCGACACGCCCGTGCGCATCACGTCCATCGGGTGGGCGGCGGCCGGCAAGGCTTCCAGCGCCAGCTTGACGGCGGACGGCAAGCCGCGCAGGGATTTCAATTTGGCCTTGTAGCCTTTCAGCTCGGCGACGGTCGGCAGCTTGCCATGCACCAGCAGGTAGGCGATTTCCTCGAACTCGCAGCTGTCGGCCACGTCCAGGATGTCATAGCCGCGGTAGTGCAAATCGTTGCCGGTTTTGCCAACCGAGCACAAGGCCGTGTTACCGGCAGTGACGCCGGACAGGGCGACGGATTTTTTAGGCTTGAAAGTGGCGGCTTGTGGTGCGGTCATGGTCTTCTCCAAAATATAGTAATGATTACTTTTTCTGCGCGGCGAATAATGCGTCCAGCTTTTGCTCGAATTCGTGGTAATTGATCGATTCATACAGCTCCATGCGCGTCTGCATGGTGTCGACCACGTTCTTTTGCGTGCCGTCGCGGCGCAGCGAGGTGTAGACGTTTTCCGCCGCCTTGTTCATGGCGCGAAAGGCCGACAAGGGATACAGCGCCAGGCCCACGTGGGCGCTGCGCAGTTCGTCCAGGGTGAACAGCGGCGTGGCGCCAAATTCGGTGATATTGGCCAGGATCGGCACATTGACGGCCTTGGCAAACGTGGCATACATATCGAGATCGGTAATCGCTTCCGGGAAGATCATGTCGGCGCCCGCTTCGACGCAGGCGATGGCGCGTTCCAGCGCCGCGTCCAGGCCATCGACGGCCAGTGCATCGGTACGCGCCATGATGACGAAGTTCGGATCGGTGCGCGCATCGACGGCGGCCTTGATGCGGTCGACCATTTCTTCCTTGCTCACGATTTCCTTGCCCGGACGATGACCGCAGCGCTTGGCGCCCACCTGGTCTTCGATATGCAGCGCGGCCGCGCCAAACTTGATCATCGATTTCACGGTGCGCGCCACATTGAAGGCGGATGAACCGAAGCCCGTGTCGGCGTCGACCAGCAGCGGCAGGTCGCATACGTCGGTGATACGGCGGATATCGGTCAGCACGTCATCCAGGCTGGAAATGCCCAGGTCGGGCAAGCCCAGCGAGCCGGCCGCGACGCCGCCGCCGGACAGATAAATGGCCTTGAAGCCGGCGCGCTTGGCCAGCAGGGCGTGGTTGGCGTTGATGGCGCCGACCACTTGCAATGGGGATTCTTCCTGGACGGCCTTGCGGAACGCTGCACCTGCGGAGTATAGACTCATGTGTTCACCTATGGAATGTCGAATGTTTCATGGACTTGCTATATGGAACAGTATTGCAATTGCCGTGCCAGCCACTTGGCCGAACACTGCGCAAGTGGTGTCACAGAGGGAGAATAGCGCCAGCACGCACAAATACAAGGGATAGAGGCGGGATAAGTGCACACGGGCGATGTGACAATTCCATCGTCATGCATTTCAAAAATGTTTCATGGAGAAACATTGAAACACATTGAAACGTCGATTGAAATCAAACAGGAGACGCAGATGGCAGCGCGGCCAACAAAGTGCTGGCCGCGCAGGATGGCAGACAGGCGGCAAGCGCCGGCTGCCCCGGAGTCACTGAACCGTATCAGGCCAGCCGCACCAGCGGGTTGGCGATGATGTTATCGACCTGGCGGATCGCTTCGTCGCAGGCGGCAGCGATGGCCTCGTCCTCATCGTCGCGCACGAATTGCATGGTCGAGCCTTCGAACACTTCCACCCCGTCGGCGCCGGCGCGTTCGATATCGCAGCTGGCCGACCATTTGCCGTCACCGGTAGGCACGGCCAAAGGAACGATCTCCCAGCCTTTATAATGAATTTTGGAACTGTTGCTCATGGGTGGCCTCCTTGCGGGTAGTTGAATCAAGCTTCCTGGTGAGGGAAATCCTAGCATGAAGCACGGCCGGCCGCGATGTGTTTCAGCGGAAGCGCGCCAGCCAGCTAAACAATTTACACCAGATCAAGGACGCAGCAGATTGTCCACCTCGATTTTCGCCACTTCAAAACCGGCCACATAGGCCGCTTCGGGGTCGGCATGGCCGCCCAGGGTGCGGCTGCGACTCACTTCCAGTGCATCGGATTGGCCGTCGCGCTGCAAGCGGTAGCTGAAATCCCATAAATCGTCATTGTCCTTTTGCGGCGTCACTGAAATCGTAAAACCGCGGTACTGTTCGTTGCGTGCTGTGGTGTCAGGCATGGTTTTCCTCTTTCTCCTAAGCTGGTACAGACGAGATTAGCACGCGGCGCGGATCAGGGTGCGCACGACAGCTAGCCATCCCTTTATTTGCTTTTCGCATATCGAGAGCGCATTTTTAGCATTTTCTTATCCGGCTGTGGCGATATAATGACCATCCCTGTCACGGACCCAGCCTTTCCCTGCCGCCACGATGAATCCACAAATCCAAGCTTTCTTCGATCCTGCCACCGCCACCGTGACCTATGTCGTGTATGCGGCCGATGGCGGCGAATGCGCCATCATCGATTCCGTGCTCGACTACGACCCGAAAGCGGGCCGCACCTCGACCACTTCGGCCGACAAGGTAGTCGCTTTCGTGCGCCAGCATGGCTTGCAATGCCGCTGGCTGCTGGAAACCCATGCGCATGCGGACCACCTGTCGGCCGCGCCCTATCTGCAGCAGCAGCTGGGTGGCGACGTGGCCATCGGCGCGGCCATCCAGACGGTGCAGCAAGCGTTTTCCCAGGTCTATCACCAGGATGGCGCGCAGGCGGACGGCTCGCAGTTCGATCAATTATTTGCGCCCGACCAGGTCTTCCACATCGGCGAGCTGGAAGTGCGCGCGCTGCACGTGCCTGGCCATACGCCGGCCGACCTGGCGTACCAGATCGGCGACGCCGTCTTCGTGGGCGACACCCTGTTCATGCCCGACGTGGGTTCGGCCCGCTGCGATTTTCCCGGCGGCTCGGCGACCCTGCTCTATCGCTCCGTGCAGCGCTTGCTGTCGCTGCCGCCGCAAACGCGGCTGTTCATGTGCCACGACTATCCGCCCAACGGCCGTCCGCCGCGCTGGGAAGTGACGGTGGCCGAACAGCGGGCCAGCAATATCCACCTGCACGACGGCGTCACGGAAGCGCAGTTCGTGGCCATGCGCACGGCGCGCGACCGGACCCTGGACATGCCGACCCTGATCCTGCCCGCCATCCAGGTCAATATCAATGCCGGCAAGCTGCCGGAGCCGGAAGAAAATGGCGTGCGCTACTTGAAAATACCGCTGAACGCGATCTAGGCAAGGGCGCGCCCGCACCTTGCCAGCACAGGCGGTGCAGCGCTATGCCGGCTGCGCCCGCCGCCACAACTGGCGCTGGCCGATGCTCAGGCGTTCCATCTCGCCGGCGGCCAGCAGCCGCTCCAGCGCGGCCGCAATCACCGGCGGTGAAAAACTGCCATCGAGCCACCACTGCGCCACGCCTTCGAGCGTGTCGGCGCCGTGCGGATACGCGGCCAGGTGGGAACGGATCATACCGATGGCGATCTCGATGTCGTCTTGTGTCATATCCGTAAGATCATTGTTTGTTGGAAAAATGGCGAAGCTGCCCGCAGGCGGCGGGCCACGCCGGCCAGGCGGTGGCCCGTGCTGCAGTCTTACTCGTCCTGCGCCGGCGCGCGGCCGATTTCGCCATCGATATTGGCCAGGAACCAGGCCAGCGAAGACATCAGCGCCACGTTGCGCTTGAGGTTTTGAGGGTCGACCTTGTCCAGCGTATCGGCTGGCGTATGGTGGTAATGGAAGTAGCTATGGCTGTCGACCAGCGGCTCGAAGCTCGGTACGCCACCTTTTTCCAGGCGGTGCAAGTCGCCCGTTTCCAGCGCATCGCGGCGCGTAAAGGCATTCGCGCCGATCGGCTGCAGCGATGCCAGCAAGGGCGCGAACAGTTTTTCCGCTTTCGGGCCCACGCTGGCCTTGATGCCGAATGGCCGGCCGGCGCCGCTGTCCATCTCGATCGCCGCATACTGCTTGAGCAGGGCATTTTTATTCGCATCAAAATAGGCCTGGCCGCCACGGCCGCCGTTTTCCTCGTTCATCCAGGCGATCACGCGGATCGTGCGGCGCGGATGGTAATCGAGCTTTTTCAGGGTTTCCAGCACGCCCATGGCAGACATGATGCCGGCGCCATCGTCATTGGCGCCGGTGGCCAGGTCCCAGGAATCGAGGTGGCCCGACACCACCACCACTTCATCGGCCTTGTCGGTACCCGGCCAGTCGGCGATCACGTTGTAGCTATCGGCGTCAGGCAAGGTTTGCGGGGTCAGGGTCAGATGCATTTTCATGGGGCCGCGCGCGGCCAGGCGGCCGATCAGCAAGGCGTCTTCGACGGTGACGGCGGCGGCCGGAATACGCTTGCCGTCTTCCAGTCCCGTGGCGCCAGTGTGCGGAATGCGGAAATTGGCGCCGCCGATCGAGCGCACCAGCGCGGCGGCGGCGCCCAGTTCAGCGGCCGCCTTGGGTCCATTGAAGCGGAAGCGCGAACCCTGGCCATAGCTGACGCCAGCCAGGCCCCGGTCCGCCATTTCCTGGTCGAACGGCGTGTCGATCAGCACGATGGCGCCCTTCACTTCGGCCGCGCGCGCCTTGAGTTCTTCAAAACTCTTCACGATCACCAGCGGCGCCGTCAGGCCGGCCGCTGGCGTCGCGCCCGAACCGCCCAGGGCCGTCAGGACCACGCGCTGGCTGATGCCTTGCGGACGGCCTGCATAGTCGACGATTTCCGCCGTTTCCACGCCGCGCACCCAGTGCGGCACCTTGACCGGCTGCAGGGTGACGGTGGCGCCCAGCTTGCGCATGGTGTCCGCCACTTGCTGCACGGCCGCTGCTGCACCAACAGAACCGGACAGGCGCGGACCGATCAGGTCCGTCAGGTCGCTCAACTGGGTATAGGCCCAGTCGCTTTGCAGCGCGGTGTCGCGGATTTTTGCCAGCGCTTGCGGATCATTGCCAGGCGTCGCTGCCAGGGCGCTAGCGCTGACCATGCAGCCGAAGACGATGGTGGAAATGGAGCGGGACAGGATGGAGCGCGGCGCGCCAGTCAGGACGGTATGCATAAAGATAGGGTTCCAGTATCGAAGGGGAAACAATTGCGGTGCAGCCTGTCACGATAGCGTATTTATTCTGTCACTGCAGCAACTTTTGTCCAGCAGCGCCATTGCTTGCAACATCTTGTTTGGATTACCATGAAGTTCGTCCTCGCCACTGGAACCCGCCATGCTCAAGGGAACACTTTGCACCGTCCGGCATCTGCTCGCCGCCGATCTCAATGACTATATTGCGAAGGTCAACGACCTGCCCTCGCGCGGGGAATTCTTTTCCATGCAGTTCAAGTCGCCCGAAGCGATGCGGCGCGAATTCCTGCAGACGGGACTGGTCAGCGAAGACAGCGAGCTGTTTCTGATCGAGGACTTGCACCAGAACATCATCGGCACCATCACCCACTTCAAGAGCCGCACGCCGGCCGGGCGCGAAATCGGCTACCGCCTGTTCGACCCGCAAAGGCGCGGACGCGGCTACACCACCGAGGCGACGCGCCTGCTGATCAACTACCTGTTCATGGCCTACCCCTACCATCGGCTGGAACTGCTGATGGATCCGTTCAACACGGCGTCCGAACGCATCGCGCAAAAATGCGGCTTTACGCAGGAAGGCTTGATGCGGCAGGCGTTCTTCATCAATGGCGCCATGCACGATGTCAAAATGTACAGCCTGTTGCGCCATGAATGGCAGGCCAACCTGGCGTTGGCTCAAGGCTGAGTTGTTACCACCTTGCCTTGAATGTAATAAGTTGTATTAGACGTGGAAGCGGCACGAACGTGCGGATATAGTCCCTACATGCAGATCATTGTGATCTCGCCGAAATGGAAGGAAATGCCATGTTGAACAAAACACTCCTGGGTGCGGTAATGGTAGCGTCAGTGGCTGTCTCATCGGCCGCAGTCGCCGGCGACCGCGACTTCAATACTGTTGCAGGCGCCGTCGTTGGAGCGGCCATCGGCCACAGCACTGGCGGCCGTGACGGCGCGATCGTGGGTGGCGTGATCGGCGCCGCCGTCGGCAACAGCATCAGCACGAACGACCGCTATTACAACGGCGGCTACCGTGGCGGCTATTACCAGCCAGCGCCGCAGCCCGTGTATTACCAGCCTGCGCCGCAACCGGTCTACTACCAGCCTGCCCCGCAGCCCGTGTATTACGCGCCGGCCCCGCGCTACTACGGCCCGCCTGCCGTGATTTATGTGCAGCCGCGCGGCTACTACCATGACCGCGGCCGCTGGGAAGGCCGTGGCGGATACGGCTGGCGCCGTTAATCGGGCCCGGTTCTTCAGCAAAAACCTGCGCAGCCTGGCTGCCGCAGGTTTTTTTCATGTGGACGCAGTTGCTTTTACCATATCTCTTTCAGACAATATCGGCTAAGCTGTGCCCATGATCAATAGTGATACCCATGCAATTAATTCATGTATTTAATTAAGGATGGCCTGGATTTCGGTCCCTGGCTCGCTGCCGCCGCCGGCAGCAGCATCGGTGCAGGCCCGACACCGCGACGGGAAAACCAGGACAATTTCCTGCTGATCGACGGTAGCGGCAATGCCGTGTACCTGTCGCAGCAAGCGCCGCTGCGCTGCCAGGTCGCCAACTGGCCGGCCGGCCATGTGCGGGCAGCCGTACTCGATGGCATGGGCGGTCATGGACATGGCCGTGAAGCGGCCGAAGCGGCCGTGCAAGGCTTGCTGCAACTGCCCGCCTGCCGCGATTGCGCCACGCTGGCCACCGGCCTCGATGGATTGCACACCCGCCTGCAAACCAGTTTCGAGCTGCCGCCGCTGGTGGCGGCGCGCCCGCCCGGCACCACCCTGACCCTGCTGGAAATCGCGCCAGGCCAGGCGCCGCTGCTGTATCACGTGGGCGATTCGCGGCTTTACGAAATTGCCGATGGCACAGCCAGCAGTCTGACAGTGGACCACGTGCCGGCCACCGTGCACGCCATGCACGGCCGGCTCAACGAAGCGCAGTGGCGCTTGCGCGTGCATGGCGAACACCACCCGCAAATCTCGCAAGCTTTTATATTGGGCAATGCCATCGGCGACACGCAGCAACTCGACAAACCGCTGCAGGCGCTCGACGCCGGCAATTTGCCGCCTTTCCTTGCGCATCTGGCCGACCGCCGGGTGCTGCAGGTGCGCAGCGATGCGCTGTATCTGCTGGCCAGCGATGGCTTCTGGGCCTGCGCCGACCCGCAGGCGGCCGTGGGCCGCTGGCCAGGCTTGTGTGCAGGTAAAACCGCCGCACAGGCGCTGGCCGCCATCTTCGACGACTTCCTGGCCAGGCCGCCGCTGGGCATGCATAGCGATAACCTGACCATGCTGGCCCTGCGCTTTACGCCACCTGGCGCAACCGGCTGATCAATTACCTGGGCGCCGCCTGCAGCCGGCTGGCCGCCAGCCAGGCAGCCGCGCCCGTCACACCGGACAGCACGGCGCCCCAGGCGATATCGATGAACGTCAGCGCGAGCGGCCAGCCCTGCAAGGTGGCGTAATTGCTCAAGTCATAGGTGCCATAGGCCACCAGTCCCAGCAAGGCGGCCAGCCGGACCGCCGTGCGCCAGTTGCGTGCCCGCAAACCCGGCAGGATGGCAAATACCAGCAAACCCCATGCATACAAGAGGTAGAACAGGATCGCCGGCAACCAGCGCGGCTGCTCCAGCAGCAACGCCCCCAGATAGCGGGCGTACAGGGGGCCCATCAGCAAGCCCAGCCATAAACCATCGATCAGCAGCAGCACGCACAGGGCGCTGCAATAGGCGACGGCCAGCTGGGGCCAGCGGATGGCAAGTGGAGGATTGAGCATGATTGTTTTTCCAGGCAAGAAAATCGCAGGCGTATCAATGTCAGGCCAGCATACACCGGCTTGCCCGCGCCTGCCGTCTTGCTGGCGTTAAGCGGCGGGTCGAGCAGACAAAGACGAAGTTGTTTAAAATAGGTATCTGGAAATCCACAATATATGATTTAAAGCAATAGTTTCCGGGATGGTTAAAGGCATGACGGATTTTGCTGGTGTTTTTATCCAAAAAACACGGCACGGCTTGCTGTGCTGGTTGCCAAGCCAGCCCAAATGCGCGTAAGCTCTCAGGTATAACAGAGGGCGCCATGCCCCCACCCGGTTCGAGCCAGAATGTCATGAAAAAATGCAGTAATCCGGAGCACCCGCACTGTACGTTCTGGGTCTTGCCTGGTGACAGCGTCTGCGCGGGCAACCACCCGCAAGCAGCCGCTCCCGCCAGCAGCTATGACTTGTTGAACGCAGCGCGCAGCGCCCGTTCCGAGCAATCGGCAACGGCGCCTGTGCGTGCGCCCGTGCCTGCCATGACCCCGGCCATCACTGCGGCGTCCGCCGCGCCCACACCCTCTGCCACGGCGGCTAAGGTGGCGTACCAGCCCGTGCAAGCCCATTTGCATATCAGCGGCTTCGACCCGCGCGCCGCTGGCGGACGGCAAACCCTGAAAATGGAATTGCGCGGCATGGCCGCCAACTGCGCGCCACAACTGACCTTGCGCCTGCGCTCGGACCTGATCCCGCGTGGACAGGTGCAGCATGACTTCGTGCGCACCACGCGCGGCGACTGGCGCCCCGTCTTCGTTGAATTTTCTTCTCGCAACAAGGAGCATGGGCAATACCAGATCGACGTGGAAGTACAAAGCCACCTCGAAGGCGCGGTGGCGCAAAAATGGGTCTGCACCTTCGTCATCCTGGTGCCGCGCCGCGACGCCACCCTGACCGAAATCCACCAGATCTTCCTCAGCACGCATAAAAATGTGCGCGTGATGGCCGATGACGCATCGATTGCCCGCGTGCGCGGTGGCGATGGCTGCAATCTCGACGTGACGGCCCGCAATGCCGGCATCGCCCACGTGGATCTGTCCGCGCCGCAAGGCAAGATCGACATGGGCTTTACCACCATTGCCTGGGATGAAGAACTGATCGAAGTCGACTTGCCCGCCGACAGCCAGGTCCATCCGCATCCCAGCGACGCGGCATGCCTGGTCAACGCGGCGCCGGAAGCGGGCGCACAGCGCCAGATCCGCCTGTTTGCGCTGGCCGAATGCACCTTGGGCCGTTTCGAGCTGGTCGATCCGGAAGCCGATGTATTGCTCAGCCATTTCAGCCTGGACGGCCAGGACAACAATGGCTTGACGCGCCGCCTGTCCGGGCGCCACGCCGTCATCCGGCGCGGCCAGCAAGGCTTTGAAATCGAAGATGTGTCGCGTTATGGCTTGCTGCTCGACGGCGTCTGGCCTGGCAAGCACAAGCCAGTCCCCCTGCGCCTGGGCATGCGCATCGAAATGAGCGCCAGCATCAAGGGCATCGTCGTCCTCAGCGTGACAGCCTTGCTGCAGCATGGGGTAATCCTGCACCGCATCGACCAAGGTGCGCATGCGGAATGTTTTTACCTGCTGACGCCGGAAACCCAGCCTGTCTCGCTGCCACAGGCCAACGCATCGGCACCGAACGCGGCCGCCCTGCCCGTGCTGTTCCACCGCGATGGCGGCTTCTGGCATCTGGACCCGGCCAGCGGCAAGCAAACGCCGTTGGCGCCCGCCACGACACTCGACAAGCTCAGCGGTTTTGCGCGGCATAACCGCTTCGCCAGCGAACCATATCCGGAATGCTGGATCATCCGCACCGAAGGCGCCGGCCTGTGCGACAGCAGCAACGCCCTGCTGACGGCATAGGCTTGCCCTCATGCTGCAACGCTAACGCGGCGCCAGTATCAAAAACACCAGCGACAAGCCAATAATAAAGACCGCCTCCAGCGAAAAAACGATGGCCGGTATCTGCAATTCGCGCGGGATTTTCATGGCAACTCCCTTCTTGATCGTCTGCCTCTTATCAGCATAGCGCCCCTGTGGCCAACTGCATTAGCAGAGACACAACTCCCTTGCTGGCGCCACAAGCAGTGCCAGAAATGGATTTAACAAAATTTTTACATATATTCTGCAAATACCCTCGTCTGACGCCCCACGATACTGTATATTCATCCAGCTTATCTTTCCGACGTTTCACAATACGCCCGTCTGGCGTTTTACATTTCTATGGCTTCCAATAAAGCGCATCACGCGACTGGCTGGGCTGCCGGCGTGATCGCCGCAGCCGTGGTCGCGCACCTTGGCGCTGGCGGCCCCTATCAAGTGCTCAGCGTGCTCGCTTTTCTGATGGGCGCGCTGGGCGGCACGGCGCCCGACTGGATGGAAGTGGCCTGGTGGGCGCGCACGCATAAACTGTGGATCACGCACCGCACGTGGACGCACTGGGGCCTGGCCTGGATCGCCCTGCTCGCCTACAGCTACCTGCAATTGCCGCACCATCCCTGGGCGCCGCCCCTGTTCGGCTTTGCCGCAGGCGGCATCATGCACTTGCTGGCCGACTGGCCCAATCCGCTGGGCGTGCCATGGATCTTCCGCCGCCATTCGCTGCGCTGGTGGAAAAGCGGCCGGCACGACCTGATCGTCATCATCGCCGCCTGGCTGGCCGCCACCGTGGTGGCCGACCACGTCTTTTTCGACGGCGTCCACCTGCGCTACGCCAGCGGCGCCCTCGATAGCCTGCTGCATGGCGCCAGCGCCGCCTTGCATGCGACCTGGGCATCTCTGCAGCAGTGGCTGGCGGACTGGCGGCAAGGCGCTTGAGCTGAATTGACGTGGCGGCATAGTCAATGTGATAATGAGTATCATTCTCACACATCATCTTAACCAGCCCAGCCAGCCGGCACGCCGTGTTCCGTCAGCCCAGCTTATCCACTTATCCGGAGAACGCAGTGAGCAGCCACGTCCATGCCGCGCACCTGAAGACCTTGTACAGCGAACACCACGGCTGGCTGTATGGCTGGCTGCGCGGCAAGCTGGGCAATGCTGGCGACGCGGCCGACCTGGCGCAGGATACCTTCGTGCGCCTGCTGGGCAAACGCGATGCCGCGCCGCTGCGCGAACCACGCGGCTACCTGGCAACCATCGCGCGCGGCTTGCTGGTCGACCGCTACCGCCGCCAGGCGCTGGAACAAGCCTACCTGGAGGCGCTGGCCCGGCAAGCCGAACCGCAATCGATTTCCGCCGAAACGCACGCCATCATCATCGAAACCCTGCTGGCCATCGACCGCCTGCTCGACAGCCTGGGCCAGCGCACGCGCACGGTCTTCCTGCTGGCGCAAATCGAGGAACTGAGCTACGTGGACATCAGCGCCCGCCTCGGTATCTCGCTGCCCACCGTTAAAAAACACCTGGTGCGCGCCTATACGGAATGCCTGGTGCTGGCCGCCGCCTGATGTTTTCCCAGCGCGCCAACCGCCCCCGCATCGAGCGGGCCATCCTGGCCGCCGCCGCGCACTGGCATGTGGAATGCAAAAGCGGCACCGCCGACCCGGCCGCCCTGCAAAGCTGGCTGGCCGCCAGCGCCGAACACGCACGCGCCTGGACACTGCTGCAGCGCATGGATGGCCAACTGGGGGAGATTCCGGCCACCCTGGCCCTGCCCGCATTGCAGGCAGCCCAGGCGCGCCGCCGCGCTGCGGCCAAGGTGCTGGCGCTACTGGTAGCGGCCGGCGGCGGCATCTGGCTGGGCCAGGCCGGCCTGCCTGCCACGCCATGGCAGGCGTGGACGGCAGCGCTGCGCACGGCGCCTGGCCAGCGCCGCCATGTGCGCCTGGCCGATGGCGGCAGCCTGGAACTCAATACCGGCAGCGCCGCCGACATCGATTACACGGCCAGTAGCCGCCGCATCCGCCTGCACGAAGGTGAAATCATGCTGACCACGGCGCCCGACCCGCGCCCCTTCCTGGTCGAGACACAACACGGCGTGATCCGCGCACTGGGCACGCGCTTTGGCGTGCGCTGCGATGGCGCCAGCAGTATCGTCAGCGTGTTCGAGCATGCTGTGGAAGTGCGCTGCGCCAGCGCCAACGATGCGGTGCACCGTATCGAGGCGGGCCAGCAACTGCGCTTCTTCGCCAGTGGTGCAGAAAACACTACAACCATCGCAGCCCACCAGGATAGCTGGCTGCAAGGCATGCTGGTGGCCGCCGACTGGCCCCTGCAGCGCCTGGTCGATGAACTGTCGCGCTACCGGCGCGGCCACCTGGCCTGCGATCCCCTGATCGCGCACCGGCCCGTGACAGGCACTTACCGCCTGGACGATATCGACGCCGCTTTGGCCAGCCTGTGCGCTTCGCACCGGCTGCAAGTGACGTATTTCACGCGCTACTGGGCTACGGTTTCCGCCAGGCCGACATAATTTTGTCAGTTTTTTGTATTCAGGGGTTGCTGTTTCGGCGCCCTGCTTCGGCTTACTAGACAAACAGCCGATGCATATCGCCATACACCACCACCGAGAACAGAAAGACCGACCATGCACCTGAATCACCCTGTCCTGTCGACCATTGCCGTGGCGTGCGCCGCCGTCACCGCCGCGCCCGTGCTGGCGCAAAGCCAAGCTACCTACGCCATCCAGGCCGGCCCGCTGGCGAGCGCGCTAAACGACTTCGCCGTCGCCGCCGGCGTCAGCCTGTCGACCGATCCTGCACAAACGCGGGGCTTGCAATCGAACGGCTTGCACGGCAGCTACAAAGTGGCGCAGGGTTTCGCCCTGCTGCTGGCCGGCAGCGGCCTGGAAGCGGTGCAATTGCCGAACGGCGCTTATGTGCTGCGCCAGGCCAGCGTCACCGCGCCGCAGGCCGGCGGTGAAAAAGTCATGGCGCCCGTGCTGGTCAGCGCCAGCATGGAGCGCGACCCCGTCAGTGAACACAGCAACTCGTATGCGGCGCGCGCCGTCACCGTCGGCAAGGGCGTGCAAACCCTGCGCGAAATTCCGCAGTCAGTCAGCGTGATCACGCGCCAGAAGATGGACGACCAAAACCTCAACACCATCGATGCGGTACTGGCCAACACCACCGGCATCACCATGTATGACAGCCCGATGGGCGGGCGCTATGTGTATTCACGCGGCTTCATGATCGATACTTACCAGTTCGACGGCGTCAACCGCGCCATGTATTACCCGCAGGCGAACAGCTTTACCAGCAACACGGCGATCCTGGACCGGGTGGAAGTGGTGCGCGGCGCCACCGGCCTGCTGCAGGGCACGGGTGCGCCTGGCGCCGCCGTGAACATGGTGCGCAAGCGCCCGCTGGCCGACAAGCAGTTGCTGCTGTCGGCCAGCGCCGGACGCTGGAACGACTTGCGCGGCGAGATCGACGTCACCGGTCCCCTGAACGAAGCGGGCAGCATCCGTGGCCGCGCCGTGGCCGCACAGGAGCAGCGCGATTATTTTTATGACGTGGCCGACAGCCGTACCGACGTGCTGTATGGCGTACTGGAATTCGACCTGGCGCCAGGCAGCAAGCTGACGGCCGGCGCCAGCCATGAAAAACTGCACTCGCGGCCGTTCTTTTCGGGCCTGCCCCTGTACAGCGACGGCAGCGATCCGCATTTGCCGCGCTCGACCTTCATCGGCGCCAACTGGAACCGCTGGAACAGCCGCCAGAGCGCCGTCTTTGCCGAATTCGAGCACCGCTTCGACGCCGACTGGTCGTTGAAAGCCACCGCCAACTACACGCACGAGCGGCATGACGTGAAATACATGTTCAACCTGGGAGCGATCAACCCGGTCACCCAGGCCGGCATGATGCGTTATGACGGCGTGTTCGATTACGGCACCACCAACAAGGGCATCGACCTGTCGCTCGATGGCAAATTCGATGCCTTCGGCCGGCGCCATGGTTTCAGCGCTGGCGTGAACACCAACCGCCTGGAAAGCGACAGCGATTTCAGCCTGGCCATGCTCAGGCAGGGTATCAATCCCTGGCAGCCCGACCACGGCGTGGCCGAGCCAAGCGACGCCTGGCTGCGCGAACACAGCTACCGGGGCGCGCCCAGCCTGACCAGCATGCGCCAGACGGGCGCGTATGGCGTGGCCCGCTTCAGCGTCAGCGCCCCGCTCACGGTGGTGGCCGGCGCACGCGTCACGAATTACACATCGAGCAGCATCTACCGCGACACGGGCGCGCCCTACAGCGATCCGTACCGCGAAAACGGCGTCGTCACACCGTATGGCGGCCTGATCTATGCACTGGACCGGCAATGGTCCGCTTACGCCAGCGTGTCCGACATCTTCCAGCCGCAAAGCCAGCGCGACGCCGCCGGCGCCCTGATCGACCCACTGAAAGGCCGCAACCTGGAAGCGGGGATCAAGGGCGAACTGTTCGACGGCAAAGTCAATGCCTCGCTGGCGCTGTTCCGCATCGAGCAGAGCAACCGCGCGGAACTCGACCTGGTGAATGTCTGCTCATCGGGTTCGGAATGTTATATCTCGACGGGCAAGGTGCGCAGCGAGGGTATCGATGCGGAAATCAGCGGCGAAGTCGCGCGCGGCTGGCAGCTGTTCGCCGGCTATACCTTGAACAATTTCAAATACCTGGACCAGACCTCGAACGCGGGCATACAGTTTGCCAGCACCTTTTCGCCGCGCCACATGCTGCGCGCGTGGAGCGATTACCGCCTGCCAGGCGCCTTGCAGGCGTGGAGTCTGGGCGGCGGCGTGAACTTCCAGAGCGAAAGCTCGCGCATGACGCAAGCCATCACGGTGGCGCAGAAATCGTACGCGCTGTGGACGGCGCGCGCCGCTTACCAGATCGACCGCAACTGGAGCGCCTCGGTCAACGTGACGAATCTGTTCGACAAGCGCTACTACCAAACGGTGGGCGCGCCATCGTGGGGCAATTTTTATGGCGAGCCGCGCAAGGCCAGCATCAATTTGCGCGCCCGCTTCTAAGCGCCTAAGCCGAAGGACGCAGCGGCGCTTTCGGCAAGGGAATAAACTCCGTCTCGCCCGGCACTTGCCCCATGCGCTGGGCGCTCCAGTCGTCGGCCGCCTGCGACAGGCGCTCCTTGCTGGACGAGACGAAATTCCAGAACAGGAAGCGGTGGCCATCGAGCGGCTCGCCGCCGATCACCACGAACTGCGCCGGCCCGCTGCCCGCCGTCACAACAGGCGCCGTGCCCATTTCCAGCAAGGCCATGGTGTGCGGCGCCAAGGCTACGCCATCGACCAGCACGTCGCCGCTGATGGGGTAAATCGCCGCTTCCGCCGGCAAGCCGTCCAGGCGCAAGCTGCTGCCGGCCTGCAGCGCCACGTCGAGGTAGAGCGTCTCCATATACGTGCGCACAGGCGAGGTCTGGCCGAAGGCCGTGCCGATCAACACCTTCACCACCGCGCCGTCGAGCGATACGACGGGAATCTCCGCTTGCGGCGTGTGCGTAAAACTCGGCTCGTCTTCTTCATGCGCCTTCGGCAGCGCGGCCCACAGCTGCAAGCCATGCGTGCGGTGCGGCTGGCCCACCAGGTCGGGAGGGGTGCGTTCGGAATGCACGATGCCGCGCCCGGCCGTCATCCAGTTGATGGCGCCCGGTGCGATGCGCTGATACGAGCCGATGCTGTCGCGGTGGTCGATCGCGCCTTCGAACAGATAGGTGACCGTGGCCAGGCCGATATGCGGGTGGGGACGCACGTCGTGGTTGGCGTCGGGCGCCACGTCGATCGGGCCGAAATGATCAAAGAAAATGAAGGGACCCACAGCCTGTTTTACAGCCGATGGCAGCAAGCGCCGCACGACAAAGCCGCCGCCCAGGTCCTTTTCGTGGCTTTTCAGGATAGCCGCGCTCATGCCAGCACCGTCGTCACTTCAGTCGTCACGCTGGTCATCAGCTTGTGCAGCGGGCACTTGCCGGCCGCCGCCAATAATTCCTGGCGCTGGGCCTCGCTCAGCTCCCCCGTCAGGTGCAGGGTGGCGGCCAGGCGATACACGCCCTTGCGCTCTTCGCTGGCGTCGCGCTCGGTCGACACTTCCACGTGCTGCAGCGGGATGCCCTTGCGTTTCGCGTACCACAGCACCGTCAGCGCCTTGCAGGCTGACAGGGCCGCGTCATACAGGTCGTGCGGCGACGGTCCGGAGTCGCCGCCGCCCTCCTCGACCGAAGCATCGGCCGACAGGATGTGATCGCGGATGTGCACGATGTGGCGCATGGGCTGCGACTGGTCGCGGATGGCGGTGATGGTCATGGCTTTCCCTGGGGGTGTTTGAAAAACCACAATTTACACCGTTTGCCCGCTTTGCGCAGCCGCGCCAGCTATCGCTGCAACCCTGTTACTTGATGCGCAACAGCGCATCGACCGATAGCCGGGCGCATCCGCCAACAAGAAACTAGTCGAGGTTGCGCGCCACGCGAAAGCCCACGATATCATTCGACAGCACGATGGAAAAACCGTTGCGCAGGGCCGAACGCAGGTAGCGCGGGTGGTACAGCCATGAACCGCCGCGCAGAATGCGCCGGCTGCTGTCGCCGCCCTCTTCCCAGGCGCTGCCATCGACGGGCGCGCCTTCGTAATTGTCATGCACGATGTCCTGCACCCATTCCCATACATTGCCATGCATGTCGTACAAGCCCCAGGCATTCGGCGCAAACGTGGCTTGTGGGCTGGTGCCGCCCCGGTAGGCGCCGCGCGGGCCGCCGTTATAGATGTACAGGCCATCGTAATTGGCTTGCTCGGTGCTGATGGTATCGCCCACGTTGAAAGCCGTGCGCGTGCCGGCGCGGCAGGCGTATTCCCATTCCGCTTCGCTGGGCAGACGGTACACCTTGCCGGTTTTTTCCATCAGCCAGGCGATGTACAGCTGGGCGTCCTTCCAGCTGACGCCCACCACCGGGTGCAAATCGGTTTGCACGAAGCCGGGATTGTCCCAGTCCGTCTCCGCGCCGCCTTCCCAGCCGGTGGCCTTGACGAAGGCGCGCCACTCACCCACGCTGACCGGATGGCGCGCCAGCGCGAACGGCTTCGTGATGCCCACCCAGTGCTGCGGCGTTTCGCGTTCCAGCCAGGTCTTTTGCGAACCGGCCTTGATCGCCACCTGGTGTTCGGTCTCGTGCGCGCCCATCTGGAAACGTCCGCTGGGGATGCTCACCAGCTCCGGCCCCTGGCCCGAGCCATCGAGGAAAGCGTCGCGCAGCATGCCTTCGGCATTGACTTCCGGCGGTTCGGCAGCAGCTGTTTCTGCTGACTGTGGCGGCGGCTGTTCGCTGGCGGCAGGGCTGAGCGGCTTGGCCTGTTCTTTACGCGCCCGCTCCTGCTCGGCGCGGTAGGCCGCTTCGGCTTTCGCCTGGATCGCCTTGCGCTGCAATTCCTGGTGTGCCTGCAGGGCGGTGGCCGCATCGGCTTCGCGGCGCGCGCGCAACTGCCCGCGCAGCGCTTCCTTGCGCAGCTTGCGCGCTTCTTCCGCCTCGATTGCCCGCTGCGCTTCCTGCTCGCGGCGCAGCTTGTCCTGGCGCTGCTTTTCCTGCGCTGCCGCCTGGGCCTCGAGCTTGCGGCGCTGCTCCAGTTCTTCCTGACGCAAGCGGGCTTGCTTGCGTGCCTCTTCGGCCGCCAGCGCCGCCTGCTTTTGCTGTTCGGCCAGGCGCGACTGCTCCTGGCGCGCCAGTTCGGCCAGTTCTTCGGGCGTCGGTCCGGCCGCCCGCTCCAGCGCTTCGAGCAAGGCTTGCACCGATTGCGGGCGCAATTCCGGCGTCAGCGAAAAACCATTTTGCAGCACTTGCCACTGCGCCGCCTTGAGTGCCTGCGGCGCCGACGGCAAATGCTCCGCGCTGCGCGCATCGTCAAACGGCATGCGCCCTTCGAGCATCTGGTAAATCATCACGGCCACCGCATACACGTCCAGGCGCGGGCTGGGCTGGCGCTGGTGCGTGCCCGCCTCGGGCGGACGATAGCCGTGCGTGCCTGCGTTCGGCGTTTCCAGCCCCAGGCTGCTGCCCGCATTGCGCACGCGCGAAGCGATACCGTAATCGAGCAGCTTGACGTCGCCTTTCGCCGTCAGGAAGACATTGCCCGGCTTGATATCGCGATGTACCAGCTTGTGTTTTTCCCAGGCATACGACAGGGCCTCGGCCACCGGATGCAGCAATTGCTGCACGGTCGCCAGCGGCAGCGGCCCCTCGCGCGCCAGATAATGTTCGAGGTCTTCGCCATCGAGGCATTCCATGATGATGAAATAGCTGGCCGTGGCCGGATCCTGCGCCCATTCATACACGCGCACGATGTTTTCATGCGCGAGTTTCCTCGCCTGCGTGGCTTCCTCGATCAGCAGGCGGGCGTGCGTGGCGCTCTGCGTCAGCTGCGGCGGCAAAATCTTCAGGGCCACCATTTCGCTGCTGCCCAGTTCCGCATGCGTGGCCAGGTCGGTTGCCTGCCACACCTGCCCCATGCCGCCCGTGGCGATCAGCCGTTCGAGCCGGTAGCGGCGGTTTTGCGGACCGATTTCCTGGCCCGTCATGAAGCCCAGCTCCGTGCCCTGGCGCACCGGCACGGACGCGGCCACGCCACCCGGCGGCGCGTACTCGGCGTCGAGGATGGCGTTCTTGCGGTGCTCAAATTCCTGCTCGCTGAGCAGCCCGTCGTCGTGCAGGGCGCGCAGTTCCCGCAGTTTGTCTCGTGCTTTTTGCATCATCTCAGGTAAAAGGCTTCCTTCAAGGCTGCAGGGCTACGCCGCAGGTGGCGCAAAATTTATCGTCGGGATGGCCGCTGCGCTGGACATGGCCATTCTGGCAGCACGGCGTTTTCTGCGGCGAGACCGCCTCTTGCAACGGGCGCCGCTCTCGCTCGGCCTGGCCATCGCGGTAAGCGCGCTCCTGGGCCACGCTGTCTTGCGCCATGCGCATGGCGTCCAGCGGCGCGATGCTGTTCTCGGCCGCCGCCAGCGCCGCCAGCGCGTGGATCTGTTCGGCGCTCATGCCCGCCTGCAGCTGCGCCTTGAGCACTTGCGCCAGCGCGCCCGCATTCGGCCCGGCCGCCATCGCCAGCTTGCCCGTATCGCTCAGGGTGCCGATCTTTTCGATGCGGTCGATGTCGATACGCGCCAGTTCGGCGGCATGCGCCTGCTGCGCCAGCAGCGCTTCATATTCGCCCTTCCAGCGCGCATAATCGCTGTCGCGCTGCTGCGCCATGCCCAGCAGTTCACGCTGCCATTGCGCTTCGTGTTCCAGCTGGCGCAGTTGCTGGCGCTGTTCCTCCACGGCCAGCGCGTCGAGCTGCGCCAGGTGCGCCTGCTGCTGCAGCTGGCGCGCATGCACGCCGTCTGCCTCGATGGTGCGCAGCAGTTTTTCCTGCTGCGCGATGGCGTCCTCGCGCGCGCCGCCACGGCGCAGCGCCGCGACTTTTTCCGCCACTTCGGCCGCCTGCACCTGGGCCGCTTCGTCCTTGTGCGCTTCGGCGCGCAGCAGCTCGCGCTGGCGCGCCAGCTGCATCTGTTCTTCCCATTCCTGCACCCGCTCCGCTTCGCGCTGGCGCGCCGCGTTGGCCAGCACGGCCCCTTGCCAGACGGCCTTGTGCTGCTCCGCTTCCAGCTGCGCTTCGCGCTGGGCGGCGTCCGCCTCGGCCTGGCGCAAGCGCGCCAGCTGCGCGCGGCGGCCCGCTTCGTCATCGATCAGCAGCGCGCTTTCCACCTGCTGCGCGATCGACTGCAAATGCACCTGGTGCGTAAAGCGCTGCTGCGCCAGCTGGATCTGCTCGCGCCCGTTCAGCTGCGACAATTCCAGTTCGCTGCGCATCTTGATGGCGGCCAGCGCCCGCACATGTTCCCAGTGGGCCGCCTCGTCGGCGCGCTGCGCGCCCTTTTTCGCCAGCGCCTGTTCCAGCTCGCCCAGCGCCTCGGCCGCGCCATGGTCGAGCGCCTGGCGCCGCGACTTCGCTTCCAGGATGCGGCCATACAGGTCGATCTGGCGCCCGCGCAGCGCTTGCAGGCGCTCCGCTTCCTGGTGCGCCAGTTCGGCCCCCTCCACGGTCGCGTCCTGCCGCAATTCGGCGCGGCGGTGCGCATGGCGCGCCTTTTGTTCTTCGCTGCGGATGCGCTGCCACTCCTGTTCGTCGTACAGCTGGTCGAGCCGCTGCATCTCTTGCGCGCCCTGCTCCGGCGCGCCGCCCAGCCACAGGGTGCCGATGCTGGCGTCGCCAGCATCGAGTTTGTCATGGCGCAGGGCCAGTGTTTCCACCTGCGCCACGGCCAGGCCCGACTGGGCCAGGCGCTGCGTCAGGGACGATAACAGGCGTTCATTCAATTGCGGGCGCAGGTCGGCGTTGGCCTCCATCTCGCGCAGTGCGCGGCTGCCCGTAAATTCCAGCACGATCTGGCGCACGGAGGGCAGCAGCAAGGCGTGCAGGTGGGCGCGCGTGACGGCGCCCGGCGCGCGCATGAACTGGCGCGCAAACGCGTCGGGCTGGCCCAGGGTGACGCCGATACGGAAAGTAGCGGCAATATTCAGCAATTCGGTGCTGGCCAGGCCGGGCAAGTCGAACTCCAGCGACAGGCAATCAGCGCGGGCGATCAGCACTTCGGCCGGGCGCGCCGGCAGCAGGGCCGGCAAGCGCGCAAAAAAGGCCGCGCTGTCATAGTCGCCGGCAGGTATCACGGTAAAAGCATCCGATTGCACGATCCAGGCGCGCGACTCGGCAGGTACCTGCAGGCGCTTGGCCGCCGCGCCGAATAGCGAAGACAATTCGCGCACGCCGAAAAACAGGGCCAGCTGATCGTCCGCCAGGCGCCACTGGTTGGCGTGCAGCACCGTGTCGCTGCCGGGCGCGCCCAGCGACAGGCCGCATTGCGCGCAATAACCGGCGGCGGCGCCGTTCTTGTGTTCGCAGCGCGGACAGCGGGCGCCGCCAAAACCAAACAGTTGGAACATGTGTGACTCCTGAAGATATTGTTACGCCCACCTGACCAGGCTGCCATGCCGATTCTAGCAGGGTGGCCGGTCAAACACCGCCCTGCACCTTTGATCTGCAGCTTTAAATAATGCCATACAGCAATTGCATTCATATGACCGGATACAGGGCTATTTAGCCCTCAATTCGGCCGGTGGCGCCACTTGCCAGGCTTGCAAGCGTTTCAGCGCCGTTTTTTTGCAGGCTATCCCGCCAAAACCACGGCTGGTCGCAAGCGCATGGCGCCTGGGGCGGCAGGTGGCTACAGTACATTCATCCCCACCCGCCATCCGAGAGGAACGCTCATGAAAACCCTGAAAAACGCGCTGAACAGCATGGAACTCATCTTCACCGTGGCCGTCGCCGTTGCCTGCTCGGCCAGTTATGCCAGTTTCATGCAGACGCCAGCGGCTGACACGGCCAACACGGCCCAGTCCGCTTCCGCTGCCGCCATGCCCGTCGTTACCATCAGCGCCAGGCGCATGACGGCTGAAGAAAAACACATCTCGCTGATGCAGGAACGCCAGGCGCTGCTGGCCCGGCCTGCCGTGCATACGCTGTAGGGTGATCTTGTATCGGCAACGGATACATCGCTGGCAAGCATTGTGTCAGATGTAATAAGTTGCTTCAAAGACGAAATTACCGCCAGCAAATCGCTATAGTCCATTTCATGCCACCACCGAAATGGAGTCAACCATGAAAAGCCTCACGCAACCCCTCGCCGTCTATGCCGCCGCTGTCCTTGCCGTCAGCGCTTGCGCCTTCCTGCCTACGCAAGCCATGGCGCAAAGCCGGGTGGACGTGAGCATCGTCGTCAATAATGCCCCGCCGCCGCCCCGCTTCGAAAGCGTGCCTGCGCCGCGCCGCGGTTATGTCTGGGCGCCAGGCTATTGGGACTGGGATGGCCACCGCCATGTCTGGAACAGCGGCGTATGGGTGCGCGAACGGGGCGGCAACCAGTACCGCGGCGCCGTCTGGGTACAGCAGGGCAATGGCTGGCGCCTCGACCGTGGCGGCTGGGTCACGGTACAGCCGCAACCAGTCGTCTACGAGGAAATCGCCGTCGCCCCGCCACCGCCACGTTTTGAACGCCCGCCGCATCCGCGCTATGGCTATGTGTGGGCGCCCGGACACTGGGAATGGCGCGCCCGCAGCTACACCTGGTCGCCAGGCGTGTGGATCGCCGAACGCCCCGGCTATGTGTACGCGGCTCCGGTCTGGAGCCAGCGCGGCGGACACTGGCGCATGGAAGAAGGACGCTGGTCGCCCCGTGGCTAGCACCTGACAAGCCACCTAATAAGCTCATTTTTTAAATTGTGACAAGGCCGCCACACCGGGCGGCCTTTGTCATTTTCCTGTCATCTGGCTGTCATATAATCGCTGCAAGAACGCTTTGCGCAGAAAGTCAATCACGATGGCGATGGAAACTGCCGGTTTTACTTACGGCTCCGATACCTCAGGCCTGGTCTGGGGTTTTTTATTTGGCCGGACGGCGCAGCCGCTGGCGCTCGATTCCAATGCGGCGCAAGCCTGGCTGGACACGCCCCACCCGCCCCACGAATTCGTCTGGCTGCATTTCAACCTGTCGCACGCGGCGTGCGAGCGCTGGCTGCAAACGCATACCAGCCTGGCGGCGGAATTTTATGAAACCCTGCACCAGGGTTCGCGCTCGACGCGCATCGAGCAGGCTGAAAACACCCTGATCGCCGTGGTCAACGATGTGGTGCACAATTTTTCCTTCGAAGCGTCCGACATCGCCACCATGTGGTCCAGCGTGGCGCAAAACCTGGTGATCACGGCGCGCCGCGCGCCGCTGCAATCGATCGAGCGCCTGCGCCAGGCCGTGCTCAAGAATCACGAGCCGATACGCTCGTCGGTGGAATTGCTGATCCATCTGCTGCGCGACCAGGCCGACGTGCTGGTCAACATCGTGCGCGACGCCGTGGCCCGCGTCGATGATATCGAAGACCATTTATTGTCGGGACGTTTGACGCCCAAGCGCAGCGACCTGGGCGCCATGCGACGCGTGCTGGTGCGCCTGCAGCGGCTGCTGGCGCCCGAGCCGGCCGCCCTGTTTCGCCTGCTGCAACGCCCGCCTTCATGGATTTCGGAACTCGACAGCCTGGAATTGCGGCAATCGACGGAGGAATTTTCGGTGGTGCTCAGCGATATGTCGTCGCTGCAGGAACGCATCAAGCTGCTGCAGGAGGAAATCGCCGCCAGCGTCAACGAGGGCAATAACCGCAGCCTGTTCGTGCTGACCATCGTCACGGTGCTGGCCCTGCCGATCAACATCATCGCCGGCATGCTGGGCATGAACGTGGGAGGCATCCCGCTGGCCCAGCATCCGCAGGGCTTCTGGATCATCGTCGCCCTGATCGTCACGTTCACGGTGGTGGCCGGCTGGATCGTGGCGCGCATCCAGAGAAATAACTGACGATGGGACGGACAGGACGAACGGCCCGCGCCGTTCGTCCTGCGTTCACTTTAGCGGTGGAATTCGCCAGCGCGCTCGGGCTGGTAGACGATTTCCTCGATCTTCACCTTGACCACGCCGCCCGGCATCGGCCAGGCAATGCTGTCGCCCACGGACAAACCCAGCAGCGCGCTGCCGACCGGCGCCAGCACGGAAATGCGGTCAGCCTGGCCATCCACGTCTTTCGGGTACACCAGGGTCAGGCAAAACTCTTCCTTGTTCTCGACCGTGAAGCGCACGGTCGAATTCATCGTCACCACGGTCGGCGGAATCTCTTGCGGCTCCAGCACGTCGGCGCGGCCCAGTTCTTCCAGCAAGGCGGCCTTGTCGGGCGATAAGTTATTTCCCAAGGCATACAACAATGTTTCCAGTCGTTCCACGTCTTGTGATGACAACGTTATTTTTGGTTTCTTTTCCAAGATATCCTCACTGATCAATATTTACACCGCGCTTCAGGCGGCAATTCCAGCGGCGTCCGGTTTTGCAGGCGGCAAGGCGCACACGGCAAAACAATGGAAATCAGGACGCCCATTATCGGGGGATTATGGACGAACTCGCCGGGCAAGGCCATAGTGTTTGCCTATTCATTCTTAATATTTATTAGAATCAATGACTTGCATGATGCGATTTACGCAGAAAATGAAAAGAAAGCCGGAATAGGCGGCCCGAAGCACTATTTCTCTGGTGCCCGCCGCCAATTTTATTTACTGGAGGCATGCCTTGACACAGGAAAAAAACACCTGGATCAAAAGAGATTAGAATTGCCAGTGAATATTATTCAAAAGATATGGCTCGTTTTTTATGCGCTGGAAGTAACAAAAAACTTCAGACGCTCTCCGCAGCTTCATCGAACTGGAATGACAACATGGCAGGGCAAGCCCCGATTGAACAAGCTGGCAGCACGTTCCGGCAAGGTCACGACATGATGGCGCTGTTGGCGCAGCCATCGGCGCCGTGGCGTGGCGACCGGGTCGCCAGGCAAAACCTGCTGATCGCCGGCGCCACCTTGCTTGCCGCCAGCCTGTTGCTGGTGCTGTTCCAGGCCGTGGCGCTACATGCGGAGCTGCGGCGCGACCTGACGGTGCAAGCCGACATGCTGGCGCCCGCCGCCAGCCAGGCGCTGCGCCACTCCACGCACTTGGGCGCCGAACAGGCGCTGGCGCCGCTGGCCGCCGCACCCCACATACTACAGGCGCTGATCTACACGCCGAATGGCCTGCCCTACGCCCGCTATGCGCGCAGCAGCGCCGAGAGCACGCCCACGGCGCCGCAAGCCGGCATGCACACCGATTGGCTGGCCGGCAGCGCGAACATACTGAAAGAACTGCCCGGCGGCGGCGCGTTGCTGCTGCGGACCAGCCTGGCGCCGCTGTACCGCAGCCTGGCGCAATTTTCCGTCGTCACCCTGGCGATCGGCCTGTGCGCCTTCGGCATCACCCTGCTGATGATACGCCGCACGCGCGCCGCTGCCGAACAGGCGGAAAACCATTTTCACTACCTGGCCCATGTCGATCCCGTCACCACCTTGCCGAACCGGCATGAATTCAACGATGCGCTGGCGTATGCGCTGGCGCGCGCCGACCGCCAGGACAGCAGCGTGGGCCTGCTGCTGCTGGACCTGGATAACTTCAAGGTCGTCAACGACACCCTGGGCCACCACCACGGCGACCAGCTGTTGAAACTCGTGGCCGGGCGCCTGGTCCGCATCCTGCGCACCACCGACATCATCTGCCGCATGGGCGGCGACGAATTCGTGGTCATCATCGAGCCGGCCGACGACGCCCTGGAAATGACCAGCGTGGCGCGCAAGATCCTGGCCGCGCTGGCGGCGCCATTCACGCTCGATGGCCACCAGCTGCACCTGGGCGCAAGCATCGGCGTCAGCCTGTACCCGTTCGACGCGCGCGATGCGGCGACCCTGACGCGCAACGCCGATACGGCCATGTATCACGCCAAGCACCGGGGCAAGAACCGCTATGCCATCTTCCAGTCCGACATGGCGCTGCGCGCCCAGCGGCGCCTGCGCGTGGAGGCCAACCTGCGCAAGGCCCTGCAGGACGGCGGCCTGTTCCTGCATTACCAGCCGCAAATCGACTTGCGCAGCGGCCGCATCGTCGGCGTGGAAGCGCTGATACGCTGGCGCTGCCGCGAGATGGGCGACATCAGCCCCGGCGAATTCATTCCCATCGCCGAGGAAAGCGGCATCATCGTCGAACTGGGCCGCTGGGTACTGCACAGCGCCTGCCGGCAAGCGGCCGCCTGGCACAAGGCTGGCTTGCTCGACACCCTGGAACACGTGGCCGTCAACCTGTCCGCCTGCCAGGCGCGCGATGCGGAACTGATGAACGATATCCGCGCCATCCTGCACGAAACGCAGCTGCCGCATGGCTTGCTGGAGCTGGAAATCACGGAAGGCGTCATGATGGACAATGTGCAGACCAACGTGGAGCTGATGCAGCGGCTGCAGGAAACGGGAGTGCACCTGTCGATCGACGATTTCGGCACCGGCTATTCATCGATGTCTTATCTGCAGCGCCTGCCGATCGACCAGTTGAAGATCGACCGCAGCTTCGTGCACGACCTGCCCGGCGACGGCGAAGCCATCGTCACGGCCATCATCGCCATGGCGCACAGCCTGAACTTGAAAGTGGTGGCCGAAGGCGTGGAAACCTTGCGGCAAGTGGAGTTTTTAAGAAAGGCCGGCTGCGACAATGCGCAGGGCTTTTTCTTTGCCCGCCCGATGACGGCGGCGCAGTTGACGGCGCTGCTGCTGGAACGCAGGGATTGGAGCAGCCGGACGGTGATGTTGGCTTAGGTCAACTAGACGCACATGAAAGCTGGGGTCAGTCCCTGCGGGATCGGAACGCTCTCCATTGGAGAGCATTCCCCCGGCGGGTCTGACCCCGGTATTTAAGCCAATTTTGCCGAGTGCTCGCGCGTGGCGTGGAACTTCAGCTTCGGCCAGCGCTCTTCCGTCAAACGCAGGTTCACGCCCGAGGTCGCCAGGTAAGCCATATTGCCGGCCGCATCGTAGGCCACGTTGTGGCCCAGCGCGTTTTCGAAGTCTTGCAGGATGCGCTTGTCGTCGCAGCTGACCCAGCGTGCGCTGCTGATGCTGGTACCTTCGAATACGGCGTCGACGCCGTATTCGTTCATCAGGCGGCTGGCCACCACTTCGAACTGCAGCACGCCGACGGCGCCCAGCACCAGTTCGCCGCCCTGCACCGGCTTGAAGACCTGCACCGCGCCCTCTTCGCCCAGCTGCTGCAAGCCCTTGTGCAGCTGCTTGATTTTCAAGGGATTACGGATGCGGACCGAGCGGAAGAAGTCTGGCGCGAAGTACGGGATGCCGGTAAACGTCAGCATCTCGCCTTCGGAAAAACTGTCGCCGATCTGCATGTTGCCATGGTTGGGCAAGCCGATGATGTCGCCTGCATACGCTTCTTCCACCTGTTCGCGCGAAGACGCCATGAAGGTCACCACGTTCGACACCTTGATCTCGCGGCCCAGGCGCAAGTGCTTGACCTTCATGCCGCGCTCGAAACGTCCCGAGCATACGCGCAAGAAGGCGATGCGGTCGCGGTGGGCCGGGTCCATATTGGCCTGGATCTTGAACACGAAGCCGGTAAACGGCTGCTCGGACGGGGCCACCGCGCGCACGGTCGCATCGCGCTCGCGCGGCGCAGGCGCCCAGTCGACCAGTGCCGACAGAATCTCGCGCACGCCGAAGTTGTTGATGGCCGAGCCAAAGAACACGGGCGTCTGCACGCCGGACAGGAATTCGTCCAGGTTGAACGGGTGCGAAGCGCCGTGCACCAGTTCGACTTCCATGCGCAATTGGTCCATCTCCAGCGGGAACATCTCCTGCAGGCGCGGATTGTCGATACCCTTGATGATTTCAAAGGCGCCGTCGGCTTTTTCTTCACCGGCCTTGAACAGCATGATCTCGTCATTCAGGAGGTGGTACACGCCGCGGAAGTTCTTGCCCATGCCGATAGGCCAGGTCACGGGCGCGCACTGGATCTTCAGCACCGACTCGAGTTCGTCGAGCAGTTCCAGCGGATCGCGCGTCTCGCGGTCCATCTTGTTCATGA
Organism: Janthinobacterium sp. Mn2066; assembly: GCF_049319705.1. Taxonomy (NCBI): domain Bacteria; kingdom Pseudomonadati; phylum Pseudomonadota; class Betaproteobacteria; order Burkholderiales; family Oxalobacteraceae; genus Janthinobacterium; species Janthinobacterium sp. Mn2066. The sequence goes on along the minus strand of NZ_JBMOUF010000002.1, from coordinate 80,735 downwards.
AGGTGACGATCGGCGTATTGCGCATGCGGCACACGGCCAGCAGCTTGATCGTCTGCGCTTCCACGCCCTTGGCCGCATCGATCACCATCAGCGCCGAGTCGACGGCCGTCAGCACGCGGTAGGTATCTTCCGAAAAGTCCTGGTGGCCGGGGGTGTCGAGCAGGTTGACGACGTGGTCGCGGAATTCGAACTGCATCACCGAGGAAGCGACCGAAATGCCGCGCTGCTTCTCGATCTCCATCCAGTCAGAGGTCGCGTGGCGGCCCGATTTACGCGCCTTGACGGTACCGGCCATCTGGATCGCACCCGAGAACAGCAGCAGTTTTTCCGTCAGGGTGGTCTTGCCCGCATCCGGGTGGGAAATGATGCCGAAGGTACGGCGGCGCTGCACTTCACGCGCGATCACGGCGGGCGCCTTGCTGCTGGGAGCCGCTGCTGCGGACTGCTCGGTATCGATGGTATCGTCGCTTGTCATGTCGTTCTCGTTGGCCATATTGGTGACCATGATATGGCCCTCGCAAAAAACCCTCGATTTTACAGACTCCCGGGCATTCCGTGTGAACTGTTCCACTCTTGCGCCTCCAGCAGCCTTGCCTTTGCGACATTGTTAAATCAGCACTTCATCAAGGTGTCACAATTCACAGGCAACATTGCGCTGCAGAAATACTGTGACTCTTCCTGGACATCTGATGAAAATTCTCCTGACGCCTGCCATCCAACTCATGCAGCGCCTGCGCCTGCTGCCCAAATTCATGCTCGTCTGCCTGGTCTTCCTGCTGCCGCTGGCGCTGGTGACGACCCTGCTGATTGCCGAGCTGGGCAAATCCCTGTCCCAGGCGCAGGAAGCGCAGCGTGGCGTGCGCTATGTGCAGCAGTTGCAGGAAAGCACGCGCTTGCTGCAGCAGCGGCGCGGCGAAGAACATGTGCGCCTGAGCATGAAACGCGCCGCCGATGGCGCCGCCACGGCGCTCAACGGCAAGATCACCACTTCCCTGCAAACCCTGCAAGACGCACCAGCGGCCGCCGGCCTGCAGCAAGTGGCCGAGCTGATCAAGCAATGGCAAGCCTTGCTGGCGGGTCAGGCCAGCCTGGGCGCCAAGGAGAGCTACACGGCCCACACGGCGCTGATACGCCAGGCCGGCAAACTGGTGCAACTGGTAGCCGACCGTTCGCACATGAACCTGGACAGCGAAGCAGGCGCCAGCCACCTGAGCAATGTCGTCACCGGCGCCTTGCCCGACCTGGCCGAAAGCCTGTCCGACATTGCCGGCCGGGGCGGCGCCTATATCGACACGGGCCTGTTCGAAGCCAATGAAGACCAGCTGGTCAACGCCACCGCACAGATCGCCCGCCATGAACTGGAACGCCTGCCGGCACGCTTTGATGAAATCAGCAGCAGCCAGCCGGCCCTGAAGGCGTCGCTGGCACCAGCCTTGAAGGCCCTGCCGGCTGCCCTGGCCTTTCTGGAGCGCACGAAAAACGAAGTGACCAATTCCTACGACCAAAGCTCGGGAGCCGCCTTCCACAAGGCGGGCATGCAGGCCATCGATGGCCTGTATGCGCTGGCGGTCACTTCCGGCAATGCGCTGCAAGCCGTGCTGGCCGAGCGCATCGCCCGCGACCAGGCGCGGCGCGCGCTGATCCTGGCCGCCATGCTGCTGGTGCTGGCGATTGCCGCCTATCTGTGCGCCGGCTTCTACGCTTCGTTTACACGCGACGTGGCGCAATTGCGCCTGGCCGTGGGCGCGGCGGCGGCGGGCGACCTGTCGCACCGCATCGAGTCTGCCGCACGCGACGAGATCGGCGACCTGGTGCGCGATTTCGGCGCCATGACGCGCGGCCTGGCCACCCTGGTGCAGGAAATCCGCAGCGGCGCCGCCGTCATCGCATCCGCTGGCGCCGATATGGCGCAAGGCAACCAGGCGCTGTCCGGCCACACCGCCACCCAGTCCGATGCGCTGGGCGCCACCGTCGATTCGATGCGCGAACTGACGGCCACGGTCGGGCGCAACGAAGCCCACGTGGCCCAGGGCAGCACCCTGGTGGCGTCGGCTGCCGACGTGGCGCGGCGCGGCGGCGAGACCGTCACCGCCGTGGTCGACACCATGGCCTCGATCAGGGCCAGCTCGCACAAGATCGTCGACATCATCGGCGTCATCAACGGCATCGCCTTCCAGACCAATATCCTGGCCCTGAATGCGGCCGTGGAGGCGGCGCGCGCCGGCGAGCAGGGACGCGGTTTTGCGGTGGTGGCGGCGGAAGTGCGCAGCCTGGCGCAGCGCTCGAACGAGGCGGCGCTGGAAATCAAGCGCCTGATCGGCGATTCGGTGGCGACAGTCGATGCGGGCGGCGAACTGGTGAACGCGGCCGGCAGCACCATGCGGCAAGTGGTCGAGGCAGTGCAGCAGGTGGCCGTGGTGATCGCCCGCATCAGCAGCGCCGGCGCCGAGCAGAATGGGGAAATCGCGCAGATCAATGGCGCGCTGGCGCAGATCGACGACATGACGCGCCAGAACGCGGCCCTGGTCGAAGAAGCCCGCATCGGTTCGCAGCGCCTGCATGAAGAGGGCGAAGCGCTGACGCAGGCCGTCAGCCGTTTCCGCCTGGCAGAGACAGCGCAGCCTGAACCCGGCAACCCGCGTGCAGGCCTGCCCAGCGTGCGGCCGGCCGGTTCCTGGAGCGCCAACAAGCCGCGCGTGCTATCACAAAATCACGAAAAGCGGCGCAAGGCTTGATACGTATCGGAGCAAGCCTAATGCAACGTAGGACTGGGACTACAATTCTGCCTCAATAGAGACTACAGAATGGCGACTGCTAATCTTATGTTCGCCAATGACATAAGCTTTTAAAGTAACTACATCGTGATCTGCGCGACAAGACTGGAAAAAGAATCACTTCCGCCGCGCAGCCATCGCACTCCGATGTAAAAAAAGCCTGTGAGGAATTATATGAACCATACCCAACTTAGCACCCCGGTCCTGAAAAACCAGTTGCCACCGCTTGCCATGCCGGCGGCCGGACGGGAAATCAAGCTTGCGTCGCGGATCAGCCTCAGCAGCGCACAACAAAATGAATTGCTGGCCGCCCTGCCCCGCGCTGCGCTCGAATCGCTGTTCGAACACCTGGAACTGGTGGAACTGCCTTTCGGCAAAGAACTCTACGCTTACGGCAGCCACCTCGAATACAGCTACTTCCCGACCACCGCCATCGTCTCGCTGCTGTACGTGATGGAAGATGGCGCCACCACCGAAATTGCCGTGGTGGGCCATGAAGGCGTGGTTGGCGCCTCGCTGGTGGTGGGTGAACGGGCCATGTGCACGGCTGTCGTGCAAAGCGCCGGCTACGGCTACCGCCTGAAAACGCAATGCCTGCGCGACGCCTTCAACGAAGGCGGCGCCCTGCCGCAACTGCTGATGCGCTACACCAATGCCCTGTTTGCCCAGATGGCGCAAAACGCCGTGGGCGGCCGCCACAGCTCGATCGAACAAAAACTGTGCCGCTGGCTGCTCGACCGCCTGGACCGCTCGCCATCGAATGAATTGAAAGTGACGCAAGAACTCATTTCCATCATGCTGGGCGTGCGCCGCGAAAGCATCACGGCCGCCGCCGGCAAGCTGCAGGAAGAAGGCTTGATTCACTATCGCCGTGGCAACATCACCGTGCTCGACCGCCTGGGCCTGGAAGCCTACGCCGGCGAATGCTACAAGGTGGCAAAAACGGAATACGATCGCCTGCTGCGCGACGTGGCGCGCTGCTAAGCGACGTCAGCCATACAAAAATGGCCGGGCATGATGCCCGGCCATTTTTCTTTGTTACTGATGAATGCTATGCATCGAGTTTTTCGCCTGCAACTGATAACTCATCATTAGCAGGCTGCTCTGGCGCCAGGGCCATCGGTATCAATGCTTCCACGCACGTGCCCTTGCCATCGGGCCCGGGCCGCACGGTCAGGGTTCCGCCCAGTAGCAAGGCGCGCTCGCGCATGCCCAGCAAGCCATGCGACATCGGCTTTTGCAGCGCATCTTCGGCAATCCCGATGCCATCGTCGATCACGCGCAGCACCAGGCCCCGCTCATTGCGCTTCAGGGTCACGCTGACCATGCCCGCGCGTGCATACTTCATGATATTGGTCAGTGATTCCTGCACGATACGGAATAGCGCGATCGTCAGGGTCGCCTCGCGGTTGTCGATATTGATCGCCACGTCGGTGACACAGCGCACCTCGCTCATGCGCGTAAAATCCTCGCAATAGCTTTCGATGGCGGCGCACAAGCCCAGATTGTCGAGCAAGCTGGGACGCAGGTCCTCGACGATGCGGCGCTTCAGCTCTACCGTTTCCAGCAAGGTCGCCTTGGCGCGGCGCAATTGTGCGGCCAGTTCCGGCGCCGTGTGCGTCAATTGCTGGGTGACGGCGCCCAGGTCCATGCTGATGGCCGTCAGATTGGCGCCCAGCTCATCGTGCAGCTCGCGCGCCAGGCGGGCCTTTTCCACCTCATTGACGCTGATCAAATGCCGCGACAGCACGGATAATTGCTCGGTACGCTTGTTGACGGTCGATTCCAGCGTGTCATTGGCGTTTTGCAGCGCAAACTCGACGGCAGTACGGTTCTGGAAGCTGCGCCGCACCAGTTGATAAAACATCACCAGCACCAGGATCGCCAGCGCATTGATCCCGATGCCCAGCATGACGGCTTTCTGGTATTCCTGGTAAAACGCGGCGCTACCGGCCGCCAGCGCTTCGTTTTGCTCACGCGTCATGATCACCACCTGCAGGCGGATTTCATCCATGGTGGAGCGTTCGTCCGTCACGCGCGAGATATTGACGATGTCGGCCAGCCCGCCCTGCCGGTAGACTTCGATCGACTGTTGCAACATCGACATCTTACGGCGGATCAGGTTCTTGAGCTGGGCCAGGTTTTTCAGCTGGCTGGGGCTGGACGCCAGCAAGGTTTGCAACTCGTTGAATTCGTTTTCAATTTCGGCGTTGACCGTCTTCGACGGCCCCAGATAGGTTTCCGAGCCGGAAATGTAATAGCCGCGCAAACTGCTTTCCGTATCGAGCACCAGGACATTCAGGTATTCCAGGCGGTCGGCCACGCGCGCGCTCTTGGTGAGCAAGGCATTGGTGGCCTTCAAGGATTCCAGATTATGGTAAAGACTGAAACCATTAAGTATCAGCAACAATGCACAAGTGACGCACAGGATCGTCTTGTACAGAGGCAAGGGCTGATTCGGGGCCGGTTCGACGGTGAAGTACATCCTGATGTGCATCCTTAGCGAGATTCGGCGCAGCAAGCAAGGCCGGCGCCGGCCAATTATAGTCTGCGCCACATACTGCAGCACCGCACAACATCAAGATTGTGCCTGACGTAGCGGACAGTTGGGCGATCATGGCTGCATGATCGCACCGCCTGGCTAGTCAAGCAAATTGTTTTTCATTGCGTAATAGGTCAAGTCGCTGTTCGATTGCAAGCCCATTTTTTCCATGATGCGCGTGCGGTAAGTGCTGACCGTCTTGATGCTCAGCGACAAGGCCACGCCGATGTCGGACACGGTGGCGCCGCGCGCCAGGCGCAGGAAGACCTGGAACTCGCGGTCCGACAGTTCCGTATGCAGGGCCGCGGTCGTATCGCGGTCGAACGACTGCGCCAGCAATTCGCCCACGGTGGAGCTGACATAGCGGCGCCCCTGGAACACGGTGCGCACGGCCGTCATCAGCTCGTCCGCCTCGCATTCCTTGTTCAGGTAGCCGTTGGCGCCCATCTTGAACAGATTGAGCGCATATTGCTGGGCGGGATAGCCGCTCAGTATCAACACGGGCAATTCCGGCTGGCCCTGGCGTATGGTGCGCAAGGTATCGATGCCGCTCTGATCGGGCATGGCAATATCGAGCAACAGCACATCGCATATCTCGCGGCGGGCGATATCGAGCGCTTCGCGCCCTGTACCGGCTTCCGCCACGACACTAAAATCGTCCGAGGACGAAAAAATCTGCTTGAATCCAGCTCGTACTATTTGGTGGTCATCACAAATGGCAACGCGTATCATTGTTTCCCCTTATATTTTCCTGGCCTGGGAAAGACTACCGGAACCTGAACACAGTACCGGCTCAGCGTCACTGACAAAAACGCAACATTAACATTATATTTAAAATACGGCACACCGTGCGATACCGGCTAGGCGTCATCGCATTTTAGTCAAAAAAGCAGTAGTACTGCTATATTGGTGCAAATCTTATTTTAGCAAGTTTAAAATCGCGATTAATTCCTCGCGTATCCAGGCGCGGTCCAACGGCGCCTCTTGCGGCGTGGCGGCGATCACCGGCAAGGCGGGCTGCAGCACATCCTCATCCAGCGGCAGATGCACCGCACCACGGCTGTCGAGCTTGTTGCGCGCACCGCTGATGGTAAAACCTTGCTCATACAGCAATTCGCGGATGCGCCGTATCAGCAACACTTCATGGTGCTGGTAATAACGGCGGTTACCTCGTCGTTTGACGGGTTTGAGCTGGGAAAATTCCTGCTCCCAGTAACGCAGCACATGCGGTTTGACGCCGCACAATTCGCTGACCTCGCCGATCGTGAAATAGCGCTTGGCCGGAATCGGCGGCAAAACGATCAACTCGGTTTTACTGATGCGCTCGTTCATCGCCACTCACTCAGGCAGCACGTGCCAGCGGACTGGTCTCTTCGACCATGCTTTTCAGCTTCTGGCTGGCGTGGAAGGTCACCACGCGGCGCGCCGTGATGGGGATCTCTTCGCCTGTCTTGGGATTGCGGCCCGGCCGCTGCGGCTTGTCACGCAACTGGAAATTGCCGAAACCCGACAGCTTGACGGCCTCGCCACGCTCGAGCGCATTGCGGATTTCATCGAAAAAGGTTTCGACCATATCCTTCGCTTCGCGCTTGTTCAGGCCCACTTGCTCGAACAACAGTTCGGCCAGTTCCGCCTTGGTCAAGGTGGGTAAATCTTTTTCCGCTTCCTGGCGCACTTTGGCAACCAGCATGGCCCGATGTAAATCGGCAGCCAATGCGGACTGCAGTACGGCGGAATCAACGTCGCTATTATTAATTTTGCTGCCCTGCCTTTTCTGTGCGCCCGAACCCGCCGCATGGCGGATCCGTACTCGGTTTTCGGCGAACCCGCCACCACCCGCAAGCGGTGGCTGGCCCGACTATTACGAACGCAGTTTAGCGTCGTGGCCCTGCTTGGCTGCGTCGATCAGCACGGCCATCAGGCCATCGACCACATCGTCTTGCAGGGTGTTTTGAGTATCTTGCAAGCTAATCCGGAAAGCAAGGCTTTTTTCATCCGCTTCCAGACCTTTGCCTCGATATTCATCAAATAAAACAATGGCTTGCACGATACGCGCCGCCGGGCTGGCCTTGGCGGCAGCGTGGAAGGAATCGAGCACATCCTGCACCGCCACCGATTGCTTGACGACCACTGCCAGATCGCGGCTGGCGCCCGGGAATTTCGAAATTTCCGCGTACACCGGCAAAGGACGCTGCTCCAGCGCCACCGCATCGATTTCAAACAGCACTGGCGCCAGCGGCAAGTCATACTTTTGCATCCAGCGCGGGTGCAATTCACCGATGAAACCGATCACTTTGCCGTCCAGCTCCACATTGGCCGAACGGCCTGGATGCAGCGCTGGATGTTCCGCCTTGGTGAAACGCAATGCCAGCGGCGAGAACAGCGCTTCCAGGTCCGCCTTGACGTCGAAGAAATCAACGGTACGGGCTGGCTGGCCCCATTGCTCGTCAGCCACAGGGCCATACGCCATGGCGCCCACGCGCTTCGGCTGGTCGTAGCCGGCCACCGTCACGGCGCCGTTTTCCACCGCCGCGTCGCGCTTGTAGATGGCGCCCACTTCAAAGATGCGGATGCGGTTGGTCTTGCGGTTCAGGTTATAACGCACCACCGACACCAGGCTGCCGATCAGCGACGTGCGCATCACGCTCATCTGGCTGGCGATCGGATTTTGCAGGGTGATCGGATGCGTATTGCCCGAGAAATCACGCTCCCACGCGGCATCGACAAAACTCATGTTGACCACTTCCTGGTACGCCAGGTCAGCCAGTTCATGACGCACGGAAAACAGCGAACGCGTGTTTTCCGGCGCGATCTGCATCACATTCGCGGCCACCGGCGGACGGGTCGGGATATTTTCAAAACCGTACACGCGCGCCACTTCCTCGATCAGGTCTTCCTCGATCTCGATATCGAAACGATAGCTGGGCGAGGTCACGGAAAACACGCCGTCGGCCACCGTGTATGGCAGGGCCAGGCGCGTGAAGATGTCAGCGACGAGTTCATCCGTCAACGGCACGCCGATGACTTTTTGCGCGCGCGCCGTGCGCATCGTCACCGGAGCGCGTTGCGGCAGGTTGACGATGTGGTCATCGACCGGGCCGACCGTGGTCGCTGCGGTGCCGCAGATTTCCACGATCAGCGCCGTGATGCGCTCGATATGCTCCACATTGGTGGCGAAATCGACGCCGCGCTCGAAGCGGTGCGCCGCATCGGTCGAGAAATTGAAATGGCGGGCGCGGCCACGGATGGCGTCCGGCCACCAGAAGGCCGCTTCCAGGTAAATGCTGTCGGTATCGTCGGACACGGCGCTGGCGTCGCCGCCCATGATGCCGGCCAGCGATTCGATTTCCTGCTCATCGGCAATCACGCCGAACCATTCGTTGACAGCCACCGTGTTGCCATTCAGCAGCTTGACGGTTTCGCCCGCCTTGCCCCAACGCACGTCCAGGCTGCCGTGGATCTTGGCCAGGTCAAACACGTGGCTAGGGCGACCCAGTTCCAGCATGACATAGTTGGAGATATCGACCAGGGCCGACACCGGGCGCTGGCCGCTGCGCTCGAGGCGCTGCTTCATCCAGTCCGGCGTGACCGCCTTGGTATTCAAGCCACGGATCACGCGGCCCGTGAAACGGCCGCACAGGTCCGGCGCGCTGATCTTGACTGGCAGCACTTCATTGCTGCTGACCGGCACGGTACGGAATTGCGGCGCCGTCAACGGCACCCCCGTCAAGGCCGACACTTCGCGCGCCACGCCCAGCACGGACAGGCAATCGGCCTTGTTCGGCGTCAACTTGATGGTAAATTTCAGGTCGTTCAACGCATAATAATCGCGGAAATTCTGGCCGATCGGTGCGTCGTCCGGCAATTCCATCAAGCCGGCGTTTTCTTCCGACAATTTCAATTCGCGCGCGGAGCACAGCATGCCTTGCGACTCGACGCCGCGCAGCTGGCCCACCTTGATTTCAAACGGCTTGCCATCGGCGCCAGGCGGCAGCACGGCGCCAGCCTTGGCGCACACCACTTTCAAGCCGGGGCGCACGTTGGGCGCGCCGCACACGATGTTGAGCATGGTGCCGGTGCCGACATCGACCTGGCACACGTTCAGGCGGTCGGCGTTCGGATGTTTCTCCATTGCCAGGACCAGGCCCACCACCACGTTCGAGAATGGTGGCGCGACAGCTTCGACGTCCTCCACTTCCAGACCGGACATGGTCAGCAGGTGGGACAGTTCGTCCGAAGTCATCTTCGGATCGACCATGGTACGGAGCCAGTTTTCGGAAAATTGCATAATCAAGCCTTCAAAGGGTCAAAGCTCACCGCGCGAGCACATGCTCAAGCGCGGCAAATCATACGGAACAACGCTTAGTTGAATTGCTTCAGGAAACGCAGGTCGCCTTCATAGAAAAGACGCAGGTCGCTGATGCCGTAACGCAGCATCGTCAGGCGTTCCAGGCCGGAGCCGAAAGCAAAGCCGATGAATTTTTCTGGATCGAGGCCAAAGTTGCGCACCACGTTAGGGTGCACCTGGCCCGCGCCCGACACTTCCAGCCAGCGGCCTTTCAGCGGACCGGAACCGAAGGCGATGTCGATCTCGGCCGAAGGCTCGGTGAACGGGAAGTAGGACGGACGGAAACGCACTTGCAGGTCGTCGGTCTCGAAAAATGCCTTGATGAAGTTCAGGTATACGCCCTTCAGGTCGGCAAAGCTGATGTCTTCGGCGATCCACAGGCCTTCAACCTGGTGGAACATCGGCGAATGGGTGGCGTCGCTGTCGACGCGATAGGTGCGGCCAGGCGCGATCACCTTGATCGGCGGCGTATGCGTGCGCGCATAACGCACTTGCATCGGGCTGGTGTGCGTGCGCAGCAGCAAAGGCTTGCCATCGCTGTCATTGCCATCGATGTAGAAAGTATCCTGCATGGAACGGGCCGGATGGTTTTCCGGGCTGTTCAGCGCCGAGAAGTTGGTCCAGTCGGTTTCGATCTCCGGGCCGTCGGCCACGTCAAAGCCGATCGAGCTGAAGATGGCTTCCACGCGCTCCCAGGTACGCATCACCGGATGGATGCCGCCTGGCATGCGGCCACGGCCTGGCAGGGTCACGTCGATCGCTTCGGCGTTCAGACGGCCTTGCAGTTGGGCATCGGCCAGTGCATCACGGCGCGCCGTCAGCGCGTCTTCGATCTGCACCTTGACGGCGTTGATCAGGGCGCCCTGCGCCTTGCGCGCATCCGGGTCCAACTTGCCCAGGCCCTTCATCATTTCAGTAATCTGGCCAGTCTTGCCCAGGTAGCGGGCTTTGGCGTTTTCAAGGGCGGCAGCGTCTGCGGCGGCGATAAAGTCAGCCTGGGCCGAGACGACGAGTTCTTCTAAGGAGTTCATGCAGCTTTTCCTGTTTTGGACATCTATCCTGAAATCAGCGCTCTGGCCTAAATCGAGGAATCAAAAACGGAAACGGGGCATAAGGTGTTAAGACCCCTGCCCCGCTCTTTATAACGCCACCCTACGGATGACGCTTTGCAATACCGTGCTTACGCAGCGATTTTTGCTTTAACTGCGTTGACAATCGCAGCGAATGCTGGCTTGTCCATCACAGCCATATCGGCCAGGACTTTACGGTCCAGTTCGATATTTGCTTTTTTCAAGCCGTTCATGAATACGCTGTACGTTACGCCATGCTCACGGGAAGCAGCGTTGATACGGGCGATCCACAGGCGGCGGAAAACGCGTTTCTTGTTGCGGCGATCGCGGTATGCGTATTGGCCAGCGCGCATAACTGCTTGCTTGGCAACACGGTATACACGGCTGCGGCGACCACGGTAGCCTTTAGCTTGAACAAGAATCTTCTTATGACGGGCACGAGCTGTAACCCCACGTTTTACTCTAGGCATAGTAACTCCTTAAATTGAGTGTGAGATTAAGCAGTCGGCATCATACGCAGTACGGACGTGACGTCCGAAGCGTTGATGTTACGTGTACCGCGCAACTGACGTTTGTTTTTGGTGGTTTTTTTGGTCAGGATGTGGCGTTTGAACGCGTGACCCGACTTCACAGTACCACCTGGACGCACGCGAAAACGTTTTTTCGCGGAGCTTTTGGTCTTCATTTTAGGCATAGCAATCTGTCCTCTTACGGACAGCTCCATTTATAACAGGATTGCAGGTGGCAACACGACGCTGCGCTTAGATGCCTGCTTTCACATGTTGTGCAGCGGATGCGAGTCCACTACAGTTTTAAGCGGCCCGGACATTACTGGCCGGGCCGCTCAAATTCTGCCTGGGGTAGAGTGCCGCATCAAGCTTGATGCATGTCAGTTCCACCCACAGTAAAACGCTATCGTATCTTACTTTTTCTTCTTAGGCGAAAGGACCATGATCATTTGACGGCCTTCCATCTTCGGAAACTGCTCAACCTGGCCAAATGGCTCCAGGTCAGCCTTCAGACGCTCCAGCATGCGGAAGCCAATATCCTGATGCGCCATCTCACGACCGCGGAAACGCAGCGTGATCTTGGTTTTATCACCATCCTCGAGGAACTTGATGAGGTTACGCAACTTGATATTGTAGTCACCATCATCAGTCCCCGGACGGAATTTGACTTCCTTCACGAGGATGATCTTTTGCTTCAATTTGGCTTCGTGAGCTTTCTTTTGCTCCGAATACTTAAATTTGCCGTAGTCCATCAAACGGCATACCGGTGGCTGCGCAGTAGGCGCAATTTCCACCAGATCAACGTTTGCCTCTTCCGCCAGGCGGAAGGCTTCAGCCAAACTTACGATACCGAGTGGCTCGTTATCGACCCCACTTAAACGCATTTCAGGGGCAGTGATTTCGCCATTGATGCGATGTGACTTGTCAGTAGCTATTGTAATTTCCTTTAAAAATCTTATAAAACGGTCGTGCTGCGAGTTTCCTCGTCAGGCCTTGGTGTCGACTTCAAGTTTGAGTCGCTCTATCAGGGCATCGACGGACATGACGCCCAAATCGACATTACCCCGCGCCCGCACGGCCACCGTATTTGCATCCCGCTCCTTATCGCCAATCACCAGGATATACGGCAATTTTTGTACGGAATGTTCACGTATTTTATAGGTAATCTTCTCGTTACGCAAATCAGCCTGTACGCGCAGCCCCGCTTTGCGCAGTTTTGTTGTAACTTCCTGTACATAATCGGCTTGCGCGTCGGAGATGTTCAATACCGACACTTGCACCGGCGATAACCACAGCGGCATGGCGCCCGCATAGTGTTCGATCAGGATGCCGATAAAACGTTCCAGCGAACCGACAATCGCGCGGTGCAGCATGATCGGAACCTGGCGCGTGTTGTCCACCGCCACATATTCCGCACCCAGGCGACCCGGCATCGACGGGTCGATCTGCACCGTGCCGACTTGCCATGCGCGACCCAGGCTATCCTTCAGGTGGTACTCGATCTTCGGACCATAGAAGGCGCCCTCGCCCGGCAATTCCGTCCATTCCACGCCGCAGGCGCGCAGGGCCGAACGCAGCGACTCTTCCGCCTTGTCCCACGACTCCTCCGTACCGATGCGGCTATCCGGACGCAAGGCCAGCTTGACATCGATATTGGTGAAGCCGAACGCCGTATAAACATCCATCGCCTGCTGGTGGAAAGCCGTCACTTCTGCCGAAATCTGCTCTTCGGTACAGAAAATATGACCGTCGTCCTGCGTAAAGCCGCGCACGCGCATCATGCCGTGCAAGGCGCCCGACGGCTCATTGCGATGGCATTGACCGAATTCGCCGTAGCGCAGTGGCAAGTCGCGGTAGCTGCGCATGCCGCTGTTGTAAATCTGCACGTGACCAGGGCAGTTCATCGGCTTCAAGGCATAGGAACGGTTTTCCGATTCCGTGATGAACATGTTTTCACGGTAGTTATCCCAGTGGCCGGTTTTTTCCCACAGGCCGCGATCGAGAATTTGCGGCGCCTTGACTTCCTGATAGCCATTGACCTGGTACACATTGCGCATGTATTGCTCGACTTGCTGCCAGATCGACCAGCCCTTTGGGTGCCAGAAGATCAGGCCCGGCGCTTCTTCCTGGAAATGGAAGAAATCGAGCTGCTTGCCCAGCTTGCGGTGATCGCGTTTTTCCGCCTCTTCCAGATTGTGCAGGTATTGCTCCTGATCTTCCTTCTTGGCCCAGGCCGTGCCATAGATACGCTGCAGCATCTCGTTTTTCGAGTCGCCGCGCCAGTAGGCGCCCGCCAGCTTCATCAGCTTGAAGACTTTCAGCTTGCCCGTCGACGGTACGTGCGGACCACGGCACAAGTCGGTGAACTTGCCCTCGGAATACAGCGACACTTCCTGGTCGGCAGGAATCGCGCCGATCAGCTCAGCCTTGTAGGCTTCGCCGATACCCTTGAAATACTCGATCGCTTCATCGCGCGCGACCACCTTGCGCGTGACCTGCTCATCCTTCTTGGCCAGTTCCGCCATTTTCTTTTCGATCGCCGTCAGATCTTCCGGCGTGAATGGACGCTTGTAGGAAAAGTCGTAATAGAAACCATTGTCGATCACGGGACCGATGGTCACTTGCGCTTCAGGGAACAATTCCTTGACGGCATACGCCAGCAAGTGCGCCGTCGAATGGCGTATCACTTCCAGGCCATCGGCATCCTTGTCCGTGATGATCGCCAGTTCGGCGTCTTGCTCGATCAAATGCGAGGTATCGACCAGCTTGCCGTCGACCTTGCCGGCCAGCGCGGCCTTGGCCAGGCCGGTACCAATATTGGCCGCAACCTGGGCCACGGTGACCGGGCCGTCAAATTGACGGGCGGAACCATCGGGAAGTCGGATTGTAAGCATATTGATCTCCATGTCGGCGCTGGCGCCAGGTAAAACTGCAATGTGTGGAATGGACTGAAAAAAAGCGGGAGGAAAACGCAGACGCAAAAAAACGCGGACTAGCCGCGTTTTTCACTTTTTTGAGACAAAGGAAACCCGTTCGACTAGCGTCACTCCCAAAGCTTGGTAGTAGTTCGCGGTGTCATAACCGGTTTACCCTTTCTTTCTCTCTAACTGCATTCTGGTGGGCGGTGAGGAATTCGAATCCCCGACCCCTTGGATGTCGACCAAGTATTCTAACCAGCTGAACTAACCGCCCCGAAGACCAGCATTATAGAGAGGCTTTCCCGTAAATACAAGGGCTGTTTTACAGGAAACTTTAATCATTTCCCCGGGCGTCAGCCCCTTTTATACAGGGCGGGTCCGCCATGCATGGAATGGCGCTAGAATCGCAACATGAACTCGACCTTATTATCCACCTTGCTACGCTGGTTAAAAACCCTGAGCCGCGTTTGCGGTTTCGAAACGGCAGACTCCTTCCCGCCCGGCCACCCGTATGCGCGCACGCACTGGGAAGCCGCTTATTTCGATATCGCGTCCGATGTGAAGCCGGACGAAATCGAACGGCGCCTCTGCGCGGCGATCAGCAACACGCCGAGCGTGTTCGCCTACATCACCAATCCCACGCCGCGCATGCAGCGTGCCTTGCTCAATACCATCCACGAACGGCTGCGCCGCCAGCCAGGCGCCGGCGCCACCGATCTTGTACTACTACTGATCAACGCCTACCAGAGCCCGCACATCACGGAAGCCGTACCCGGCTTGCGCAACGTGATCCGCGAAACACAGCATGAAGAGACCAATCTGCGCGTGCATGCGGTGCTGGAGTTGCTGATAGGTACGCCACGCGGGCTGGACGTGATCGATATGCCGGCTTAGGCGTGGTTGGCCGGCACATGGCGCGCCCGCAGCCGCATGAATGGCGTTTCCACCAGTACATATAAGAGCCAGCCCGCAGCGATGCTCGCCACCATGCTGGCCAGTATGGCCGGCACGCTGTCCGCCCCGTAGCCCAGTCCCTGCCAGACGGGCTTGAGCAAGATGCACAGCTGCTTGTGCAACAGATAAATTGCATACGACCACAGCGCCAGGCTGGCCGCGCCCGGCACGCGTATTTGATACAGCACGCTGGCGGGGCTGAGCGCGGCGATCAGCAGCAGGGTAAAACTGGCCGCCAGGGCGGGATAGCCGACCACCGTCACCCAGTAAGCATAGTGATTAGTAAAGAACACAAACAGCATCAACGCCGTGCCCGCCAGGCCAGCTAACAGGGTGCGGTTGCCATACGAGGTGATGCGCGACCAGGCGGCCGGATGGTAATTCTTCAGCAGCGCCAGCGCCACGCCCAGCACCAGTTCGTCGAAGCGGCACCACGAGGCGTAATAAATGTATTTGTAATAGCCGAGGCCACCGTGCGGCACGTGCACATATTCATTCCACAGATAGGAACGCGCCAGCATGCCGGCCATCACACTGGCCGCTACGGCAACCCACGCCCACCGCAAGGATTGGCGGCAAGCGGCGATCAGCATCGCCACGGCGGGCAGCAGCACATAAAACTGCTCTTCCACGCACAGCGACCAGGCATGTGAAAACGCCGTGCCTGGCGTCAAATTGATATTTTGCGTAAAGGTCAGGAATTTCCAGATGGGCAACAGCGCATTGTCGCCGCGAAAGCCCGGCCACCAATAAAACAGGGCCAGTACCACATAGAAATTGGGCAAGGTGCGCAGGAAACGCCGCGCATAAAAATGCCTGAGCGAAAAACCTTGCTCACTGCGCAGGGCGGCAAAAATCTGGTTGCCGATCAGATAGCCACTCAGCGCAAAGAACAGGTCCACGCCGGTCCAGCCGATGTCTCCCCAGAAAGCAAAAGAGTCGCCATCGCTGACGAACAGCAGATAATGGTTCATGAAGACCAGCACGATGGCCAGCGCGCGCAAGGTATCGAGGCCGTACAAACGGGAAGAAGGCGAATGGCTGGACATGAAAATCAAGAGGGAAAACAAGGCTGGCGCCGATCATGCCATGCCGGACGCTGCCATGGCCAGATTTTTACGGTAGGGATAAAGAATGCCGCTAAAATATGCCGAACCCGCCTTCCCTTCTGACACAGCATAGGATACGACCCGCATGAGCAGCGCACTCCACTTCAAATCCATCAACTACACGGGCCAGGGCAGCGGCCCGCGCCTGATCGTCACCGGCGCCGTGCACGGCAATGAAACCTGCGGCACCAAGGGCATCCAGCGCGTGATGGCCGAGATCGACAGCGGCGCCCTGCCCATCCTGGCCGGCAGCGTCACCTTCGTGCCGATCACCAACCCGCTGGCCTACGCCAAGGGCGTGCGCAGCGGTGACCGCAACCTGAACCGCAACCTGTTCCCGAACGACAATCCGCAAGATTTCGAAGACCGCATCGCCAACTGGCTGTGCCCGCTGCTGGGCCAGCACGACGTGCTGCTGGACTTGCACTCATTCAATGCCGACAGCCAGCCGTTCGTGATGGTCGGCCCGCGCAACAACGAGGGCCCGCTGCAAGCTTTTAAACATGAAGAAAAAGAACGCGCGCTGGCGCGCCGCCTGGGCGTGCGCCGCTTCGTCGATGGCTGGCTGCAAACCTATGGTTCTGGCGTGCAACGCCGCCTGGGTAGCAGCGACCAGGTCGGCATGGTCTTGCGTTATGGCGTGGGCACCACCGAATACATGCGCTCGACGGGCGGCTACGCGCTGACCCTGGAATGCGGCCAGCATGCCGACCCGGCCGCACCGGACGTGGCCTACCGCGCCATCATCAACACCCTCACCTTTTTGGGCTTGATCGACGCACCGCAACCGGAACCGATCAAGGATGCGGACATGGAAGCACTGAATATGGTGGTGGTGCACGACAAGCTGCACGCCGATGACCGCTTCATCAAGACCTGGTCCAGCTTTGACAAGCTGAAACAGGGCGAGCAAATCGGCGTGCGCGCCGACGGCACGCCCGTCACGGCTGAATTCGACGCCTATATCCTGTTCCCGGACGTCAACGCCGCTGCCAATGCGGAGTGGTATTACCTGGCGCGGGTAGCCGCCAGTTTCTGATCAATGCCCGACGGACTTTGAAAAGAGATTAATCACCAGCACGCCGGCAATGATCAGGCCCAGGCCGATCAGCGCCGGCACATCCAGGCTTTGCTTGAACCAGAACCAGCCGACGGCGGAGATAAGCACGATGCCGACGCCGGACCAGATCGCATACACGATGCCGGTAGGAATCACCTTGATCGTCAGAGACAGGCACCAGAAAGCGATGCAGTAGCCGGCCACGGTCAGCAGGCTGGGCCACAGACGGCTGAAGCCATCGGACGCCTTCAGCGCGCTGGTGGCGATCACCTCGGCGACGATGGCGATTGCCAGATAAAGGTAGGTCATGGCCAGGCTCATTGCGGACTCAGCAATTTCAAGCCGAGGATGCCGGCCACGATCAGTGCGATGCAGACGATGCGCGCGGCGCTGGCCGGCTCGCCAAACATCATGATGCCGAAAATGGCCGTACCTACCGTGCCGATGCCGGTCCAGATCGCGTATGCGGTGCCCAAAGGCAAGTTGCGCAAGGCCATGCCGAGCAAGACCACGCTGCCCAGCATGGCGATGGCCGTCAGGACGGCAGGAATGGGACGGGTAAAGCCGGCGCTATATTTGAGGCCGATGGCCCAGCCGACTTCCAGCAAGCCGGCCAATACAAGGATAATCCAGGACATCATTTCTCCCGATGGGCAGGGTCGTCCCCGCCATGCAGCCCCATCGATTCAAGCGGGGTCGTCCCCGCAGGAGCAAAAGGCGGCGAGTATAGCATCGGCTAAAAAATCTTGCCGGATACACACTAGTTACTAGTACACCTGCTCTAATCAAAAACTGCCGAAAACACGGGGCTGGCCTGATAATTACTGTATCTATATTAACTATTTCCAGGAAACCCAATGCTTATCTTAGCCCAGGCCCTTACCGCGATCATCTTGCTGCTGCACGTGTATATCGTTTTGCTTGAAACGGTGCTGTTCGACTCGCGCGGGCGCAAGGTATTTGGCCTCAGCAAGGAAAAGGCCGACATCGTGCGGCCCGCCATGTCCAACCAGGGTTGCTATAACGGTTTCCTGGTGGCAGCGCTGGCCTTGGGCTTCTTTTACCCTGACGCTGCCATCGCGCATGCCTTCACCATATTCGGCCTGGTCTGCATCGCCGTGGCCGGCATCTGGGGTGCCGCCACCGTCATGACGCGCATCCTGTATCTGCAAACCGTGCCTGCCGTGCTGGCCTTGCTGTTGTTCCACTTCGCCTGATTTTCCTTCCGGGCGGCCAGCCAGGCCGCCTGCCCCCACGTTTTCTGCAAGATACGAGCCCGCCAGCAGACTTTTTATTTATATCGTATTATGACGATATTAGAATTGAAGAAACCCGATATAAATATCGCCTTCGGGCGAACATCGAACGAGGTAGACACCATGGACATCGACGCCATCCACAAGGCGCTGGCCAATCCGGTACGCCGGCAAATATTGCAATGGCTCAAGGAGCCGGAGCAGCATTTTATCGAGCAAGACCATCCGCTCGATTTCGGCGTGTGCGCTGGCTTGATCGGCGGGCGCCTGGAACTGTCGCAGTCCACTGTGTCAGCCCATTTGGCCACCTTGCAAAAGGCGGACCTGATTTCTCCCAGAAAAGTGGGGCAATGGAGCTTCTTCAAGCGCAATGAAGCCACCATCCAGGCTTTTCTGGAGCATATGCAGCAAGGTTTGTAATCGCAGTCTCAACAGCAAGCAGTACTTCCCCATACTCGACAGAAAAGACATTCATATCATGGCAACATTATTCGACCCTATCACCATCGGCAGCCTGCAATTGAAAAACCGCATCATCATGGCTCCGCTGACGCGTTCGCGCGCCACCAATCCTGGCCGCGTGCCGAATGCCCTGATGGCCGAATACTACGCCCAGCGCGCTACGGCCGGCCTGATCATTTCGGAAGCAACCGCCGTCACCCCACAAGGCGTGGGCTACGCCCATACGCCAGGCATCTGGAGCGATGAGCAGGTAGAAGGCTGGAAACAAGTGACCAAGGCCGTGCACGATGCAGGCGGCAAGATCGTGATGCAACTATGGCACGTCGGCCGCATTTCCGCGCCCTTGTTCCTGAATGGCGACCTGCCTGTCGCGCCTAGCGCCATCAAGCCGGCCGGCCACGTCAGCCTGGTGCGTCCGGAACAGGAATTCGTGACCCCACGCGCACTCGATACGGAAGAAATCCCCGGCATCGTCGCCGCTTACCGCCTGGGCGCGGAAAATGCGAAAAAAGCCGGTTTTGATGGTGTGGAAATCCATGGCGCCAACGGCTACCTGCTGGACCAGTTCCTGCAAGACAGCACCAACAAGCGCACCGACATCTATGGCGGTTCGATAGAAAACCGTGCCCGCCTGATGCTGGAAGTGACCGACGCCTGTATCGCCGTATGGGGCGCCGACAAGGTCGGCATGCATCTGGCGCCGCGCCGCGATAGCCACGACATGGGCGACTCGACCCCGCGCGACACCTTCGGCTACGTGGCCCGTGAACTGGGCAAGCGCAAGATTGCCTTCATCTTCACGCGCGAATCACAAGGTGAAGACAGCCTGAGCCCATACCTGAAGCAGGAATTCGGCGGCGTGTATATCGCCAATGAAAAAGTGGACAAGGCCGCCGCCGAAGCGCTGCTGGCCAGCGGCGCGGCGGACGCCATCGCCTTTGGCAAGTGGTTCATCTCCAATCCGGACTTGCCAGGCCGCTTGCACAGCGATGCGGAACTGAACCCGCTGAACCCTGCAACGATCTACTCGCCTGACAGCACCGGCTACACGGACTACCCTGCCTTGGCGTAATCCGCGCTACACGCCCGAATCGCGGCGGGCGCAACGACACATTGCAGACAACTGCAGATAGTCGCTGCGCCCACCGCCATGATGCTTCCTGCAGCCCCCTCAACGCGATCAACGCCATCGCCGCCGCGCCGGCCGCGCAGGACGGCGCGCCTGTGCGCTGCTGAATACGCGGTAAATCACGTCTGCCGGCACGGCGTTTTCGCGCAGATAGGCCGTTGCCACCGTTCGCCCCAAGGTATGATGAAACGCCACCCCGCGTTCCACCAGGTTGGCCATGGCCTGGTCCGTACGGGCATTGCCGCTACACGAGCCACTACCCGAGCCACTACCCGCTTGCATATTGTTTTTCATGCATTGCTCCCTGTCAGATAAAGTCAGCCCTGCGGCTTGATCCCGGCAACCGCTTCCGTGATTACCCCATGCAAATCAAGCCGCATGCAAATAAGACAGCAGCCGCCAGCATTAGTGCCCGCCCAGCAGCAAAGCATCGCTAAAATAACAATAAACCTCCCCCCGGTACCGCATGAATGGCGGACTGGGTAATAAGGTCTATGCTTGTCGCCACCGCCAGCCCCGTATAGAATGCCTGCGCACATTTTTTGCCGCATGAGCAACACTGCGGCGCCATCGCATCACCGACAAGCACACGAGAGGGTTATCCATGGACGATTTATTTGTACAGCCGCGCGACCTGCCGACCTGGCACCAGCGCAGCGCCATGCGCGTGCTGCACCTGTTTGGCTGGCGCATGCGCTTTCGCCCGCTGCCCGGTCCGCGCGGCATCGCCGTCGTCTATCCGCATACCTCAAACTGGGATTTCATGGTGGGCCTGTTTGGCAAATGGGCGCTGGCCCTGCCCTTCCGCTGGCTGGCCAAGGACTCGCTGTTCCGCGGACCATTGGGAAAGATACTGCGCTACCTGGGCGGCGAGCCGGTCGACCGCTGCACCACCTGCGGCACGATCCAGCGCCAGGCCGAACGCATGCTGGCTGCCGACTGGTACTGGCTGGCGATCACGCCTGAAGCCACGCGCAGCTACCGCCCCAGCTGGAAGAGCGGCTTTTATCACCTGGCGCTGGAAGCCAGGGTGCCGTTGCTGCTGGTCTACATCGATTACCCGAACAAGATACTGGGTGTGGTCGACCATTTGCACCTGACGGGCGACAAGGAAGCCGACATGGCCGCCATCGCCGCCGCCTATGCCGGCCACCAGGGCTTGCACCCGGAAAATGCTGCGCCCATCGTGCTGTCCGACAGGCGTCCCAACTAATTCATTCCCATCAGCACCAGGCCCACGGCCGTGATGGCCGCGCCGGCCACGCGCACGACACGTTCGGCCACTACCTGGCCGATAAAGCGGCCACTCAGCAGCAAAATAGCCGAGGCCAGCATGAACCCGAAAGTAGCGGGCACGGCCGACAACTCCTGTCCATGCGCATTGCCATGCGCCAACGCAAACACGCCCACCAGGCCCATCGCCAGCCAATTGGGCATGCTCAGGGCCAGCGCAATGGCCAGGCCCGTCAGCGCCACGGTGGCGGCGATGCCCATTTCCAGCCCCGGCATGCCCAGTCCCGCCATGCCGGCCAGGGCGCCGATCAGCATCATGCCCAGGAAGGTCAAGGGCTGCTCCAGGCCCCGGCGCTGCTGGGCGCCCCAGATGCCCACGCCCAGCATGGCCAGCAAATGGTCGATGCCGGTAAACGGATGGATAAAGCCGGCCAGAAAGCCCGTGCCGTTGTCGTGGCCGGGATGGGCCATGGCCGGCAAGCTGACCAGCGCCAGCGCCGCCAGGGCGCCCAGGTGTTTCAATCGTACGGTCATGCCATCTCCTTGCTGTGTTGATCGAGCAAACCCTGCTCGCGGATAAAATCGATTACGGCCTGCACGCCATCGCCGCTGCGCAGGTTGGTAAACACAAACGGCCGCTCGCCGCGCATGCGCTTGGCGTCCTGCGCCATGATGTCCAGGTTGGCGCCCACGTACGGCGCCAGGTCCGTCTTGTTGATGATCAGCAGATCGGAGCGCGTGATGCCGGGCCCGCCCTTGCGCGGGATTTTCTCGCCGCCCGCCACGTCGATCACGTAGATCGTCAGGTCCGACAATTCGGGACTGAAGGTGGCGGCCAGGTTGTCGCCGCCCGACTCCACCAGGATCAGCTCCAGCTCGGGGAAATCGGCCTGCATGCGGGCGATCGCTTCGAGGTTGATCGAGGCGTCTTCGCGGATCGCCGTGTGCGGGCAGCCGCCCGTCTCCACGCCCATCAGGCGTTCGGCCGGCAAGGCGCCGGCGCGCAGCAGGATTTCCATGTCTTCGCGCGTGTAGATGTCATTCGTGATGACGGCCATGTCGTAGCGTTCGCGCATGCCCTTGCACAGCATTTCGCACAGGGCCGTCTTGCCGGAGCCGACCGGCCCGCCGATGCCCACGCGCAGCGGGTTCGATGTAATGGATGTCATGTCATGCCTCTTTCAAATGTCAGGAACGGTAAAGGCGGCTGTATTGCAGCTCGTGCCGCATCGACAGCAGCGACAGGCCCGGCGTCCAGTTGCCGATCTCATCGTCGACCAGGGTGCGCGCCAGCTGCGCCGCCGCTTCCAGCTCGGGGCGCAGCGACAGCAGCAAACGCTGGCCCGCCACCTGCCCCAGCGGCACCGATTTCACGCACACCAGCACCTGGTTTTCCGCCCAGGCGAACAGCATGGCCAGCAGCGCCTCTTCATGCGGTATGGCCAGCGCCGCCACGGCGCAGGCATAGGCGGTCGGCAAGGCCACTTCCGGCTCGCCCTGCAGCATGTCGAGCAAAATGCCATCGGCCACGCCCAGTTCGGCCAGCAGCCTGGTCAGGGAATAGCCCATCTGGATGGTCTCGGCGCGAAACTCCGCCGTGTCGCGCGAGGCGATAAAACGTTCGCTCCACAGCCGCACGGCCGACAGGTCCTGCCGTTCGAACGCCTGCATCAGGCGCCAGCACACCGGCGCTTCCCAGCGCGCCACCACCTCAAGCAGATGCTCCGCTATCCACGCGCGCGCCGTGGGAGCATCGCGCACCAGCCCCTCTTCCAGCGCCGCTTCCAGCCCTTGCGAATAGCTGTAGGCGCCGATCGGCAAGGCCGGGCTGGCGAACTGCAGCAAATGCAGCAGAGCCGCCGCCTGCATCATGCGGCGTCGCCGGGACGGTGGATTTTTTGCCGCAGCGGCACGGGCGCCAGCAAATGCTGGCCATCGTGGTGGCCATGGCCGCCGCCGTAGGCGCCCGCTTCCGGCTCGAACGGCGCGCTTTCCTCGGTGACCGTAGCCTGCAAACCTTCCAGCATGTCTTTCAGGACGGGATCGCGGCGGATGCGCAGGTAGCCATCGCCCAGCTGCGCCTGCGTATGCCGGTTCCCAAGGTGAAAGGCACAGCGTAATAGAGTGTGGGCATCGGGGCAGCGCACCAGGTAAGTCGGTTCAGGCGCGGCCACGATCTGCACCACCTGTGCATCGGGTCCGGTCATCAGGTCGCCATGACGTAGCACCGTGCCGCGCACGGTAAAGATGGCTGCCTCTTCGCCGGTGGACAGGGTGGCGCGCAGCCGGCATTTTTCACGCTGGTCATAGGGCAGCACCAGTTGTGCGGCGATGGGGCGGCTATCGCCCGGCCCCAGTTTGGTATGCAAGGTCAGCACAGTGTCTCCTGCTTAAAATAGAAAATAGCGCTGCGCCATCGGCAGCACGGCAGCCGCTTCGCACACCAGCAGCTGGCCGTCGGCGCGCACGGCATAGGTTTCCGGGTCCACTTCCATCTGCGGCGTGGCGCCGTTATGCACCATGTCGCGCTTGCGCAAGCCGCGCATCTGGCGCACCGGGATCAATGTCTTGTTCAGCTTGAGCTGGTGGCCGATATCGAGGTCGTAGGCCGCCTGCGAGACAAAGGTAAACGACTTTTTCAGGCCGCCGCCAAACGCGCCGAACATCATGCGGTAGTGCACGGGCTGCGGCGTGGGAATCGAGGCGTTCGGGTCACCCATCTGCGCGGCGGCGATCATGCCGCCCTTTAAAATCAGCGAAGGCTTGACGCCGAAAAAGGCCGGCTTCCACAGCACCAGGTCGGCGATCTTGCCCGCTTCGATGGAGCCCACCACATGCGAGATGCCATGCGTGATGGCCGGATTGATCGTGTATTTGGCGATGTAGCGCTTGGCGCGGAAGTTGTCGCTGCGGGCCGTGTCGGGCGCCAGCGGGCCCCGCTGCACCTTCATCTTGTGCGCCGTCTGCCAGGTGCGCAGGATCACCTCGCCCACCCTGCCCATGGCTTGCGAATCTGACGACATCATGGAGATGGCGCCGATATCGTGCAGGATATCTTCGGCGGCGATGGTTTCGCGGCGGATGCGCGATTCGGCAAAGGCCACGTCTTCGGCGATCGCCGGGTCCAGGTGATGGCACACCATCAGCATGTCCAGGTGCTCGTCCAGCGTATTGACGGTGAACGGACGGGTCGGATTGGTCGACGACGGCAGCACATTCGATTGGCCCACGGCGGCGATGATGTCGGGCGCATGGCCGCCGCCCGCCCCTTCCGTATGAAAAGTGTGGATGGTGCGGTCCTTGAAGGCGGCCAGCGTATGTTCCAGGAAGCCGCCTTCGTTCAGGGTGTCGCTATGCAGCGCCACCTGGATATCCATGCGCTCGGCAACCGACAGGCAGTTGTCGATGGCGGCCGGCGTGCTGCCCCAGTCCTCGTGCAGCTTCAGGCCGATGGCGCCCGCGCGTATCTGTTCTTCCAGCGGTTCGGGCAGGCTGACATTGCCCTTGCCCATGAAGCCCAGGTTCATCGGAAACGCATCGGCCGCCGCCAGCATGGCGTGCAAGTGCCAGGGCCCCGGCGTGCAGGTGGTGGCGGCCGTGCCGGTGGCCGGCCCCGTGCCGCCACCCAGCATGGTGGTCACGCCGCTCATCAGGGCTTCCTCGATCTGTTGCGGGCAAATGAAGTGGATGTGCGTGTCGACCCCGCCTGCCGTGACGATCAGGCCTTCGCCGGCGATGATTTCGGTGGCGCCGCCGATGACCAGGGTTACGCCGGGCTGGATGTCCGGGTTGCCCGCCTTGCCGATACCGAAGATCAGGCCATTCTTCAAGCCGATATCGGCCTTTACGATGCCCCAGTGGTCGAGGATGACGGCGTTGGTGATGACGGTGTCCATGACGTCGGCGGCGCAGCGCTGCGACTGCCCCATGCCGTCGCGGATCACCTTGCCGCCGCCAAATTTCACTTCTTCGCCATAGGTGGCGTAATCATGCTCGATCTCGATGAACAGTTCCGTGTCGGCCAGGCGGATGCGGTCGCCTTTGGTGGGGCCAAACATTTCGGCATAGGCGCTGCGCGGTATGCTGGCCATTTCAAGCCTTCCCGGCCGGTTTTTCCTTCAGCTTGCCCATTACCTGGCCATTGAAGCCGTACACCTTGCGGTCGCCGGCCAGCGCCACCAGCTCCACCGTGCGCTGCTGGCCCGGTTCGAAGCGCACGGCGGTACCGGCCGCAATATTGAGGCGCATGCCATAGGCGCGCCAGCGCTCGAAGGACAGCGCCGGATTGACTTCGAAAAAGTGGAAATGCGAGCCGACCTGGATCGGGCGGTCGCCCCGGTTGGCCACCACCACCGTGGCCGTGGCGCGGTCACTATTGAGACCGATTTCGCCTTCTTCCAATTGATATTCACCGGGGATCATGCTGGCTCCTTTATTGTTGACTTGGTTGACATCAAACGCGTGCAAAGCATCACGGTATCGGCTGATGCACGGTCACCAGCTTGCTGCCATCGGGGAAGGTCGCCTCCACCTGGATATCGGGGATCATTTCGGCGACGCCCTCCATCACGTCCTCGCGCGACAGCATTTGCGCGCCGTCCGACATCAGCCGCGCTACCGACTTGCCATCGCGCGCCCCTTCCATGATGGCCGCGCTGATGAACGCCACCGCTTCCGGATAATTCAGTTTCAAGCCGCGCGCCAGGCGCCGCTCGGCCAGCAGCGCCGCCGTAAAAATGAGCAGCTTGTCTTTTTCGCGTGGACTCAGATCCATAGTTCGTCTTTCTTTTGTCAGGTATTCCAGATGCGGGGCACGACGGCCACGCGCCCCATGATGGCCGGCCGCAGCAACTGCCAGGCAGCCAGCATGGCGCGGCGCGCGGCCTCGCTATCGGTCCCCAGCAGGCGCACGGCCACCAGTGTTTTGATGTGCGTCACGCCCAGGCGCGCGCCGTCCGGCACGGCAATGGCGCGCAGCGCTTCGATCACGCTGTTTGGCACCGGTCCGCCAACGGCGATCAGGGTGGCGCAGACGCTGTACCCGTGCATGCCCAGCGGGCTGGCCATCAGCGGGCCGTCCGCCGCCAGCCGTCCCTGTTCCCACCACAGCAGCTTGCCGCCGCGGCGTATCTGCGTATGCTGGCTGATGCTGCCGCTAGTGAACGATTCGCCCGAAGCGCTGCGGCCCAGGCAAATAATGTCGCAGCCGATATAGCAGGCGTCCGGCGCCAGCTCGACCTCATGGCGCAGGCGCACGCAGGCCTGGTCAAAGAAGATGCTTTCTTGCGGCAGCCACTCGATGGCCGCCCCTGTCCCCGCGCGCAGCACGATGTGCTGGCCCGAGACATGGCCATTGGCGCGGTACCACTTGGCCGCGCCGGGCGACGTGAGGAAAGCATGGGCGCCCTCGCCCACGGTGGCCTGCACGGCCAGCTGGTCGCCGCCCACCACGCCGCCGGGCGGGTGGACGATGATGGCGTGGCACACGGCGCCGCCTTCCGGGTACAGGGCTTTTTGCACCCGCAAGGGACCGCTGTGACGCCGCTCGACCAGCCGGCTGACGCCACCATCCCGCAGCGCAAAGCCCAGGTGCAGGCGCGCCTGCCAGGCGCTGTGGGCGCTGGTCTCAGGCGGTACGGCAAGGCTGGCGGTAGAGCAGTCGGGCATGAAGTCCATCGCTAGATGACAAAGCAACAAACTAGCCTAAGCAGGATGCATGCCAGAGAGATGGCTGGGAATCAGCGGCGGGGCCGTGAGAATGCTGCACCGTGGCGTGGCAGGCGCACCCTATTGGTGCATTTGCCACGCCTCAGGGGCGAGGGATGATTCAGGGAGCCGCCAAAACCGCATCACGGTAAGGTCCCTTGCCGCCAGCGGCAATGAAACGGTCGATGCGGCGCGCCAGCACGGGCAGCGGCACCGAACCCAGCTCCAGCACCGTGTCGTGGAAGGCGCGGATATCGAAATGCTCGCCCAGCGCCGCTTCAGCCTTGCGCCGGCCTTCGAGGATGGCCATTTCGCCCAGGTAGTAAGACAGTGCCTGGCCCGGCCACGAGATATAGCGGTCGACTTCCGTCTCGATTTCATGCGGCGACAGCGCCGTATTATCGTGCAAATACGCCTGCGCCTGCGCGCGCGTCCAGCCTTGCGCATGGATGCCCGTATCGACCACCAGGCGCGCCGCGCGCCATGCCTGGTAACTCAGCATGCCGAAGGTTTCATAGGCAGTCTCATAGATGCCCATCTCGGCGCCCAGGCGTTCGCAGTACAGGGCCCAGCCTTCTCCATAGGCGGAAATATAGGCGCGGCGGAAAGCTGGCCGCCCCTGCTGTTCCAGCGCGATCGGCATCTGGAACGCGTGGCCGGGCGCCGATTCGTGCAGGGTCAGGGCGGGCATGCTGTACAGGGGCCGCGACGGCAAGTCGTAGGTATTCACCAGATAGATGCCGGGGCCGCCGCGGGCCGAGGTGTAATGGGGCGCCTGCTCGGGGGGCACGGGAACGATGGCGAAGCGCTGGCGCGGCAGATAGCCGAAATACTGCGCCGCCCTGGCGTCGAACTTCTTGGCGACCCAGGCCGAGCGCATCAGCAGCTCTTCCGGCGTGCGCGCATAAAACTGCGGATCGCTGCGCAGAAAGTGCAAAAAGGCGGCAAAGTCGCCCTGGAAGCCCGTCTGGACAATCGTCGCTTGCATTTCGGCGCGGATCTTGCGCATTTCCTGCAGGCCGATGGCGTGGATGTGCGCGGCGCTCAGGGTGGTGGTGGTAAATTCCGTGATCTTCGACTGGTAATACGCTTTGCCGTCCGGCAGGCTCTCGGCCGCCAGGGTCTGGTTCGCGCCCGGGATGTACACGTCGCGCATGAAGGCCAGCAGTTCGGCATAGGCCGGCATGACGGCCTCGCGTATGGCCTGCGTGGCGGCGGCCCGCAAGGCCGCCTGCTGCTGCGCCGGCATGGCAGCCGGCAGCTGGCGCAAGGGCTGGTAAAACAAGGTCGCTTGCGGATCCAGCGCCTGGGCCACCTGCGCCAAGGCCTGTTCGCGCCCGGCCAGGGTGACTTGCGGCGGCGTGAAACCACGCGCCAGGCCGGCGCGCAGATTGGCGATCTGTTCGCGGAAATAGCGCGGCACGTCGTTCAACTGCGCGATATAACTGCGGTACTGCGCCTCCGTGCGGCGCGGCTTGCGGGCAATGTACGCCAGGTCGTTCCAGAAGGCCGTATCGGCATTGAGCGGCTTCTGGTATTCGCGGAAGCGC
The DNA here is from genome assembly GCF_049319705.1 of Janthinobacterium sp. Mn2066. Classification (NCBI taxonomy): domain Bacteria; kingdom Pseudomonadati; phylum Pseudomonadota; class Betaproteobacteria; order Burkholderiales; family Oxalobacteraceae; genus Janthinobacterium; species Janthinobacterium sp. Mn2066. Next base: position 52,115 of record NZ_JBMOUF010000002.1, on the reverse strand, counting down.
TGCTCGGCCAGCAAGGCGCCCACCTGGGCATGTTACACCGCGTAGTTGATCCTCTCTTCCTCGCCCAGGCTGGCCACGTCGAGTGCATCGAGCCGCGCCAGCACATCGGCCCAATAGGCGCGCCGGGCTTCCTGGGTAGCCGGGTCCACATGCGGTAGCGAGGCGTCGTCATCGCTATCCTGCGCCTGGCGCCATGCCCATTCGGCGCTGTAGATGTGCCGGAACTGCGTTTCAGTGCTGGAAGATGCGGCTGTAGCGGCGCTGGCGGCGCCGCCCAGCAGAAGGCAGGCGCAGAACAAGGCAGGAGCGAGTCTTTTCACGGTTTATCTGTCGAGTCGAAAAGAGCCAGCATAGCCGTTCACGTCAAGGCCAGCATCCTTTTTTCGCGCAGCAGCGCCGTGAACGCTTGCGCCGCCAGGGGACGGCTGAAGTAATAGCCCTGCATTTCGTCGCAGCCATGCGCAGCCAGGAAATCGACCTGGGCCCGCGTTTCCACGCCTTCGGCGATCACCCGCATGTCGAGGTGGTGCGCCAGCGAAATGACGGACAGGGCGATGGCCGCGTCGCTGCTGCTGGTGGTGACGTCGTCGACAAACGACTTGTCGATCTTCAGCACGTCGATGGGAAAGCGCTTCAGGTAGCCAAGGCTGGAGTAGCCCGTGCCAAAGTCGTCGAGCGAAATGCTCACGCCGATATCCTTCAGGCGCCGCAAGGCCGCCACTGCCTTGTCCGGGTCGCCCATCACCGTGCTTTCCGTGATTTCGATCCCCAGGCAGGCGGGCGGTATGCCGTATTTGCGCAAGGTCGCCTCGACGAACGGCACCGTATGGTCTTGCGCGAACTGCTTGCCGGACAGGTTGACGGCCACCTTGATGCGGCCCAGGCCCGCATCGTGCCAGCTGCGGATTTGCGCGCACACGCTTTCCAGCACCCACTCGCCGATCGCGGTGATCAGGCAATACTCTTCGGCCAGTGCGATGAACAGGCCAGGCGGCACTTTGCCCAGCACCGGATTCTCCCAGCGCAGCAGGGCTTCCGCCCCCAGCATGGCCCCAGTACGCAGGCAGATCTGGGGCTGGTAGTGCACATCGAATTCATCGCGCGCGATGGCGCCGCGCAGCTGCTGCTGCATCGCCAGCCTGGCGCGGATATCGCTGCCCATGCGCTCGGTGAAGAAGGCGTAATGGTCGCGCCCCGTTTCCTTGACGCGCACCAGCGCCGTATCGGCGTGGCGCAGCAAGTCATCGAGGCTGTCGCCATCGGCCGGACACATGGCGATGCCGATGCTGGTGGTGAGCGCCAGGCGGTCGCCATTGACGCTCAGTTCACCACGCAAGCCGGCCAGGATGGTTTGCGCCAGGGCCAGCGTGCGCCCCAGCAGCGCATCGTCCTGCAGCAGTATCTGGAATTCATCGCCGCCCTGGCGCGACACGGTATCGCCGTCGCGCACGCAGCCGGTAAGAAAACGCGCCACTACCTGCAGGGCCTTGTCGCCCACGGCCTGGCCATGCGAATCGTTGATGTTCTTGAAGCGGTCCAGGTCCAGGCACATCAGCACCAGCTGCTGGCCATCGCGCCCGGCCTGCGCGTGCGCCTGCGTGAAACGCCGGGCCATCAGTGCGCGGTTGGGCAGGCCCGTCAGCGCATCGTGATAGGACAAAAAATCGATCAGGTGCTGTTCGGCCTTGCGCTCGCTGATATCGAGGAACACGCCCACGTAGTTGATGACGGCGCCCCCCACGTCAGGACCGTGGACCGTCGATACGCTGAGCAGGCAGGGATAGGTGTCGCCGCTCTTGCGCCGCGTCTGCACTTCGCCCGACCAGCCGCCGCTGACGCGCAAGCCCTGGCGCATGGCGTCCAGTACCGTGGACTGCGTATCGTCGGCATGCAGCGTCAGGATATCCAGGCCCCGCACTTCCTGCGCCGCATACCCGGTGATGCGCGTGAAGGCGGGATTGGAGGCGACGATGATACCGGCCGGATCGGTGATCAGGATGGCGTCCTGGGTGGCGTCGAACACTTGCGCGGACAGGCGCAGCAATTCTTCGTTGGCGCGGCGTATCTGCACTTCCTGGGCCAGTTCCGCCGTACGTTCAAGCACGCGCCGTTCCAGGCTGGCCCGTTCCTGCGCCAGCTGCTTTTGCGCCCGGCCCAGGCGCACGTGGGCGTCGGTGCGGGCCAGGATTTCCTCGGCCTGGAATGGTTTCGCGATAAAGTCGACGGCGCCCAGCGCAAAACCGCGCACCTTGTCGTCCGTGTCATGCTGGGCCGACAGGAAGATCACGGGCACCTGGCGCAATTCGGGCGATGCCTTCAGGCGGCGGCATACTTCAAAGCCATCGAGGCCGGGCATGCGCACGTCGAGCAGGATCAGTTCCGGCGGACGCGCCTGGGCCGTCCACAGGGCCAGCTCGCCGTTCGGCGCCTGCCGCACCGTATAGCCGGCGCCGCCCAGCAAGTCGCCGAGCAGTTTCAGCGACGCCGGCGTGTCTTCGACGACCAGTATTTCGCCCTTCGTGTTCGCTTCCGGAAAATCGCGATGCATGTAGCAGTTCTCTCCGCTTTGGATGGGGCGCAACGGCGGGCCGTCGGCCGGATAAGGCAGTACTTTGCAGTGAACTACATACCATCATCATAATCTTTATTGCAATAAAGCACCATCCATCCCTTGCATTTCAGGCAGCCTTTCCATCAATCCGATGTTGGCAGCCCACACTCCCGGCGTCTCGAGCAGGGTGCACAACTGGCGGTACTGATGCTGTTCCAGCATCGCCTGCAGCGGCGCCACCAGTGGCTGCGCCGGCGGCGGCAGGATTTCCAGCAAATGCGCCAGCTTGTCCAGGTTCAGTTCGCGCAAGGCCATCAGCAGCGCGCTGCGCTCGTCCGGCGTCAGCACGGCCAGCTCGTGCGCCTGCAGCGGCTGGCGGCTTTCCGCTGCCGTGGCAGGCGGCGTGGCGGCGGGCGCAGATGCAGAAGCCTCGGCCGCCTGCACGGGGATGCTGAAGCGGAAGGTGGCGCCCTGCCCCGGCGTCGATTCCAGGGTCAGCTCGCCTTTCATCAATTGCACGAATTCGCGCGAAATGGCCAGGCCCAGTCCCGTGCCGTCTTGCGGCCCGGCGCTGTCGGCTTGCACGAAGGGTTCGAAGATGCGTTGCTGGTCTTGCATGGCGATGCCGATGCCCGTGTCGGCGACGGCAAAGTGCAAGCGCCATGCGTCGCCATGCAGATGCTCCAGTTGCTCACCGCGCACGCGCAGGGTAACGGTGCCGCTGCCGGCGAACTTGACGGCGTTCGACATCAGGTTCAGCAGCACCTGGCGCAAGCGGGTGGCGTCCAGCCACGCGGCCGGCGGCACGCCAGCGCAATCGAGGCGCAAGGCCAGGCCCTGCTGCTCGGCGCGCATGCCCAGCATGTCCATCACTTCCTGCAGCAGCGGCGCCAGCGCGGCCACCTCGGCTTGCGTCGACAGCCGCCCTGCCTCGGCCTTCGACAGATCGAGTATCTGGTTAATCAAGGTCAGCAAATGATTGCCCGAACGGTGGATGATCTCGAGCTTGCGTTTTTCATCGGCCTGCATGTGGGGCGAGGCCGCCAGCAGGCCTGAAAAGCCGATCACGGAATTCAAGGGCGTGCGCAATTCATGGCTCATATTGGCCAGGAAGGTGCTCTTCGCGCGGTTCGCCGCCTGCGCCTGGCTGACAGCCACCGACAGCGCGCTGGTGCGCTCGGCCACCAGCTCCTCCAGGTGGTGGCGATGGCGCAGCAATTCCAGTTCCGCCTCGCGATGCGCCGTGATGTCGTAATTCGAGCCCACCAGGCGCATCGCCTGGCCCGCGCCGTCGCGGAAGATGACGGCGTCGATCCTGATGTAGCGGATGCTGGCGTCGGGCCACACGATGCGGTATTCATGCGCGAATACCTGGCCGGAGAGCAGCGCCGCAGCGATGGCTTTTTCCGTCGCCAGCACGTCTTCGGGCACCATGGTGGCGCGCCAGATCGCCGATGGCCGCATGCCGCTGGCCGGGTCAGCCTTGAACTGCGCATACATCTGCTCGTCCCATTGCAGCTCGTCGGCCGTCACATTCCAGTCCCAGATACCGATGCTGGCCGCGCCGGTCGCCATCTGCACCCGCTCTTCGCTGCGCTGCAAGGCCCGGTAGCGGCTGTCGAGCAGGGACACCATGTCGCGGATGGAGCGGTACAGGGCGCGCAGCTCGCCCAGGAACCAGGCCTTGGGCGGCGTGTCGGCCGCCTCGCCCTGCCCTGCCTTGACGCCGGCCGCGTACTGGCCGATGGCCTTCAAGGGCTTGAGCAGCAGCCGCCACATCAGCAGCCAGATGCTGGCCACCAGGATCACGTCCAGCGCCACGATCATGGCGCCGATGGCCAGCGCGCGCTGGCGCAGCTGTGCGTGCAGCAGGGCCGGCGACGCATACACGGCCACGCCGCCAATCACCTGCCCGCCCAACGTCACCATGCGCCGTTCGACCAGCAAACCGGGACCGTCGGGCGGCGCAGCCACGCTGTCAAAACCGCCATTGGGATTGCGGCGCAAGACCAGGGCTTCCTTGCCAAGCGCCGGCGTCAGCGCGCTGGCCACCAGTTCGCGGTTGCCCAGGGTGCTGCGCATGATCGCCAGCATCTGCCTGTCGTCCAGGTTCCACAGCGGCAGTTCCACGGCCACGGCCAGCTGGTCGGCGCTCACCGACAGGCTTTGGTACAACTGCTGCCAGCGCTGTTCGCGTTCGGACTGGTAAAACAGCACGGCAAACACCAGCAACAGCAGCGTGACGACAAACGTCAGCGCCACGCTGACAGCCAGCACGATGGATACACCACCGTAGCGCCCCTCTTTTTCCGCTGCCATGCCCATGCTGTCCTTTGCCTGTTGCCGCGCCTGTTATCCGTTCCACCGGCATGCAGCATGCACGGCACTGATAATTATCAACATAATAATGTCAATTCGATAGGCAAGTCCATGACTTCGGCATTTTCCCAGGTCAGATCTTCACTGATCAGCAGTCGCACTGATGCCAAACAATTCCAGCCTCAGGCCGTGGATGCCGGACGGCACATAGATTGCAATTGCCTGGGCCTTGATCATGGCATCGTAAATGCTGCCCTTGTTTTCAATCGAAAAATAATAGGTATTGGGCCGAACAGGCACTTCGGCCGGGACTTGTGCCATATGCCGCAGCTCGACACCGGGCAGCGCTCGCGCCAGTAGCAGCTCGATATTGTCTGGCGATGAAATCTTGAATTGCAGCGGTACCGTGGCGACCAGTTCCAGTGCCGGCATATCGGCGTTGACAGCAAGGCAAAGCTCGGTCTGCCGATCGATACGGCTAGCCTCGAGAAAACCATGATAGTGAGTGCTTTTCTGCGTATCGTTAGTCAGGGCGATCGGGAAATAGCGCGACAGCAGTACAGTATCGATCAAGTCCCGGATGATGGCGTCGAGTTTGCCAAAAGCTGGCGCCACATCTTCATGGCGATAGACAGGCAAGTCGCTCAAGCTGTATTTTTTCGAAAAGGTCATCAGGCCGCCAGCCAGTGTCATCAGTTGTTCAAACAAATGTAGAGGGTGATGGCGCCGATAAGCAGCGCAATGGCTCAGTATGGCGCTGGCGCTACTCAATGTGTTCAGCATCCAGAACGAGGAAATGTCGCCGCTATGGAATTCAACCGTGTTTTTACCGGGCTGCCGATGGCGGCTGTACAGCGCTTCTATTTTTGCGCCCATGCGCTCAAGCAAGGAATCGAGCATGGTCTGCAACGCCGGCTCCGCGCTGATGCTCAAACCAGGCGCAATGAAGGAAGTATCAATGTCGAAACTGCCGTTGCCGGCGCGACGCAAGCGTACCAAGGGAATCGCAAGATAATCCTGCAACGGGTCCAGTTGCGACAACAGGCGCACGCGTTTCTTCAGGTAGGCCACCTCGATGCTGACCGCTTCGCTATACAGATCAGGTGTCTCGATATCAGCCTGAACATAGCGCGCGCCAGAAGCGGACACGTTTCCGCCATGCGCCCGCATGGCGGGCAAGGCCGCATAAAAGGTAAAACCATGTTCGCTTGACGGCAAGGCGGACAGGTCGACTGCGCCGGGCAACACATCGCCGAGCGGCGCCTCGTACATCTCGCCATCCTGGAATACCAGTGACATCGTATCGGCACGCAAACTATTGTTGGCCAGGGCATCCATATTCCAGTTGATCGTTTGCACGCCCCACAGATGGGGATTAATCAGGGAGGCCAGGCGTTGCAACCGCGCTTCATGATAGCGATCCAGTTGCTGGAATTGCTGGGGGCCGATGGCCAGCCCTTCCGACCATAATAGTTTTGATGGCAAACTCATTGCACTCTCCGTTGTGGGCTGGGGTTTCGCTGCCTTGCCAGTCTGAAGTTGCCAGTTTAGAAGTCTTTGATATTGCGCAGCATCCCTATGCAATTATTTGCGCAACCGCAATTTACCGTGGCGCAGACGCTCCGATACTGGCCTCTTCGCAGCTTTACCCGCCAGGAGTAGACCATGACCCATTATTGCGCGCCAGAAACACGTGATGCCACGCAGCGTGGTAGCAAGCACTAAATGGACGACTTGCTGCCGTATTTCGAGCGGGAACTGGTCATGCTGCGGCGACACTGCCGGGAATTCGCCGACCGCTATCCCAGGATTGCAGGCAAACTGCAAATGTCCGGAGAGGCCTGCGAAGATCCGCATGTGGAGCACCTGATCGAATCAGTGGCCATGCTGGCGGCACGTATCTCGAAACGGCTGGACGACGATTACCCGCAATTTACCGAAGCCTTGTTCGAAGCCTTATTTCCGCATTATCTGCGGCCATTTCCCTCCTGCGCCATCGTGCACCAGGATATGCCAGCGCCTGGTGCGGGCGCACTCCACCTTCCGGCCAGTAGCGAACTGGACTCGGCTCCGGTGCACGGCGTACGCTGCCGCTTCAAGACGGTCTACGACATTGCAACAGGAACATCCATCCTCGAGCATGCGGGTTTCAACGCCATGCTCAAGGCGCCTGCTGGCGTGCGCCTGCCAACGGCGGTCAGTTCTTCGCTCAGCATTGTCATCCGGCATCTTGATGCGCCACCGGCATGCCTGCGCGTTTTCATCAATGGCGAACCATCATTTGCCGCCGCCCTGCGCGACGCCTTGTTCATGCGCACCACCTGCGCCTTCATGGAAGCTGAAGCAGGAGCGTGGATTGCCCTGCCGTCCGTACCGTTACAACCCGTCGGTTTTGCCGAGACAGAAGCCTTGCTACCATTTGGCGCGCGTTCGCAGCCCGCCTATCGCGTCCTCGGCGAATACTTTGCCTACCCGGAAAAATTCAATTTTTTTGATATCGATATCGCTGCGCTCAGCGCTTTCCTGCCTGCTGGCTGCCGGAGTTTCACATTGCATCTGGGCATGGCGGGCTTGCGCCCTGATTCCGATATTGCGCGCATGCTATCGAGTATTTCCAACGCGAATCTGCTACTCGGCTGCAGCCCGGTGGTGAACCTCTTCCGCCAGAGTAGCGTACCGATTGCCGTCACGCGTCAAAAGACCGACTACGCCGTGCTGGCCCATGCCACCCACGCACATGGCTACGAAGTTTTTGGCATCGATACCGTCCATCTGCTGCGCCAACGCGGAGGCGATAGCACGCTGACCGAATTTCGTCCGCTGTATAGCTTGCGCCATGGCGAAGGGACGGCACACCACTACTGGATATTACGCCACGACGGACATCTTGCCGAAAAAAGCCCTGGCCACGAGAAAAAGATCACGCTGGTCGATCGCGACTTCAATCCCCTCATACACGAAAAGGCCAGCCTGTCGCTTGAACTGACATGCAGCAACCGGGATTTACCGCTGGCACTCAAATATGGCCAGCCACAAGGAGATCTGCAACCCTGCAACGGCGGCACCGCATTGCGCCTGTTGCGCCGCCCCAGCCCACCGCGCCGTTTCGCACAAGGTTTTGGGCTGCACTGGCGCCTGATTTCCCATTTGACACTCAACCACCATGCGCTGACACAAGAAGGATTGCCTGCATTGCGCGAAATGCTGACGCTGTATGACCTGGCCCAGTCGGCTACATCACAAAGGCTGATCAACGGTATCGCCGCGCTGACACATGTGCCGACCACGACCTGGCTACGCCACCGGCGCGGCACCTCGCTGGTGCACGGCGTCGAATTGCGCATGACGCTGGACGAGGAAGCCTTTGTCGGCAGCAGCATGCATTTGTTTGTCCAGGTGATCGATCACTTTCTTGGACTGTATGTCCAAATCAACAGTTTTATCGAGTTAATCGTGCTGTCACTGCAAAGCGGAGAGGAATTGATCCGATGCAAGCCAAGAAGCGGACTGCAGAATCTGGTGTGATCCAGCACCTGCTCGCCGAACCATACCGCTATCAGTTTGTACAGGCGGTGCGTATTGTGCTGCGCTGGCTACGCCAGCATGATGTGGCCGCTGAACAAGCTTTTAGCCAGGTACTGCGTTTTGAAAACAGCTTGTCGCTGAGTTTCCCGGCCAGTGAAATCGCAGGCCTTTCCTATGCGGAAAATGGGCAGATCACCGTGACGCCAGCGTTCATCGGGCTTCTGGGCGTCAGCGGCAGCTTGCCCCTGCACCATTCAGAACGCATTGCAGCCTATCGGTATGTCACAAAAGATGATGGCGTATCGGCTTTCCTCGGTATCTTTTCGCACCGCATGGTAGTGCTGTTCTGCCAGGCCTGGGGCAAATACCGCCTGGAAGAGGCGCTCGACACCCAGGCCAGGGATGATCAGTTGCCATTGCTGATGGCGCTGGCCGGTGTCCAACGCCATGCCCTGCCAGTGACCAGCGAAGATGGCGCCGTAAGCCGGGACGTGGCGGCCTGGTATGCAGGACTGCTGCGCAGCCGCCCCGTCTCCGCGCAGGCAGTGGCGCGCGTGCTGGCCGAATACTGCGGGGTAGCAGTTGAACTGGAACAATTTGTTGGCGGCTGGGACACTCTGCCAGCAAACCGGCGCAGCCTGCTGGGCAGCAAAAATTTTACCCTGGCGCGCGGCGCCACCCTGGGCGTGCGGCTGTGGCGCCATGACATGCGGGTACGGCTCAACATCGGCCCCTTAAGCCCGGCCGAGTTGCAACGCTTCCTGCCGCGCGGCGCTGGCGCCATAGCACTGGCAAGAATGCTGGCCCTGTTTGGCCTGCCTGATTTGCAATATGAAGTGCGGCTGGCATTGCATGCCCCCTGCATCACCGCCATGGTCTTGCATCCCCGCCCGTCAGAACGCTATCGGCTGGGATGGACTACTTTCTTGCCGGACGCGCAAGGCCAGGTACGCAATGCCTGCGTGCGCTATCTGCTGCAGCACACTTGCACATCACCTAGCTGAAAACGAGGAAACCATGAAACATCAGGGACGCGGCGTGATCCGGCTCGGCGACCAGACCGATCACGGCGGTAAAGTCACCAGCGCATCGTCTGGCACGACCGTGATGGGGCTGACGGCGGCACTGTCAGATGACATGACCTTTTGCCCCAAGTGCAAAGGCAGTTTTGCCATCAAGCCTGACGGCGCCGGCGCAAAACATATGGGCAAGCCATACGCCTACGATGGCGACGCCACCGCTTGCGGCGCGCATCTGAAAACATCGCTGTAAGGGAGGCTGGCAATGACTGTCACCACGCCCGAAGCGCTATCCGTACTCAATTTCGCTACACAAGAGCAGCGTTTGCTGCGGCTGGACTTTCCGCGCGATGACGGCCCCGACGGCGCCATCCTGCTGGTCAATTCACTCACGGCCAGGGAAGACGTGTCGCGCGATTTCCGCTTCGAAGCCGAACTGCTGTCCGACAATGCGCATATCGCACTCAAGGCCATGATGGGACGCATGGTCACCATTTCCCTGGTGCGCGACGATGGAACGCTGCGCTACTTTAACGGTTATGTGGGCGAATTCAGCCTGCTGCGCGCCGACGGAGGTTTTGCCTGGTACCGCATGGTGCTGCAACCCTGGCTCGCCTTTGCCAGGCTACGCCAGGACAATGTTTCGTTCCATGGCCAAAGCGTGATGCAACTGACCGAAACGACTTTTGGCCACTATGAACAGCGCGACTGGAAAACCGCCATCTATGACGATGACCCGCAACTCACCTGCGCCAACCAGCACAACGAAACCGACTACAACCATCTGCACCGGCGCTGGGAGGCGCTGGGCCTGTATTACTGGTACGAACACCGTGCTGATGGGCATACCCTTTGGCTGGCAGACAACAGCACCCTGGCAGACGTGATCGAGACAGCGTCAGGCGACGGCGCCATCCACTTTCACTCCGAATCGGGTTCCATGGAAGACGATGGACTGAAACAATGGCAAGCCGTGCGGCGGCTGGGGTCCGGGCAGTTGACACTGGCCAGTTTCGACTACAAGAATCCGCAGCCACGCCTTGCCACCGGCCATAGCCTGAACCGCCAGGGCGACGTGTTTGGCCACGAATGGTATGAAAACACGGGCGCCTACGGTTATGCCAACCTGGATGAGGGCGAATCGCTGGCGCAGCGCCGCATGGAAGAAAGCGACCACCTGCGCCAGTACTTCGGGGCGGAAGGAAATCACCGCAGTATCCAGGCCGGACGCTGCTTCCGGCTCGACGGGCACTTCAGCGCCGAGGAAAAACGCTATCAAGCGGGACAGGAACGCCCGGAAAATATTGCCGAACGCGAGTATCTGATAGTGTCCGTCGAGCATATCGCCAGCAACAATTATCAGGCTGACCACAAAGCGGCATCGCATTACGCCAACACCTTGTGCTGCGTACGCAAGGATATACGCTGGCGCCCAGGCCGCCATTACAACAGTGCGCCGTGCATCGTCGCTGGCGTACAGACGGCGCTGGTAGTCGGGCCCGCTGGCGAGGAAATCCACACTGACGCACTGGGACGTATCCGGCTGCAATTTCACTGGGACCGGCTTGGTGAATTCGACGAGCGCAGCTCACCGTGGATACGGGTCATGATGCCGATGGCCGGCCCGCAAATGGGCCATGTCGCCCTGCCCCGCGTCGGCCAGGAAGTGGTCGTGCAATTCCAGGACGGCAATATCGATCACCCCATCGTGATCGGCGTGGTCTATAACAGCCGCAATATGCCGCCATGGCAATTGCCGCAGCAGCGCGCCCTGTCCGGCGTGCGCAGCCGCGAACTCGGCGCCCGCAGCGCCAATCACCTGGTACTCGACGATACCCGGGCGTCCATCCAGGCTCAGCTGCGCAGCGAGCACCAGGATAGCCGTCTCTCATTGGGCAACATCACGCGCATCGACGACAACGCCGGCCGCAAGGAGGCGCGTGGTGTCGGTTTTGAATTGGCCAGCAATGCCTGGGGTGCGCTGCGCGCCGCCAAAGGCATGCTGATCACGACGGAAACACAGGCCGACACCATCAAACAGTTGGCGGAAACCCTGGCGCGGCTGGCGCAGGCGCGCCAGTTACAAGAAGGGCTGGCCGCCATGGCCGTGAGCGCGGGCGCCCAGGACAGCGCCGAACAACAAGGCAGCGTCGCTGAAGCGATCAAGCATCAGAACGCCGCCATCAAAGGCAGCGGCAAGGAGTTTCCGGAATTGTCGGAGCCGCACCTGGTGCTGGCCAGCCCGGCCGGGATCGAACTGAGCACGGCGCAATCGGTGCACCTGGCCGCCAGCGAACATATAGCGCTCAGCAGCGGCAAGAGCATCTCGCTTGCCAGCGGCGACAGCGTCTTTGCCAGCATTGCCAAGACCTTCAGCCTGTTCGTGCACAAGGCTGGCATGAAACTGATCGCCGCCAGCGGCAAAGTCAGTATCGAAGCACACAGCGACGAGGTGGAAGTCATTGCCAAAAAAGTCTTATCACTCATCAGTGAAGCGGACTGGGTCAATATCAAAGGCAAGAAAGGCGTACGCCTGCACGGCGCCAGCCACATGCTGGAAATCAGCGACAAAGTGCAATTCTTCACCTCATCGCCCGTGCTCTTCAACGGCAACCTGGAAACCCTGGCGCCGAAAAGCGTGTCGCAGGAATTCAATGAACGGCCGCATAGCAGTTTTGACCAAGCCGTTCGCCTGCTACAAGTAGACGGCACTCCTGCAGCGGATATTGCTTTTGAACTGATACGTGAGGATGGCAACACGATCAGCGAAAAAAGTACGACTGCCGGTCTGACACCGATACAAAAAGGTGACGGAATGGACAGCTACACGATTCGTTATAAAGGAGAGTTGCCATGAAAGATGACGATAAAGACTTGAATGAGCACGACAACCATGAAGGGGAATTCCGGCAAACTGTTGGGGGCTGGGCCGAATATACCGTCAATTTAACGGAAATCTCCGATACGGCCCGACACGACGTCACCATTCCACCAGGAAAATTAATTCCGATCATCTTCCTACCGGGCGTGATGGGTAGCAATTTGCGCATGAGCAAGATAAGTCAAGATGAATTAAAAAGGCCAGATAACAGATCATGGAGACCTGACGATATGGTCGACAAATCCGGGAAGTTCAATGTCGCGACAGGAAATGGCTTAGGTGGCTGGTTTAGCAACGCCTCACCAAAAGAGCGTCAATTAATATTTAATCCAAATGAAACAGAAGTTGAATACTATCAATATACGAGCAACAATAATAAATTTTTCCCTGATGGTGATGTCAGCAAATATTCAAATACGCGACATGACAATATTCCCCATAATTTTCCAGGAGTGGAACCGCTAATATGTATTAGCAAAAAGAAAAATGCAATCGTTGATGCAAAAAAAAGACCCAACTCGACAGAACGGTTTGTTCCTCCAGAAATCCGTGAAACACCGGCGCATATTGCTCGATGGCGTGGGTGGAGTGAAGTTTTATTCGCGGGAGCATATGGAGATATGCTCATAAAAACAGAGTTCTTCATGAATAACATAGTAAAAAAAGGAAAAGTTCTTCCCCACTGGACATATGATAAATCTGACGATGATTATTACAGAAATTCATACAATGAACAGCCTTACCCCGATGTCGCCAGGCTAATCATTAAGAATCCTAAAGATTTTGGTGCCTCGTCAGGAGAGCCAATAAATGATGATGAAATGAAAAAAATTTCCCGGTGCTGGTATCCGGTTCACGCAATGGGCTACAACTTCGTACAGAGCAATGCCGTTTCAGCAAAAATCATCGCGGAACGCATACGCGGACTAGTAAAAGGATATCAAAAGTGTGGATTCAAATGTGATGAGGTGATTATCGTCACGCACAGCATGGGAGGACTTGTCGCTCGCGCACTTATCCATCCTGACTATGGAAATATGTTGAACGACAAAGACGTAAAAATATTGGGCATCTACCACAACGTCATGCCAACCATCGGCGCCGCCAGTGCCTATAAACGTATGCGTTTCGGTTTTCAAGAAAAAAGCGGCCCCATAAACACGCTGGCTGCAGAAGTGCTTGGCATTGATGGTAAACATGCCACCGCGATTCTGGCCAATGCTCCCGCCCCGCTGGAGATGATGCCGGGGGTGGCATATGGACAAGAATGGTTGAAGGTTGTCGATGCAAAGGATCAAGTACTGTGGAGTTGGCCACGCGGTAAAGAAACAGCACTGGACAGTATCTATTTACAACCAGCCCATGCCTGGTGGCGTTTGATTAACCCGGAATGGGTGAATCCGGGAAACGTATCAAATGAAAAAGGGGGAGGTTTGGAAAATGTAAAAATAAGACTAAAAGATTCTACCATTTTTCTTCAATCAATAGAAAAAACTTTTCACCCAAACACATACGCAAGTTATTGTGGTTCAAAAGAACATCTTAGCTATGGTGAAATTATATTTAAAGTCACTGAAGGTCTTTTCAGTACTTTCTACAATTCATTAAAAAAAACAGATATACCCTCACCGGAAAAATGGAAATTACTTAGTGATGACGCCAAAGGAATTATTTCAGTTCAGGCCGGAACAAAGATATTGAAATTAAAACTACAAGCTGCCAGTGCTCCTGGGGACGAAACCGTTCCTTCAACTCGTTCTGCTCAGCATATTATTGGGAAACTTTTTTTTCATGGTGATAAAAAAGGAAGCGGATATGAACATCAAAATAGTTACGCCGATCCGAAAGTTCTATCATCAATGCTATATTCGATTGTGCAAATTGCAAAAACAGCAAAATGGATATAGAAAAATAAAACCATATAAATCAATATTTCACATTTTAATATTTATTATTTCTACAATCGCATTGCAATCATGCAATAAACATTACGAGTATACGGAGAATGCCGTGCCAAAACCAGTAAAAATGAGTAAAAAACTGGAAATTTTATTTTCAAAAACGAAATTATTATGCTTTGGCCGTTACTCCTTAAATGTACCAGAAGAAACCCAATTAATTATTGGGAGCTCCACAATTGATACCATAAAAGGCAACAATGAAACAATAAAAAAACAAATTCAAAGAGATATTGAAAAAATAAAATTTGAAAATAATACTGCTGACATAGTATACAATGAAAAAGGGCCGGTTGAAAATAGCTGGCAATTTAGATATTACAGCAGTGAATCTGCCAAGGAATATAAGCTTCTCATCTTCCGAACTTTTATCAACAAGGGAGATTTTATATTTATAGTAGGTGATGCCCTTCGCGATGGAGAGAACGAGGCCATGACTGCCGCCAGACAGCTCTTTATAGCCAACAATCTCCGCTTGCGCGACCCGCAAGAGGTTCCCATCGAGCCAGGTTTATGCTTCGAACATGGCTTCATGAAAGAAAACTTATACCGCGATCAGGAAATAGACAACGCAGGTCTTTATTTGCCCAGCATGCCCGACGTGACTTTTTCCATCAGTTCAAACAAAGATGCCTATGGCGATTATCCACCGGCCCAGTTTGAGACAGAAATGCGCGAAGAGTTATCTTTGCTCAAGCGCATACAGGGTGCAAAAGACATACAAGGCAGCAGCTATCCCAAACGCACCCTGCTGCGCGAAGGCAAGCGCGATGTGCAGCATTGGCATGGCGAAGAATCGCTGATACGCCGCACCGACGGCGTGCATGATTTTGAGTGGGTACTGGTGGGCACGCCACGCGATATCGCCAATCCCTCCGCTTTGGAAGTCAAGATGTACACCAAGGTTGAACACAATACAGTCGGCGCCGCCCAGGCTGCATCGCTCAGCGATGACGAGGCGGTAGCCTTGTGGGACAAGCTGCTATCCGGCCTGAAATTCCGCGTCAAGGTGCCGGGCGCGCCACCGGGTTCCTACTACATCGATCCGGACAAGCCAGCACCGGCCCTGTAAAAGCGTTTTTCCCGTTATCTCTTGGCCAATATCAGCCAGTTGCGTTAGCATGACCTTTTGCTTGAAATAAAACGATGACCATCAGTTTGCGCCCCGCCCTTGTTTCTGACATCGATACCTTGTGGGCCTTGCGCACGGAGGCCGTGCGCTTCGGTTGCGCCACGCACTATGCGCCGGAACAGATCACCGTGTGGACAGCCTCGCCCGTGCCGGCCGCCTACGAAACCATGCTGGCCGAGGGTGGTGGCATCGTGGCCATGCGCGATGAGGTGATTGTGGGCTACGCCATGCTGGACCTACATAAACACGAGGTCGATGCGGTGTTTGTCGATCCTGCCCGAGCAGGGCTGGGCATCGGCAAGCGCCTGCTGGCGGCGCTGGAGGCCCTGGCGCGCGAGCGCGGCATAACGCGCCTGCATTTGTCTGCGTCGCTCAATGCCGTGCCGTTTTACCGGGCGGCCGGTTTTATTGCCTTGCGCGATGAAGCCTACGCGCATCCCAGCGGCATCAGTTTGGCCAGCGTAGTGATGGAGAAAATGTTAGTACCAAGCTGACAGTGCTCAGTCGGGTTCCCAGTCGATCACATCCGGCCTGGCGCCGCCCGTTTCAAAAAACTTCAGCAGCGCCAGCTGTGCCAGTTCCACCTCGATGCACCAGGCAGACGGATATTCATCGACTTGTCCATTGGCCAGCCAGTAGCTGCACACGCCGTCGTCCTCATCATCGCCGAGCGAGTGAAAACTGCTCTCGTCCTGGCCGCACAGATACATCAGCCAGGCATTGCCGCCATTGCGCAGCAGGCACAGGGCCGGGCCTTGTTCGGGATTCACTGCCATGGTCAGCCACAGTTCGCATTGCGCCAGGTTGCACGCCGCTGCCAGCGCCTGCTGTAAATCGGCAAGATTCACCACGGCATGCGCCTCGCCGTGCAGATTGAGTTCCATCATCATGCCTTGCCACCACTCAAGTCCGCCGTTGCTAACGCCGTACTCAGATACAGCTTGCCGCTGAGTTCCTTCAGCAGGCTGCTCTGGCGCAAGCGGTCCATCACGGGGCCTTTCACTTCGGCAAGATTGAAGCTGATGCCGCGCTGGGCCAGGGTCTTGTTCAGCTCGCCCAGGCCCAGCAAGGCCGTGCTGTCGATCTGGTTCACGGCCGACAGCACCAGCACCAGGTGGCGCGCCGTCGGATGGCCGCGCAACTCTTCTTCGATGCGTTCCGTCACGGCTTCGACATTGCCAAAGAACAGGCCGGCGTCTATGCGCAGCAGTAACAGATCAGGCAAGGTGTGCGCTTCGTAGCGTTCCACGTTACGGAAATGTTCGCTGTTCGGGATACGGCCCAGCACCGCGATATGCGGACGGCTGGCGCGCCAGATCAGGGTGCCCATCGACAGCAATACGCCGATCACCACGCCCGCTTCCACGCCTAGGACCAGCACGCCGGCCGTGGTGGCCAGCAGCGCCAGCGCGTCGCTGCGGTCGTAGCGCCAGGCCAGTTTCAAGGTGCCCCAGTCCAGCAGGCCGGCCACGGCAAAGATGATGGTGGCGGCCAGCACGGGCAGCGGCATCAGGGCAAGCCAGCCGGTAGGCGCCACCAGCGCCAGGGCCAGCAAGGACGCCGTGATGATGCTGGCCAGCGGCGTGTTGGCGCCCGCCTGGAAGTTGACGGCCGAGCGCGAAATGGAACCCGTCACAGGAAAACCGCCGGACAGCGCGCTGGCCACGTTGGCCGCGCCCAAGCCCAGCAGTTCGCGGTTGGTCTGCAGCTTTTCACCGCGCTTTTGCGCCAGCGTCTGCGCGGCGGACATGCTCATCAGGAAGACGATGAAGGCGATCAGCAAGGCGGGCGACAGCAAGGTACGCCAGTGCGCGCCAGAGGTGGCCAGGTTCAGCGACGGCAAGCCGTTGGGCACGTGGCCCGTGGTTTGCACGCCCATATGGTCGAGACCGCAATAACGCACCAGCACGATGCCGGCGATCACCAGCAGCATCGGCGCCAGGCGCGCACCCACGTCGGACGCCGTCGCCCCCAGGCCGCAGCGGCGCAAGACTGCCGACAGATAGCGCTTGGCCAGCCACAGGAAAACCAGGCTGCACAGTCCCAGCACCAGGCTGGGCAGATGCCAGTGCGGCACGGTGGCGCCCAGCAGCGGCGTCAGCTGGCCCCAGATAATCAGGATGGCGGCGCCATTGCTGAAACCGCTGATCACGGGGCGCGACAGGAAACTGGCCATGAAGCCCAGGCGCAGCAGACCGCACAGCAGCAACACCAGGCCGCTGATGAAGGCCAGTTGCGCGGCCAGCACCACATGCAGGGAAGAGCCGGGATCGGCCAGCGGCGCCAGCGCGGCGGCTGTCATCAGGGAAACGATGGCCATCGGGCCCACCGATTGCGTCATGCTGCTGCCGAACACGGCATACAGCACGGGCGGCAAGATACTGGCATAAATACCCACCACGGGCGGCAGGCCTGCGACCAGCGCATAGGCCATGCCCTGCGGCACCATCATCATGGCCACCACGATACCGGCGGTGATATCCCCCGCCAACAGAGGACGCCGGTATTGCCTGAGCCAGAGCAGCATGATGTGATCCCAAAATCTGAAAACCGAAGCCTATCATGCGCGGCGTCCGGCTGACAGGGTAATCAGCTTGCCAACAGTTGCGTGCGCACCGCTTCCATGATTTCTTCCGAAAAAGCGGCGTCGTCCGTCGAGCGGGCCAGCACCATGGCGCCCACCAGCGCGGAAAAGGTGGTGATCGCTTGCCGGCGTTTTTCTTCGGGCGAGCCTTCCGGCATCAGCCCTGCCAGCAAGTCGAATTGCTGGCGCGTGGTGGCCGTAAAGGCTGGCCGCGCGCTGGGCGAGCTGCGCGCCACATCGACGCCCATGGTGGGCGCCGGGCAAGCCACGCCGGGAGTATCGCGCGATTGTGCACTCAGATAATGGTTGACCAGCTTGGGCAAGGCTTGTTGCGGGTCTTGCTCGATTCTAACTTTCCAGCTTTCCAGGGATTTCTTCAAGGCAAGCTCGCACGCCTCGATCATCAAGTCTTCCTTGGAGGCGAAATGGCCATAGAAGCCGCCATGCGTCAGACCCGCGTTTTTCATCAGGTCGGCCACGCCGATGCCGTCATAGCCTTTTTCGCGGAATAACTTCGCCGCCACCTCGACGATGCGCTCGCGGTTGAGCGCCGCCTGTTCCCTGCTCACTTTCATGACTGCCTCCTGCAATAATGTCACTCATCATATATCTTTTCCGCTGATTTTTCCACTCTGTTAGCAGGCGCACCGTAGACCAGCCACCCCGCCGCGATACTGACCGTTCGTATTCAGGGAGGCCAGCATGAGTGAAAACAAATCCATCGGCAATCTGCAGCGCAGCATCCAGCAGGAACAGGACCGCAAGGACCAGCACGATGCAGGTAGCAGGCACGAGGACAAGGCAGCCGTGCAAACCAGCGCGCGCAGCCAGCCCGGCACACCGCTGCCGAAGCAGCAACTGGCCAAGCCGGGCATCGAGGCGCAGATGTCCCTGAAGCCGCGCTTCCTGGCGCCCGACTACAGCGGCAGCGGCAAGCTGGCCGGCATGGTGGCCATCGTCACGGGCGGCGATTCGGGTATCGGCCGCGCCGTGGCCGTGCTGTATGCGCGCGAAGGCGCCGACGTGGCCATCATTTACCTCAATGAGCATGAGGACGCCAATGAAACCAGGCGCTACGTGGAAGCGGAAGGCCAGAGCTGTTTGCTGATCCCCGGCGATGTGCGCGAGCAGCGTTTTTGCGAGCAGGCCGTCAGCCAGGTGATGACCCGGTTCAGCCATATCGATGTGCTGGTGAATAACGCGGCCTTCCAGGAACATGCCGAATCCCTGCTGGACTTGAGCGAGGAACGCTTCGACCTGACCATGAAAACCAATGTGTATGGCTATTTTCATATGGCCAAGGCCGCATTGCCACACTTGCAACGTGGCGCGTCCATCATCAACGCGGGTTCCGTGACGGGCTTGAAAGGCTCGAAAAACTTGCTCGACTATTCCACCACCAAGGGCGCCATCCACGCGTTTACCATGGCCCTGTCCGCCAACCTGCTGGAAAAGGGCATCCGCGTGAACGCCATCGCGCCCGGCCCCGTCTGGACGCCACTCAACCCGGCCGACAAGCCGCCCGAGGACATCCGCAGCTTCGGCCAGGACACCAGCATGCACCGCCCGGCCCAGCCCGAGGAATTGTCGCCCGCCTATGTTTTCCTGGCCTCGCCCGCCTGTTCCAGCTATATCACGGGCATCGTGCTGCCCGTCACCGGCAGCGTGGGGGAATAAGCCATGGCGCGGGCATTGTGGAAAGGCGCGATCAGCTTTGGCCTGGTGCACATCCCCGTCGAGCTGATTTCTGCCAGCCTCGACCATGAGCTGGAACTGTCGATGCTGGACCGGCGCGACTTTGCGCCCATCGGCTACCAGCGCTACAACAAGCAGACAGGCAAGGAAGTGGCCTGGGACGACATCATCAAGGGCTACGAATACAAGAGCGGCCAATACGTGGTGCTGTCCGACGAAGACTTGAAACAGGCCAACGTCAAAGCCACGCAGACCATCGACATCCTCACCTTTGTCGACGCCAGCGAAGTGCCGCTGACTTTTTACGAGCATCCGTATTATCTGCTGCCCGCCAAAGGCGGCGACAAAGTCTATGCGCTGCTGCGCGAAACCCTGCGCAAGGCGGGCAAGGTGGGCGTGGCCACCGTGGTGATGCGCACCAAGCAGCACCTGTGCGCGCTGGTCTGCATCGGCGACGCCATCGTGCTCAATACCTTGCGTTATGCCGATGAAATCCGCGCCACCGATGACCTGGACTTGCCCGGTAGCACCTTGAAAGCAGCTGGCATTTCAGACAAGGAACTGAAAATGGCCCTGTCGCTGGTGGAAGGGATGAGCGAGGCATGGCAGCCCCGGCAATACCACGACAGCTACCGCGAAGACGTGCTGGCGCTGGCGAAAAAGAAAATCAAGGCGAAACAAACCAAAACCATTACGGCGCCGGAACCGGACAGCGAACAGCCGGCGCCAGCCAGCAACGTGATCGACCTGGTAGCCCTGCTGCAGCAAAGCCTGGGCAAGAAGGCGGCGGTCCCGGCCGAAAAGACCAAGACGGCAGCCAAACCTGCGGCGCGCAAGGCGGCCGCGCCCCGGCGCAAGAGCGCCTGATCCATTCATCAATCAGCCTGCAGCCTCTTCCGCGATCAGGGCATGGTGCACGCCCACGGCCGCCATCACGCCATCGCCCATGGCAAACGTGATATTAGCCATGGCGCGGGCCGCGTCACCGGCTGCATACACGCCCGGCACGGACGTCATCTTCATGGCGTCAGCCTGCAGCACCGGCCCCATCATGCCTTCTTCAAAAACACAGCCCAGCTGCGCCGCCAGCGGACTGGCCTGTTCCGTAGGCGCGGCCAGGAACAGCGCGCGCAGTGGCAGCAGGCGTCCATCGGCCAGCCGCGCGCCGTCGATGGCGGGCACGGCGCCTTCGATGGCCGTCACGGCCACGGCTTCTATTGTCACCTTGCGCCGCGCCAGCAGTTGCCGGGCATCCTCGTCGAGCGGCGGCATGCCATGGGTAAACAAGGTGACGTCGCCCCAGTCGGCGATCAGGCTGGCCTGGTGCACGGAGGCGGGTAACCTGCCCAGCACGCCTATGGGTTGACCACCTGTCCCGTCGCCGATTTCATAGCCATGGCAATACGGGCAATGCAAGACCGTCTGGCCCCAGCGCTCGGCCACGCCCGGCAAGGCGGGCAGCACGTCGCGCACGCCGGTGGCCAGCAGCAAACGCCGGCCCTGCGCCTGGCGGCCATCGTCCAGGCTGACTTCGAAGGCAATCTTCGCCGATACCAAGGGTTGCGCCTGGCTTACCTTACCCTGCCATAAGCTCACATTCGGGTAGCGGGCCAGCTGCGCGCGCGCATGGGCCAGGATGGCACTGCCGGGGCGGCCATCCTGCGCCAGCACGCCATGCGCGTGCGATGCAAAACGGTTGCGCGGCGAACCGGCATCGATCACGAGGACGGGGCGCCGCGTGCGGGCCAGCTGCAAGGCGGCGGACAGGCCGGCAAAGCTGCCGCCGATAACGATCAGGTCAAACATGGTGGAGTCCTTCGACAAGTTTTCATGTAACTATTGTAGTTACATATGTGAGTTAACGCAAATTCTTTGCATTAACGAAGGCCCCACCGCCAGACAATCAAGCCAGGTAGCCGCCATCGATGGTCAGTGCTGCGCCATTGATGAAGGCCGCCTGCGGCCCCGCCAAAAAGGCCACCAGGCTGGCGATTTCGCTGTCCTGGCCCATGCGGCCCACGGGTATCATGGTGCGCAGAAACGCTTTCGTTGCTTCATCGCTGACGATTTCCGTCTCGGTCGGGCCCGGCTGCACCGTATTGGCCGTGATGCCACGCGGCCCCAGGTCGCGCGCCATGCCGCGCATCAAGCCAGCCACTGCCGACTTCGTCATGCTGTACAGGGCCGCGCCTTCGAAACCGGCCCGGTCGCCATTCACGCTGCCAATCGTGATCACGCGCCCGCCCTGCCCCATATGCTGCACGGCCGCCTGCGAAGCGACGAACACGCCGCGCACGTTGACGCCGACGATGCGGTCGAAGTCGGCCACGCTGGCGTCGGCCCCGCGTATCAAAATACCGGCGTTATTGACGAGGATATCGATGCGGCCATGCTGCGCGGCGCAGGCGGCGATGGCGGCGTTCAAGGCGGGCGCATCGGCGTTGTCGGCCTGTACGGCTTGCGCCACGCCGCCAGCAGCGGCCACTTCCGCCACCAGCGCCAGCGCCCGCGCTTGCGAGGCCGCATACGTAAATACGACCACGGCGCCATCGGCCGCCAGGCGGCGCACGATGGCGGCGCCGATACCGCGCGAACCACCGGTAACAAAAGCAATTTTCTTATCCAACAACATGATGAAAACCTTTCTGGATCATTTAGTCCAAAATACTGCAAAAAAAGCGCCGGATCGCCGGCGCAGCGTAAAACATTAGCGTAATGCGCGCAGGGCCAGGGCGGCGATGCCGCGCAAGGTGGCTTCGGGCGCGCCGCTGCGGGCTGCCAGCTTGATGCCCGACAAGCTGGCGCGCAGGTATTGCGACGCCATCACGATATCGGTGTCGGCGGCGATGGCGCCAAGCTCTCTCGCCTGGAGCAGGCTGCGTTCGAGCGCCGCCCCCAGCGCTGCGCCCGCCCGTTCCGTCAGCACGGTAATTTCCGGGTCAGAACGGCCGAATTCGCAAATGGCGCTGACGCCCAGGCAGCGGGGATGCGGTTCGGCCAGCGCTTGCGCTATCGCCGCATCCAACAAGCTCTCCAGCGCCACGGCCGGCGACGATGCCTCGGCCAGCGCGCGCGCCAGGGCGCCCACGTTGTCGGTGGTATAACGCTGCAACGCTTCCAGGTAGAGCTGGCGCTTGTCGCCAAAGGTGTCGTACAGGCTTTGGCGGCTGATGCCCATGCCTTCGAGCAAGGCGCCCGTCGACGAGCCTTCATAGCCATGCTCTGAAAAAATGCCGATCGCTTGCTGCAAGGCTTGCTCGCGTTCAAATTGTTTTGGTCGTCCCATGCCCGCAGTGTAGCATTCCGGACTGATCTGTCAAATACCTTATGGAACAAAACCCAGCTTTTTCATGGCCTGGGCCAGCCCCCTGGCGCTGCGCGCATAACCGTCCCAGGGCGTATTGCCCACATCCAGGCGGCTGTGGACGTTGCTGACGTTCCAGGCGTCGCCCGATTTCAGCTTGTCCAGTTCTTCCCACGCCAGCGGCACGGAAATGCCCAGCCCCGAGCGCGTGCGGGCCGACCACGCGCA
Organism: Janthinobacterium sp. Mn2066; assembly: GCF_049319705.1. Taxonomy (NCBI): domain Bacteria; kingdom Pseudomonadati; phylum Pseudomonadota; class Betaproteobacteria; order Burkholderiales; family Oxalobacteraceae; genus Janthinobacterium; species Janthinobacterium sp. Mn2066. The sequence goes on along the minus strand of NZ_JBMOUF010000002.1, from coordinate 28,919 downwards.
CACCGTGGTGGCGCCCCGCCCATTGCGCAGATAATCGATATAAATCTTGCCGACCCGGTTCGCGGGGCCGCTCTTGAGCACGAAACGCTGCGGTATCAACTCTGCCATATGGGCCACGATGGCTTGTGAAAACGCTTTCACCGTATCCCAGTCATAGTGCGGGCGGATCGCCACCACCACGTGCAAGCCCTTGCCGCCGCTGGTTTTCAGCCAGGCGGGCAAGCCCAGTTCCGTCAAAAAGGCGCGTAGCAGCACGGCCGCTTCCTGGATGGCGGGCCATCCCACGCCCTTGCCTGGGTCCAGGTCGAAGACCAGCCGGTTGGGCGTGCCGTAGGCGCTGGCCAAGGCATTTTGCGTATGGAATTCCACTACATTCCATTGGGCGGCAGACAATAAACCTTGCGCCGTCGCCACTTCCAGCATGGGCGGGTGGTCCGGGTCCAGGTCTGCCGATAATTGTTTGACGCCGGGCATCTTCGACGTATCGGCATGCTTCTGGAAAAACAGTTCGCCGCCCACGCCGGACGGCGCGCGTACCAGCGATACGGGCCGGCCCCGCAAATGCACCAGCATCAGCTTGCTGACCAGCGCGTAATACCGCACCAGGTCGATCTTGGTGGTCCCGCTTTCCTGGTCGATCACGCGCTCTGCATGGCTGACCTTGAAACTGGCTGGCAAGCTGCTTTTCATCGGCGATGGCACTGTCTTCTCCTGGTTGATTTCCCCTGCCCGCTCGCGCACGACAGCCTTGACCCGCTTGTCGCTGCGCAAGCCGTGAAACACCGCATGGCGCACGGCGCCGCCGCTGGTCCACTGCGCAAAGCCCACTTCCGCCACCAGCCTGGGCTGGACCCAGATGGGCTGGCGTACGCCGCCTGCCTTGCCCGCAAACGGACTGTTGTCAACCCGCAGGGCATCGAGCTGGCGCCGCAGCGCCAGCAATGTTTGCTGGTCAAAACCGCTGCCGACCTTGCCTGCATAACGCAGCGCACCGTGTTCGTCATACACACCCAGCAAGAGCGAACCGACGCCCTCGCGCGCGCCCTGCGGCTCCGTATAGCCGCCGATCACGAATTCCTGGCGCTTGCCACACTTGAGCTTGATCCAGTCGCCGGAACGCCGCGTGACATACGGCGAGCCGCGCCGCTTGCCGATCACGCCTTCCAGCCCCAGCTTGCAGGCGGCTGCAATAATTTTCTGCGGTGCAGCATCCAGTTCAGCGCTAAAACGTACGATGGGTGACGCAGGCAAGCTGGCCAGCAACTGCTCCAGCAGCGCGCGCCGCGCCTCGACCGGCTGGCTGCGCAAATCGTGGCCATCGAAATACGGCACGTCGAACAGGTAATACACGATCTGGCTGGTGGCTTCCTGCTCGAAGGCCAGTTGCAAGGCCCCAAAATCTGGGTGACCCTGCTTATCGTTGACGACGATCTCGCCGTCATACCAGCCCGGCGGCAAGCCTATCTCCTGCAGCGCCTGCTGCAACCTGGGCAGTTTATGCGTCCAATCCTTGCCATTGCGGGTGATCAATGCGACGTGTTTTCCATCGCAGCGGGCCAGGATGCGGTAACCGTCGAATTTCAGCTCGAATATCCATTGCTGCGCGTCCGGAGGCGGAGCATCGGCCAGGGTCGCCAGCTGGGGCGACAGCTGTTCCGGCAAAGCTGCCGTGGGCGGCGCTGGCCGAGGCGTAGCACGAGCCTGCTTCGGCATGGGCTTGCCCTTGACGCTGTCAGGCATTTCGTCCACCACGGAAAACTCGCTGGCAGGCCGCGCAAAGCCGTCTTTTTCCTTGATCAGCAGCCAGGCCGGCTGCTTTTCGCCTTTATCCTTCATGCGCACCAGCACCCAGTTGCCCTGCAGCTTGTGGCCAAACAAGGTGAATTTCAGGTTGCCATCGGCCAAGGCCTTGGCCGGATCAGGGGTGGCTGGCTGCGGCTGCCAGCTTCCCTGGTCCCAGATAATCACCTTGCCCGCCCCATATTGCTTGGCGGGAATCGTGCCTTCAAAGCTGGAATAGGCAATCGGGTGGTCCTCGACCTGCACCGCCATGCGCTTGTCTTTGGTATCGTAGCTGGGGCCTTTCGGCACGGCCCAGCTCTTCATCGTGCCATCGACTTCCAGCCGAAAATCGTAGTGCAGCCGGCTGGCCCAGTGTTTCTGGACCACGAAGGTGAGCACCTCGCCCGCCGCTTCGCCGCCACCGGCCGGCTCGGGCGTGACGGCAAAGTTGCGCTTGGCCCGGTAAGTTTTCAGGGCAGCCTTCATGGCGGGCTCATGTAGTAACGATGCCGCCAGTCTAGGCCGCCGCTGTGGTGCGCGCGGTACGCCAGCTAACAGAGCGGACATAGGGCAAGCAATGTCCGGCAAAAAAATAATCAAAACTAAATGTAAATATTTGTGATTTGCTGTCAACGCAAGTGGTTCGGGCCACGTTTTGGACTCAGTGACAGGGGAAAAATCTCCTGAACTACAACCCACTTCTTGAGGAACTGCACCATGAAAAAACGCATTTTCAACGTTACTGCCACGCTGATCGCCGGCTTGTTCGCTACCGCAGCCTTTGCTCAAACTCCAGCCACGGTCGATGCGGCCAAGGCAGATGCCAAACACACGAAAGAAGTGGCGAAAGCAACCGCAAAAGAAACCAAGACTGTCGCCAAAGCCGACGCCAAAGAAGCAGCCGCTACCGCCGATGCCAAAGCCGACGTAGCGAGCGCCAAGGCTGACGCTGCCGCCACCAAGGCCAAAGCCCATCACAAGGCGAAAAAAGCCAAGGCCAAGGCCGACGAAGCCAAAGCTGAAGCAACCCCAGCCGCTCCAGCCAAGTAAGCAGCTGGTAGCACGTTCAGCGCCATCAAAAAGACAGCCTCGGCTGTCTTTTTGTTTTTTGCCGCCTGCCCTGGGCGCTGGCGAACCCACGTTCAACTTGTCGTGTCTGAGAAAAATACAGTCATGTGTAAGCGAATGTAATCGCCGTCAACGCCATGCTGCCGGGCCGCGTTTTCTGCTCAGTGACACGGCAAACATGCCGACACACACAGCATTACCAGACAAACCACCACTGAGGACTGCACCATGAAGAAAGTAATCGCTACCCTGATCGCCGGCCTGTTCGCTACCGCTGCTTTTGCTCAAACGCCTGCAGCTCCTGCTACACCTGCATCGGCTCCTGCCGCAGCGTCGGCACCAGCAGCATCGGCTGCTGCAAAATCGGAAGCAACTGCCCCGAAAGCCAAAAAACATCACAAGGCCAAGAAAGCCAAGGCCGCTGAAAAAGCAGCATCGGCCAGCGCTGAAGCAGCACCAGCGAAATAAGCAGTCAAGTCATTACGTAAAACAACACACTGTATATCTCATCACCGAGGACTGAAAAATGAAGAAACTTATCGCTACCCTGATCGCCGGCCTGTTCGCTACCGCTGCCTTTGCTCAAACGCCTGCCGCTCCTGCCCCGGCAGCGGCTCCTGCAGCAGCATCGGCTACCGCCTCGGCGCCAGCCAAGGCAGATGCCAAAGTCGTTAAAAAGCATCACAAGGCACACAAGGCCAACAAGCTGAAAGCCGATGAAACGAAAGCGGCCGATGCGACCCCGGCAACGCCAGCACCAGCGAAGTAAGCAGCACAGCAAGCAGTAAGTAGCAAGCAACACCCGTAACGTCAGCAATACCAGCAACACTAAAAGACAGCTCCGGCTGTCTTTTTGCATTTTCAGTCACCGCAAACCTCAGCCAGATCCGCCGCAGGCTCCATGTAAAACGCGGTAAAAATCACGCCAAGCACGCTTGTTGGTCACAGAAAGATTTGCCTGTTCACTCCACCATCAAATACAATTGAGAATTATTCTCATTCTCAGCCATATACCTTCAGGAGTGTTTCAATGCCCGGCCGTTCCCGTTCCGTCTCCCCATCCCTTTCGACACCCGCACTGCGCCCACTGGCCCTGGCCATCTCGCTGGCGCTCGGCGCGGGCCTGGCCCATGCCGCCGATGCACTGCCTGATGCACCGGCCGGCAATGACGATGAGGCCGTAATGCAAACCATCACGGTCACGGGCCAGAACGACGATGCGGCGTACACGGCGCGCAAGAGCGCTTCGGCCAGCAAGTTTGACTTGTCCTTGCGCGACACGCCGCAGTCGGTGTCGGTCGTCACGCGCGCGCAAATGGATGACTTCAGGCTCGACAACGCCAGCAAGGTGCTGGCGCAAACCACGGGCGTGACGGTGGAAGCGGTGGAAACGGACCGCTCGTATTACACGGCGCGCGGCTACGACATCACCAATTTCCAGTATGACGGCGTGGGCATCCCCTTCGTCTTCGGTAACGTCATGGGCGACCTCGATACGGCCGTGTTTGAGCGCGTCGACGTGGTGCGCGGCGCGAATGGCCTGATTTCATCGACCGGCAACCCGTCGGCCACCATCAACTTCGTGCGCAAGCGCCCCGTCGCCGGCCTGACTGCGTCGGCCGCCGTCACGCTGGGTTCGTGGGATACGCGCCGTTTCGACGCCGATGTCTCGACCCCGCTCAGCGCCGATGGCAAGGTGGCGGCGCGCTTCGTCGTCGTGCACCAGGAAGGCAATTCCTACCTGGACCGCTACTCGCCGCAAAAAGATGTCGTCTACGGTGTGGTGGAAGCGAAGCTGACGCCGGACACCACCCTCACCGTCGGCAACACCTACCAGAAAAACCAGGAACGGGGCGGCATGTGGGGCGCCCTGCCCTTGTCGTACACGGACGGCACGCCGACCAATTACCCGATTTCCACCTCCACCTCGGCCAACTGGTCGCGCTGGAATATCAAGACCAATAACACCTTTGCCGAACTGGCCCACCAGTTCAATCAGGACTGGAGCCTGAAATCAACCCTGAGCTATACGCGCGCCACCTCGGACTCGACACTGCTGTACGTGTATGGCACGCCGGACCGGGCCACCGGCGATGGCTTGTTCAGCTACCCGTCGGCCTATAACTCGAACAATGGCCAGGTCCTGGCCGATATTTCAGCCAATGGCAAATTCATGCTGGGCGGGCGCAAGCACGACATCACCCTGGGGCTGGGCTGGTCGAAATCCACCCTGAGCGATACCTCGCATTATGGCCGCGGCATCGGCACCCCGCTGCCGAACGGCACGGCCTTCGACGGTTCCTACCCCGAACCGGTGTTCGACGCCTCGACCGATGGCAGTTCCTACACCGACAAGCGCAAGAACGCCTTCGTGGCCGCCCGCTTCAACCTGGCCGACAATACCAAGCTGCTGGCCGGCTTCAATACCGTCAAGGCTGACAGCAGCGGCACGGCCTACGGCGTCAGCCAGGCCAAGTCGCAAAGCGACACCACGCCCTACGCGGGCCTGGTGTACGACATCAACCGCCATGTATCGGCCTACGGCAGCTACACGGGCATCTTCAACCCGCAAAGCAGCATCGACGCACGCGGCCAGACTTTGGCCGCCGCCACCGGCAAGAGCCTGGAAGCGGGCTTGAAAAGCGAGTGGTTCGATGGCAAGCTGAACCTGTCGGGCGCCGTGTTCAAGACGCGCCAGGACAATGCAGCCGAAGTGGCAGGCACCACGGCCGACTTCAAGACCTTTTACAAGGGCGTCAATTCGGAGTCGAAAGGCGTGGAATTCGACGTGGCCGGTGAACTGGCCAGGGGCTGGCAGGCCAACGCCGGCTACTCGCAGCTGCGCATCACGGGCGACGACGGCCAGGATGCCCGCACCTTCATCCCGCGCAAGCAGTTCCACCTGGCCAGCACCTACCGCGTGGCCGGCTTGCCGGCGCTGAAAGTGGGCGCCAGCCTGAGCTGGCAAGACGCCATCTATAACAAGGTGAGCGACGCCCTCACCCTGCGCCAGGGTTCGTATGCACAACTGGGCCTGCTGGCCAGCTACGACATCAGCCGCAATGTCAGCCTGTCGCTGAACCTGAACAATGTGACGGACAACAAGCACTTGACCAGTTTGTACTGGACCCAGGCGCTGTATGCGCCCGGCCGCAATGGCAGCGCGACCCTGAGCTGGAAGTACTGATCCATGCCTAAGCGCCTGCGCCCTGCCCTGGTTCTGCTGCACCGCTGGTTCGGACTGGCGGCGGCCCTGTTCCTGTTTATCTCCGGCCTGACGGGCGCCGTCATTTCGTGGGACCACGAACTCGACGCCTGGCTCAATCCGCAGCTGTTTCATGCGCAGAGTCAAACGGGAGCGGCGCAATCGGGGCTGGCGCTGGCCCGGCAGCTGGAAGCGCACAACCCGCGCCTGCGCGTCAACTACCTGCTGACGGCACTGGAGCCTGGCCACACGGCGCTGATGTCGGTCGAAGGCAGGATCGACCCTGCCACCGGCAAGCCGTATGACTTGGGCTACAACCAGGTGGCGCTGGACCCCGTCAGCGGCAAGATCCAGGGCACGCGCGCGTGGGGCGCCGTCTCGCTGACGCGCGAAAACCTGCTGCCCTTCCTGTACAAGCTGCACTACACCATGCATATCCCCGATGGCTGGGGCATAGAACTGGGCCTGTGGTTCATGGGTATCATCGGCATGGTGTGGTTTCTCGATTGCTTTATCGCGCTCTACCTGTCCTTCCCGAACTGGCGCAGCTGGCGCAAGTCGCTGGCCTTCCGCTGGCGCCAGGGCAGCCATAAGCTGAACTTCGACCTGCACCGCTCGGGCGGCGTGTGGGTCTGGCTGCTGTTGCTGATACTGGCGCTGACGTCGGTGTCGATGAATCTGCAAACCCAGGTGATGCGCCCGCTGGTAGCGAAGTTTTCCACCCTCAGCCCGAACGCCTTCGACAGCCGCACGCCGCGCACGCCCGCGCAGCAAAGCGAACCGCGCATCACGCGCGAACAGGTGGTGGTCCTGGCAAAAACGGAAGCGGCCAAGCGGGGCTGGCTGCTGCCGGCCGGCGGCGTGTTTTATTCATCCGCCTACGGCCTGTATGGCGTGGGCTTCTTCAATGCGGACAATGACCACGGCGATGGCGGCTTGGGTAATGCGTGGCTGTATTTCGACAGCAGCGACGGCAGCCCCGCCGGCGGCGTGATCCCCGGCACGGGCAGCGCCGGCGATATCTTCCTGCAGGCGCAGTTCCCCCTGCACTCAGGCCGCATCATCGGGCTGGCGGGACGCATATTCATTTCCATCATGGGCCTGGTGGTGGCGATGCTGAGCGCCACGGGCCTGATCATCTGGGTGCGCAAGCGCCGTGCGCGCTTCATGCAAACTTCAGGCAAGCGGCGATTTAGTTAGCGACAAGGCGGGGCATTTGGGCGACACTCTCCATCCGATGATCATGATGGATAGCCACCCATGCCACGCCTTGTTCCTGCCCTGCTGTTATTGCCGCTGTTCGTCTCCTGCACCGCACTGGCACAAACGCAAGCGAACGCCCTCCTCTCCACCGTCCTGCAAACCTACGACAGCGACCCGCACGGCGACTTGCGCGCCGTGGTGGTGCTGCGTGACGGCGCCGTAGTCGCCGAACGCTATTACAACGGCGAGACAACCGACACCCTGCACGATATCCGCTCGGCGGGCAAAAGCATCACGGCCCTGCTGGCGGGGGCCGCCGTAGCGCGCGGCCAGTTGCAGATCACGGGCACCGTGGGTCAATACTGGCCTGAAGTGGCCAGCAGCCCGGCCGGCAAGGTGGTGCTGGACGACGTGCTGACGATGCGCTCCGGCCTGGCCGCGTTTGACGAAGACGCTGATTCGCCCGGCAATGAAGACAAGCTAGATGACGCGCCCGACCCCACCGCTTTCGTGCGCGGCGTGCCATCGAACGCCACGCCCGGCAGCATCTACCGCTATAACTCGCTGACCGCCTATATCGCCGGGCGCGTGGTGGAAAGCGCCAGCGGCACAGACCTGGAAACCTTTGCGGCCAAAAACCTGTTTGCGCCGCTGGGCATCACGCGGTGGAGCTGGGGCCGCGATGCCGCCGGCCACGCCAAAGGCCAGGGCAACCTGTCCCTGCGCGCGCGCGACACGGCCAAGATCGGCCAGATGGTGCTCGATCAGGGGGTATTCGACGGCCGGAGGATCATCGAGGCCAGCTGGATCAAGGCGGCGCTGGCGCCCCGCGTGGCCACCGGCACGGCAGACCCGTATGCCGATCATTATGGCTATTTCTGGTATGCGAAGACGCAGGAGATCGCCGGTGAAAAGATCCCCGTCTTTTTCGCTTCCGGTAATGGTGGCAACAAGATCTATGTGATTCCAGCGCGCCGCATGGTGATCAGCGTGGCGTCCAGCGCGTATGGCAAGGGCTATGGCCAGCGGCGCTCGGAAGCGATTCTGAAGGCGCTGCTGCAGGCAGACAAATCCCGCTAGGCCAGGAAAAAAACACGTAGATGTAAGCGTTTGTAATCGCCGTCAACGCAGCCTCGGCGGGACGCGTTTTCTGCTCAGTGACACGGCAAACGTGCCGGCACCAACAGACACACCAGACAAACCACCACTGAGGACTGCACCATGAAAAAAGTAATTGGAACCCTGATCGCCGGCCTGTTCGCTACCGCTGCTTTTGCTCAAACGCCTGCAGCGCCTGCGGCAGCAACGCCAGCAGCCTCGGTACCGGCCAAAACCGAAGCGGCCAAGCCTGAAGCTAAGGTGAAAGCACACCACACAGCGAAAAAAGCCAAAGCCAAGGCAGCTGAGAAATCGGCTGAAAAAAAAGCTGAAGGCACGACACCGGCAAGCGCCGCTGCTGCACCAGCGCCAGCAGCAGCCAAGTAATTGACGCACGATTTATCGGCATCACCTGATTGTTCACCATTCGCTTAGACATAGAGGCCTCACCATGAAGAAAATCATCGCCAGCTTGATCGCTACCCTGTTCGCCACCGCCGCTTTCGCGCAAACGCCAGCCGCAGCGCCAGCGGCACCAGCAGCATCGGCCACCGCAGCAGCGCCAGCCGCCAAGGCTGAAACCCCGGCACCGGCCGCCAAGGCTGCGCACACCAAGCATCACAAGGCAAAGAAAGCGAAGAAAGCCACGCCAGCAGATGCAGCCGCTCCGGCAGCACAGGCAGCGCCAGCAACGCCAGCAACGCCAGCCAAGTAATCAGGCTGCAGCACTCAAAAAGACAGGGCGCGCCCTGTCTTTTTTTTCGCCCGCTTGTTTCTACTTACTTCGGCATCAGTACGGTATCGATCACATTGATCACGCCATTCGACTGGTACACGTCATAGGTGCTGATATTGGCGCTATTGCCGCTTTCATCCATCACCACGATGTTGTGCATGCCGTTCATGGCGAACGTCAGCTTGCCGCCGCTGGCCGTGGCCAGGGTCGCTTTACCGTCATGCATCTTGATTTCATGGGCCAGGGCCTTGAAGTCGTATTTGCCGGGAACCACGTGGTAGGTGAGGATTTTGGTCAAGGTAGCCTTGTTTTCCGGCTTGACCAGGGTCTCCACGGTGCCGGCCGGCAGCTTGCCAAACGCCGCATTGGTGGGCGCGAAGACCGTGAACGGGCCCTTGCCTTTCAGGGTATCGACCAGGCCTGCCGCCTTGACGGCAGCGACCAGGGTGGTGTGATCGGCCGAATTGACGGCGTTATCGACGATGTCCTTGCTGGGGTACATGCTTTGACCGCCGACCATGGTGCTCATCTCGGCAGCGAAACTGGCGCCGGTGGCCAGCATGGAAGTGGCGAACAAGACTGCGGGAATAAAGGTGCGCATGGTGATCTCCTGGTGACTGTCTGAAGGCTGGCTAAACAAGCCTGTGCGTGATTGCACAGTCATTTACGCCGTCATGCAGGGATCGGATTCAGTTATTTTTGCTGCATTAAAAACAAGTCGTCAAAAAAAAATACGGCGCAGCGCCAACTGCGCATACACCGTATTCAGTATTGCTTCATCAATTCCCAAGGCGCGGGCCGGGGTGATCCAGCCCGCGCTGCCGGGATCAGTTGGCCGCGACTTGCTGCTCAGGCTCGCCCCAGCCACCGCCCAGGGCGCGGATCAGCGCCACGGTGGTGACGGCGCGGTTGCCACGCAATTGCACGGCGTTGCGCTCGATGGTCGCCAGGTTGCGCTGTGCGTCAAGCAGGTCCAGGTAGCTGGAACGGCCGGCCGCGTACAGCTTCTGCGCCAGGTCGGCAGAACGACGGGCCGATACGACGGCTTCATCGATCTGCTGCGTCTGGCCCGACAAGATGCGCAGGCCGGCCAGGTTGTCTTCCACCTCGGCGAACGCCACCAGCACGCTCTGGCGATAGGTCGCCACCGATTCTTCCAGCTGCGCTTCGCTGCGCGTGACAGCGGCCTTGTTGCGGCCGCCGTCGATGACCGGCATCGACATCAGGGCGCCCAGCAGCCAGGAGCGGCTGCTCCACTTGAAGATATCCGCGACAGTGTCGCCCGTGCCGCCAGCCTGTGCATTCAGGGTCAGGGCCGGGAACATGGCCGATTTCGCCACGCCGATGCGTGCATTCGACGCTTCCATGGTGCGCTGTGCCGACGCGATGTCGGGACGGCGCTCCAGCAGCGACGATGGCAAGCCAGCCGGGATCACGGGCAGGAAAGCGCTGTCTTGCAGCGGGTTGACGGACGCCGTGAAACTGGCGGCCGGTTTGCCCAGCAAGACGGCCAGCGCATGCTCGTTGGTGGTGCGCTGACGCTGCAAGCCGATGGCTTCGGCGCGCGCCGTCGACAACTCGGTGCGGGCACGGGCCAGGTCGAACTCGCCGATGTCGCCCAGGTCGTAGCGGCGCTGGTTCACATGCACGCTTTCCTCGCGCAGGCGCACCGTCTGTTCCAGGGTCGCCAGTTCGGCATCCGTTTCACGCAGCATGAAGTAGGTCTGCGCCACGTCTGCCTGCAAGGACAGCAGCACCGAGCGGTAAGTCGCTTCCACCGCCAGCGCATCGCTGCGCGCTGCACTGACGTTGGACGATACGCGGCCGAACAGGTCGACTTCGTAGCTGGCCGTCAGGTTGGCCTGGTACACATTGCCCGGCGCGACCGGGGTGCCTTCCGGCAGCGACAGCGACAGTGCGGAAGCGCGGTTGCGCTGCGCGCCCACGTTCACGCCCACTTGCGGGATGCGGTCCGCTTCGGCGATACCGGCAATCGCCCTCGCCTGCTTGACCCTGGCGGCGGCCACGGCCAGGTTGGCGTTGGCCTTGGTCGCTTCGCCGATCAACTCGGTCAAGGCTGGATCATTGAAAGCCAGCCACCATTCGCCACGCGCCTGGCGCTCGGCCGGCACGCCCTGCTTCCAGCGCGTGCCATCGGCTGCCGTCTGCACGGCAGGCGGCGTTTGATCTTCCTTGAACGCGGCCGGCGTATCGATCTGCGGCTGCTTGAATTCAGGCGCCGCGCACGCCGCCAGCAGCACGGCTGCGGCCATGGCCGTCAGGGTCGTGCGCAAAGCTGGTGTAGCCATGCGTGTCATGATATTGTTTTTCAAGATACATCTCCTTCCAGATCCAGCACAGGCGCTACAGGATGCTTGGCAACCGTCACCACCGGCTTTTTCTCAAAACGCTGCGCCAGGGTGCGCAGCAATACATAGAACACAGGCGTCAGGAACAGGCCGAAGAAGGTCACGCCCAGCATGCCGGCAAACACCGCCACACCCATCGCATGACGCATTTCCGAACCGGCGCCGTGCGAGAACACCAGAGGCACCACGCCCATGATGAAGGCGATCGACGTCATCAGGATCGGACGCAGGCGCAGGCGGCAAGCTTCCAGCGCCGCTTGCACGATGCTGCGGCCATGGTCTTCCAGTTCACGCGCAAACTCCACGATCAGAATCGCATTCTTCGACGCCAGGCCCACCAGCACGAACAGGGCGATCTGCGTAAACACGTTGTTGTCGCCACCGGTCAGCTTGACGCCGAGCAGCGCGCACAGAATCGACATCGGCACGATCAGGATCACGGCCAGCGGCAGGGTCCAGCTTTCGTACTGGGCGGCCAGCACCAGGAAGACCAGCAGCACGCACAGCGGGAACACATAGATCATCGTGTTACCGGACAGGATGTCCTGATAGGTCAGCTCGGTCCATTCAAACGAAATCCCTTGCGGCAGCACTTCCTTGGCGATGCGTTCCAGCGCGGCTTGCGCCTGGCCACTCGATACACCCGCCGCGGCGCCACCGTTGAAGTCGGCTGCGGCGTAGGCGTTGTAGCGCTGTACGCGGTCCGGACCATAGGTATCCTTGACGCGCATCAGGGAGGACAGCGGGATCATCTCGCCCTTGTCGCTGCGTACCTTCAGCTGCGCGATATCCTGCGCATGCGAACGGAAGGACGCATCGGCTTGCACGCGGACCTGGTAGGTACGGCCAAACTGGTTGAAGTCATTCACGTACAGCGAACCGAGGTTGATCTGCAAGGTCTGGTAAATCGTTTGCAGCTGCACGCCCATCTGCTTGGCTTTCACGCGGTCGACATCGGCAAACAGCTGTGGCACGTTGATCTGGTAGCCCGAGAACACGCCCGCCAGTTCCGGCGTCTGATACGCCTTGGCGGCCAGTGCCTGCGTGGCGTTGTACAGCGCGTCGTAACCGAGGTTGCCACGGTCTTCGATCATCATCTTGAAGCCGCCGATGGTACCCAGGCCGTTGACCGGCGGTGGCGGGAAGACCATGATGAAGGCGTCCTGGATACCGCCCAGGCGCTTGTTGATCTCGGCCGCGATGGCGCCGCCCGACAATTCCTTGGTGGTGCGCTGGTCAAACGGTTTCAGGGTCGCAAACACGATGCCCGAGTTAGGCGCATTGGTGAAGTCGTTGATCGACAGGCCAGGGAAGGCAATCGTCGATTCGACGCCAGGCACCGACTTGATCACGTCGGACATGCGGCGCACCACATCTTCCGTGCGGTCCAGCGAGGCGGCGTCAGGCAATTGCGCGAAACCGACCAGATACTGCTTGTCCTGGCCAGGCACGAAACCGGCCGGCACTGCCTTGAAGGTGAAGATGGCGGCAACCACCAGCAGCGCGTACACGCCCAGCGACGCGCTCTTGCGGCCCAACACGCCTTTGACGCCCGCTTCGTAGCGGTGCGAAGCACGGCCGAAGAAACGGTTGAACCAGGCGAAGAAGCGGCCGAACAGTTTGTCCATCACGCGGGTCAGCGCATCTTTCGGTGCATCGTGCGGTTTCAGCAGCGCGGCCGAGAGGGCTGGCGCCAGGGTCAGCGAGCTGAATGCGGAGATCACGGTCGAAATCGCGATGGTTAGCGCAAACTGGCGATAGAACTCGCCCGACAGGCCGGGAACAAACGCGATCGGCACGAACACGGCGCACAGCACCAGGGCGATAGCGATAATCGGACCGCTCACCTCTTTCATGGCCTGGATGGTCGCGTCGCGCGGCGACAGGCCTTCTTCGATATTACGCTCGACGTTTTCCACCACCACGATGGCGTCATCGACCACGATACCGATCGCCAGCACCAGGCCGAACAGCGACAGGGTGTTGATCGAGAAGCCAAAGCCCAGCATCACGGCAAACGTGCCGACGATGGAAACCGGTACGGCCAGCAGCGGAATGATCGATGCGCGCCAGGTTTGCAGGAAGATGATCACCACCAGTACCACCAGCGCGATCGCTTCGAGCAGGGTGTGGATGACGGCTTCGATCGAGGAACGCACGAACTGGGTCGGGTCGTACTCGATGCGGTATTCCACGCCTTGCGGGAAGTCTTTTTTCAGTTCGTCCATCTTGGCGCGCACATCGCTGGACAATTGCAGCGCGTTGGCGTTCGGGGCTTCGAAAATACCCATGCCGACGGCTGGATTATTGTTCAGCAGCGAACGCAGCGAGTAGCTGTTGGCGCCCATTTCCACCCGCGCCACGTCGCGCAGGTGCGTGACGGCGCCATCGGCGTTGGTGCGCACGATGATGTCGCCAAACTGCTCTGGCGTTTGCAGACGGCCCTGGGTGTTGACGGTCAGCTGGAAGTCCGCGTTTTTCGCTGGCGACGCGCCGATCACACCGGCGGCGACCTGCACGTTCTGCTCGCGGATGGCGTCGACGACGTCATTGGCGGTCATGTTGCGGGCAGCGACTTTTTGCGGATCGAGCCAGATGCGCATGGCGTAGTCGCCGGCGCCGAAGATCTGGATATCACCCATGCCAGGCAGGCGGGCCAGCTGGTCCTTGACGTTCAGCACGGCGTAGTTACGCAGATACATATCGTCATAGCGCTTGTTCGGCGAGACCAGATGCACCACCATGGTCAGGTTGGGCGACGACTTGACGGTCGTCACGCCGATCTGGCGCACTTCTTCCGGCAGGCGCGGCAAGGCGCGCTGCACGCGGTTCTGCACCTGCGTTTCAGCCTGCTCGACGTTGGTGCCGATCTTGAAGGTCACGGTCAGCATCATCGCGCCGTCGGAGGTGTTTTGCGAAGACATGTACAACATGTTTTCAACACCGTTGATCTGCTCTTCGAGCGGTGCTGCCACCGTCTCGGCGATCACTTTCGGGTTCGCGCCCGGATACTGCGCGCGCACCACCACCGACGGCGGCACGACGTCAGGGTATTCGGAGATGGGCAGGCCGAAAATCGACAATAGCCCCGCTACGAATATGATGATCGACAAGACCGCCGCAAAAATCGGCTTGTCGATGAAAAAGCGTGAAAAATTCATGTTTTATTCCTTGGTAGTCGATGCCGCTTTTGCGGCGATCTTGGCGTCTTTTGCTGCAGGTTTCGCGGGTGCAGCCGGTGCGGTCGGATCAAAGTCCATCGCCACCAGTTGCGGCGTCACCGCTGCGCCAGGGCGCACGCGCTGCAAGCCGTTCACGACGATTTTTTCGCCTGCCTTCAAGCCATCGCGCACCACGCGCAAGCCATCGGCCGCAGGGCCCAGCTTGACGGCGCGGTATTCGGCCTTGTTGTCGGCGCCGATCACGTAGACGAATTTGCGGCTTTGGTCGGTGCCCACGGCGCGGTCGCTGATCAGCAGTGCCGTGCTTTGCGCCTTCGGACCGTTGCCGCCATCGAGCTGGACGCGTGCAAACAGGCCAGGCACCAGTTCGCGGTCGGTATTGGCGAAGGTGGCGCGCATGCGCACGCTGCCGGTCGCCGGATCGAGCCGGTTGTCGACGAATTCGAGCTTGCCTTCATGCGGGAAACCCGTTTCATTGGCCAGGCCGATTTTCACGGTGACGGGCGTACCTTTTTGCGCCGTGCCAGCCACGCGCAGATAGGTGTCTTCATCGCCATCGAAGCTGGCGTAGATGCGGTCGGTCGACACCACGGAGGTCAGAATGGCGGAAGCATCGATCAGGTTGCCGACGGTGATTTCAGCCTTGCTGACGCGGCCGCTGATAGGCGACTCGACGCGGGTATAGGACAGATTCAGCTTGGCCGCGTCATACGAGGCTTGCGCCGCGCGGGCATCGGCTTCCAGCCCTTTCATATCGGCCGCTTTTTCATCGTATTCGCGCTGGGCGATGGCTTTTTCAGCCAGCAGCTTTTCAGAGCGCGTCAACTCCAGCTTGGCCAGGCCGGCCTTGGCGCGGGCCGAGGCGGCAGCGCCTTCGGTGCGTTCCACTTCCGCCTGGTAGGGACGCGGGTCGATGACGAACAGCACATCTCCTTTTTTCACTTCGCTGCCTGGCTTGAAGTTCACGGACGTGATGAAGCCGTTGACGCGCGAGCGGATTTCCACGCGGTCGATCGCTTCCAGGCGGCCCGAGAATTCCTGGGTTTCCGTAATCTGCTTTTCCACCACGGCAGCAGTGGAGACCGGCGGACCGCCGGCTGCGGGCGCGTCGGGCACCTTGCTATTTGCCGAATCGCAGCCAGCCAGGCTCACGGCAACCAGTCCGGCCAGCGCGAGCGATGCGGCCAGGGGCTTGAGCAGCGTCGAAAATTGTTGAACGTTTTTCATTTTATTTCCCTGTCTTATGAAAATTTCTAATGGTATGGGCGGCAGGAAGCAACCCAGCTAAAAAAGGTACTGTTGCTGCATGGCGCCCGACGGCGCTCGATCAAAGGTAAACAGGCCGCCTGCGGCTTAAAAGCAGACGGGGACGACGAAGCTGGCTGTGCGAGTGCACAACGCAGGCAGAAAGGGAGTTACACCAAGAACTACACTACATAGTGTAACAACCAAAACTCAAAAAGTAAACTACTTAGTGTAATTTTTTTGTGGTGCCGTGAAGATCGGCGTCATGACTCGGGTTCTTGTCCCAATCCCGTCACAAAACTGGCAATTTCACCCAATACGTGCACTCTGCACGCGCATTCATTGCGGGCGCCCGCTTCATTGAGGGGCGCGGCAGGCATGCGCCGCACGGTCGTCTTGATGCCGCAAGCGATCAGCTTGCTGCCGTATTGTTCAGCCTCATCGCGTAATGGGTCATCTTCGCTGGACAGGATGAGCGCTGGCGGCAAATTCTTCAGCCGGCTCGACTGCAGCGGCGACGCGTACGGATGGGCGCGGTCAGCGGCGTTCGGCAAATAGCCACGGTAGGCGGCGGCGCATTTATCGGCCACTTCCACCAGCTCCGGGCACGCCGGCAAGGCGCGCATCGAGCACGACGACAGGCCGGGGTCCAGCATCGGCATGATCAAGACCTGGCCAGCCAGCGGCGGACCGCCACGGTCGCGCGACATCATGGCGCACACGGCAGCCAGGTTGGCGCCCGCTTCAATCCCGGACACCACCATCTGCTTGCCCGTCCAGCCCAGCTTGGCCTTGTTCTTTTTCGCCCATAGCAGCACCGCATGCGCGTCTTCGACGGCGGCGGGAAATGGGCGCACCTTGGCCAGGGTGTAGTTCGATGCCAGCACCACGTGATCGGGGTTGCTCAGCACCAGGCAACGCAGGAAGTCGTCCGAATCGTCCAGGTCGCCATCGACAAAGCCGCCGCCGTGGAAAAACACGATCAGGCTCGGTTGTTTGGCGCCCGGCACGCCGGCCGTGTAGAGCCGCGCAGCGAGCGGCTCTTGCGCGCCCTGCACTTGTATATCGCGTATCTTCAACGCCTGTCCAGGCGCCAATTCGGCGACCAGTGCACTGGCCTGGCTCATTGCGCCACCACCGGCTGCACTGCAGCATCGACCACGGTATCATTCAGGCACAGCAGCGCGGCGCGGCCGACTTCATGGGTCAGGGCGTTATAGCCGCTGGCTTCGGATTGCGCCGCCTGCGAATACGCGTCCGTATATACCATCGCGGACAAGGCAAGCGCGCTCAACACTAACGCGAACACTGCAAAGCTTCCATTCCGATGACCCATGATCTTTCTCCTGATGACTATCTGCAGACACTTCTTTATGCTGCAGTACAACAACTATAGACTTGTTCTACAATCTGATAAAGAGTGCAATGACGAATTGATTGTTCAGAATCTCGAACAATAAGGAAGAAGATGAATAAACTGCAGGCAATGGAAGTATTCATACAGGTAGTCGATGCGGGCGGCTTTACGCGCGCTGCCGAAAACATGCAGTTACCCAAGGCCACCGTCTCGACCCTGATCCAGTCGCTGGAAACGAGCTTGTCCGTGAAACTGCTGAACCGCACCACGCGCCACGTCAGCATCACCTCGGACGGCGCCGCCTACTACGAGCGCTGCGTGCGCATCCTGTCGGACGTGCGCGAAGCAGAGGAGTCGCTGTCGCGCACCCGGCTGAGTCCCAGCGGACGCCTGCGCGTGGATGCACCCACGGCGCTGGCCAGCGAATTGCTGATCCCTGCCCTGCCTGACTTTTTTGCGCGCTACCCCGACATCGTGCTCGAACTCGGTTGCAGCGACCGCCCGGTGGACTTGATCGAGGAAGGCGTCGATTGCGCCGTGCGCGGCGGTGAGTTGGGCGACTTGAACCTGATCGCCCGACGCGTCGGCCAGCTGCATTTCATGACGTGCGCCTCGCCCGCCTACCTGGCGCAGCATGGCACGCCGACGCACCCGAATGATTTGACGGCCCACCACGGCGTGAATTTTTTCTCGGCCAAGACGGGCAAGACCTTCGAATGGGATTTTACGCGCGACGGCGAACGCATACAGATCGCCATGAATTGCCATATCGCCCTGAACGATTCGAACGCCTACACGGCGGCCGGGCTGGCAGGGCTGGGGGTCATCCAGATGACCCACTTCATGCTGGAACCCCTGAAACAGCAGGGCAAAATGATCGAATTGCTGGAAGACTGGCATTCGGACCCGCTGCCCATCCACGTGATCTATCCACCGAACCGCCACCTGTCCGCCAAGGTGCGCGTGTTCGTCGAATGGGTCGCCGACATGTTTTCCACCCACCCGGCCACGCAGCTCAAGAACAAGCATGCGCACATCAACCCGACAGAGGCACAACCATGAGCACAGCATCGCCCCACCATATCGTCTTTCTCGACCGCGACAGCCTGATCGCCACCGTTCGCGCACCGGCGTTTGCCCATACGTGGCAAGAATACCCACACACCAAGGGCAGCGAACAGACGGTGGAACGCTTGAAAGACGCTACCATCGCCATCACCAATAAAGTGCCGCTGCGCGCAGCCGAACTGGCGCAACTGCCCCAGTTGAAGATGATCGCCGTGGCCGCCACCGGCACGGATATCATCGACCTGGCCGCCTGCCGCGAACGCGGCATTATCGTCGCCAATATCCGCGACTACGCGCGCGCCACCGTGCCCGAGCACACGCTGGCGCTGATGCTGGCCCTGCGCCGCCAGCTGATCGCCTACCGGGCCGACGTGGAAGCGGGGCTGTGGCAAGCGTCCGAACGCTTCTGCCTGTTCGGCCACCCGATCCGCGACCTGGCCGGCAGCCGCCTGGGCTTGCTGGGCTACGGCGCGCTGGGCAAGGCCGTGGCCCACCTGGCGCGCGCTTTCGGCATGGAAGTTGCCGTACACAATCGTTCGCCGATCAACGAGGCCGATGTGCTGGAAGTGTCGAAAGAGGAATTGCTGGCCACCTCCGATATTCTCAGCCTGCACCTGCCCTTGACCGACAAGACGCGCAATATCATCGGCGCGCCTGAACTGGCCAGCATGAAGCCGACCGCCCTCTTGATCAACACGGCGCGCGGCGGCCTGGTCGACGAAGCTGCGCTGGCCCATGCCCTGACGACCGGCGTGATCGCCGGCGCCGGCTTCGATGTATTGAGCCAGGAACCGCCGCCACCGGACAACGTGCTGCTGAACTTGCGCCTGCCCAACTTTATCCTCACCCCGCACACGGCCTGGGCCAGCGGCGAGGCCATGCAAAAGCTGGCCGACCAGCTGATCGCCAACGTGGAAGCGTTTGCACAGGGCGCGCCGACGAATGTCGTGGGCTGAACGCCGCCTATAATTTCTGGTTGCCCCGGTACCAGTCGTTGCCGACCCGGCGCAAGTCCGCCTGCTGCACCGCACCGAGCGCGCCCGAGCCTGAACGGCTGGCGTCGATGTAAGTGATCTGGTCGATACGCACCGTCAAGTCCTTGTTATAGACGGTGCTATGCAGCTTCACCGTGCCCGCCTTGTCATCGATGCCGACCAGCTTGCCCTGCTCGATGGTCGCATTGATGGCGTTGCCATAGTGGCCGTGCAACATCAGATAGGTGCCGGGCGCGATGCCGGCCAATTCTTGCCGGATGCGCTCGGCCTGCGACAAGGGCGGGCTGCTGTCGCGCTCGTCTTCCTCTTGCGTCGCACCGGCCGCAAGCGCGTCGGCGCGGAATTGCTCATATTTATCGGGATCTTCCAGGCTCAGATCCTCGATCACTTGCCAGGCAATATCGACCTGGTCCGAATATTGAACATAGGCAGGAATATTGAGCGCGTTACGCCATTTTTCATTTTTCGCCGCGTAATCCGCAAAAGTGTCGTGTTCAGCCATGATGTGTACTCCCGTTCATCTGTTTAGCCGCAAAGTGCCCCGCGCAGCGCAGCGTCTGGCCCGCCTTGCGGGAGCCCTGGTTCTTGCAATCACTGTGGTGAGAATCGTGCCGGGTTCAGCTATTCCGGTGATGCCCTGGCTGTAGGCATCCCCTGGCACAAGGAAGGGTCGGCAGGCGCGGACATGTCGCGCGGATGGAGGGCTTGCTGCGAATACCTTGAGAAGAAAACTACGCCTGATTTGAGCGGTACGCAAGCGCGCACCGCAAACCAACCGGCTTATGCCTGCGGAAGACGCCGCGCCTGCCACTCGCGCCGCAGCAAGCCGTACAGGGCAGAGTCGCTGACGTGGCCGCCGACGATCCAGCGTTCGGGCAAGAAACCTTCCTGCTTGAACCCCTGGCGTTCCAGGGCGCTGGCCGACCCCTTGTTCAGCGGGTCGATGTCCGCTTCCAGGCGGTTCAAGTCCCGTTCGATAAAAGCGTATTCCAGCAGCGCATCCAGCGCCTCCTGCATATAGCCTTTGCCCCAGTGCTGACGACCCAGCACGTAGCCAATCTCGGCGCGGCGGTTTTGCTGATGCAGCGCAAACAGGGTGCAGCTACCCAGGTATTCGCCGGTTTCTGCCAGTTCGATGGCGAAGCGAAAATACTCTTCCTTCTCAAACGCGGCCGCATCTTCGGCGATCTTGGCGATGGCGCGTTCGCGCTCGGTCCAGGGTGGTTCGCTGAAATAGCGCATGACTTCAGGGTCGGCATGCATCGCAAACAAGGCGGCGGCATCGGAGGGCTGCGTCTTGCGCAGGGTCAGGCGGGCGGTGGTCATCGTTTTCGAATAAGCCATGTCATTCCTTTGTATCAAATCGGCGATTCTTATTATTTCATGCAACTATAATGGGATGGCAAGATTTCCCCATCTCAATTACTTTTCCAACGCATTTCAATTTTTATGACCGAAGCAGACAGCAATATTGCAATACAACCGTTCAAGCCTCTGATCAATAAAAAGCGGCCCGTGATTGCCTGGGCCAGCATGGCTTTTTTCTGCATGTGCGCCATGCTGATCGGCTTGACGGCCTGGATCGTCTGGTCCTCGCACGAGGCGCGTTTGCGGGAGGCGCAAGCGACGACTGACAGCATGGCGCGCACCCTGGCTGCCCAGGCGTATATGGAACTGGAACTGGCCGATGTGATGCTGGAAGATGTCGCCGAACAAATCCGCCATACAGGAAACAATGACGCCACCGGCGAGCGGCTGCAGTCCCACCTGCAGCAGCTATCCCATAACATCAGCGAAATCGAAGGCCTCTTTATTTTCGATCAACACGGCGACTGGCTGGCCAGCTCTATCCCCGGCCAGCAAGACGGCAATAATGCGGACCGCGATTACTTTGCTTTCCATAAAGCACATATGCAGCTGGGCAGCCATATCGGCCTGCCGGTGCAAAGCAAAACCAGCGGGCGATGGATACTGCCGGTGTCGCGCCGGGTCGAATCGAGCGATGGTGCTTTTGCCGGTGTCGTGCTGGTCACGCTGGGACTCGATTCCTTCGAGCGCGCATATAACAGCCTGAACCTGGGCCATGCCGGCACCGCCTTCCTGGCCCTCGATAATGGCACACTGATCTACAGGCAGCCATTCCAGGCCGAAGTGATCGGCATGGATATTGCCGATGGTCCCATCTTGCAGGCCTACCGCAAGATGGGACCGGCAGGCACCGCCGTCATGACGGCCAAAGTGGACAGGGTTGAACGGCTGTACAGCTACCGCCACCTGGAGCGCTTCCCCGTCATCGTTGCTGCGGGACTATCCAAACAAGATATTTTCTCCGAGTGGCAACGCCTGAGTACGCAAATCGTGCTCGGTTCGCTGATTGCCGGCGCCGCACTGATTTATTTATTCCGCAAACTGATGGCGCAGATTGCCTTGCGCGATCAGATCGAAGCGGCATTGCGCGTGGCCAGTAGCGAACTGCAAAAGCTCAATGCCGACCTGGCGTCGCAGGCTTCCAGGGATGGCTTGACGGGGCTGGCCAACCGCCGCTGCTTCGATGACACGCTGACACAGGAATTAAAGCGCGCCCAGCGCCATGCCCACCCGGTTTCGCTGATCATGATGGATGTCGATTTCTTTAAAAAGTTTAACGACAGTTATGGCCACGTGGCCGGCGATGGCTGCCTGCAGGCAGTCGCGGGCGCCGTATCGCGCTGCGTGGGCCGCCCCGGCGACCTGGCGGCGCGTTACGGCGGCGAAGAGTTTGCCGTGATCATGCCCAATACCGATACGGCAGGCGCACTGGAAGTCGCCGAAACGATACGGGCCGCCGTGGTGGCGCTGCAGATACCGCACGCAGCGAGCGCCATCGATGTCGTGACGCTGAGCCTCGGCGTTGCCACGGTCTATCCGGATCAGCAAGCTGGCGCCGGCAACGCCGATCTGATACGCCAGGCAGATGCCTGTTTATACCAATCGAAAAACAGCGGACGCAACCGGGCCAGCAGCCAGCCCGCCGCAGCGTAAGGCACGATGGCATCGTGGGTGCTGGGGCGCCTGCTGTGCGCCAGCGCCACGGCTCTGGGGCCGCGCCACCCATGGCGGCTTTTCGGGCGCCATCCAGGATATGCTGCTGAGCGGCCTGTTCCAGCCGGGCATTGACAAGCAGAAAAGCGCGTGGCATCGTTAGGCCATGCACACCACATCCGCTCTGCTGTCATCGATTATTGCCACCATTACACACCGGGTGGCTTAGCAGAGTATTGACCCACTAAGCCGCCTGCGGGGCGGCTTGGCTACAGCAGTCGTCTCGCAGGTTTGATTTCCACCTTGAGCGAGCGACCATGCCATCTACTTCCAAGCAACCATTTTCAACGCCCACCCTGCACCTGGTGTGCGGCAAGATTGCCTCGGGCAAATCCACCTTGACCAGCAACCTGGCTGCGGCGCCACACACGGTGCGCATCAGCGAAGATACTTTACTTGCCCAGCTGTATCCGGGCCAGATCAGCAGCCTGGCCGATTACGTGGCCCACGCAGCGCGCTTGCGTTCGGCCATGCAGCCGCTGTGCCTGAAGATGCTGCAAGCCGGCGTCTCCGTGGTGCTTGATTTCCCGGCCAACACGCCGGCCAGCCGCGCCTGGATGCGCGAGCTGGCCGAACACAGCGGCGCGCCGCATGTGCTGCACTTTCTCGATGTGCCCGATGAGGTCTGCAAGGCGCGCTTGCGCCAGCGCAATGCCGATGGCAAGCATCCCTTCCAGACCAGCGAGGAACAGTTCGACGCCATCACGCGCCATTTCGTGCCGCCGTCCACCGAGGAAGGATTTGTGATCGTGCGCGCGGACAATTAATACAGCACCAGCTCGCGCGCCGGTGTGAGCGGGGCACGGCGCGGTGGCGTCACGGCGTGCACCGGTGCGACGTCCTCGAGTGCAAAACGCGACACCAGCTGCGCCAGGTTGGCCGCCTGGTCTTGCAGGCTGCCGGCCGCCGCGGCCGCCTGCTCCACCAGCGCCGCGTTCTGCTGGGTAACGCCATCCATTTCCGTGATGGCCTGGTTGACGTGGCTGATGCCGGTGCTTTGCTCTTGCGAGGCGGCCGTGATGTCCGCCATGATGTCGGTGACCCGCGACACGCTGGCCACCACCTGGTCCATGGTGGCGCCGGCCTGCGCCACCAGGGTGCTGCCGGCGTTGATGCTGTCGACCGAATCGCCGATCAGCACCTTGATTTCCTTGGCCGCCGCGCTGCGGTGCGCCAGGTTGCGCACTTCGGTCGCCACCACCGCAAAGCCGTGCCCCTGCTCGCCGGCCTGTGCCGCTTCCACCGCCGCGTTCAGGGCCAGGATATTGGTCTGGAAGGCGATGCCGTCGATGACGCTGATGATATCGACGATGCGGGTCGCCGAATTGTTGATGGTCTGCATGGTGGCGATAACCCTGGCCACCACCGCGCCGCCCTGCTGCGCCACGTCGGACGCGGCCCTGGCCAGCTGGTTGGCCTGCAAGGCGTTTTGCACGTTGTTGCTGACGGTCGAGGTCAGCTCTTCCATCGAGGCGGCCGTTTCTTCCAGCGCACTGGCTTGCATTTCCGTGCGCGCCGACAAATCCATATTGCCGCTGGCAATGTCACGCGAGGCGGTGGCGATGGTGTCGGCGCTCTGGCGGATTTCCGCGATGGTGCTGGCCAGGTTGCCTTGCATGGTTTTCATGGCGAACAGCACGCTGCCCTTGTCATCGGCACCGGCGACGACGACGACGACGACGCTCAAATCGTTCTGCGCGATTTTTTCGGCGACCTGCGCCGCGTACGCCGGTTCGCCGCCCAGCGCATGGCGCAGGTTGCGGTTAATTGCCAGCACGATGGCCGACAAGGCCCCGCACAGGATGGCCAGCAAACCCAGCGATTTCCACAGCGCCGACTGGAAAGCCGCGTCGATATCGTCCATGTACACGCCAACCATCACATTCCAGCGCCACGGCTTGTAGCCAGCCACCCGGCTCAGCTTCGGCACGGCGTTGCTCTGTCCCGGCCGTGGCCACACATAACGCACAAAACCGGCGCCGGCTTCGCTCATGCCGGCCGCCACGATGTCGTGGTACATATAACTGCCATTGGCATCCTGGAAATTGATCATGTTCTTGCCATTGTTTTCAGGCTTGAACGGATTCATCAGGGCATAACCGTCGAAGTTGCTGATCGTCAGGTAACCCTCTTTGCCGAAACGCATGTTCTTGATGATCTCGGTGGCCTGCTTTTGCGCTTCTTCCTTGCTGATCTTGCCCGCCGCGGCCTGGTCGCCAAACAGTTTGATGGTGCTCAAGCCCAGGTCGGCGATATTGCTGAGGTCAGCGCTGCGTTCCTCGATGCGTATCTTGCGCACTTCGTAGGCGTCATACACGAAGATACCGGACATGCACAGCAGGCTGCACAACAGCGGTATCCATAATTTTTGCTGAAAGGAAAGCTTGTTCATGCGGGCTCCAACGCAGGTGGCGGTCACGGACAAGACCACAATACGTTGGAAGCAGGCCCAATTTCATGCGAATAAACAATGTTTTAGCTACATACTCGTTAATGTGTTGCAACTTGTTTGCAGCCGCAACACGCGCTGCAGAGGCTGCTTTTAAAACGTCCCCGGCAGCAGAATCTTCTGGTCCACCTGCTGTAAATCTCGCAAGCCGCAGAAGGCCATCGTCAGGTCGAGTTCGTTGCGGATGATGTCCAGGCATTTCGTGACGCCCGCCTCGCCCATGGCGCCCAGGCCATACAGGAATGGGCGGCCGATATACACGCCCCTGGCGCCCAGGGCCACCGCCTTGAGCACGTCCTGGCCCGAGCGGATGCCGCCATCCATATGCACTTCGATGTGGGTACCGACAGCATCGACGATGGCGGGCAGCGCTTCGATTGACGATGGCGCTCCATCGAGCTGGCGGCCGCCATGGTTGGAAACGATCAGCGCATCGGCGCCGCTGGCCACGGCCAGGCGCGCGTCTTCGGGGTCCATGATGCCCTTGATGATGAGCTTGCCGCCCCAGCGCTGCTTGATCCATTCCACGTCTGCCCAGGACAGGCTCAGGTCGAACTGCTGCTGGGTCCAGGCCGACAGCGAAGACATGTCCGACACCGAAGTGGCGTGGCCGACGATATTGCCAAAACCGCGCCGTTTAGTCGCCAGCATGCCCATCACCCAGCGCGGCCTGGTGGCCATGTTGAGGATATTCGGTAGCGTCAGCCTGGGCGGCGCCGACAAGCCATTGCGCAAATCCTTGTGGCGCTGGCCCAGCACCTGCAAGTCCAGGGTCAGCACCAGCGCGCTGCAGTTGGCCGCCCTGGCGCGGTCGATCAGGCGGTTGATGAATTCGCGGTCCTTCATCACATACAGCTGGAACCAGAACGGTTTGGTCGTGTGCGCAGCCACGTCTTCGATCGAGCAGATGCTCATGGTCGACAAGGTGAACGGCACGCCAAAGCGTTCCGCCGCCCTGGCCGCCAGGATTTCGCCATCGGCATGCTGCATGCCCGTCAAGCCCGTGGGCGACAGGGCCACCGGCATGGCCACCTGCTGGCCCACCATGGTCGAGGCCAGGCTGCGGTTTTCCAGGTTGACGGCCACCCGCTGGCGAAATTTGATTTTGGCGAAATCGCTGCTGTTGGCACGGTAGGTCGATTCCGTCCAGGAACCGGAATCGGCATAATCGTAAAACATGCGCGGTACCCGTTGTTGGGCCAATACACGCAAATCTTCGATGCAGGTGATCATATTCGTGCCCATGCTCATGTGTTTCCTTGATCGATGACAAGTCAGGCCATGATCCTGCATTTGCCGGGAATTGTCTATCCGTCACAGGATTTGCCCAAGCGGGACTGCGGCAGGCATAAAAAAAGACAGGCGAACCTGTCTTTTTGTGGGCACAGCAGGCGTTTATTTCGCTGCTGGCGCTGGCGTTGCCGGTGCGCTGGCGACTTTGCTGTCTGCCGCTTTGGCTTCGGTTTTTTTCACGCTTTTATGCGCTTTTTTCTTGGCAACCTTGGCTTCGGCGCCCGCTGCCGGGGTAGCTTCCTTGGCTTGCGTTTTCACGGCTTCCTTGCCTGGCTTGACCTGGGCCTTCATGGCCACGGGTGCGGAAGCGGCTGGAGTAGTGGCGGAAGCGGCTGGGGCTGGTGCTTGAGCGAATGCAGCGGAAGCGAACAGGCCGGCGATCAGGGTAGCGCTCAGTTTGGCAAAAACGTTTTTCATGGTGCAATCCTCAAGTCTAGTGGTGGGTGTATCTGTCTGTGTGTGACGCGGTGTTTTGCGTGTCACTGAGCAAAAAACGCGGTGGCAGGCACGAGCGTTGACGGTCATTACAAACACTTACAATCACTGAACGATGAGGCCTGTTACCAATCACGCATTCCCAATATTTTCTCACCGAGCGCGCTCAGCTGCGCCTGCGAATACAGGCGCTTTTCCTGTTCCAGAGGGTCTCCGGGAAAAGCATACCCTTGCGGCGCGCTGCGCTCGCGCCAGCTTTGCACGCGCCAGTCGCGCAGGGTTTGATGCTCTTGCTGGGCGGGGGTAAAAGAAATATATTGCGCCAGCCGCACCTGGTCGGTCGAGGTATTCGGGCGGATGCCGTGCGCCAGCAAGCTGTTAAAGATCAATAACTCGCCTTTTTTCATGGCAATGAATTCCATCGGGTACGGCACCGTCGCCAGGTCGGGCTGCCATGGATTGCGGTCCTGGGGCGCCTGCGCGCGCCAGGTCGCAAAATGCTGGAACAGTTGCGGATAACATTGAAAGCCGCCGCTTTCCGGCGTCGTGTCGGACAGGGCCAGCACGCCCTGCACGTTGACGGGCAGCGGCTCCAGGGTCGTGTCCGCGTCCCAGTGGATGAAACCGCCAAACTTGCGCTTGCCCAGATTCGGCGTATTCAGGTTGGCGCGGTCTATCGTCACCCACAAATCTTCGCGGTCCCAGATATCGACAAAGGCGTCGTAGACTCTGGGCGTCTGGCGGTTATCCCACAGTGTCTGGTTGTGATAAGCCTCCACCATGCCGGAACCGTTGAGCTCCTGCATCGCATGGTCGCGCAATTGAGCACGGTTCCAGCTGGCGGGATCGTGCGGGTCCAGCCCCTGGAATTGCCACAAAAAATCCGCGGTGCGCCGTACCTGTTCCGGCGTGACGGCGTCACTGACGATCACATAGCCATAGGTTTGCCAATGCGCAAAATCGCTGTCGGACAGCACGCGCAGCGGCAACTGTTTTTGCAGCTCGCGCAACTGGGTTTGCGCCGTGTAGGCCACGGACGGATTGCCGGGGCGCTGGTCGCCATATTGATATCTGTCTTGCATCGCTGTCTCCTTGTTGTGTGTGAGACAGATTGTGCAGCGCCGATAGCAGTCAAAATGCGCGCAAAGTCGCCAATACTGATACGATCCTGACCATCTCAACCGGAAAAACGTCACGATGACACCGCTATTCGAACAAGTCACGATACCGCCAGGTCATTCCTGGGGCTTGTTGTGGCGCGAACTGGAGACGATTCCCTTCATCTGGCATTACCACCCACAGTTCGAGCTGACCCTGACGGTCAATGCGCGCGGCCAGCGCTATATCGGCGACCATCTGGGCGATTTCGAGCCTGGCGACCTGGTGCTGGTGGGGCCGAACTTGCCGCACACCTGGTCGGCGCATGAGCGCATAACGGACACGCAGCCGATGCTGGCGGTGGTGGTATGGTTTGCGCCCGAGTGGATCACGCAACTGGCGGCCGCGTTTCCCGAGCTGCACGGCTTGCGGCAGTTGGCCGTGCGCGCCGGCCCTGCCCTGCATTTTTCGCCAGGCACCAGCGCGCGCTGCGCCGAACGGCTGTTGCAGCTGCAAGCCTTGCCGGTGCCGCAGCGGCTACCGCTGCTGCTCGAGGTGCTGCTGATGCTGGCCGGCGACGGCCGCGCACGGACGCTGGCCTCGATGGCGCAAACGCCTGTCGAGGGTGACGGCCAGCAACAACGCATGGAAAAAGTGCTGGACCATATGCATGCGCATTTTCGCGACGAGATCGCGCTGGCAACCCTGGCGCAGCAGGCGGCGCTGTCGCTGGGCGCTTTTCACCGCCTGTTCAAGCGCCATGCGCATTGCACGCCGGGCGCCTACCTGGCGCGGCTGCGCATCGGCCGCGCCTGCCAGCAATTGATCGAAAGTGAATTGAGCATCGCCGTGATCGCGCAGGAAGCCGGTTATCGCAACCTGGCCCATTTCAACCGCCAGTTCCTGGCGGCCAAACGGGTGACGCCACGCACATTTCGCCGGCAATATCGGCACGATTAAATCAAGGAAGGGAAAAACGAAAAAAGGGACCAGATTTTTCAATCTGATCCCTCTTATTCTGGTGCGGCTGGCAGGAATTGAACCCACGACCCCTTGGTTCGTAGCCAAGTACTCTATCCAGCTGAGCTACAGCCGCAAAACTTCCACATCACTTCACCGACCTGCATGAAGCTTGAAACTTGCATCAATCCCCGGCGAATCCGGTGTTGATGATCATACTGGTGCGGCTGGCAGGAATTGAACCCACGACCCCTTGGTTCGTAGCCAAGTACTCTATCCAGCTGAGCTACAGCCG